>JAGVAP010000107.1 GCA_020060215.1 Deltaproteobacteria bacterium | reverse complement strand
TCATCTGCGGAAGATAGACTTCAGCACCTGACCTCCACAGATTTCTCAGATTAGCACAGATTTTTTTGAAGACAGGAATCGGTGTGAATCGGTGTAATCTGTGGATAACTACAGATTTCTCAGATTAGCACAGATTTTTTTGAAGACAGGAATCGGTGTGAATCGGTGTAATCTGTGGATAACTAAAGTCAGGTTCATCTGCGGAAGATAGACTTCAGCACCTGACCTCCACAGATTTCTCAGATTAGCACAGATTTTTTTGAAGACAGGAATCGGTGAGAATCGGTGTAATCTGCGGATAACTAAAGTCAGGTTCATCTGCGGAAGACAGACTTCAGCACCTGACATCCATAGATTTCTCAGATTAGCACAGATTTTTTTGAAGACAGGAATCGGTGAGAATCGGTGTAATCTGCGGATAACTAAAGTCAGGTTCATCTGCGGAAGATAGACTTCAGCACCTGACATCCACAGATTTTCAGATTAGCACAGATTTTTTGAGAACAGGAATCGGTGAGAATCGGTGTAATCTGTGGATAACTAAAATCAGCTTCATCTGCGGAACGAATGCGGAGGGATGACCGGACATATGCCATCATCGGGGCGGCCATGGAAGTCCACCGGGAGCTGGGCTGCGGTTTTCTCGAACCGGTTTACCAGGAAGCCCTGGAGAGAGAGTTTTCCTCCTCCGGGATTCCCTTTGCAGCTCAGCCGATCCTGGAAATCATCTATAAAGGGAAGCCCTTAAAGAAGAAGTACCAACCGGATTTCATCTGTTTTGAAAAGATTGTGGTTGAGATCAAAGCCCTGGACGCGCTGTCAGGCGATGAGAGGGCCCAGATCCTGAACTACCTGAAGGCGACCGGGTTCGAGACTGGTCTTCTCATCAACTTCGGAGGGAGGTCTCTTCAGTACGAGCGCTTCATCCACGATCCGCAGATTACGCAGATTCACACAGATTGTTTGAAAACATAGTCGGTGATACAGTCCACAGATTACGCAGGTTCACGCAGATTGTTTGAAAACATAATCGGTGATACAGTCCGCAGATTACGCAGATTCACGCAGATTATTTGAAAACATAGTCGGTGATACAGTTCACAGGTTACGCAGATTCACGCAGATTGTTTGAAAACATAGTCGGTGGTAAAGTCCGCAGATTACGCAGATTCACACAGATCTTTAAATATAATCGGTGATAATCGGTGTAATCTGTGGATAGATAGTTTTGGAGTCTATGGATGGTTTATGGAAAAGATCTTGAAGCTCATCGGCCGTGAAAGGGAGCTCTTCGACGACGACGTTGCCCGACACGAGACCGAACTCCGCGAGATGATCTCGCGGAGTCGCTTCCTGGTGGTGGGAGGAGCCGGGTCTATCGGGCAAGCGGTTGTCCGGGAAGTCTTCAAACGGAACCCGGCAGCACTCCATGTCATCGACATCAGCGAGAACAACCTCGTGGAGCTGGTGCGGGATATCCGCAGTTCACTCGGCTACATCGAAGGGGATTTCCAGGCCCTGCCCCTGGACAGCAACTCGATAGAATACGATGCCTTTGCCGCCGCCGGGAGACCGTACGATTTTATCCTGAACCTTTCCGCCTTGAAGCACGTGCGAAGCGAAAAGGACCCCTTCACTCTGATGCGGTTGATCCAGGTCAATATCTTCAACAACGACCGGCTCGCCGCGCAGGCGGTTCGGGGCGGCAGCAGGAAATTTTTCTGCGTCTCCACGGACAAGGCCACAAACCCGGTCAACATGATGGGCGCTTCCAAGCGCATTATGGAGCTTTTCCTCATGAGGAGGAGCCTCGAGGTGCCGGTGTCGACCGCCCGGTTCGCCAACGTGGCCTTCTCAGACGGGAGCCTGCTCCACGGATTCAACCAAAGGCTGCAGAAGAGGCAGCCCCTCTCCGCCCCGAATGACGTCCGGCGCTATTTTGTGACCCCCAGGGAGTCCGGCGAGCTCTGCCTGATGTCGTGCCTGCTCGGACAGAACCGTGACATCTTTTTCCCCAAGCTTAGCGAAGACCTCCACCTCATCACGTTCTCTGAAGTTGCGGTCCGCTACCTGCAAGACCTGGGCTATGAGCCCAGCCCATGCGACACGGAAGAGGAGGCCCGCGCACGCGTGGACGAGCTTGCCGCCCGCAGAAAGTGGCCCTGCTACTTTTTCGAAAGCGACACCTCCGGTGAAAAGGACTTCGAGGAATTCTACACGGGTGATGAACGGCTCGATATGGAGCGGTTTGACTCCATCGGCGTCATTAAGAACGATGCGGAATTCGACAGCACCATGCTGGATGATTTCGAGGCATCGATCATGTCCATGCGTAACGGGGGAACGTGGACAAAAGAGGCCCTCGTGGAACTCTTCAAGAAGATGATCCCCGAGTTTCAGCACAAGGAGACCGGGAAATATCTCGACCAAAAGATGTAGGTTTCACCCCGGGACCCCAGACCCGTGCCATGTCCATCCATGTCTTTGCGGCAAACCGATCCGGAGGACTCCATAAATTATGAAAAGATTCCTGGACATCCTGATTTCCCTACTCTCCCTGGCCGTATTCCTCCCTTTCGGAATCGTCATTGCCGTGATCTTGCGCTTTACGGGCGAAGGAGAGATCTTTTTCATCCAGTCACGCGTCGGGAAAAACGGAGAACTCTTCGGGCTGATCAAGTTCGCGACCATGCTCAAGGACAGCCCGAACATCGGCCCCGGGGACATCACCCTTCACAAGGATCCGAGAGTGCTGCGCTTCGGAAGGTTTCTTCGGAAGGCCAAGCTCAACGAAGTCCCACAACTGATCAATGTGCTCATGGGGGACATGAGCATCGTGGGCCCCCGTCCGCAGACCCCGAAGTACTTTGCACTCTATCCCGAGCACGTCCGCAAGAGGATCATCGACCTTCGGCCGGGACTCACGGGTTTGGGCTCCGTCGTTTTTCGCGACGAAGAAGTCATGGCCGGCCGCTCGGGCATGGATCAGGTCGAGTTTCACCGCAGGATCGTCGCCCCCTACAAAGGGGAGCTGGAGCTGTGGTACAAAGAGCACCAATCCCTATGGCTGGACCTCAAGCTCATTTTCCTGACGGCGTGGCTGATCCTTCTACCCGACAGCAGAATCCACGAAGCCATCCACACCGAATTGCCCCGGAAGCCGGAGTTCTTTGCAGATAGACTGTCTTGACACCATCAGATAGGCAGGTGTCCCTATGACTACGCTCATCGCTGCATTTCTCCTATCCCTTATCCTGTCGTTGCTGCTGACCCCCCTGGTAGCCAAGGCCGCAAGAAAATACGGCATCATGGATATGCCGTCAGATCGAAAGGTGCACCGGACACCTATTCCAAGGGCGGGCGGGCTGGCGGTGTACCTGAGTTTTTACCTCGCCTTTGTGCCTATGCTGCTGCTGGGCACACGACTCCTGGATTTTTTGTACGAAGATGTCCGTCTGATCTATGTGGTTGCAGGCGGAGTCGTCATTTTCGTCCTGGGACTGATCGACGACATCCGGGGGATCCGTCCAAACACCAAACTGCTGGTTCAGGTCTTCGCAGCCCTTGTAGCCTATGCGGGCGGGATTCAGATCCATGCGGTACAGATCCCGATGATGCCGGTCATCGACATGGGGTTGCTCTCCATCCCGGCAACCGTCCTGTGGGTGCTCCTGGTGGTCAACGCCGTCAACCTGATCGACGGCCTGGACGGGCTCGCCTCAGGTGTTGCCTTCTTCGTCTCCATGGTCTTGATCATCCTTTGCGTGCTGTCGGGCCGGATGGAGGTGGCCATCCTCCTGACCGTCCTTGCCGGCTCCATCCTGGGGTTCTTGAGATACAACTTCAACCCGGCTTCCATTTTTCTCGGGGACAGCGGCAGCTACTTCCTGGGGTACATGCTTGCGACGTTGAGCATGCTCGGCTCCATCAAAGGCCATGCTGCGGTGGCTATCCTGATTCCAATGATCGCCCTGGGCATACCGCTGATGGACACCATCTGGTCGTCGGTGCGGCGATTCATCCGCGGGCAGCGGATCTTCAAGCCCGACCGGGACCACTTCCATCACCGGCTCCTCAAGATTGGATACAGCCATCGTCGCGCGGTGATCATCCTGTACGGTGTCACCGTTTTCATGGGAGTGATCTCTCTCCTGATGGTGCACTCGCGCGACGACAGGAGTGCGCTGCTGTTGCTGCTGGTAGGCGCTATGATCGTTTTCGGCATCCGTAAGCTGGGTTACCTGGAATACCTTGCAATGGACAAGCTGCTGGGGTGGGTGAACGACATCACCGACGATTTCGGCTTCAAGCGGGACCGCCGCACTTTCCTTGCCCGCCAGATCGAGATCGCCAGGTCCGAAACCCTCGATGAGTTCTGGCGTAAACTCGTCGACGCTGCAGAGTATCTGAACCTGGATTACATGGAGCTCAATATAGGCCCGCGCGATTTTTACGATGAGCCTGTAGAAAAATTCGTGTGGAAGTCCGGAAAATGGAAAAGTCTGGACCTGAGCAGCATCGATCCCCGTCGGACCATGTTCGTCTCGCTCCCTCTGGAGTACCGGAGTTTCCAGTTCGGCACCCTTGTGGTTTCCAAGACCCTGGGGGCTCCCTACCAGATCTCGACCCAGATTCTCCGGCGCATAGAGCATCTCAGGCGAACGTCGGTGGAGACCATCTCCCGAATATCAATGAGGAAGGGCATACACCTTTTGAAAAACACCGCCCCCCCTCAACAACAGACCCTGCCGTTTGAAGGTCCCTCCATGATGCGCCCCGAGTTCCACCCGGACGGCACACCCGCTGACGGGTACAAGGCGAATGGCCACGGGAACGGAAAGAAGAGGTGGTTGAGGAAATCGGCTGAGCGCCCGCCGTTGCACTAGGCCGTGAATCAAACTCCCCCCCGCTCAGTGCACCAAAGGCAAGGCAGTGTTGTTTCATGTGCCGGTAGTACCCTCGGAGAAAACTTACCCAGCCGGATCGATATGGCACCTTTGCCCTGAACGGTTATACTTTCGGCTAATAGGTACAACCTGGAATGGCTGTCGACAAAACCTACCCCAAAGGACAAGTGATTATCCCCAAGGAGATCCGGGAGAAACTCTGGATCAAGCCAGGCAAAGCCCTGTCCCTTGAACTCGTGGACGACCACATCGAGATCAAGCCCCTGCCCGATGACCCGATCGAATTCCTGACGGGGATCTTCGCAGACCAGCCGGGCTCCATGGCTTCTGACCTCCTGGAAGAGCGCAGGAAGGACAGCGAACGGGAGGACGGCTCAGCGCATGACATCTGATCGCGCCCTGTTTGACAGCCACGCCATTCTAAATTGGATCCAGAAAGAGGCTGGGTATAGGAGGGTGAAGGCCCTGATGGTCGGCTGCAGGGATAGCACCGTGACCGGATTCATGAGCTACCTCAATCTGGGGGAGGTCTACTATAAAAGCATCAGAACAGCCGGAATCGAAAAGGCCAAGGCCTTTCTCGAGAACTTCATATAAATCTCGTTCTCCCTGAACCCGACCTCATCTGGAAGGCCGCGGAGATCAAGGCCACACACCCCATCTCCTTCGCTGCATCGCCGCGCCACCGCCTTGGAATGCAATGCGGTGATCCTCACGGGCGACCCTGAGTTCAAGAAGCTGGGAACCTTAGTAGCTTGCGAATGGCTATGAAGCGCTCTCCTTCTTGCCCGCGACAGCTTCTCTCTTCCTAACTTCTGATTTGAATCCGGCATCCTTTATCTTGAATCTTTCCTTCATAGTGGAGGTGGCCTTTCTCTGGTGAAACTCTTTTTTTCCATCCTGCATCTGCTTGCTGCCTACTGCCTACTGCTTACTTCCCCTTCCCCTTCACTGGCGCAGGAAAAGAAGATCGACCTCACCTTCGGCCGCGTGGTCGTCGACTCCTTCGGCGTCGACGGCGAGCG
Source organism: Deltaproteobacteria bacterium (assembly GCA_020060215.1). Next base: position 12,755 of record JAGVAP010000107.1, on the reverse strand, counting down.
CGTCCGCTCCTTCGTGGACCTCTATGACTCCGAGGGACGGAGGGTGGGCGGCGGCAGGACCGAGAGGGAGGGGGAGACCTACTTCCATGTGCACGCTGGAACCTACAGCGCCAGGGCCATTGCGAACAACTCCGTCGAGATAGGATCCATCCGCGTGGTACAGGGGCAGGAGACCCGGGTCAGGGCCGACTTCGGCAAGCTGACCCTCTCCCTGAACGACCCCGGCCGGTTCGCCGCCTTCTTCGACGCCGGCGGGGCCCAGGTCCTGGCCCTCGGGATCGGCAGGACCGGCAAGCTGTCCGCCTACGTGAAGCCCGGGACCTACAAGATCCTGGTCCACACCGACCCCCGAAGAGAGTTCGAAAATCTTGTCGTGCGTGCGAATCAGGAGACCCTTGCGGGCGAGTCTATCAATCATCCCCCCAGGATCGTCGAGATCACGAGCAATCCCCCGCTGATCCGGCCCGGGCAGTCCGCGAAGATCCGGGTCGATGCCAGGGACGAGGACGGGGACCCCCTGACCTTCTCCTATAAACCGGACGGGGGGAGAATCGAGGGGAGCGGGGAAAGGGTGGTCTATCACGCCCCGCAGGGAAACGGCCCCCAGAAGATCAGCGTCACCGTTTCCGACTCCCACGGCGCATCCGATACCTTCGATTATTCTTTCTCCAGCGGCGAGCTGGCTGTACGGGCCTTCACGGCGAATCGAGAGCCTTTCAACGGCCATGTGCAGATACTCGACCGTCTCGGCAGCACCGCGGCTTCCAGCGGCCTGGGACCGGAGGGCGCCAGGAAATGGCGGCTCCGGGAAGGCCGCTACAGGCTCCTGGTCACCGGCGACAACCCGATCGAGGTGCCGGATATTCAGGTGACCGCCGAACGGGAGCACAAGGTAGATGTTGTGTTCGGACGCATCCGGTTCAAGTCTCATGGGCCTAACGGCGATCCCGTCGATGCAGCCGTGGATCTTTTCGATTCCAAGGGGGAGAAGGTGCGGGGGGGGAAGGCCGGGAACCCCGGAGAGACCATCTTCAACGTGGCCGAGGGGGAATACCGCGCGACTCTCTATGCGAACAACCACACGGAGATCACCTCCATCGAGGTGAACCGCGGAAAAGAGACGTCTGTCAGGACCGAGTGGGGCAGGCTCACCCTGAAGATGAGTGAGCCCGGGAAATACGTGAACGTCTATGAGTCCCCCGAGCGCAAGATCTTTGGCGGAGTCATTGGAGATGCGGGAAAATTGTCCTGCCATGTACGGCCGGGGATCTACTCTATCGTCGTCCACACCGAGCCCCGCAGGGAGTTCCGAGACATCGTGGTCCATGCCGGCAAAGAAACGGCCGTTGGGGAGCTCATCAACAGCCCTCCCAGGATCAGGGAGGTATCGAGCGATCCCGCCATTGTGCAGCCAGGCGAGTCGGCCAGGATACGGGTGGATGCGACGGATGACGATGGGGATACCCTCAAGTATTCCTACACGACCGGCCAAGGAAGAATCGAGGGCAAAGGTCCCCGCGTCGTCTACCATGCCCCCCTGGAGAGCGGCGCATACAAGGTGACCGTCACCGTGTCCGACCCGGCCGGTGCATCCGACACCTTCGATTACTTCATCTCGGGCGCGGAACTGACCGTCCGCGCCGTCACCGGCCGGGGAGAACCTTTCAACGCTCTTGTGCAGATATTTGATCGGCTGGGGAATCGCGTCACTTCCGAGAACCTGGGGCCTTCCGGTACAAAGACGTGGCAGATACGGCAGGGCGCCTACTCCCTTCAGGTGCTCGGGGACAGCATGATCGAGGTGAAGGACGTCGAAGTCATAACCGGCAGGAAACGCAGCATCGATGTTCGGTTCGGAAGAATACTCATCGAGTCCCTCGGAGTTGGGGACGAGCGCATTGAGGCCGCTGTGGACCTCTACGACTCGGAGAAGCGGAAGGTTGCCGGTGGCCGGATCGGCAGGGAAGGAGAGATCTCCTTCAATGTTGCAGAAGGCGATTATCAGGCAGTGCTGACCGCGAGAAACGAGATGACGATCACCGGCATCAGGGCCATCCCCGGCCAGACAAGCCGCGTGAAGGCCGAATGGGGGAAGCTGACCCTCTCCTTCATGGATCAGGGCGAGTATGCCGTTTTCTACGGCCCGGGGGGCCGCAGGATGATAGGCGAAACCATGGCGCAGGGGGGGCGGTTATCTTATCATGTCCGGCCCGGGACCTATCGGATCGAAGTCTTTTCAGACCCGAAGAGGGAATTTCGAGATCTTGTCGTGTCGGCGCGACAGGAAACCCTGGCCGGCGACTTCGCGAACCAGCCCCCAAAGATCAGGTCCGTCACCAGCGACCCGCCCCTGATCAAGGCAGGCCAGTCCTCCCGGATCATGGTAGAGGCATATGATGACGACGGGGACCCTTTGACTTACCACTACGAAGCGACCGTGGGAGCGATAGAGGGAAGCGGACGCGAGGTGGTCTACCACGCCCCGAAGGAGAAGGGGCCTTATCAGGTGAACGTCTGGGTGTCCGATCCCCATGAGGACTCCCCTGTCTACGGCCATTTCATCTCCGGAGGAGACCTCACCATACGAACCCTTTCCGGTCGGCAAGAGCCGCTGGACACACTGGTCCACATCTACAACCAGCTCGGCACCCGCGTGAGGTCGGGCAATGTGGGGACCGAAGGCACGAAGACGTGGATGCTGCCTGAAGGCGCTTACAGGATCGAGGTCATAGGAGACAATACGATCGAGCTCTCCAACGTGAACGTGGTCACCGATCTGGACGCAACCGCGGTGGTCCATTTCGGCAAGCTGACGGTTCAATGCTTCGGACCCGATAAGCAGCCCCTGCGCACTTACGTCCTTTTAAAAACAGGCGACGGGGAGAAGGCTGCAGACGGGCGCACAGCAGAGGACGGGGTCATCCATTTTAGTCTGCGGCCTGGCACTTACGACATCTTTGCTCATCAGTCGAACACGATCGAACGGCTACAGGTCCAGGTGGAGAGCCAGCAGCAGTATATGATCGCCATGACCCCTTCGGAGTCGGGAGTCACGGCCAATGCCTCGAACCGGCCGGCCATCGAGCAGATTGTCCTGAAGCCCCTGAGGACGGAAGGGCCGAGGGTATATCAGGTCTCCGTCACGGCTTCCGGGGCAGGGAGGCTGAGCTACGAGCATGAATGTGACGGGGCGGAGGTAACCGGCATGGGCCCCACTGCAACGATCAGGGGCAAAGGCAGCGGCGCGATCACGCTGCGGGTAACTGTGCGTGCGGAGTCGGGCGGCGAGGCGAGAGGCGAGGTCCGCATTCCAGCGCTGAAAGAGAAGAGAAGTTGAGAGGTTGAGAGGTTAAGAAGTTGAGAAAAAGAGGAAGAAGGCCGAAACCCGAAAACCGCGGCAATGGGGTGAAGAGAGGATGAGAAGTTGAGAGGGTTCGCTTGAAGAAGCAAATAAAGCACTTCCGTGAGCTAAATGCTTACCGCAAGGCATTTGATGCAGCCATGCGGATTTACAGGATAACGAAGCGGTTTCCTCCGGAAGAGCGGTACTCCCTTGTTGACCAGATACGGCGTTCTTCAAGAGGCGTCTGCTCTGCGATTGCGGAAGGCTGGCGCAAGCGCACAACGAGTACGAAGAAATCATCACCATGCTCAACTCCATGGAGATGAGCTCAGATAAGTTCTGCTTCTGATCTTCATTCTGTTTTTTTCTCAACTCCTTCTTCACGGTCTCATCTTCTCATCTTCTCAACCTCTCAACTTCTGATTTATGGATACGGCTGCATTCATATTACTAATGAGCGTTCTGATATGGTCTCCGCTTGCCTTCGGCGCCGTCTACCTTTCCGCCCAGGCGGTCATGTCCATCGGGGTTTTTGCGGCGAGCGTGCTCCTGGCCGTCAGCGCCATTGAGAAAGACTGGAAAACGGGTGAATGGCAGGTCCGGTTTCCCGCCACCGGCCTCAACCTCATCTTCCTGCTCTTCTTCGTCTACCTGCTCTTTCAACTCCTCCCGCTACCTGGGCCATTCCTGAGGTTTCTCTCCCCGGAGGCATGGGTTGTGGCCCAGAAGGCGGTGCCCGCTTCCCAGGCGGTCACGGCCCAGTCCGGAGACCCCCCATGGTCGCCCATCGCCCTATACTCCGATCCGGTCCGGCAGTCCCTCATCCTCTGGATCACTTACGGGCTCTTCTTTTTCTGCTTGACCCGCGTCCTCAACACACGCAGGAGGATCGACTCGGCCGTGATCATGATCCTGCTCCTGGGCGTTTTCGAAGCCCTCTACGGAGTGGGCCAGACCTTCACCGGCAGCGATTACGTCTGGTGGTACAAGAAACCGACTCATACCACCGTGTCGGGGACGTACGTGAACAGAAACCACTTTGCCGGTTTGATGGGAATGATCATGGTGCTCGGGGTCCTCTATGCCGCAGCCCTTTCCGAGAAGAGGAGGAGAAACACGGGCGGGTTCCACAGGAAGCAGCACTTCAGGGCGCGCATTACAGGATGGCTATCCGGCGAGCAGCGGTTCAACAAGATGAGCTTCGTGCTCTTTGCAGGAGCGGTGACGGGCATCGGCCTGATCTTTTCCGCCTCCAGAGGCGCGATGATCGCAGCAGCCGCCGCTCTCCTCCTGACCGGGTTCCTGTTCACGCTGAGACAGAGCCACCGCAGGAAAGGTTTCTTCGTCCTGACGCTCTTTCTAATCATTTCCGTCTATGCTACGGCCATCGGAGTCGAGCAGCCGCTCTCCAGATTCGAAAGCTTCTATGCCAACATGGAGGACAGGGCGAGATTCTGGAACCACACACTCAGCCTCTTCCGCGACTACCCGGTAGTCGGTTCCGGTATCGGTACCTTCCAGTACGTCTATCCCAAGTACCAGGCACCGGAGGACACCCGGAGGTTCATCGAGTTTGCACATAACGACTGGGTCCAATTCCTTTCAGAAGCAGGGATCACCGGCATGGTTCTGCTCTTTACAGGGATGTCCTACTACCTCTTCCATGCGTTCAGGTCCTGGCAGCGGCGTCACGACGGGTTTGCGGTCTGTCTCGGTATGGCCCCCTTTGCCGTGCTTGCGGGGATAGGAATCCACTCCTGGTCGGATTTCAACCTGCACATTCCGGCCAACTTCCTGATGCTCTCGGCCATACTGGCCGTCGGGCACAGCGCCGTTCACCTCCCCGGCACTCGCGGTCACAACAATGCGCCTCCGAAACGTCGAGCAGTCCCCTTCAAATACGGGGGCGCCATCCTCCTGGCGCTCTTTGGGTGTCTCCTTCTCTGGTCCGGCATATGGTCGCTCAGGCACGGGGTTGCCGAGGCGTATTACTACTCCTCGGCCACAGCCGAGAAGAAGAGTTCCGGTGGACCCTTCGCTGGTCCTCTCGAGAGCGCGGTAGCGTGGGAGCCGACCAATGCGAGCTATCTCCACAGCCTTGCCATGGCGCTTCAGAAGGTGAGATATGAGGAGGTGATCAACCGGGAGAAGGAGCGGAAGCTGGGGGACTCGAGAATCATCACGGTCCTGGAGGATGCGGTCAGATTGAACCCCCTGCACGCGGAGACCCACATCCGCCTTGCGTGGGAGTACACTTACCTGTGGAATGAACCGGATTCCATGAAAAAATGGATTCCTGCGGCAGACCTCTCCATGGAGCGCGGCGCCTTCTTCGCGGGCGAGAACAACCCCTATCTGCACTTCTGGATGGGAGATTACTGGCTCATGCGTTCAAAGACCGTCAGCCCGGCACACCCCCAGTGGGAGGCCATGCTGGCCAGGGCGCGTTGGCACTTCCATAAAAACCTGGCCCTCGAGACAGGCAACGACCGCAAGAGAATGATGGAGCAGATCCGAAGGTACGTGTGGATGCATTACCCGGATGTGGAGTTCGTGAAGAGTATGCTGTCTGAGAGTAGGGAGTAAACAGTAAGGAGTAGGGAGTAGGGAGGTCAAAACAAGTAAAGAGTGAGACAAAGCAAATATTCGAAACAACGTAACCGCGGCCAAGAACAGTCTCTCAGGAGTGGCAAATGGAAAAGACTTCGACCTACAGAGGCTACAGGGATTTGAGGGTATATCAGCTATCCTTCAAGACGGCCCTCGAAATACACGAAATCGCTCTCTATCGCTCTTCACTCCTTACCGCCTACTCCTTACTCCCTTCTTTTCAAAGATGACCTGGATCAACTGCAGCCGGTTCGCCCCGGAATCACGCAAGAAGAAGATCTCCGTGGTAATTCCCGTTTACAACGAGGAGGGGAACATCCTGCCCATGGTGGAACGGCTCGATGCCGTACTCGGGAGGATCCCCTACGAGCATGAGATCGTTTTCGTCGACGACGGGAGCAGCGATCGGACCTGGGAAGCCATCACAGGGATCAGCGGCAGTGATCCGGCCGTCACGGCTTACAGGTTCTCGCGCAACTTCGGCCATCAGAATGCCCTGCTCGCCGGGCTCGAAAAGGCGACCGGCGATGTGATTGTCACCATGGATGGGGATCTCCAGCACCCCCCTGAGCTCATCCCCGAGCTCATCTCGAGGTGGGAGGAGGGGTACAAGATCGTCCACACACGCAGGCAGGACCCTCCCTCGACGGGCCTCCTCAAACGGATTACATCCAGGAACTTTTACAGGGCCTTTTCCCTGCTGGCGGGATTCAAGATGCCGGAGGGGTCATCCGATTTCAGGCTGGTAGACCGTCAGGCCCTGCGCTCCCTTTTCCAGTTCCAGGACAGCGACCTCTTCCTGCGGGGGGCCTTTCAATGGATGGGCTTCCCAGCCATTACGGTCCCATTCACCCCGGAACAGCGACATACCGGCGCCAGCAAATACAGCCTGGCGAGAATGCTTCGCCTGGCGACCTCTGCGAGCGTGGCCTATTCCAGCAAACCCCTGCGAATCGGGATCACCCTCGGGCTGCTGACCAGTGGTTTCGCCTTCATCGAGCTCGTCTACATCCTCGTTCAATACGGTCTCGGAAGGACTGTGCCGGGTTGGGCGTCTATTCTGGGTTTTACCTCGCTCCTGTTCGGGCTCCTCTTCATCCTGCTGGGGATCATCGGGATGTACTTGGGCGACATCCAGAAGATCCTGCAGAATCGGCCGAGATACATCATCTGCGAGACAAGGTCGATGCAGGATAAGCGAGAAGAGGTTCTCGCGCAACCTCCGTCGCCCGTGGGGCTATGGGGGTCAGGAAGGCGCAGGGGGGCAGAGTGAGTCTTCTTGGTCTGACGCCTGTCCCGCGATCCTTGATCACTCGAACCCATGCGTTCAGCATCATCCACCAGACAGCAAATGGTTATCCTACATGAGGTTGGTTTCTGAACAAAGTATCGGTGTGCGCTCGGCAGAGTCTTTTCCAAGTCGTTTTTTCCCCGCGGAAACATCTCCACGGGACAGGCCTCCCATTTGGAAAAAGTGAATCCTCTTAGCGTGTCCGCGCCTCTGCGCGAGACCCCTCCTGCTTTCTTTGCGCCTTTGCGCCCCCGGACCATGTCCGGGGCGGGCTTAAAACGCGTGAGGTCTTCCCTGTTTTTCGATCTTTGGCTTCTCGCCGGCATTGAACTGTTCATGATGGCGTTTCTGGATGTGCGCTATCTCTTCTATGACACCGTGGTGACGGGCGGGGACACGGCGAGCTGGCAAGGCATCGCCCATCACCTGGTGACGGAGCTGCTCCCCAACGGCCGGCTCATGGGGTGGGACATGGGGAATTTCAGCGGGTACCCCAACTTCAATTTCTATTTCATCCCGCCGTTTCTCCTTGCCGCGCTGCCGAGCTATTTCTTCGATGTTCCGCTCACGATCAGCCTCAAGTTCGCGATCGCCTCCGGGATCTTCCTCTTCCCGGTCATGGTCTACCTCGGGCTCCGGAAAATGGGATACAGGTTCCCCGTCCCTGTGATCGGCGCGGCCGCTTCCCTGCTCCTGCTCTTCAATGAGCTCCAGACCATGTTCGGAGGCAATATCCTCAGCACCAACGCAGGCGAGTTCTGTTACATGTTCGCCTTTGCCCTGTTTCCGTGGTTCATCGGGTCCGTTTACAGGGGCGCGGAAGAGGAGAAGGGGGCTGTCCGGAACGGCATCCTCCTGGGGCTGATCGGACTCTCCCACATGTTTGTCTTTGTGCCCGCCGTATGCGTGGTCATTTACCTGTTCCTGGCCAAAGGGAGATCCGTGTACCTGTTCAGGGTCTCTCTCGTGGGCTTCGGGATCATGGCCTTCTGGATCCTGCCGATGCTCGCCTACCGCCACCCCTACACCACGCCGGTGTACATGATCTGGCATGATTTTGTGAGTTGGCGCTATGCCTTCATCGGCATCGGGTTCCTGCTGCTCATGATCGGGCCGAGAATCGCCCTGGCTGCAGTCGGCACAATCAAGAATCCGTCTGCCGACCTGTGGTGGGGGTGGGCCGTCGTTGGTCTCGCAGGTCTCGGCGCATTTACACTCTTCTATCTTGGCGGGACCTATCTGGTGTACGGGAAGGGGCTTTTCGATCACGGCCTTCACATCACCCCCCTGTCCGGTTCCCCTATCGGCCCGCAAACGGCCGGCCTCCTGGGCCCGTGGATCGTCCCGTTTGCACTGGCCATGGGCCTTGCGGCAGTCGCAGCGGGATTGCGGTCCAGCAGAAGCCGACAAGGCTTTGGAACCTTCTGCCGCATGGTGGGGACCCTCTTCTTTACAGGCTTGGTCCTTTCGGCCGCCCTCGCGCTGCATCACCTCTTCGGCCGTTCGATAGGAAACAGGGAACTACGGGATTTGGTCCTGAGCGTGCCCGCGATGGTCATCCTGCATGCCCTTCTTGCCGGGGGGACCATGTGGCTCCTCTGGAGAAGAGGCTTCAGGGAGCGGTCCATTCTTGTCGCGGGTGAAACGGATTCCGCTCGGCTGGGGGCGCTCCTCGGGCTTTCATTCGGGTGTGTGGTGCTGTACTTCTCTGCGCACTATCTCCAGGTGCCGGACATCCGCTTCCTCCCCCCTCTTGCCCTTGCTCTTTTCCTCGTCTTCTTTGCCGACACGCTTGAGCCGTTTCTTTCGCGCACGTCGGGGATCGCCAAGGTCTGCTCTGCCCTGTTCGTCACCTATGGCTGCATCCTCGTGATCATCTTCGGGACATCCAGGGCGGACAACTGGTTCCGATACAACAACCGGGGGTATGAACACAATCCGGGTTTCAGGGATTTTCGGGCGGCAAACCTCCACCTCAGGACCAGCGACCCCCTGAATGCGCCGAGGGTGGGATACGAGAAGTGCAGCCTTTACGGGATCTATGGGGGGGACCGGGTATTCGAGTCATTGCCCTATTTCTCGGGCAGGCCGACCATGGAAGGGATCCATTACGCATCCTCCTCCTCGTCCAAGTTCATCACCTTTTTCCAGACCATCTACTCCAAAGAGATAAAAGCCCCCAGGTCGTACCTCCTCTCCAGAATGAATGCGTCCGTCCTGCCTGCGTACCTCGACCTCTACAACGTCTCCCAGCTCATCCTCCTGACGAATGAGGCCAGGGAATCCATCGAGGGGTCGCCTCATTTCGAGAAGGAAGCCGCCTTCGGAAAGCTCGCGATCTACCGCTATAAGAACTCGGACGGAAGATACGTGGACGTGCCCAGGAGGATGCCTCTTCTGTACGGCGGAGATGATTGGATGGCGGATTTCTACCGCTGGTTCAGGGATGGGCGAAACCTTGATCTCCTGATGGTCCCAAGCCCGTACGTAAGAGATGAGGACGACCGGGCCATCCTTTCGACTCAGGTGGGGGATATCGAGGAACTGGGGAACCTCCGAAGCGACCTCCTGGACCGGCGGGGACTGCGGGTGGAGACCAGGCTGGAGCACCAGAGGATAGAATTCACGACCAACAAGGTGGGGCTGCCCCATCTGATCAAGGTGTCCTATTTCCCAAACTGGAAGGTTCAGGGGGCAAACGGGGTGTACCCGGTCAGCCCTCACCTGATGTTGGTCATCCCAAGGGAACCCACCGTGGTGCTGACCTACGGCTGGAGCCCCTGGGAGATCATCGGCTCGGTCATCACGGGCGTGACGCTCCTGCTTCTGTTCGCGCATGGGGTAAGGCGCATACGGCAAAGGACGAGCTCAGAAGGAAAAAGCGGAAAGGGTTTCACCGGTGAAAACCTTCTTTCCTTCTTCGATCACCGCCGCGTGCGTCGGTGCGCCGCGGGTCTTGTGCTGCTCGCGGCCGTTGGTCTCATCATCGGAGGCGCCGTCAACAGGGACAAGGCTGTCCGCAAGTACGTCAAGGGGTACCGGTTATACCAGACCGCGCTGGATCTCAAGCAGAAGGGCAACGGGGAACAGGCAGAACCGCTTTTCGAGAAGGCGATTCGAGTCATGTCCCCGGTCTTTGATCCATACCCCATCGACGATCACCAGGACATCATCCATTGCATGATCCTGACTGCCGGGTCATATGAAAACCTGGGGGATTCGAGTGCGGCCGTGGCGCTGTACAGCAGGATCCTGGATGATTTTCCGTTCAGCCGCTACGCAGCGGAATCCTATGTGAAGATCGGCAGGATCAAACGGAAGGAAGGAAAAACGGAAGAGGCCAGGGAGTGTTTTGAAAAGGCGATCCGCGAAGACCGCTGGTCGGTCTGGGCAACATACGCCCGTCAGGACTTGGAGAGAGTAGGCAGTAAGGAGTAAGCAGTAAGCAGAAATAGAGAAACCAATGAGGACATCGAAATGGAAAAGAGAGAGTCCTACAGAGGGTACAGAGATCTAAAGGTATATCAGCTTTCTTACAAGGTCGCGCTTGAAATACATGAGACTACAAAGAGCTTCCCAAGAGAGGAAACGTATTCGCTTACGGACCAAATCCGCCGATCCAGCCGAAGCGTGCCGGCCATCATTGCCGAGGCATGGAAGAAAAGACCTTACAACAAATCTTTTGTGAGCAGGATCATTGACAGCATGGGTGAAGCGGGTGAAACCGAAGTCTGGTTGGATTTTTCTCTGGACCTCGGTTATGTCGATGATTCCCGCCACAAGAATTTCTTACAAAGATACGACGAAATCAATCGCATGCTAAACGGCATGATCGAGAAGGCCGACAAATTCTGCACCTAAGTATGATCTTCTTAATCCGTAGTAGCTTCTGGTCTTTAAGCGCTTTTTTTTCTGCATACTGCCTACTGCTTACTGCTTACTGCAGTATCGACTGCTTCGCGGGCACCATAAGCATCACCACACAGGCTGTGACCAGGGTTGAGGGGGATACCCTCCATGTCGTCATCCAGGTCACGAATCGCGGCAACGCCGATGCCCGCCAGGTCCGCGCTGCGGCCGATATCCTGGGGGGTCGATTTTACTCTCAGGTGCACCCCGGAGTGGCCCCGGGTGAGAGCAGGGAGTTCAGTTTCAGAAAACAGCTCACCCGCAACCTAAAGGGCACCTTCCCAATGAAGGTGCTGGTCCATTTCCAGGACGCAAACGGCTACCCGTTCACCGCTCTCACCTGCACCACCTTCTTCGTGCGGGAAAAGGGGGACGCTGGAGTTTCAGCAACTGCTGCACCTTTGAGCATGAAAGATGACGGGGTCGTTCAGTTCCAGGTCCGGAATGCCGGGACAAGCGAAAAACAGCTGAAGGCGACGCTGCACTTCCCCAACGAGTTCTCGTGCGAAAGACCGTCGCTCCATTTCTCGCTCCCAGCCGGCGGACAAAAGAGCATCTCCTTTCAGGTCCGCAACCTGTCCGCCCTTTACGGGGCCGGCTATCCGGTTTTCCTGGTCCTGGAACATCCGGGCGGAGAAACGCATTCTTCTCTGGTTTCAAGCGCATTGGTGAAGATCGTGAATGACGGCAACTGGTTCAGAAGAACCCGCTGGTATTGGGCGGGAGGGGCGGTCTTCCTCTGCGGGTTCTTTGTCACGGCAGTGCTCATCCGGAGGAATTTGGTTGACAATTTAATCTAAGTGCCATACGTTTCACGCAATTTTTCCCAACCCCATTCATCCGACAATCCGCATGGTACTTCTGCTTCATTCGGATCGGTTACCAGGACGTGGAGGATGTCATGACTATCAGATCCAAGTCGCCTCTTGTTCTCTTGATCATATGCCTGGGGATGATCCTTCTTACAGCCGCCGGAGTTGAAGCGGCAAAGCCGATCGCCAAGGTCACGAGCTTCAGAGGGGAGGTCATGATCCTCTCGGACACGCAGGTCACAAAGGTCTCGAACGCAGGTCTTATCCTCAATGAGGGGGACAGCGTTCAGACCAAGGACGGGCAGGCTGAGGTCACGTTTGAGGACGGGGCCGTGCTGAAACTGAGCCCGTATACCACCGCCATGATCCAGGAGCGGGAGGAGGAAAGCGGCTGGATCTTCAAGACCAAGTCCACGGCCCGACGGCTTACGGTTTTTGTAGGGAAGCTCTGGTTCAGCAGCGGCTCTTCCCACAAGAAGAACTTCCTGCAGACGCCCTCCGCGGTCTGCGGGCTGCGGGGTTCGGTTGCGGAGACAGGATATGACAACATCAACAGCTTCCTGAACGTCATCTCCGGCGATGCGCAGGTGATCGGGGATTTCATCAGGGGCGTTTTCGAAAACCCGGGTATCGACACCGCCACCAAGAACAACGTCTACCAGGCACTGGCTGCCGCGGCCCAGGCGCACACCCAGGCGCAGCAGACAGGCGACCCTCTGGCCCTGGCGAACGCCGAGCTGACCGGGTTGCAGGTCGTGAAGGCAGCGGCCGCGGCCCTGGTGAACAACCC
>JAGVAP010000045.1 GCA_020060215.1 Deltaproteobacteria bacterium | reverse complement strand
CGGCAACAAACTCCACACATTGTCAAAAAGTATTTTCAGGCGAAAAGTGTCCAATATGCGTCATTGTGACTGTAAACTATTTTATGCTCCCCTCAATAAAGCCGGAAATCTTTTTTGATTCTTGTTTAGCGCGGTTTTCCGGATCGAGAAAACATACCCTGTAACAACTGACGATTTTCTTCGGGCTTTTATGCTTTCGGCCTTTATGAGGCCAAGGCCGACCCCGTAGCAGGCGGGATGGGAATATTAAAAACCATAGCAAGGAGGAGGATGAGATGGAAAGGAATGCGTTGAATCGTCGAGGAGCTGTTCTAACTTTTGGTGCTTTGATAGCCGGGTTGTGTTTGTTTTGCGGGTATGGTGTCAACAATCTTTCAGCAAAGGAGGTGGTAGTCAAGGTGGGGGTGACTTCGGACCAAACAGGTCCGTTGACCATTGAAGGCAGGAAGTCCCTAACCGCATGGAAGTGGTATGAAGAATATATTAATGAGGAGCAGGGGGGCTGGAAAGATGTAGCAGGCAACACGGTGAAACTCAAGGTTCTTCATGGCGATACGGGTTTTAAGCCGGGCAATACTTTGTCTCTCTACAAAAAGTTTAAGGCTGACGGCGTGGTCGCTATTACACAGGTCGGATCCGTGGAACTTGCGGCCGTGAGAAGTGCGGCCCTGAAAGACAAGATGCCGCTGCCGACCAACTCCGGCGCGCTTATATACCCGCTTCCATCCCCTTGCACCGCGCACTGGCCTGATTATAGTGCGTGCTCTGCGGCTGCCATAGACTATGTAAAGGAAAAATGGGAGAAAAGCGATGCCCCGTGGACCAAGAATAGGGCCCCGAAGCTGGCCTTTGTCGGTCCCGAAGCATACCCCAGTTGGGAAGCCTGTATTACGCCTGAGGTGATGAGATACGCGAAGTTGCACGGTGTGGACGTGGTAGGAACCTTCTTTGTTCCGATTCATCCAATAGATACCAAACCGCAGGTGATGTCGGCCGTGGAAAAGAAGGCTAATTTTGTCTATACCGGTGTGGTTGTTTCCCAGGGTGGCGCAATCGTCAGAGATGTATATGAATTAGGATTAAAAGGCGATCCCACCAAGAATGAGGATAAGTTGGAGGTAATCGGGCTGTTTCCCATGTCCGCATTAGAAATGATAAAAGTTGCAGGCGGCAGGCCTGAAGCAGTCAGTGGCATGAGAATAATAGGCAGTCATGCTTATGTCTGGGAGGGCGGGCATCAATTACAAATAATAAGGAAGTGCGCTGAGAAGCATGGGGAAACGCAGTTGCTGGACCACAACTATGTGCACGGCTGGTATGCTGCCATAAGAACCGGTGAGGCAATCAGACTGGCCCTGCAGAAGGTGCCGGGAGATAAGTTAACACGAAGTGATGTCTGGGACGCCTTTTTGGAAATAAAGGATTTTGACACCGGCGGTATTGTGCCGTCTAAAATCACCTTTGACGAAGAGAACCGGATAGGGATGAAGAAAGTGCGTGTCGATGAGGTAGTAGGCAAGAAAGGCAGACGGGAATTGGTCACATACACGGACTATAAAATGCTTGCGCCCATCTATACCGAGGAATATGCCAAGGCCCACGGTAAAAAATCGATATATTCCGATGAGGCATTGGATTTGTTGGATTTGAAGGCTGAAGATGTTGGTTATAAGAGAATCAAAGAATGATTCTTCCGTGAAAATACACAGATTGAGGAATGGGAAATAATGGCTGCCGCTACCCGCGTAAAGATTGAAATCGATCGCCTTTCTCTCCGTTTTGGCGGAGTGCAGGCCCTTCGCGATATCAGCGCCGAAATAAATGAAGGTGAGATATTGGCTATAATCGGGCCAAACGGAGCAGGCAAAACCTGCATCCTCAACTGTATCAGCGGTTTCTATAGGCCCCAGGCCGGCGACATCTATCTGGAAGGAAAAACAATTACCCGTATGCGCCCCGACAGAGTTGCCAGGCTCGGGGTAGGCCGAACTTTTCAAAATATCGAATTGTATACCGGGCTTACCACCTTGGACAACCTGATGGCCGGAAGGCATTTGCTTATGAAACAAAGCTTCGTTTCGGGTGCTTTCTATTTTGGCAGAAGCCGGGGCGAAGAGGTTAAGCATCGTGAGGTTGTTGAATCCATCATAGACTTCCTTGGGATGCAATCCATCAGAAAGCAGACTGCCGGCCTGCTTCCCTATGGAAAACGAAAACTGATTGAACTAGGCAGGGCGCTCGCATTAGAACCTAATGTCCTGCTCCTTGATGAACCCATGGCAGGCATGAATATGGAGGAAAAAGAGGACCTCGCGAGGTTCATTATCGATATTTTTGAAGGCCAGGGAGAAACATACCCCGACGTTCCTGTTTTGAGGGATGGGATAAACTGTATCGTAATGATCGAACATGACATGGAAGTGGTTATGGATATTGCCGATAGAATCATTGTCCTTGATTTTGGCAGAAAAATCGCGGAGGGTTCGCCGGAACAGATAAAAGACAATCCGGAAGTCATAGCCGCCTATCTCGGAAAGGGCAAATGAACGGATATTGTCGACCCCGTTCGGCATGCTGTTTGTGCGATTATTTTTTGATAAGGTTTCATAATTATGACAATGGGGGACATCTATTTGAGAAAGCACAGGGGGACTTGTCGTAATGCTTGAAATAAACAATATTGAAGTTGTTTATATGAATGTTATCCAGGTTTTGAGGGGATTGTCTCTCGTTGTTGAAGAAAGCAGAATTGTCGCACTACTCGGCACAAACGGCGCAGGCAAGACTACGACCCTTAAATCGATCTCGGGTCTTTTGAAAACAGAAGAAGGAAGGGTATCGGACGGGAGTATCGTATATGATGGTCATAGGATAGATCGAGAAGACCCTGAAAGGATCGCTTCCATGGGAATCACGCAAGTTATGGAGGGTAGAAGGGTCTTGGAGCACCTTACCGCTCGGGAGAATCTCCTCGTGGGGGCCTATTCGCGAAAGAACAGAACTGAAGTTAGAAAAAGCCTGGATGGGATTTATTCGTATTTTCCGAAACTGAGAAACCTTTCCAACAGAACAAGCGGCTTTCTTTCAGGCGGTGAGCAACAGATGCTGGTTATTGGAAGGGCGTTGATGGCAAAGCCAAAGCTCATCCTTTTGGATGAAGCCTCTCTGGGACTCGCCCCTCTTGTTGTTGACGAAATATTTAGAGCCATTACAAAAATCCACAAAGAGGAGAAAACGTCTCTTTTACTGGTGGAACAAAATGCCGCTGTGGCCCTTGAGATTGCTCACCATGCATATGTCATGGAAAACGGCAGGGTAGTATTGGAAGGCCCGGCCGAGAAGCTGAAGGACAACGAGGATGTAAAGGAGTTTTATCTCGGGTTGTCGCAGATTGGGAAGAAAAGCTATCGCGAAATAAAGCATTATAAGAGACGCAAGAGGTGGCTTGGGTAAACGATATAATGGGCTTTAAGCCCTTGTGGAGAACTCTGCGAACCGGTTCATGAAGGTGATTTAAGCGAGGTATAAATGGCTAAATCAGATACATTTCCCCAGCTTCTTAGAATGAATTATGAGAAGTACGGTAGGAAAAAGATCGCCATACGTTTCAAGAAATTCGGGATCTGGAAGACCTGTACCTGGGGAGATTATTACCAAAACGCCAGACTCATTGGGTTAGGCCTAAAGAGTATCGGTTTAAAAAAGGGCGATAAGGTGGCTGTTATCGGTGATAATGCCCCCGAGGGCTTTTTCACGGAACTCGGCGTTCAAGCCCTCGGGGCCATAATGGTAGGTCTTTATACGGATGCCACGCCTGCCGAGTTAAAATACCTTGTGGAGAATGCGGATACACGATTCGTTGTGGCCGATGATCAGGAACAGGTGGATAAGTTTTTGGAGATCAGAGAAGAACTCCCCTTGCTTGAAAAAGTGATATATTGGGACCCCAAAGGGCTTATCAACTACGATGATCCGATTTTGATGAGCTACACCAAGGCCGTTGCGTTGGGTAAAGAGTATGAGAGAAATAACCCGGGCTACTTCGAAGAGTGTATTGATGCCGGGAAGGCGGACGATGCGGCCGTGTTTCTGTATACTTCCGGGACCAGTGGTTTGCCGAAAGGTGCCATGCTTACTTTTGACAACCTGATCAGCGGAGTGAAAGCGATGATGAAACTGGAACGTTGGACGGAGGATTCAAAATCATTCTCTTTCCTCCCCTTTGCGTGGTTGCCGGAACAGGTTTTGAGCATCGCGGGGCAGCTCCTTTCAGGGGGATCAGTGAACTTCCCTGAAGAGCCCGAGACCGTGAGCGCGGATATCAGAGAAATTGGACCGACGCAGTTGTTTTACGGCTCGAGGCTGTGGGAAGGTTTGACGTCGATGATGCAGGCGAGAATAACGGAATCCACGTTTTTGAAAAGACTTACATACAAGGCGCTGCTTCCAGTCGGATATAGGTGGATCGATATGAAAACTCGAGGGGATGAACCAAATTTGTTATGGAAACTTGCCCATGCCTTCGCGGATTGGATTCTGTTTCGTCCTATTCGTGATGACATGGGCCTTTCTCATCTTAATTTCGCATGGTCCTCGGGGGCGAGTCTGGGCCCGGAGTCATACCGCCTTCTCCAGGCGATCGGCATCCCTATTAAAAACCATTACGCCTCTACTGAAGCGTGCGCCGTGTGTAATTCGGGTCGTGAGTTGAGGCCCGAAACCGTGGGACGACCAGTTCCCGGAATAGAAGTAAAGATAAGCGAAGAAGGCGAGATCCTGGTCAAAGGCCGTGTTGTTTTTGGTGGTTACTATAAGAATAGTGAAGCCACCAGCAAGGCCATTCGAAACGGATGGTTTCATACCGGCGATGCAGGCTTTATCAATGATGAAGGGCATCTTATATTCTTGGACAGATTGGCTGATTTGACGGAACTGTCTAATGGGGAGAAGGTGGCACCGCAATATATTGAAAGCAGGTTGCGGTTTAGCCCCTATATTGCCGATGCGATAGTGTTGGCGGACAGGGACAAAGCTTATGTTTCGGCGATTTTGACGATTAGTTTTGACATGGTTGGAAGATGGGCGGAGATGAACAGGGTGAACTACACGACTTTTACGGATCTGTCACAAAAAGAGGAAGTGTACAATCTGATTCTGAATGAGGTGGAACGGGTGAATACGTCCGTTCCCGAGACTTCAAGGATAAAGAGGTTTCTCTTATTGCACAAAGAGCTTGATGCCGACGAATCAGAGCTGACAAGGACAAGAAAGCTTAAAAGAGATGTTATCAAGGAACGCTACGGCGAATTGATACAAGGCATCTATGGGGACAGGGATAAGATTTCCGTTGAGGCTCAGATAAAATATAGGGACGGAAGGACAGGCGTTGTCAAAACAGATGTGAGAGTGCTGACGGTAAGTTAGGGGTGACGAAATGGGGATGTTGGGATTGGTGCTGGTATCCGGTGTGATGGTGGGGTTCATTTATAGCCTGATAGCCCTCGGATTTGTTCTGATTTTTAAATCTTCCCACGTGTTCAATCTCGCTCAAGGGGAATTTCTTCTTTTTGGAGCATGCATTGGCTGGACTTTTGCGACCGCTCTACACCTGGACTTTTGGTTGGCGCTTCTGCTTACTATGGCGTGCTGTGCCCTGTTAGGCGGTTTAACAGAAAGGATAGTGTTGCGCCGTTTGATCGGAGAGCCGTTGCTGACAATAATCATGGTTACCATAGCCCTTTCAATGCTTTTCAAAGGTATATTGACAGGCATATGGTGGAAGGCGCCTTATGGGTACCCACGGGTTGAATTCTTGAAACCCGTGGTATTGGGGGAACACATCTCAATTGCACCACAGATGGTAATAGCCTTCTTGATTTCGTTATTGTTGATCATCGTTTTCCTCCTGTTTTTCAAATATGCCAAACTTGGATTAGGAATGAGGGCCGTGGCCGAAGACCACCAGGTGGCCCAAAGCGTGGCGATACCTGTGAAGAAAGTCTATACCCTTACCTGGAGCATTGCCTCCACTGTAGCCGGGATAGGGGGTTTTCTTCTTGGACAGTTGTTGACTGTCAGCCCGGAACTGGCCACCTTGGGACTAATTGTGCTGCCGGTGGCGCTCCTGGGAGGCCTGGATTCAATCCCAGGCTGTATCATAGGTGGAATAATCATAGGGGTTTCAGAAAATGTCGCCGCGGTCTATCTGGACCCTTTTCTGCCCCACAGCGGTGGGTTAAGAATCGTGATTCCCTATCTTATTATGCTTATTGTTTTATTGGTCCGGCCCCACGGCCTCTTCGGCCTGGAAAGGATAGAGAGGGTATAGGACACTCCCGGGGTGTACAATGCCTGGGCTGATAGGGCGTGTCGTTCCAAGTGCCCTGCCGTATCCTGACTTCAGTTATACACAGTATATCCCCTGATAACATGCAAGGAGCCTGTATGAGAGTTAATAGTTTTTCAATTTACAGTATCATAAAAAGGAATGCAAAGGTGATGCCCGGCCATGTGGCCTTTACCTGGGAAAATGAGGACACAACCTTTCGGCAGTTTAAGGCTAAGGTCAACCGCTTGGCTCGTGGACTTACGGATAACGGCATAAGAGAAGGAGACAGGATAGCGGTTTTTGCAAAAAACAGCCTTGAATACTTCCTGATCTATGGCGCTGCGGCGCAAACAGGTGCTATTGTGGTTCCCATAAACTGGCGATTAGGTGTTGATGAGATCGAATATATTATGAGGGACACAACCCCGAGAATTACTGTTTCCGATCCTGAAA
The DNA here is from genome assembly GCA_020060215.1 of Deltaproteobacteria bacterium. The sequence goes on along the minus strand of JAGVAP010000045.1, from coordinate 57,731 downwards.
CTGAAGCCGTTATCAGGGACATGGTTTTTGAATTGCCTTTTGTCGAACAGTCATACTTAATATCAGGATCAGAAGGAGAGTCGCAATTCCTTCCTTTCGAGGACCTGATGCGCGTTGATCGGAACAGCGATGAATGCCGCGTTCTTTCTGATGACCCCTTCGTGATCATTCATACCGCTGCCGTTACAGGAAGGCCGCGCGGCGCCGTCTTGACCCATGAAAATATGATTTCCACCAATATGGAGTATTTGGTTGCCATGGGGATAAATCCGAGCGACGTTCACCTTGCCTTTCTTCCTCTCTACCATATCGCATGTTTAGGCATGAGCCTGGCGGTATTTCACGCAGGCGGCAAGAATATCGTCATGCCCAAGTTTGACAGGCAACTGGCGGTAGAGAGCATTGAACGAGATAATGTCACCCTGATAGTAGATTTCCCGCCAATACTGGCAAACATCCTCGAAGAAGCCGAGACCTCCTCCCGGGATTTGTCCGGACTCAGATGGGTAATGGGGATAGACCAACCGAACGTTATTGCTGCATTTGAGAAGAAGACGGGAGGTCGTTTTGGCCTTGGTTACGGACAGACGGAAGTTTCCGGGCTTGTCAGCTTTGACCAAGCTTCGGAGAAACCTGGTTCAGTGGGAAGGCCCGGATACAGGATAGAGATTAATCTGGTTGATGAATCCGACAAGGAGGTGAAAACCGGTGAAGTGGGTGAAATTGCTGTTCGAGGACCGGCCGTATTCAAGGGATTCTGGAATCTTGAAAAGGAGACCGAGTATGCCTTTCGCAATGAATGGCATCATACCGGAGACCTCGGCAGGTTTGACGATGAAGGGTATCTCTGGTATGTAGGCAGAAAGCCTGAAAAAGAGCTCATCAAGACTGGCGGGGAAAACGTCTATCCCGCCGAAGTAGAGACGGCTATCCTGGATCATCCTGCCATTGATGAAACCTGCGTTATCGGGGTTCCGGATGCTGATTGGGGTGAAGCAATAAAAGCTTTCTGTGTTTTAAAACAGGGCCAATCGCTTTTAGCGGATGATCTTATTGAATTTGTTGCTTCAAAAATATCAAGATATAAAAAACCAAAATTCGTGGAATTTGTCTCAGCCTTGCCCAAAACTTCTGATGGATCCGTCGACAGAGAAAAGGTGAAAGCTGAATTCGGACAGAGTAATGAAAATGAATAATGGATAAGATAATGGTGTGGGTTATGAGAAAATGAAAAAAAGAATGGTAGTGGGCATTGCAGGCGCCAGCGGAGTTATTTATGGTATTGAAACGTTAAGGCTTTTGGCAAAGATGGATTTTGAGGTGCATCTTGTTCTGTCGGAAGCTGCCAAGAGAAATATCCAAATAGAAACCGATTTCAGTGTCGAAAAAGTGGCGTCTTTTGCGCACGTGGTACATGATAATAAGGATATCGGTTCATCAATTGCCAGCGGCTCTTTTTTGACCATGGGGATGATCGTGGCCCCATGCACCATAAAGACACTCTCGGGCATCGCCAACTCATACACCAATAATCTCCTTATAAGGGCTGCCGATGTCACCTTAAAAGAAAAAAGGAAACTGGTCCTCGTGGTCAGGGAAACCCCTCTTCACAAAGGGCACCTCAGGCTGATGACCATGGCGGCCGACATGGGGGCGCATATCCTGCCGCCTGCGCCATCTTTTTATCACCAGCCAAAGACCATAGAAGATATCATTCACCAGACCATCGGAAAGATATTTGACCATTTTCATATTGAACATCAGCTTTTTAAGAGATGGAAAGGAGCTCCATACAATTAATTGCCCTGTCAATTGAAAACATCGCTTGGAAATGCCCTGCTTGAGACAAAACCTTGCCGCTTGTTTGCCTATGTAGGGTCAATGCGTGAGTTTCAGTTTAAGGCTTCAGCGTTGGCCAGTAAGACTAAGGCAATACAGGCGTTGATCCCCTGCCATGCGAGAGGTAGTCAGCCCCTCATCCTCAAGGACTTCCAGATGCCCATAGGTCTCGGAGAGGCCAAGAAAGATGTCCCACCCCCGGAGTTCAGGGAATAGTTTTTGACTGACCATGAACAGGGTCATTCCACCTCGGTCGGAACGATCATTTTTGTTGTCACTAAAGGCATCGAGGATCTCTTGCCTGCGCATCCGGTGGTGACCGATTATCTCATTGATCCGTCTTCGATGATTCGAAAATGAGGAGCCGTGTCCCGGCAGGACCAAGGCCACATCCAAGTCTCTTATGACCTCCAATGAGCTCATATAAGAGGAAAGGCTTTTGTATTCCCCCATTACATCCTGATTTCCAATTTCGATTACAGGGTTGGGAGTGATCTTTTCCAAAAGATGGTCTCCGGAGAAGAGCCTCCCTTCCTTGGGATCAAAAAAGCATACCGAACCGGCTGTGTGTCCCGGACAACAGATCACTTCCAGAAAAAAGTTATCAAAGGCAAAGGTTTCCCCGCCTCTAATATATTTCACGTTAAAGCCGCCGCAGAATAATTTTTTGAAGCGCTCGGTCATCTGAAAAGAGATGGCTTCCGTGAGCGCATCGGGCAAACCCGCTTCTCTGGCGAACCGGAAAAAGCCCTCTATTTTTTTCTCGTGACCCGCTTCCGGATTCCAAATGCATTTATCCCGATCCAAGGGATGAACAAAGACCTCGGCCCCGCTTATCCCGGATATCTTCCCCGCAAGCCCCACATGGTCCAGATGTCCATGGGTGAGCAGGATCCGCTTCACATCGGTAAGCTGATATCCCGCCTTTTTTAGGGTAAGGCCTACCTTCCCCAGTGCCTCCTCCGAATAGAAACCGGCGTCGATCAGGGTAGGGACCGAGTCTTCAATGAAATAGAGGTTAACCGAGCCTATCGGAAAGGGGATCGGGATTTCGATCCTAATGACAGACTTCATCAGCCTTTACGCCCCTCCAGCACAACCAAGGCGTCTACCGCCACAGGTCTGCTCCCGGAGATGATCACCGGATTGATGTCGATTTCTTTTACGGTTTCATTTTCAAGGCCGATCTGCCCCATTTTAATCAGGATATCGGAAAGCATGTCGAGATCTGCCGCCTCCATACCACGCACCGCCTCCAGGATCTTGTGCCCCCTTATCTCCTGCATCATATCCAAGGCATCCCTCTTTTCCAGCGGGGCCACGCGAAACGATATGTCCTTCAGGACCTCGGTGAATATCCCCCCGAGCCCGAACATAACGCACGGACCGAACTGGGGATCACGAGTGAGCCCGACAACGAGTTCCCTCCGGCCTTCACCATCTCCTGGTACCAGAACACTAGTGCCGGTCCCCATATGGGCTTTAATCTCCTCAAAGGCTGACACGGCCTCCGCTTCGTTCCGGATGTCTAGTTTTATCAGGCCTATTTCAGTCTTGTGAGCGATATCCGATGAACATCCCTTCAAAACAAGCGGATAGCAGATCTGCTCGGTTGCGTTCATGAGCCCCTTCAGATTTTTTAGCAACACCTCCTTTGTGACCGGTATCCCGTAAGCAAACAAGACCTGTTTGGATTCGTATTCTGAAAGGGTGCGTTGTCCATTCGCTAAAGCCATTTCTATAATTCTCATTGGTCTATCCTCTGTTTGATTAATCGGCATGCGTCATTTGTCGGTTTACCCCGAACTGGGTTTCTTGCTCCAATACTCAACCATCAAAGCGAGTAGTTGCGCGATCTCATACAGATTATTGTAGACGCGTATTCCCTGTTTATTGAGGTCGCAAATCGCCTGGCTTTCCCATTGGATTGGCTATAATGGCTCCCGATCAAGACGGGTATGCCCATTTTCTTTTCCAGATCGTTCAATCCCTTTATCTGACGCTTTTCAATATCCAAGAATATCTTCCATTCATCCGGGGTACCGGCAGTATGCATCCCGGGCCTCCCTATTCCGTGCACTACGAGTGCGTCCACTTCACCGAAAGACAGAATTTCACTCCCAAGGGCGAGCGGTGTATCTAAAGAGAGGAAAAGACCCGAGGCCCCAAAGTCGACCGGGTTTCGTGTGGATGCCCTTGTCGGCATCCCGGCAGACCGCAGCCTCTCCTGGAGATTCGGGCTCAACTCCGGCACAGTAAGTCCTGCCTCCTCCAAAGCGTCTGTCAGGGCTACACCCCAGGAACCTCCTACCGTGATAATTGCCACCCTCGGTCCTCTCATGGCAGGCCGTTCAACCAAGGCATGGGCAACCGGGAGAAGGAGTTCCATTGTCGGCGAGCCAATGATTCCGGCCTGACGGAACAGACCCTGATAGATCTCCTTTTTTCCTGACAGAGCGCCCGTGTGGCTTTGCGCAGCCCGGGCGCTGCCCGACGTCTTTCCTGCCTTGTAGATCACGACCGGCTTCATCTTCGTTACAGCGCGGGCGATCTCCGTAAAGCGCCTGCCGTCCCGGATGGCCTCAATATACATGATAATCGATCTTACTTCCGGGTCTTGGCCAAAATATTCCAAAAAATCCGTTACGGTGAGGTCGCACTCGTTTCCGGTATGGACGAACATCCCCACGCCGAGTCCTTTGGCCCACCCGGAAGAGAGGATTCGTAAAATGCATAGCCTCCCTGGCAGACGGCGGCAATAGACGTCCGCAGCAAGTTTTCGGCGGGCGTGGCAGAGGCATTGAATCCTGCATACAGATTGAATGTGCCGATCACGTTCGGGCCTAACAGGCGGATGCCATTGGAGCGAGGCCGGCTAATGCCTCCTGTTTTTTTCGTCCGTGCTCGGAGGTCTCCCCAAATCCCGCCGTAATAACGGTAATCCCTTTGACCTTTTTTTGACAGCATGACGCGATGGTCTCTTCCACAAATTCCTCTGGGATCGCCAAGACCGCCAGATCCACAGGCCCTTCCACATCCCTCAGGTCTTTGTAGGCTCTAATGCCGAAGACCTGGTCGGCCTGCCGGTTTACGGGATAGATTTTTCCTGGATAGCTCAGGGAGCGGAGTCCTCCCATTATGAATGCCCCCCATGCCCCCGGCCTCTCGGTGGCCCCGACGACTGCTACGGACTTTGGGTTGAGAAAGATCTCCGGGCAGGATTTTGTTTCCACGATGTTTCGGCTGCTCCTTCTAGGCATTCGACCGGCGGTCCTGCAAGATTTGGTATTGACGAACCTGTGCGTAAATCGTCATGGCCCTTTCCACGGTTTCAAAAAATGGAACCCCGGCCTGGCATAGATCCCTTGCGAAATCCCCGTCAAATCCGGGGATGTTAACAACAACAATGGGTTTTCCAGACCTTCTTTGGGCCTGGATCATTCCTTGTGAGTACAGTTTATGCAAGTCAGGCGTCATGCCCCGACCAGCCACCAATAGGGCATCTACCCCCGGATCTGCCGCCAAGGCAGTAGCCGCTTGGGTATAAATTTGAATCTCCAGGGAGGCTGAGAGTCCCACGTCTATGGGGTTCCGAAGGCTCGTGCCTGTGGGTGGAATGAAATCGGCTAATGTGGAACGGGTTTTCTGAGATATCTCCGCCAACCTGAGACCGGCGTTTCCACAGGCCTCCGCAGCGGCCACGGCCAGTCCGCCAGGGCCGGAGAGGATCGCGATTCGATCTCCCAAGTTGCGTGGCAAAAGAGAAAAACCCATCAATGTATCAAACAGGATATCAAAGCCATTTACAGAAACTGCCCCTCCCTGCCGAACAACCGCTCCCCAAATCTCGCGTGAGCCTCCCAAGGCTCCTGTATGAGAGGCCGCAGCGCGATTTCCTTCCTGGGTCAACCCCACCTTCCAAAAGACAACCGGTTTCTTCCATGAAGCATTTTTGAGGGCTGCTAGAAAAGCGGGGCCATTCTTGATGCCCTCCAGGTATGCCCCGATGACGTCCGTCTCCGGATCCTCTCCGAGGTATGCAAGGAGATCGGCAGCGGTCAGATCGCATTCATTCCCCAGGCTTACGGCTTTGCTGAAATATATTCCCTTTTGGGGACCTATGCGGGCCATGATGTTCGCCAGCGAACCACTATGGGAGATAAACCCCACGGGTCCCGGCTTTTTCGAGAGCTCGGGGAAAAAGGAAAGACCGCTCGCAGGGCAATAAAGTCCCATACAGTTTGGGCCGAAGAGCCGCATCCCTGAACAACGGGCAACAGAAACAAGTCTCTCTTCCAGGGCCTTTCCTTCATCGGTTCCGGTTTCCCCATATCCGGCAGTGAAGAGCACCGCGCCCTTGACGCCTTTGGCCGCGCAATCCTCGACCACAGGCAGGGCACTATGATGGGGAACAAGAATGATGGCCAGGTCAACGGGATCGGGGATGGCAGAGACGCTCGGATAGGCCTTAAGTCCATCAATCTCTTTAGCCTCCGGGTGAACAGGGTAGAGAGGCCCGGGATAGCCCTGATCCTGAAGCGCGATGAGAAAAAGCTTCCCAATCTTCATCTCCCGGGGCAATCCCACGATGGCTACAGATCTTGGGTGGAACAGGTCATCAAGTCGGGCCATCAGCTTTCGCTTGTTTTGCATTCTTTCACCAACTCCGGGTGCATCAACTCTACAAGATTGCAGCGCCATCATCCCAGAGATCAATTATATTCTGCATGATGCGGAAATTCATCTTAAGGGCATTGTTGGTCGCCCCCACGACAGCAACTGAGCCAGGGTTGAAGAAATGTTCTAAGAAATGATCTGGCTTTTGGATAACTTTCCCCTGTCGCTTATTTTCTGATTCCTTTGCATTCCCCGCCAGTAATCCCGCAACAAACCCAAGCCACGGACACTCTCCACAGGGTCATTGAAAACGGGAAAGGCGTTTACTCTCTTGAAATCCTGGATGTATTTTCTCTCTGCGAGAAAACTGAGTCCTATGGGTTTGTCGTACTCCTGAGACATCCTTTTGATGAAACTCAGGATCTGCTCAGGGGTACCGATCCCGTCTCCGAAGATCTTCGCTATCTCAGGCTCATACATGAAGGATAAAACGACGCCGTCGATATCGTCCAATGCCATGCAATGCTCTAAAGTGAATGCCAAGGCCTTGATGTCGTGAACATCGCCAAAATCCATGGGGTTGGACATGCGGATGACCCCCGCCCGCCTAAAACCCTCAATTTGGTCCATGAGCTCGCGGGGCAAGGGAGGACATTCAAATCCGTATCGCTCGCACGCATCTCCCAATATCACCGAAAACCCTCCTGACATGGATAGGACGGCCAATCGGTTCCCCCTGAGAGCAGGGAGTTGAAGCGCCCGGGCGGCCACAGTCATCTGATGAATGTCTTCCACCCGCACGATCCCCGCCTGCTTGAGAGAACAATCCACGATCCGGTCATTATTTGAAAGGGCCGCCGTGTGGGAGTAAGCGACCTTGGATGCCGTTTTGCTCACGTTTGACTTGAAGATGACAATCGGTTTTTTCGATGTTTTGGCGAGCCTTGTCAGCGCCCTTCCGTCTCCAATGCTTTCCAGGTACATGTGAATCTGTTCCGTATCCTCGTCATGGATGAGGTAGTTTAGGAGATCAATCTCATTTAAGTCTAATTTATTGCCCATGCTGATAATTTTTGAAAAACCCACATGTTCTTCGGAAAAACAATAGGCGCACTGGGTGGTTACCCCGCCGCTCTGAACGATCAGGCCCACGGGGCCTTTCTTGAACCTCCCGACCTGCATGGGGTTGAACGGCGTGCAAAGGCCCGATCCGGTACATATAACGCCGATGCAGTTGGGGCCGATAAATCGGATGCCATATCGCCCGGCGACCCTGACCATGTCCTTTTCCGCCGGATTGTCCTGATCGTCGAATTCCCTGAACCCCCCCGTGGAAATGATGGCGTGGCGAATTGCTTTTTCCCCGCAGGTTTCGAGCGTCTCCGCCACAAACTGGGCAGGGACCAGGATCACCGCCAAATCGATCCCTTGAGGCAAGGCCCGGGGATCGGTTATGATCCTCCGGCCGTACACCTCGCCTGCTTCTCTTCCTACCGGATAAATCTCGCCTTTAAAGCCCATTTCCACGGAGTTGGAGATAATATTTTTGCCCAAATTTCTCGAATTGGCCGCCACACCGAAAACCGCCAAATTGGAAGGATGGAAAAAATTTTTCATCTTGGTCTACCCATGCCCTGTGAGATCCGTTCGGCCGTTTCAATGACCTGCAACGCCAGGTCCTCTTTTTGGTCGATTTCAAGACTGAAAATGGTTGAGGCAACCCCGACGCAGCCCGCCAGGTGGTTTGCGTATATCCGAATTTTGGCTGCCCCTGCGATATACGAAGGATCTACCATGCCCGCACCAACACCTGCCATGTTTACGGAGTAAAAGCAGTGTACGTGACAGGGGATAAGTTGGACTATGGCAGACATATCTGGAGTTTTTGGGGGACGCTGATATCCTTTGGGGCCATATGAATATCCCAAAAGGCTCGTTGACTTTGGTAAGCATGAATCATTAAAAAAATCACAAAAACAGAAGGGCTTTGTACTTCTGTATCAGGTTCAACACGTTTTCAGTTGTGATTCAATGGCCTTCTGAGCTCTCAACCAACTCTCCTCCTTGGATCGGGCATTAACAGGAGGGGAATCAGTCCTGCGAGCGGCATGAAGGCGATCAGCCTCAGAACCATGACGATGCCCCACGCGTCGGCAACCAGTCCGAGAAGGCCTGCGCCTATCCCTCCCATACCGATCACGAAGCCCATCATCAGACCGGATGCCATTCCAAGTCTCTTGTGCAAAATTTGTTGACCCATGACAATCGTGACGGAAAAGCTGGAGATGAGCACCAGCCCCGCCGCAAAAAGAATCACGGCAAACGCCGTGCCGCTTGCCTGCAGGAGGAGAAAGAGCAAGGGAATTGACAAGATCATTGAAACGAGAAAATAGTTTCTGTGGCCGATTTTATCCGCAATCACTCCCCCTATTAGAGTACCCACCGTCCCTCCAATGAGGAAAATGAAGACCAGATTGCTGCCGGTGAGCGGGTCGCCGTCAACGGAATTCATGTAGTAAAAGGGCACAAACGTGAGCATCCCCATATGAGCCCAGGAGCGCATGGTCACCGCAAGAACAAGCAACGCCATGGAAGTCCAGGTGCGTTTTCTATCCTCTGCCGCGGTCGCAGCAGGATGCGGATCCTTTTTAGAGGCCGCTTTCGCGGAGGACCACTCTCTCCTGGTAAACAGCAGGCCCGTCAAGACAGGAACGCCCAGAAGCGCGAAAAGCAATGTTCCGGAAATACCCGCCATTTGCGTGGAGTAGGCTGCGCAAAGCGGGCCCAGGGCAAGGCCAAGACTCCCCCCCACCTGGAACAAAGACATGCCGGTGGCCACACGCGAGCCTGTAAAAGAATGCATCACCTTGAAGCCTTCCGGGTGATAGGAGGCGATTCCCATGCCATTCAGTATGACGAAGCTGAGCAATACGATGTATGTCGGTGAGAACCCGATCAAGGAGAACCCGGCATAGGTCAGAACGACTGAAAAAGGCAAAAGCCACCGGATTTGCCGCTTATCGGAGAGATATCCAAAGAAGGGCTGTATTATGGAGGAGGTGACATTGGAGATCATGATCACGGCCCCCACTTGGGAATAGTTCAGGATGAGGGCTTCTTTCAGAAAGGGCATCACTGCCGGAAGGGCACCTCCTGTAAGATCTATGAACAGGTGGCTGATGCTCAAAATCGTGATCAACTTGAGGTTCATCTCTGCCATGGCTACACCGGCATCTGTTCCTTAAGAGTCATGGACCAGGTGAATGCTATCGATCATTGAAGGATAATACTAATAGATATCGCGTCGGCTCCGGGCGAGTATTAGAGATTTGACAGGAATTTTTCTAACCACTGAGTGTTGAAGTTTCCACTGACATAATCCTCACTGTTTAAGATCTTCTGAAGAAATGGAATAGTTGTTTCGACACCTTCCACCTTAAAGTTCCGAAGTGCAGATTGCATCCGACTAATCGCTTCCTGCCTATTACTTCCAGTTGAAATGACTTTCGCGATGAGAGAATCATAGAAAGGTGGGATCAGGTATCCTGGAGTGCAATGAGTATCTATCCGGATGCAATTGTCTTCCGGAGGGTGCCATTCCGTAATTCTGCCAGGGGAAGGCCGAAAACTACCATCGGAAGACTCGGCATTTATCCTGCATTCAATAGCGTGTCCTCGGCTTTTTATCTCGTCTTGCCGCATCCACAACTGTTCTCCTGCGGCACTTCTAATCTGGTGTTCAACAATATCAATACCACATATTTGTTCCGTTACCGGGTGCTCGACCTGGATCCTGGTATTGACTTCCAGGAAATAGAATTCTTTGGAATCGAGGTCCAGGACGAATTCAACAGTCCCGCAGTTGTCGTATTCAATCTCTCGAGCGATAGCAACCGCCGACCCACACAACCGCTCTCGCAGAGCCTGATGTATGACACTACACGGAGATTCTTCAATTATCTTTTGATATCTCCTCTGCACCGAGCAGTCCCTCTCACCCAGGTGCACAATGTTTCCTAATTGGTCTCCTAGGATCTGCACCTCGACATGCCGAGCATTCTTAAAATAGCGTTCTATAAAGAGAGTCCCGTCTCCAAAAGCGGAGAGCACCTCACTCGATAAAATATCGAAGGCGAATTCGAGTTGTGCAAGATTTTCGACCACCTTCATGCCTCTGCCGCCCCCTCCACCAGCAGCTTTTATGATAACGGGAAAGCCGATCTCTTTGGATGCATCTATAGCTTCACTCATTCTGTGTATACCACTGGAACCTTCAATACACTTTACGCCGCACTTTCCTGCAATCTTTTTCGCCTCTAGCTTATTTCCCATTTTTTGAATCGCTTCTGCAGAAGGCCCCACAAAAATCAGTCCATTCTTCACGCAGGCTTTCGCGAGTCCAGCGTTCTCGGAAAGAAAACCATATCCAGGATGTATAGCGTCCGAATTTGTTCCAAGTGCAGCCGTAATCAGAAGTTCAATCTTTAAATAGCTCTCGTTCGCAGGAGCCGGTCCTATACAGATCGATCTGTCGGCCATTTTGGAAGGCAGGCTCTCTCTATCTGCTTCAGAAACGACGAGCACACTCTCTATACCGAGTTTTTTACAGGTTTTCAGGATACGAGCCGCAATTTCGCCTCGGTTCGCGATCAGAATGCGAGAAATGCTATTCATTTCTTCTTTTCCTTGTCAAAAATGGTACAAAAAGAGCTAGAGAAACGCTCGTCCTCCGTCTACAATAAGGGTCTGACCGGTGATGGAGTCACTATCCGAGCTAAGCAAAAAGAGTATCGGCCCGACGAGATCACCTGGTGTCTGATCCTTTTTGATTGCCTTCAACTGCTTTACGATTTCGAATCTTTCGCGGCCCAAAGCTTCGTAGGCATAATCTGTACTGGTGAGCCCTGGTGCAATTGCGTTGACATTGATATTGAAAGCTCCCATATCTACGGCTAACGCTCTAGTGAGGCCCACCACGCCGCCTTTTGCAGAGATGTAAGGCGACAGGCTCATGCCGCTGGTAAGGAACAAGGTCGAAGTCAGGTTCACAATTTTACCGTGCCTCATGGGCTTCATATAATGAAAAGCCTCAAGGGAGCACAAAAAAGCGCTTTTGAGATTTGCGTCGACAACCATATCCCAAATCTCTGCATTCATCTCATCAATGGATATGGGAGCAAAATACCCGCCCGCGTTGTTCACAAGGCCATCGATGCTCTTGAAGTCGTGGTAGATCTCTGCAAAAACCTCTTTGACCTCATCGGCTTTCGTCAGGTCTGCCGTGTAGGCCGTTCCCTCTATGCCGAAGCCAGTTACCAGATCCTCCGTTTCTTTGGCCCGGGCGTAATCTTTGTCAATGATGACCGGGGAATCTCCCCTCTTACAAATACCCAGAGCCACCTCTCTTCCTATCCCGCCGCCACCACCCGTGACTATGAAGACTTTTCGCATAATGCCTCCGGCTATTTGTTCATATCGTGGACAATCATTCCTACAGGGCAGTGGAATTGGGTTTTCATCAGCAATCCGCTTGAGCTGTATGTCCGAAGGATAGAATCAACGGCTCTGTGGCCGATCAAAGCTCCACTCCGCTGTAGAAGCGGACATTTCCGGCGTTTGAACGCAATTCGGTGGGTGCGGAGTATCCCGGGAGCAGTCTTTAAAACAACATTTTGTCGGGACGAGGGGTCCGCGACCCCTCCCCCCGGAAAGCATGGTAGAATACAGACTGAAACCGCACACGCGGAGCCTCAGTATCCGCCGCTACAGGAAACTCTGCCTTACATGTCTCTCCTGCCCCACTAGCGCTTGAATTGCACCTCGCCATTTGCAAGGTCCTTCGGCCACACGATCTTGCGCTGCCCGTTCTGCACCTGGCAGAGGAATCCCCTCTGCTCCTTGTTTATGCCTTTCTCGTCATATTTGTAGGGGCCGAGGATGGTCTTGAAGTTTCCGCTGTGCAGCGCCTTGTTCACCGCTTCCCTCTCTATGGATCCCGCTTTTTCTATCGCCTGGGTCAGGATCTGAGTCGAGATATAGGCATAGGCCGCATCCGTGGAAGGTTTTTTCTTATATTTTTCCTCAAACTCCTTCGCGAACTTCTTCGCGCCTTCAAACGGGAGCTCCGGGTGCCAGAAACCGGATTCGCAGACCTTCTCGGAAAGATCTTTCAAGCCCCCGATAAACTCCTCTTCGAACATGGGACCGATATTGACGGCGTACAGTTTCGGGGTGATCCCGACCTCATTGGCCTGCCTGGTGGCATATACGGATGCCGGCATGATGTTAAGGACGAAAACGGCGTCGGGATTCAGACCCTTTGCCTTCAACAACAAACCGGTAAAGTCCTTTGATCCGAGGGGATATTTTTCGTCGAGAACCAGTTCCGCGCCAACCTCCTTCACATATTGCACCAGGCTTTCATTCAGCGCCACCGTGAAGAGAAAGTTCTCAAACAGAATGGCCACCTTCTTGATCTTGTCTTTGTGTGCCTGTAGCAACTCCTTCCAGGGAGCCATCATGGTGGGACTCAATTGCGTGGTTTCGAAAATATAAGTAAACCCTCTTTCCCAAATACTGGTTGCTGAAGCCGAAGACATGATAATGGGGTACTTATATTTGTCCGCCACCGCCGACGCAGCAAAATTGATGCCGCTGCCCCATGGGCTGAGAATCAGATCCACCTTGTCGCGCGTAATCAGCTTCTCATAAAGTTTGGTACAGACGGAAGGATTGCTCTCGTCGTCGTAGACTGTGAGCTTTACTTTCCGCTGTTTGTTGCCGACTCGCAAACCTCCCGCCCCGTTTATCTGGTCAACCCACATATTGTACCCGCGACTGGTCTCCTTCCCCTCGACGGCAAATCTCCCTGTCAGGGATACGGCGTAGCCAATAGTGATCTCTTGGACATCGGCGGCATGAAGAAGCCCTCCTCCTGCTGAGAACACCAAAGACAGTGCGCACAGGGCCCCAATAGCAAACACTCTTCTCGACTTCATCATTTCTCCTCCTTTTTTGAGTTGTCCATAATAGGGATGTCAAGATCTGATGACCTCACCGACTCACCATCCAACATCATCTGCCCATGGTGGATTTGGGACCTCCTTGCCTGATTCCTATTGACTTCGCACTCGGTGTTTACCTCTCGGGGTCACCTTTCTTGAGATTGACGGCCGCATGGCTGATTGCTTCGACAATCCTTCCATAGCCTGTACAGCGACATAGATTTCCTGAAATCCCCTTCTTGATGTCATCGGTGGTGGGAGAGGGGTTCTCCTCCAACAAGGCTACTGCAGACATGACCATCCCTGGCGTGCAAAAGCCGCATTGGATGGCCCCTCGGCTCTTGAACGCCTCCTGCACCGGGTGAAGCGCGCCATCACTGGCAACGCCTTCGATCGTCCTGACCTCTCTCCCGTTCACCTCGATGGCAAGGGTCAGGCACGAGAGCGCTGGCTTGCCGTCGAGCAATACCGTACAGGCCCCACACTCCCCGGAGTCGCACCCTTTTTTCGTGCCGGTCAGGCCCAAGTCTTCCCTCAGAAGATCCAGCAGCGTCCTGTCCGACGCGACGGTGAGTTCATGATCCCATTGGTTGATTTTCACCCTTATCTTTCGGCTTGTCATACCCTCCCCCCCGGCTGAAAGCCGCCTACCATCCCAGATAGGCCTTTCTCAGCTCTTCGTGTTTCTCAAAATCCATGCATAAGCCCGAATTGGTGATCCGCCCGGTCTCCAAGATGTAGTAGCGGTCCGCGTTGGCAAGGGTCTCTCCCACGTTCTGTTCCACGATCAGGACGGTCACCCCCTTCTTCCTGATCTCCTGAATGACTTCAAAGATCCTGGCGATGAGCAGGGGCATCAGCCCCAGGGAGGGCTCATCCAGGATCAGGATTCTCGGCTCCGACATCAGCGCCCTCCCGATCGCAAGCATCTGCTGCTCCCCCCCGCTGAGAGTGCCGGACGGCTGCTGGAGCCGCGCACGAAGCGTCGGAAACATGTTGAAGATCCATGGGAGGTTCTGCTGAACCCGCTGCCGCGCCGATTTGCCGTAGGCACCCAGTTGCAGGTTATCCTGGACGCTCATGCCGGTGAAAAGCCGGCGCCCCTCGGGAACCACGGAGATGCCCATGGCTGCAATCTGGTGAGGACGCAAATGATCAATCCTTTGCTCTTTGAAGAAAACCCCTCCTGACTTCACCTTGACCAGGCCTACAATCGAATTCAGAAGGGTCGTCTTCCCGGCCCCGTTTGACCCGATGATGGAGGTGATCTTTCCTTCCTCCACCTCCAGAGAAACGTTGCGAAGAACCTGCAGGTCACCATAGAAGCTGTCGATTTCCTTCACCAGGAGCATGTCCGTCTACCCGTTGTCGTTCTGTGATGATCGGACCATCTTTTCCGTAAGGTGCCTGGCGCCTTTCCCCAGATAGGCCTCGATCACCCGTTTGTCGGAAACCACGAGGGCGGGTTCGCCTTCCGTCAGTTTGGTCCCCTGCAAAAGAACCACGAAGCGGTCGCAAATAGAAAGGAGTGAGCGCATGATGTGCTCGATCCAGATGACCGTGATGCCGAAGGTCTCTGAAAGCGTTTGAATCAGTTTCACCGCTCCTTCCAGCTCTCCGGGGGTTAGTCCGGAGAGCACCTCGTCGAGCAGGAGCAGCTTGGGTTCAGACGCCATGGCCCTGGCCACCTCCACGAACTTTCGATCGACCAGGGTCAGGTTCTTGACCAGCCTGTTCCTGCTGCTTGTCAATCCGAGCAGCTGCAGGATTCTATCCAGCTCGCTGTGAAGTTCCGCTCCCGAGAGGCTCCCGCTGTCGCGGCCATAGCGCAATCCGATCATGATGTTCTGTTCCACGGAGAAGTCCATAAAGGGCCTGGGGTTCTGATAGGTCCGGGCGATGCCCAGCCTGCAGCGCTCGAAGGGTTTCATCCTGCTGCAGTCTCTGCCCTCGAAGTATACCGCCCCCCCATTCTGCCGCAGGTTCCCGGCAATCACATTGAAGAGGGTCGTCTTTCCAGATCCGTTCGGACCGATCAGCCCTAAGATCTCACTCCGGTTCACAACGAGATCCACATTCAAAAGGGCGGTGAGACCTCCGAAGTGTTTGGTCACCCTCCGGACTTCGAGAATTGGCCCTTGCCTTATGGTCGCTTCGTTCAAGACCTGCTCCGATGAGTCACCCTGAGTATGAGTTCGCTGATGCCTTTCGGTGAAATGATGATGATGACGGTCACCAGGATACCGAAGATAATATTGTAGAAGTGAGGGATGTTGGTAGAGAGGATTTCGATCAGCACGCTCATAAAGGTGGCGGCGATAACCGGTCCAAACACCGTTCCCATTCCCCCCAGGATGGCCATGATGGCTATTTGAAAGGAGAGGACCAGATCGAAGCTCGTGTAAGGATCGATGTAGCTCCAGTACCAGCCTATCACGGCCCCGGTGATCCCGGGAAAGATCCCGCTCAACACGAAGAACAGGACCTTCAACCGGGTCGTATTGACCCCTGCCGTCTCTGCCACCTCCTCATCCTGCAGGATCGACTTGAGCGCCAGGCCCACATGGGATCGCTCCAGGAAGAAGATTCCCCCGACCAGAACGATTGCGGTCAGGAGAAGGATATAGTAGGGCACAGTCAGATGCCTGATAGGAGGGATGGTAAAGCCGAAAGACGCGCCGAGGGCATCCGAATTTGCACAGATGTTTTGAAAGATCTCGTTGAAACCGAGAGTGATCATGGCGAAGTAGGCCACCCGCATCCGAATCGTGAGGACCACGAGGCTGATGAGCAATGCCATGATACCAGGGACCAGGGCGGCCAGGACGATGGCGTAACCGTACTGCCAGCCCCCCTTCACTACGGCCAGTGTAAAAGAGTAGGCCCCTGCGCCGAAAAACATCCCGTGCCCCAGTGAAATGTAGCCGGTGAAGCCCGAGAAAAGATTCCAGCTGCTGGCGAGGATAATGAACATGAGGGTGATGATCATGAACGAGACTATGTAGCTGGAGAAGAAGTGGGGCAGCACCACCAGTATAGCCGCCGAGAGGATTCCCCCCAGACAAGAGATGATTCGCCGTTCCCTGGTTTTCCTCATATGGCTCCCCTGAATTTCCGGATATAGCCGCGCGAGGCCAGCAGCAGAAATGTCACCAGGATGAAATAGTCGATGGCGCTTCGGTAGGCTTCTCCCACGAAATAGGCGCCCACAAATTCCACCACCCCCAGCAAGAAGCCGGCGTAGAGACACCCCAGCATATTTCCCAGACCGCCGATAATCATGATGACAAAGGCCTTGATCAGAAAAGGAAACCCCATGTGCGGGGTGATCACATTCAGTACGCCCCCCAGGCTCCCCGCAATTCCGGCCAGTGCGGTCCCCAATCCGAAGCACAGCATGCTCAGCTTGTCCGCGTCAATCGCCATGAGCATGGCCGCCTCCCTGTCCTGCGTAATGGCACGGATGGCCTTGCCGGCATAGGTGCGGGTCAGGAAAAATTCGAGCAGGAGAATGACCACCACGGAGATGACCAGGACCACCAGTCGGTTGACGGAAATATCCAGGAAGAGAAAACGAAGAGGTTTCTGAAGGTAGGTCACCACACGGTAATCGGCCGACCACATCACCAGAGCGGAGTTCTGCACCAGGATGAGAATTCCGAAAAAGGCGATCAGCGTGCTCCTCTCAACCAGGTGGACGGACACTACCCTCTGCAACGGAGTGACGACGACCTTGAACACCAAAAGCCCCAGCACGAACATCATGGGCGCCGTCACGAGCATGCTCCACAGAGGGCTGATATCGGCCAGTGTAAAAAGCCAGAACATGATATATGCCCCGATCATCAGGAACTCTCCATGGGCGATGTTCAGGATCTGCATGACCCCATAGATCAGGCTCAACCCGGAGGCGGCCAGGGCATATAGACCGCCCGCGACCAGGCCGAACACGATGATCTGCAGGAAAGTATGAAGGTCTATGCCCATGAAGATCTTCCCTGCCCCCACCACTGCAATGCTTCTTCGGATTTGCAGACCCAACCGAAATATCTCCTCACGTTGTCCACCGTGGCTGCGTGAGCCGTGCCATCGACGGACGCGCAGCAGTCCTCCACCAGGAAGGGAAAAAAGCCCAGCATGAAGGCATGGCGAAGGGTGGATTCGCAACAGACATTGGTCAAGACCCCCGTCACAAAGACACTCCGGATCCCTCTTCCGGTCAACGTTTCCTTCAGATCGGTGTCGATGAAACCGCTGTAGGAATGTTTCGTGACTACGTTGTCGCCCTTCGCGGGAAGGATCTGATAGAATTCGGCGCCCCAGCTCCCCTGGAGACAGATTCCCCTTTCCCTTCCGAGCTGCCTGTTCCTGGCCACCGCAGGAGGAAGGAGGAGTCGTTCATCCATATAGGATCTGACGTGGACCGGCCATACCCCCAGATTCCTGGCTTCGTCCACGAATTTTCCGAGGGGCGCAGCCACACGCTGAAGGGGCGACAGATCCTGTCCCGCTCTCCCGAACGCGCCATCGCCGTGGCAGAAGTCGTTTTGCATATCGATCACCAGTACGGCCGATCGAAAGGAGTGAAGGTGTTCTTCGATGCCGGGAACCATGGGCTTTCCTTTCCCTTTCAGGCGTTCAGGCGCAGGATCTCGCGGGCTTCTTTGGGGGTCGCCACCTCCATGTCCAGTTCACGGATCATCCTGGCGGCACGGGCCACAAGCTGAGCATTGCTTTCCGCCAGGACACCCTTGTGATAATAGATGTTGTCCTCCAGGCCGACCCTGGGGTTGCCCCCGGTGAGGACGCCGAGGGTGGTCAGCGGAAGCTGCATTCTACCCATGGCCGTGACATTGAACACGCTGTTCGGAGGCAGATACTCTATCAGGGAGAGGAGGTTCTTCTCGTTCGCCTGCATGGCGCCCTGATGGGTCATGCCCAGCACGATATTGACGAAATAGGGCGGGTCGAGCAGGTCCAACTGGATGAGATTTTCCACATCCACCATCATCGAGTGGCCATAGACCTCCAGCTCCGGTTTGATTCCGCGCTCCTTCAGGATCCGAGCCCACTGCTCGATCTGGGAGCGGGTGTTCAGGAAGATCGATCCCTCCCCCCACCGGGTTCGCACCATGGTGCCCATATTCAGAGAGCAGATCTCCGGATCCGCAAACGCAGACTGTATCCTCTCCTCAGGGGTGAGGTTAGGCCCTCCGCCCGTTGTAAAGGAGAGAACAATGTCGCATGCATCCCGTATTCGCTTCTTGATTTCCCGGTAGATTTCCACATCAGGGGAAGCCTTCCCTTTCTTGTCCCTGGCGTGAATGTGGGCAATACTGGCGCCAGCCTCATAACACTCCAATGCGGCCTGTGCTATCTCATCCGGCTGCTCCGGAAGGCCGGGGTGGGTCTCCTTTCCGTGAAACCCTCCTGTCAGCGCCGCGGTGATCATCACTTTTCTCATCGTCTCCTCCACTTCCAGTGGTTGTGTAATGCCTTCCCTCTATGCATCCACGGATCGGTTCACCGCTTCCATAGAGCCGTTTCCCCCGTTCTCAAGATCCTTTTGCCTGCTTCTCCAATCCCTTCAGGATCTCCTCCGGATTCACGGGGACCTCTCTGATCCTAATGCCGGTTGCGTGATAAACGGCATTTGCAATGGCCGGTGCGCCCGGCACCTGATAGCCCTCCGAAACACCCTTGGCGCCGAAGGGACCTTCGGGGTCAAGGCTTTCGACGATCTGGGAGTCGATCTCCGGCATCTCCATGGAGGTCGGAATGTGATAGTCCAGAAAGGATGGGTTCAGGATCTTCCCGCCATCACAATAGGGACGTTCATACAAGGACATCCCCATGGCGCACACGATGGAACCTTCGGCCTGTCCCTTGATAGAAAGGGGATTCAAGGCAAATCCGCAGTCGGTGGCCGAGTAAACCTTCACGATGCTCACTTCCCCGCTTTCCGGGTTCACCTCCACTTCGGCAATCTGGGCGCCATAGCTGTAAGCCGGAGAGACCTGGCCTTCCCCCGTCTTCAGATTGATCATCTCCGAGGGGGGGTCATAGGTCCCGCGGCCCATCACGATCAGCCCTTCCTTGTTGAGAGCGAGTCTCGTCGCTTCCTGAAAACTCAAACCCTTCTCCGGAGTTCCTGCAGCAAAGACCCTGTTTTTTTCAAACCGGATCGCTCCGGGAGTGACCCCGAGCTCACCGGCGACAAACTGGGCCAGACGGTCTCTTGCCTCGAGGGCGGCGAGCTTCACCGCGTTTCCCGCGACAAAGGTGACACGGCTTCCATAGGAACCAAGATCCAGGGGGGTCATCTCCGTGTCCGCCGAAACGATTTTCACCCTCTCCATATCGATGCCCAGGACCTCGGCCGCGATCTGACAGAGAACGGTATCCGAGCCCTGGCCGATATCTGACGCGCCTGTGAAGAGGATCGCCGAACCGTCGTCGTTGATCTTGATATTGGCCGAAGAGGAATCGTGGGGGAAAAAGGCCCGGAATCCGCTCACGTAATCGTAGCACGCTATTCCCACGCCCCGCAGCTTTTTAGGTTTTTCCCGCTTTTCGCGCCACCGGGAGGAATCACGGACCTTTTCGATGCACTCCCTGAGACCGCAACTTGTCACCCGCTTCTTGTCCAGCGTGGTCATTCCCGTCTCGACGACATTGGCCAGCCGCAGATCGAGAGGGTCCATACCGAGTTTCTGGGAAACCATGTCCACCATGCTCTCAAGGGCAAAACGCATCTGCAGATTGCCAAACCCCCGGAATGCGCCTCCGGCCGAGGTGTTGGTGTACACCAGCTTGCAGTCGTAGCGAACGCCCTGAACCCGATACAGAGAGGCCAGTGCCTGCCCTGCATAGAAGGTGATGGCCGGACCTCTGCTGTTGAAGGCCCCGTTATCCACGACATTCCTGCAGTCAAAAAAGACAAACTTTCCGTCCTTCCGCGCTCCTATTTTCAGGTGGATGTTCATGGAATGCCTGTGCCGGGTCACCGTGTACTCTTCTTCCCGCGTGTATTCGACCTTGACGGGCCTCCCGGACAGTTTGGAAAGCAGGATGGCGCAGAAGCTCGGCTCCAGAAGGTCTCGCTTGCCGCCGAAGCCTCCCCCCACGGAGGGTTTGATGATCCTGAGCTTGTGTTCGGGGATGCCGAGGGTCTTCAACAGATCCAGCTTCAAATAGTACGGACCTTGTGTGGAGGCCCACAGGGTGATATTTCCGTTCTGATCCCATGTGGCGACGGAGCAGTGGGGCTCCAGATAGGAATGGACCTGTGAATGGGTCTTGAACCCGTCTTCGACAATGACATCACATTCCTTGCTCAATTCGTCGACCGGGCTGCCCCATTGAAATACGCTGGCATAAGCGATATTGTTTTTCACGTGATCGTGTATGGCAGGTGCATTAGGCCCCGTGGCTTCAAAGGGGTCGAACACCGCAGGAAGGATTTCATAGTCCACCTCAATCAGCTCCAGCGCCTCCTCGGCGATGTCGGCTCTGTCCGCGGCCACCGCCGCAATCTCATCGCCGATGAACCGGGCCTTGTCTACGGCCAGGGGATATTCATCGGAGGTGAAAGGGCCGTATTTGACTCCAAGGGTGTCCGCACCGGTCACGACTGCCCTGACGCCGTACAGTTTCCTGGCCTTGCTCGTGTCGATGCTCCGTATTCTGGCATGGGGATGGGGGCTTCGAAGGATCTTTCCATAAAGCATACCCTTCATGAACAGATCGGCGCAGAAGATCGCCTCTCCGGTCACTTGAGAGCCGCCGTCCACGCGTGGAACTTCCTTCCCGACCGTAGCATACGTTGTCATCGCATCCTCCTAAAGGGGCTTGGATCCACTTCCCTGTGCTTTCATCCAGGCCTCCTGAAATGCCTTCTTGGCCGACAAACGGGCGATCCTCTTCTTGAAGGACGCGGACACGCCCATATGATAGACCGGTTTCACATCCTGGAGGATCCGGTCCAGGGAATCCTCGGTGAGAACCGGTTCCTTCAGGCCGGCCACCAAGCCGGACGCATCGACCGCAAGAGGTCCGCACCCGTGGCCGATGAACGCGAATCTCGCTTTCCGGCAAATCCCGTCACCCCCCAGAGCCACCATGGCGGCCACACCCAGGACAGGAAACTCTATGCTGTCCCTCGCCCGGTATTTGGCGTATGCGCTCCCGGAGCGGGGAGCCGGATCCGGGATATGAACCTCGGCCAGGAGTTCATCGGGAGAGATCAGGTTGGGAGTCTCGCCGCGCCCTGAATAGAACTCTCCTACGGCAACCGTCCGTTCCCCTGCATGGCTGACCAGCTTCAGTTTCGCGTCCAACACGAACAGAGCGGGGACTGTATCGGCTTGAAACAGCGCATAACATTTCTTGCTTTTTTCAATCAGGTGACACAGGTCGCCTCCGGCCTTGTGGCAGGGCTGAAAACTCGCCCGCCATACCTTGCTCTGGTTGTAGTACCAGCATCTCGTATCGAGACAGACGTTCCCCCCGATCGTAGCCATGCTCCTGATCTGAGGGGAAGCCACCTGCTCTGCGGCTCGTGCCAGGGCCGGGCACCTGGACCGGACGTGGAGGTCGGCGGCGATCTGGTTCAGGGAACACATGGCACCCAGTGTGAAACCGGAGCCCGGCTCATATTGAAGGGACCTCAATGAGGGCAACCCTTTCAGACTGAGAACATAGTGGGGCATCTTGAGACGCCGCTTCAGGTGCATGACCAGGTCCGTCCCCCCGCCAAGCACCGCAATTCGATCCTTGAAATCCCGAAGAGCCGCACAGGCCGTTTCCATATCCCCAGGGGAAAGGTACTCGAATTCAGGCAAGCTCATGACCACCTCTTTCTCTCGAATTCCCCGTACACCCCGGATCAGCGGTGTATCGCCATAGCGTACAGGTCTATTTCACGTGTTTGCCAAGCTTCAGTGAAAAATCCCCCTTCCTGATGTAGACATAGGAAGGCTTGTTTCGAACAGCCCAATTCTTGATGAGGGCCATCAAGGGCTTTTGTGGATAAGGGTAATAGGTCTTGATGGGACCGGCCGCGTGCATGGCCTTGATATCGTTTTCTCCCTGGCACAGAATCCGCAGCAGCAGCTCGTCGTCGGAGACCTCGAGGCCGTATTTCCCCCTCAGCTCCTTGATGGTCGGCCGGGGAACCTCCCAGTGGGCATATTCCTTGGTCTTCGGCAGACTCTCCAGCCTGTCCAGGAGGTCCTGATCCACATCGCCGGCCTGCCGGCCGTAATACCCCATGGCCAGCTTTATGACCTCGTCGATCACCTCTTTGTATCGCTCGCCCAGGAGGACATTCAGTGTCGCCTGGGTTACGACATACTGCGAAAAAGGGGTCACCATGATCGGGTACCCCAGGTCTTTCCTGACCCGAATGGACTCTTCGACCACTTCGTCGAATCGGTGCGCCTGGCCGATATCGAGCAGCTGGCGACTGAGGTTTGAAATCACTCCGCCCGGTATCTGATGTTCATACTGCCAAAGATCGAACTCCAGGGGCGCTCCCACCGGCAGACCTTCACACCTGGCTGCAGAGGAAAAGTAGTCGGCGATGATTTTCAGCGATTCATCGTCCATCCTGTCCCAGAAACCCAGGCGACGCACGTTCTTGAGTATGTTTTCGACAGAAGGCTGGGAAGAGCCGTTGGCCAGGGGCAGACTGGCCGTGTGCATCGTCGTCACTCCGAGTTTCACGGCCTCCAGATAGCAGAGCGGGGCGAGACCCGTCGTGCAATGGGAATGGAGCTCAAGCCGCAGACCGTTGAGGTTCTTCTGAATGGCGGGAACCAGTGTCCGGATCCGTTCAGGGGTCAACAGTCCTCCCGGGTCTTTCAGGTACAACGCATGGGCCCCCATGGCCACGGCGTCACGCGCCTTCTGGGCAAAGTGTTCATCGGTATGCACAGGCGTTATGGAGAAGATGAGCGGCACGACCACCTCCAACCCGGCATTCTTCGCATACTGAACGGTTTCATCGATGTCACTCATGTTGTTGGAAGCGTCCATCGGTTGTATGCGCCTGAGTCCGTTGGCGTAACACCGCTTCATCATCAGATCGAAAATCGGCCCTTTCATGGGATTGAAGGTGACGAAAGAGCTGGCCAGCATCATGATGGACAAGGGGGTCTTTCGTATTTTTTCGCAAAGGAGCCTCAACCTCTCCCACGGATTCTCACGGAAATGCCGTATCAAGAACACGAAGTGAGCGGGTGCGGCTATATCAAGGGCTTTGTATCCGGCCCGGTCTACAACTGCCGCTATCTGATAGGCCATGGCCGTTGACATCTTCACCCCCCAGAGACTTTGATGGGCGTCCCTCAAGGTCGTATCTATAAACTCGATCTCATTCATTATCTTCCCATCTGCTCTACTAAAAAGAGAGGTTGTTGGTACTCCACGAGTTTGCCGTTTTCTACCAGCACCTTGGCAATGCGGCCTCGCACACCTGCTGTCACTGAATTCATCAGTTTCATGATCTCAATAATGCAGACGACGTCATTCTCGGCCACCTCCTGGCCGACGGTTACAAAAGGGGGAGCGCCCGGGCTTTTTGCCGCATAGAACGTGCCCAGCATGGGCGCCTTGATAGGGGCCAAGCCCTCTTCTTGCCCCGGCATTGCCTGAAAATCGAGCTTCTGTAACTCCGCCTTCTCAGCTCCTGTCTCGGGGGCGGCGCTTTTTGGGGGGGTCCTGCTCTCGTCCATTCTTGCGTGGACCGGCTCCGGGGATACATGGGGGGCCGGACTGTCGGTGTGTCCGCTTGCTCCTCTTCTGACAATCACCTCCAGCCCGTTTGCGCGCAGCTCCAATTCATCGAAGTCTCCCCTTTCCAGCATGTCCAAGATATGTACGATGTCGTCATGGTTGATCTTCTTCGATTGATCCTTATCCATCTTCCATCCTTTTCGAACGCAGAGAAGAATATTTTCACGTTCATGGTCATCTTTATCGAAGGCCATATCGGCCCCAGTTTTCGCGTACCTTCTTGATGGCATCGAGGTCGGGCAGCACTCGATCCGGTGTCGGACGTCTCAGTTCATCCGCCTTCTTGATGGTCGCGTCGATGCCGATCTTGGAACACCAGGCAAATTCCGTGAAACCCTGTTCGTGGCCCATATCCTTTGCCTCGTATCTCCTCCTCGCAGAGGGGCTGAGTGGGTAGACCCCCTGCCCGGGGAAGATGGTGACGTCCAGTTCCGGATCGACGCGGGTGGCCTCGGCAAAGTACACTTCGGCAGGGTTGAAGATGTCTATATCTTCATCGACCACGGTGACCCAGTTCACACTCGAGCATCCATAGCCTGCAGAAAGCGTCGCATAGATTGCCTGCTTTGCCCAGCCTGGATAGCGCTTCCTGATCTGCACGACGGCCTTGTACCCCCGTCCTTCCAGTGGAAGATAGCAGTCCCGGAAGCCGATGACGTTCCGGCGGAGGACGTTGTAGAGATTGCTCTGGATCGGCAGGTAGCGAAAAACCTCCCCTTCGCCGTATTGATGTCCCATGGAGCTAGTGATGTAGAGCGGATCTTTGCGGTGGGTAACACAGGTGACATGAAAAGTCGGCGTAACCATCGACTCCTCGTAATACCCCATCCACTCTCCATACGGTCCTTCCTGGAGCGGCTCCTCATGGCAGAGATGCCCTTCGATGACGATCTCTGCCTCGGCAGGGACATCCACATCGATCGTTTCGCAGCGAACGAGCTTGTCAGGCTCCCCGCTCAGAGTGCTTGAAAGATCATATTCATCATGGGTCACATCGCCCATCTTGGTGGTGGCGGCGCAATACTGCGCAGGGGACATTCCGATCACCACTGCCACATCGAGGTGCGGCTTGCCGCGCTGACGCGCTCTTGCCAGGTGAATGCCGATATCCTGCATGGACAAAGCCATGATTCCGGTCGTGTTCCTGTCGATCACATGGACCCTGTACATCCCTATGTTTCTGCCCAGCTCCGGATCCTTGCTGATGGTCCCATTCAAGGTGATGTAGGGTCCCCCGTCATGGGGAGCCCACTTGATGATCGGGAACTTCATCAGGTCCAATTCATCACCTCGGACGATGACTTCCTTGCAGGGACCGGTGTTCACCATGACCGGTTTGATCCAGTTCTGCTGTTTCCTCATGACCGCCGCATAATGATCGCGTATCGCCCTGGGCGAAGAATCCTCGGGGAGCCCCAAGGCCATGGCCATCCTGGAAAACTCTCCGAAAAGGTTCGCCACCATGGGAACCTTTGATCCGTTCACCTCTTTGAACCTGACGGCCGGCCCCTTCCGATCATTAAGCTCCCAGATGATAGCGGCGGCTTCTTCACCGCTCACCGGCTGATCAATGTGGGCAATCTGTCCTTTGTTCTCTAATTTTCGTATGAACTCTCTAATGGACGCCATCCCATGCATCTCCTTTTTCTCGATTCTTCAGTTAGCAGTGACCAGAGATCGATTTCTTACACCGACTGCTTTCTTGAAAAGACTTGATGTCGTCTTCCCGACAATGTTCATTTGGTATCGCTTCACTTGAACCTGGGCTCCTTTACGGCCAGACGGCGCGAGGTTCCACGGTCCAGCGCTCCAGCGATCCCCGGATCCTTTTTTCTTCGGCTGCGAGATCGGAGCGCGACGAAAAGCATTACCGCCATGCCGACGAAACCAAGCTTCATGGATGGAAAAATCAGGCAGAAAGCCGCAACGCCGGCGATCGATCTTTCAGACCATTTCAAGTTGTCGAAGAGGTACCCCTCTCCCAAGACCGCCAGGCACCAGGTGCCGACCAACGCAGTCATAATGCTGCCGGTGATAGGCAAGAATTGGCCCATCAACAGGAGAGACTGATCAAATGCGAACATGAAGGGAATGAAAAACGCTACCAAGGCCATCCGGGTGGCAAGCCAGCCGGTACGCCATCCGTTGGCACCGGCCAGTGATGCTGCGGTGTAGGCGGCCGAGGCATCGGGCGGCGTAATCAGCGCAAGGCAGGAATAATAGAAAGCGAACAGGTGTGCCGCCGGCATGGGCAGCCCCATCTTGATCAATGCAGGAATGACGGTTGCGGCCTGAACGATGTAAGCGGGGGTGGTCGGCAAGCCCAAGCCCAGCAGGATGGCTATGATCATGCACAGGAACAAACCAAGCAACAGGTTGCCGCCGGTCAGATCCATAAAGGCGCTGCTAAAGCGTTGCCCCAGCCCGGTAAGATCGATGGTGCCGCAGATCATGCCGGCCGCGGCGGTGGATATACAGACGATCAGCATTCCCTTAGCGCCAAACTCGAGGGCGCTGAGAACATCAAAAAGATTCATTCGGGTCGTTTTCTGAAACTGACTTGCTGCAATGGCGGTCAAAATTCCCACTGCACCTGCGAGCCGGGGGGTGAAACCCGCTAAAAGAAGAGCCAGGAGGACTGCAATAGGCACGATCATGTGCCCGTATTCCCGCAGGGTTATGCTGAGCTTGAACTCAACGTTCGAAGTCTTCAGCTTCAACCGCCGTGCCTCCAGGTCCACGGTGAAAAACAGGCTCACGTAATAGAGAATCGCCGGAAAGAGCGCATAATAGCAGATCTCCACGTATGGAATGCCGCTGAAGGATGACATGACGAAAGCCGCAGCCCCCATTACCGGGGGCATTAACTGCCCTCCGCAGGAAGCAACTGCCTCCACGGCCGCTGCAAAAGTCCCGCTGTACCCGGCTTTTTTCATCATCGGAATGGTGATGCTGCCCACTGTGGCCACATTGGCCGTGGCGCTCCCCGTGATCGTTCCCATCATGGAACTGGCCACGACGGCAACCTTGGCAGCCCCCCCCATGTAGCGCCCCGCAACAGCGGTCGCAATTCTGCTGATCAGCTGGGAACCGCCGCTTCGCATCAGGACCGACCCGAAGATGATGAACAGGGCGATCTCGGTGGCCGAGACCCCCAAAGGGATTCCAAAAATCCCGCCGAGAGAGAGATAGTTAAATTCGACCACCGCGGTCCAGCCGAGAGGGGAGGATCGCAAAAGCCCGTCCAGGTAAGGACCTACCAGAGGGTAGACCAAAAAGACCACGACCACGTACAGCAATCCCGGGCTTACCACTCGGCGCGCGGCTTCCAGCACACAGAGAATCGCAACCACGCCGAGTATCGTCTCGTACCAAAAGACCGGGCTCACCAGCGGGAATCGGTCTACCGTGATCCGTTCGTAACGCCAGAAGATGTACCCGATCACAAGGATCACGGCGGCAATCCACAATCCATCCAATCGCCTGGTGGTTCCCTTCTTTGCCGAGTCTGTGGAGGGATGAACGAGAAAGGTCAGGATCAGACCCATTCCCAGATGCACGGATCTCTGAAGGAGGGCATCCAGAGATCCGAAAAGGGCGGTGTAGATGTGAAAGAGCGCCAAGGCAATAGCCACCAGCGCGCTTATCCTCTTGTAGACGGGCCTGTCATGCCAAAACTCCGACAAGGACATCTGGGTATACACTTCAGGTCCTGGAACTGACATGCCTCACCTTCTTGAGTCGGTACCTTACGGACTATCGCCACCCTTTTTCGCGGAAATACTTCTCTGCACCGGGGTGATAGGGGATACCTACGTCGATGCTCAATCCTTTGGGGGTAACATATTTCATGCTGGCCAGGACAGATCCATATTCGGGGAGTTTTTCGGCAATCGTTTTCGTCATGGAGTATACGATCTCATCCGGCATATCCTTGCGGACAATAATGAAGGAGTGGACGGCAATGCCTTTTACCGGATAATCGATCCCCTTGTACAAACCTTTCGGAAGGGTGTACTCCATCGTCCCGGGATACTTCGTGAGTCCGGCGATATCTTGTGCAGAGAGGGAAAGGAGTTTAATATTCACTTGGGTAGCCACATTGATTACGGGGCCGAAAGGGAAAGGCACTGTCATGAATGTAAGGGCATCCAGGTGGCGGTCAATAAAACCACCCGCGGCATCGTTGAAGCTCAGGAACTGCACCTTCACGTCCTCATAGGACATGTTGTGGAGTTTAAACAACCTTTGAGTCTGAAGGTCACAGGACAGGCCCCTGCCGTCCGGGCTGATCCGTTTTCCACGCAAGGCTTCTACGGTGTCGATGCCGGAATCCGCTCTTACGATGAGGTGTGTGGCCTGCGGATAAATGGTCGCCACTGCACGCAGATCCTGCAATTTCCCGGCTTCCTTGAAGAACCCCTCACCCCGCCATGCATCCGCGATAGTATCGGTTAAACAGAAAGCCACGTTGAACGTGCCTTTGTGGACTCCCAATGCATTGCCTGTGGTGGTGCTTGGGATGCAGGTCCCCGTGATGTTTGGATTCGCCTTCTTGATATCTTCCAGCATGGCGGCGCCTATGACCTGCCAGGCGCCGCCGGCGGTGATCGTCCCCCATTTCACATCAATCTTTTCCGCCGCTTCTGCTCTCCATGAGCCTCCAGCTACAAAGAGAAAGACCAACACACTCAAAATGCAAATCGAGATGCGCTTGCTCATTTCCTACCTCCTTGTGGGTGATGGATTCGCGAAAAACGGTGGGAACGGAACACCGGTACTCCTGAAAGCCTCGATTTGAAGCCGGGATATCGATCATCCTGCGCCGTGATCGTAATCTTGCCCTGCATCCTTTTGGTCCAGAGATCCACACGTTTACTCTATTGAGGAGGCTTGATCTCGCATTTGGGTAAAAACCAGGATGCCAGCAGTCCTGGTGCAATTGCCCGGCGATTTTGCAGTTAAACAAGGGACTTTGAAAGCGGACAATCCAATTTCCGCCATGTTTTGGTAGAGATGGCGGTATCGGATTCCTTTCCCATGATTCCTGGGTAGATAGGTAGAATAATATACCATCCAAACGCCAGGGTAAATCAAGTTCCTTCCAGTCCCCCCTCATGATCGACTAGAGGCCGTTTCCTTCCAGGCCATAAAGGGGCCAATCCTTTCTCACTTTTTCGAGGGCCTCATGGTTTGGTCTTACCGGAACCCCCGTGGGTCTACGGTTTTCCAGAGCGATTTTCTTGGTCGCATCGATTCCCATCTTGCCAATGAACCCAAATTCGGTAAAGCCGGTTTCATTCGATTCAACCCGTCTCGATGCGGCCGGATTCAGGGGATAGACCCCGACCTCGGGAATGATGATGATGTCGCGAGCCGGATCCATTCGAGTGGCGATGGCCCAATCCACCATTTCCTGGTTGTAGATGTCGATGTCTTCATCCACGACGACCACGTAATTGGCGGCAGCAAAACCCTGACCCGATCCCAGATAGGCCAAGACCGCCTGTTTTCCCCAACCGGGGTAGCGTTTGTCGATCTGAACCACTGCCTTGTAGCCTCTTGAGCTGATGGGCGCGTAGTAATCTCGAAAACCTATGACAGCCGTTTTTAGGAAGTTGTAGTTGTTTGCCTGCAGCATGGGGATCTTCCATAGATCACCGTCGCTTCGCTCATGCCCCAGTGTACACATCTGGTAGATCCAATCTTTGCGATGGGTAATGGCCTTCACCCGAAACAGGGGGCACAGCATGGGTTCCTCATAATATCCCATCCACTCACCGAAGGATCCTTCCCATTTACAGGAATCCGCCTGAAGGTCCAGTTCTCCTTCCAGGATTAACTCCGCATGTGCGGGAACATCCAGATCGATAGTCTTGCATTTCACCATCTCAACGGGTTCGCCCCGCAATCCACCGGCGAAGCCGAACTCGTCATCCATAAAAGACCCCATTTTCGTGCAGGAAACCATATTGATCACAGGGTCTAATCCAACGGCAATGGCAACCGGCATGGTCTTCATTCCGGCCTTGCGGGCGCGGGCGATATGAATTCCGATATCTTGGGTAGCTACAGTCATGATGCCGGTGCTCTTCTCGTCGTGGATCATGACTCGGTACATGCCGTTGTTCCGGCCAAATCGGGGATTCACCGGGTCTTTCGTGATTACGTTCGGGAGGGTGATATAAGGCCCCCCGTCCATTGGGTTCCACTTCAATACGGGCAGCTTTTTCAGATTTACCTTCTCCCCGGTGAGCACCACTTCCTGGCATGGGCCGGTGCTTACTAATTTTGGTTCCAGCCAGGTTTCCTTGGCCGCCAAAACCTGCGCCACTCGATTGCGGATCAGGACAAAGTTTTTTTCCATGGTATCGGCAGGTTCGAGCCCCAGGGCTATGGCATTGCGCTGGAGCGTCCCCTGAACATTGGCGACCACGGGGGTCTCATACCCTTTGATCCTGAAGAGGATAGCAGGGCCGCCGCCGCGGTCGGAGAGTTCCCATCCCAGTGCCGATACTTCGTATCCGCTTTCGAGTTCTTTTTTCAGTTCAACGAATTGCCCTAAATCCCTTAACTTTTTTAGAAATGCCCTCAAGTCATTAAAGGCCATGTTTTCTCCTCCTGCTTGGAATTTTCAAGACAGTATCGTTACGCGTCGATCAGATGGGAAGCCTCATAAGTCGGCGCGCGTTATCTTCAAAAATGAGCCGCCTCTCATCTTCCGAAATGGCCATTTTCTCCACTCCGGCTATGGTGTCCCTGATGTTGCGATCCCCTCCCTGGCTGTCGTGGGGCATGTCCGTGGCGAAGAGGATATGGTCCGCTCCATAGAAATCGTACCCGCACATCAAGGCAGGGGGGTTACCGTGAAGGGCCGTGTCCGCATAGAACATCCTAAAATAATCCTTGATAGGTTTCCTGAGCCTACGGGAATAACGGGTCTTGAAGTAAACCTCGGCATAGGTGTAGCAACTATCAATACGTTCGGCGAAAAACGGGATCATGGCACCGCAATGGTGAATGATGAACTTGAGTTCGGGATAGGCATCCAGCACACCACTGAATACCATTCGCGCCATGGCCGTCGTCGACTCGTATGGCCATCCGAAAACTTGCCAGATCCAGTAGCGGGAATGATCTTCGTCCGGGTAATCGGCGCTGCTGCGACGCCGCATGGGATGGAGCAGGATGGGCAGGTTGTAGCGGCTCATCATCTCGTAGAGAGGGAAGAATACTTCCCGATCCAGCGGCTTGTCTGCGCAGGGGGTATGCATCTGCAGTGCTCTAAACCCCAACTGCTCTATCGCCCTCTCCAGTTCCTTCAAAGAAGCATCCATGTCATGCAAGGGCAAGGTAGCGGCGGCCGAAACAAAGTAGTCGGGGTACTTCGCCACAAGTTCCGCCATTTCGTCATTGACCAGTTTGGACAGTTCAATGCCCGCTTCCTGCGAGACCACGGCATCCAAGGGCGGACCGGCGAGGGTCAGCACCTGCACATAACGGTCATATCGATCCATGATGCGCCTTCTTGCATCCAGATCGTTTATGGCTGGGGTCAGATCAATGGGGGAGAGCATATATGCTCCCTCGGATGACTTTTTCTTTAAAGCAGCTCTGTATCTGGGCGGTGCAAAATGAGTAAAAACGTCGATCTTCAAAGCGTCATCTCCTTGTGATTCGGGGATGCTCCAGCGTCTAACGGAGTGTTGCTCGCTTTATCCCGTTCCCAACCGGCTTTTTAATTCATCTTCAAGCTCGCGTTTGTTGACCTTGTTCCCCCCAGGCACCAGCGGCAATTCGGAGACAACCTCCAATCGTTCAGGGATTTTAAAATGGGCTATCTGTCGTTCTTTAAAGAAAGAGGTCATCTCCTCGAAGGTAAAAGTTTCCCCGGCCTTGGGAACCACAAAGGCGCAGGCCCTTTCTCCCATTTCTGCATCGCTCATTCGTACCAGGGCTACCTCCAATACTTTTCGGTGTTGAACAAGCAGTTCCTCGATCTCTTTTGGATAGATGGTCTGGCCCCCCCGGATGATGATATCCTTGACCCGGCCCGTCAAATAAAGAAAACCCTCTCCATCCAATATGCCGAGATCCCCCATGTTGAACCGGCCGCCGGTCTGCGCCTCCCTTGTGGCCTCCGGGTTCCGGAAGTACCCTCCGACACAATGAGGACCATCCACAGTAACGATACCCGGCTTGCCGCCTTCTATCGTTTGGCCCGACTGCGGGTCGAGCAGGATAACCCGATTCCCATCCAGGATCTTCCCCACGGAATTCAGCCGAGCTTCCCGGGGATCGCTCAAGGACCCTGAAGCGACGGCACCCACATCCATGCCCCCGTACCCCTGAAGAATCTTGCATCCGAGCTTCTCCTCCGCCTCCAGACCAAGATGATAGGGCAGCAGTCCACCACTGACCAGGATAAATCGGAGGGAACTAATGTTGTGCTTCTTCAGGTGAGGGTAACTGAGGAGCCTTACCAGATGGGTGGGAACGGCGCCTATTGCCGTGACACGCTCCCTCTCGATGATCGAAAGAGTCTCCTCGGGGGTGAAATGCTCCAGCATGACTGTCTTTGCGCCGACTTGTGCAGGCGTTCGATGGATCAAGGTTTCGGCGCTTCCAGATATGGCCGGGCTGACCGCGGCGATCACGTCCTCAGCGGTCAATTCGAATCTCCTGATGTATTGCCGCGCGGTACATAGCCTTGCGCATGCGGTCCACTCCGCACACTTGGGAGTCCCGGTCGACCCACTCGTGGTGGTGATCTCGGTGAACTCAAATGGGGTGAACGTTTGCCTGTTGAGGCCTTCCGCCTTCAACGACCCATCCGGAAGGGTGAGGAAGATTTTATAGAGCGCGTGAGCCCCCGGCGGGGCATCCTGGTCTGCAACGAAGAGATGCTTCAAATGAGGGTGGCTCTTCTGAAGTTTTTCATACACCCGGTGAAAATCGTA
This sequence comes from Deltaproteobacteria bacterium, assembly GCA_020060215.1. Next base: position 24,514 of record JAGVAP010000045.1, on the reverse strand, counting down.
GTTTCCGTAAGCGGGAGGGAAAACAGCTCCCGCCGCCTGGGTCGCCGAAAGAACCGCACCGAGTTCGGTCTCCTGGAATTTGGAGGAGACGATCACGGCCAGCACGCCAGCCTTCTCACAGGCAAGACGGAAAAGGGTCATTGCGGCGCTGTTGAAGAGCTGGCAGATGAGGGCTGAGTCTTTTTTGAGGCCGAGTTGCAGGAGCATGGATGCCAGCCGATGGACCATTGCAACGGACTCTGACCACGTCAAACGAAACTGGGAGTCCACGATTGCTTCTTGGGACGGGCGGGCGATCGCATTCTGTTCCCAGAAATCGACTGTCAGCTGTTCCGTCCAGTAACCCTTTTGCACATACTCGGCGATTGCCTTGGGGGAGTACCTTGCTACGGTTCCCATGGTAAACTCGCTCTCCTTGGTTTTGAGAAGAAGACTGAGTAAACTCCACCGGATTGCGCTTGGAAGGACCGGATGGGTTTAGACAAATGCAAGGACTATACCATGTTCTTACAGGGGAAATCGCCCCTCATTGCGGTTGTAAGTGTCTATATGGCTTGACACAGTAACTCGTCAAATGTAGGTTAGAGCTTGAAATTGATCCCCTTTTACAAAAGTGTCAAGCAGAATGGACATGTCAAAAAGATTGAACAAATCAGGTCAGTGGCAACGGGTCCAGGTGGCGCTGGGTACGTATGATTTTACCCCTTTGGTGGCGGAGTTCCTGCATTTCACAATGCAAAACCGCTATGAAGGCATCATACTGGTCGACCCGCGTGGTATCATCGAGTTCATGGATCGTCTTTCTGAAATATTCTTTGGACTACCCCCCGGAGGGGGAAAGGGATTGTTGTTCACAAAGATTGTGCCCAACTCGGCGCTTGTGGAAGTCGCCAAGAGCGGAGTGCCCCAGATCTGGCAAGTGCAGGAAGTCAGGGGCAAGAAGAAAATAGTTTCCAGGCTTCCAATCTATAGAGACGGTGTGCTCATCGGGGCCGTGGCAAAGGTAATTACCCACGAACTGGAGGAAATAGAGAATCTCTCGCGCACCGTGCAGAGATTGAAGGCGAGGATTTCAGATTACAAGAGAGGTTTTCTAGCGGAAAACAGGGCCCATTACGCTTTTGATGATATCCTTGGCATCAGTTCCTCGATGGTTAGAACAAAGGAGCAGGCAAAGAGGCTTGCCACCACGGATTCTACCATACTGATTTGCGGGGAGAGCGGTACGGGCAAGGAACTCTTCGCCCATGCCATTCATCAGTCCAGCCCTCGCTCCAAGGGCCCATTCATCCGGGTCAACTGCGCGGCAATTCCTTTCAACCTGGCTGAAAGCGAACTCTTCGGATACGTCAAGGGAGCCTTCACCGGGTCCGACAGTGGAGGCCAAAAAGGTAAATTCGAGCTGGCAACCGGGGGGACCATATTCCTAGATGAGATCAGCTCAATGCCGTTGGGTATCCAGGCAATGGTGCTGAGAGTCGTCCAGGAGCGAGAGATTCAGCGACTGGGCTCATCTGTTACCAAGAAGGTGGACTTCAGGTTGATCGCGGCCACAAACGTGGATCTGGAAAAGCTCGTCCAAAACGGAAGCTTCCGAAGCGACCTATACTATCGTTTGAGCGCGGTGCCCTGCAACCTGAGCTCTCTTCGTGAGAGGCCGGAAGATATTTCATTTCTGGCAAACAGCCTCCTGGAAGGTATCAATCGAAGACTAAGAGGACAGGTGCGCTCTATCCGGAAGGATGCATTGGAGTCGCTCATCCACTATGACTGGCCGGGTAACGTGCGGGAGCTGATTAATGTGCTTGAACAGGCTATCCTGAACGTGAATCAGGGGGAAGAGATCGATCTTGCCTCCCTTCCCGAGTTCCTGAAGAAAATGGATCACCCCCGGCGCATGCCGTTGGGAGACATCTGGGATGCTGTGGAGAGGGCTGAGCGCAAGGCCATTCTCGAAGCCCTCGAGAGGGTGAAAGGAAACAAGAAAAGAGCTTCAAATCTCCTGGGGATTTCCCGGGCCACCATATACCAGAAGATTCGAAAGTACGGGTTATGAACCGACCATGATAGTGCATGTTTAAATTGGCCGGTCTCCTGCATTCCTACACTGGAGGCGGATTGCTCCCGCCAGAAAAGCGGTTCTTCTTACATGGGGACAGGCACAATCCGTACGACTTCCGGTCGACCCTGAATCAATCCTACATGGATAGTTTTCAACCATTCTTCGCGTTCATCCGGGAAATCCTCCCGATAGTGGGCGCCCCTGGTTTCCTCCCTTGCAATAGCGGCCGCAATTATGCTCCTGGCTGAAAGAGCGGCATTGCGGCACTCGATAATGCGAAGGAGTTCCTGCGGCCTTCCTGCACGCTCCTTCTCAAGTTCCAAAAGGACCTCATCGACCGTATGGAGAGCGTTGTCCAGGGAGGGCGCACTCCGCACGATCCCGGCATTCTGCCACAGGGTTTGCTTTAGGCGCTCCATGAGCGAACTCGTACTGGCCACCCTCGCTCCTTTCCGCCATCTCGCCAGGAGATTTCGCTCGACGCAACGCTTTGCCTGCCGTATGAAACTGTCTACGGTCGGCTTGGATTCCATATCCTCTATGGCGCTTCTGGCACTTAGTGCCCCAAAAACGAGCGCCTCTGACAAGGCGTTTCCCCCCATACGGTTGGCGCCGTGGACTCCTCCCACCACTTCTCCGGCTCCGAAAAGGTTACCAATAGCTGTACGGCCTGATCGGTCTATGGGTATGCCGCCCATGGTGTGGTGGGAGGCGGGTGTGATCAAAATCGGCCTCAAGTCATAGCCAAGGATCTTCTTAAATTTCCTCCTGAGGCTCTCTTCAAGAGGGATCCGTTCATCCTCGGCTTTTGTCATATCCAGGAGGAGCGCGCCATCTACATCATTGCCCTGGCCAATTTCTCTGAAAAGTGCTTGCGCCAGCCGATCTCTATAGACCAGTGCCAGCGGTTTTTTTTGTAGACCATACTTGCTTTTCAGGTCTTCCCCCGTTCGGTTCAGGAGCCTCCCGGCATCCGCAAACGAAGGAGGTATGATCATGCGTGCCTTGCCTGATCTCGCATAAACCATGGAGTAAAACTGCACAAACTCCATGTCGATGAGTTCTAACCCAGCTTCGAGAGCTAGACCGTAACCATCCCCTGTCATACCCGGGGCATTGTCGTGCCGGGCGTATATGGCGCCGGCTCCTCCTGTTGCAAGCAACACGGCACCGGCTCGAAAACCGTAAAGGTCTCCTGTGCGCTTTTTGAATCCAACAGCTCCGAGACAGGTTCGGTCCTGAACCACAAGGTCGGTAATTATGACATCTTCGACGAAGCCTACTCCTCCCTTTCTGCATGCCTTCAGAAGGGCCGATACGATATGTGGTCCTCCTACGAGAGAACTCCCTCGGGTCGCAAAACCGCTGGGCTGGAATATTCCATTCATCCCGAGTTCATTCAGCTCTTGGATCATTTTCCGGGCTTCGTTGACGAAAGTATTCACGAGCGCCCTGTTGTTCATCCCCTTGCCACTTGCGATCGTTTTCTCTATGTGCTTTTCCGCACCGTAGCCTTCAAAGGCGGCAGAAAAGAGCCCGCCGGCAAGATACGTATTGCTTGCTTTACCAAGGTGTGATTTTGAAAGGACCAGGGGTTTCTTGCCCTTGCGGGATGTCTCCAAGGCGGCGCTCAGGCCCGCTATCCCGCTGCCAATGACAAGAAAATCCGTATTAACGATCTGGATCTCGCTATCCTTTGGCATGATGCATCCTTTCATGAAACAGGTTTGAAATCCTCGTTCAGCCCGTAATTGGAGCAAAAATCAGGCCAATCTCTCGGGGGGGAATATCATGCGAAGTCCACTGCATAAGCATGTTCAGCAATCACTACAATGTACTCGTTACGGCCCTATTCGGCTGCAGTAAAACCTTACTGCTTGCGCCTTGGCACACAAGGCTCGCCGGGAGGGCTACACCGTTACTATAGTAAGGGGTACAGTTCTTGGGCTGATTTGAGATGGAAAAGATATGTGATGAAATTAACGTCTCTAGAATTTTGACAGCTTGCCTTATTCACGGGCGCGAAAGGGTTTTTCATCATTACTCTCCATTGCAGAGTACCACCCGGACCCACAACATATCAGCGACTCTTGGAATCTGAGATATGTCTGACATGCTCCAAATTATCCCCACTTACGTACAACTGCTCATTTCAAAACGCCACCCGAGTCATGAGGACCTGCATACCTGTTGGTAACCCAGAATCCGGGTGATAATTCCTGGACCCTCACCATTTCACGAGCAGCGGTTGTCGATCCACCGGAGCGCTTCCGTGCTGGTCACTGTTCCAGGAAAATATCTGAGTTGTCTTCTGTGTATGGGCGGCCAACTCAAAGGGATTCGTCCGAAGCGGGAGTGTGCGGCCGGCCCCCCGGCAGCGCGAGGTCGTGAGGAAGGCTTCCGCGCGAAGAGCGCAGGTACACGAACGGGGTCGCTCGCAGGAAGTTGGAGACGCGCGAGGTGTACACATCCGCAAATCGCTCGACCTGGAAGGCCAGGTGGCTCTTGTCATTGCCGGCCCTCATCAGCAGACCCCACCGTTTATTGTCCAGTTCGGTGGATCTCTTCGCAAGAGGCCCGATCTGCTGGTCCAGGCCCGCGAGCTCGCTCCGCAGCCGGAGAAGGGTGGATTGGAGTGCAGACTGGCTCCGGCGGGAGCCTTGCCCGTATCCGAACTTTCTTCTTTGCAGCTCCAGGCGAATCCGGCACGCATCGGACTCCAGTCTTTCTTTCCGATCCATCAGTCCGGCGAGCCGCCGCTCGGATTCGCGGAAGGATTCGGCCGCTCGGATCTCGGACTCGAGCTCCCGCAGGATCAGGGCCGTCCTCCACCGCAGGATGTCCTTGGTGACTCGGACATCGCCGAACATGTGGTCCCCGACATAAAGGATTTCATCTCCGGACAATCCGAGGTGCCGCTCCACGTGGGCCGCGCTCCCGCCCAGGTAGGCCATTCCCGGACGAAAACCCGCGATGCAGGGCATCAGATGCCCTTCCTCGTTGACGACTTCGAAGAGCGGGTTGCGCATCGTGAAAAAACTCGGCTTGTTGGCGCCGACAATGACGAGATCAAACAGGTCTTTCCAGGACGATCCCGCCAGGAGGAACCGGTCGAAGGCGTAGCTCATCATGCTGAGCGTGTAGTTCCATTCCGAGTTGGTAATCAGGAGCAGGCTCTTCCCGGACTGCCTCTGATCCAGCAACGTCTGGGGGATCCGGGGGTCGAGCTCGACGAATCGGTCGGGGTCCTTGAGGATCTCCCCTTTCAGCCGCCCCTCCATGTGGGCGCTGTCGGCGGCTTCGCGGACCAAGCGATGGAGGTCCGAATACCCGAGGACCTCGGGCAACCCCTTGCGGTCCAGGATGTCCACCAACTGGGCGAACAAGCAGCCTTCGGATAGGGAGAAGAGGGTGTTTAGAAAGAACCACCTGGACTCCGAGAGATCGACGATGGTCCGCGCGTAAAGCTTTCGCTGCTTTTCATAGGGCAGCGTCTCGGTCCCGTGGAGGGCGTGCTTTACGAATCCGAACCGGTTGGCCTTGACCAGGTTTCCCGTTTCCGTGTCCACAATCAGCCCCCGGCACACGAGACCGGGGTCGAACTGCAGCCCCTTCAGCGCCCATCCCCGAGCTTCTAATTTTTCCTTAAGGTAATCGTAGCTCCTCTGCTCCCACTCCTCCACCCGGTAGTGGATGAGCGTGTAATCCATATCGTAGCCGATAGCGCGGATGGCCCTCAGATTCAGGGTCCGGTTGCAGAAGATCGCCCGGACATCTCTCTTTTCCAATTTGCCCTTCTCCCTGGTTCGCATTGCCTGCAGCAGGGCTTCTCAAACCTGTGCGAGAACCCCGTCCCTCGTTAAGGGCGGCTTCCAAAATCAATGCAGCCAGGAGCCGCTCCCGCCCGTCTGCCCATCGGTAATGATGGAGTTGCGGCTTAGAAATAGGTGAAACCATCTGATTGTGTCAAGATCAAACGACCCAGCCCGGGGGACGGGAATGAGTCTCCTTCCATTCCTAACGGAATACTAATCCATCCCTCATCCGGACCTAATTCGGCGGCTCCATACTCCCCCCATGAAAACAAATCTGATGTCATTGTTGGATGAACCCGCCCTGATCCAAATCGACGATCTCTCGGTCACCTACCCGGGAGGCCGAGAGGCGCTCCGGGCAATCACCATGGCCGTTCGCCGCGGGGAATCCGTGGTCCTTTTGGGGAAGTCCGGTGCAGGCAAGTCGACGTTGCTCCGCTGCATCAATGGACTGCAGGAACCTACCGCCGGCTCCATCCGGGTGGCGGGCATCGGCAGGCTCGGGGAGAACGGGACATGGAAGGAGCTTCGAAGGCAGACCGGCATGGTGTTCCAGCTGCATCATCTGATCGGGAGACACACGGCGCTGCAAAATGTCCTCATGGGGAGGATCGGCTATCACTCCCCTCTTCGGACCCTCTTCCCCCTTCCTGCATCCGATGTTCGCCTGGCCATGGAATGCCTGGACCGTGTAGGTCTTGCGGACAAGGCCATGCAGAGGGCGGACCGGCTGAGCGGGGGAGAAAGGCAACGGGTGGGAATCGCCAGGGCCTTGGCTCAAGAGCCCAGGATCGTCCTGGCCGATGAGCCGGTCGCAAGTCTCGACCCGGCAACCGCACTCTCCATCCTGGAGCTCCTCGACCGGATATCGAGAGAAGACGGACTCACCGTCATCTTCAGCCTCCATCAGATCGATTTTGCCTGCCGCTTCGGGGAGCGGATCATCGGCCTCGCCGGAGGGGAGATCGTCTTCGACGGCATGCCGGAAGAGCTGACCGAGAACCCACTCGCAACGATCTATCACGGATCCTCAACCTGCGAAGCGCAACTAGACGCCGCTTTGAATCAACCTCAGGACCACAAAGAAAGGAGCCTTTATCATGCAAAGACGATGGTTGACCTCACTCTTGATCCTTCTTCTATGTAGTATCGCGACCGGAACCATTGCCTCCGGGGCGGCGCGCGACCCGAAGACGCTGCAGGTCGCGCTTCTCCCCGATGAGAACGCGGCGAAGGTCATTCAGGACAACGAACATCTGAAGGCCTATCTCGAGAAGGAGCTCGGAAGGAAGATCGCATTTCACGTGCTGACAAGCTATGCGGCCATGATCGAGGCCACACGGAACGGGCGAATCGATCTGGCCTTTTTCGGGCCCCTTTCCTACTGCATGGCCAAGGGCAAGTGCGCCATCGAGCCCTTTGCGGCCAAACTCAAGGATGGCTCGGCCACCTACAAGGCCGTGATCATCGCGAACGCGGGCTCCGGGATCAAGAGCGTAGAGGAGATCAGGGGAAAGAGGATGGCCTACGGGGATCAGGCGTCCACTTCGAGCCATCTCATCCCCAAGGGAGTGCTGGCCTCCCGGGGCGTGAGACCGGGGGACTACCGGGAGAGCTTCCTCGGGAAACACGATGCCGTGGCCCTCAACGTGATGAGGGGGAACGTGGATGCGGGCGGGCTGAGCCGGACCATCTTCAACAGCCTGATTGAAAAAGGGACCATCGACAAGGCCAGGGTCCTCATCATTGCCGATTCGGACCCGATCCCCGAATACCCGTGGGTGATGCAATCCGACCTGGCGCCGGAGCTGAAAGAAAAGGTGCGGCTCTCCTTCTTGAACCTGAAGGCCCCCGAGATCCTGAAGCCATTGAAGGCGGACGGATTCGCGCCGATCCGGGACTCCGACTATGACGTCATCCGCAAGTCCGCCCGGATCCTGAACCTGGACCTGGGATCCCTCGAAAAGTAGGTGAAAGCCATGGAAACCGCAGCACTCCTTCACCCCAAGGGGTCTCCCCGACTCCTGAAATCGGTCCTGGCGGAGCGGAAAGCGCTGCTTTACAAGGGGGCGGCCCGGGCGGGCGTGATCGCCCTTCTCGTTCTCGCCTCCCTGTGGTATGCGGATTTCTTCAACGTCGAGCGCTACGTCCAGGGCGCGATCGGTGTCTTCCAGATCATCATCCGGGAGGGGCTGCCGCCCGACTTCAGCCGGGTCGGCCGGTGGGGGAAACCGCTCCTGGATACCCTTGCCATGAGCATTGCCGGAACGGCCCTCTGCATTGTCTTCTCTTTCTTTCTCGGCTTTCTCGCCGCCCGGAACACCACCCCTCACCCCCTCGTCTACTCGGGCGCCAGGATGTTCCTGAATTTCATGAGGGCCATCCCGGAGCTGATCCTCGGGATCATCTTTTTGGCCGCAGTGGGTCTGGGCATCCTGCCGGGTGTGCTGGCCCTCGGGTTTCACTCGATCGGCATGGTGGGGAAGTTTTTCGCCGAGGCGATCGAGCATGCGGACAAGGCCCCTATAGAGGCGGTTCAGGCCTGTGGGGGAACCCCCTCACAGGTCCTGCTCCACGGGGTCCAGCCCCAGGTGCTGCCGCAGATGGCGGATGTATCCTTCTACCGCTGGGAGTACAATTTCCGCGCCTCCACCGTCATGGGGATGATCGGGGCCGGGGGCATCGGGTTCGAGCTCATCTCCTCCCTGAACCTGATGGACTACCGCCAGGTCACCGCCCTTCTCCTGGTCATTCTCGCCTGTGTAACCATCGTGGATGAGCTGAGCGCCTTGATGAGAAAGAGGTTCAGATAGGATGAAAGGTTCGCGTATCGTCATTACCCACAGGGTCCACCCCGAGATTATGGAGGAGCTGAGCCGCTACGGCAGCGTCTTCGCAAATGAAGGCACTGAGAGCCTGGGCCCCGAAGTGCTGAGGGAGAAATCGGCGGGGGCCGAGGCGCTCATGGTCTTCATGCCCGACCGGATCGATGAACCCTTCCTGGCGTGCTGCCCAAAACTGAAGATCGTGGCATGCGCGCTCAAGGGGTACGACAATATCGACGTGGAGGCTTGCGCCGGAAGGGGGATATGGGTGAGCATCGTGCCCGATCTGCTCTCCGCACCCACGGCGGACCTTGCCGTGGCTCTCCTCCTGGCCTTGACCAGGAACATCGTGCAGGGGGACCGGGAGATTCGATCCGGCGCTTTCCGCGGGTGGCGTCCGGTCCTTTACGGAAGCGGCCTCCCGGGCAAGAAGGCCGGGATTGTGGGGTTCGGAAGGGTCGGTCGATTGATCGCCCGGCGACTGATCGGCTTTGACCTGATCGTCTCGTTTTTCGATCCTAACCTCAAGGAGGACAAATCCCCGGTAGCCGTGAACAGAACGTTCGACCTGGATGAGCTGATCCGCGAATCGGACTACCTGATCCTGGCGGCCCCGCTCGGGCCTGCCTCCTTTCATCTCTTCGACAAGGAGAGGCTCGGGAAGGTGAAGCCCGGCGCGTTCATGGTGAACGTGGGCCGGGGTTCCGTCGTGGATGAGGGAGCGGTGGCCGAGGCCCTCGCCGGAGGCAGGCTCTCGGGCTACGCCGCGGACGTCTTCGAGATGGAAGACCTCTCCCTTCCCAACCGTCCCACCTCGATCACGCAGTCATTGCTCGATGCCCCGGACCGCACCGTCTTCACACCTCACCTCGGTTCCGCAGTTGCGGAGGTGAGGCTCGCGATAGAGAGGGCGGCGGCGGCAAGCATCATCGATGTCCTCGAAGGCAGGCGCCCCGGTAATGCCGTGAGCTGAATGGTCGTGCGATGATCTGAGCATCTCCTCGATGTCCCGTCCCAACAACTTTTATGTTGCCGATCCATGAAAATCTCATTAGAGAGAGGAAAGGGGATACTGCGCCGGAGAGACCTTCCCAATCGAGAAAAGTCCGTTCCGTTTGTCTGGAAAGCTCCTACACATTTGGAAAACGGAGGGAGGGTGTGCTTTGTCCTGCCGCATGGGACCCTTTTCAATCATAACGACACGGCCATTCGCTTTCAGCAATCGCTATTGCGGACCCATGCCGTTGTCCGCGTAGTCAACCTGACCGATTACCGGTTCTTCCTCTTTGAGGAATCCCTGGCGCCTGCCTTGGTGATTCGCTATCGCAAGGAGAGGCCGAAAGACACCGCTCAACTCATCGACTACTGGGCGCCGAAGACGGATTGGGCCGTCAGGCAGGCGGAGATCTTAAGGGTCCTTCCGCAGGACCGATCGCGTTTCACCATTCGCGAGGTGCTCGACGATCTCAAGAGTGAGGACGCACCGCTTATATGGAAGGTGAGATTCTGGGCGACACCAAGAGATCGGCGGCTCCTTGGTCGGCTTTCTCTCATGTCGCGGTTGCGGGACATGGTATCTCAACCCAGGCGGGGGAGGGCAAAGCGGTGGTTGATTGCCGAGGGGTTTCAGCCGCTGGGTGAAAACGACGACCCGGCTGAGGCCCAGACCCTGACCCTTCCGTCGCGCCTATTCCCCGAGCCTTTCTGGTAGTCCTGTGCTTTGGTCTCTTCCCTCCTTCTTCTCCCCTTTCAGCGTGAGCAGGTCTCCTGAGACGTTGTTGCCCTCTTTTACGCCAGTAATTCAAGCACCCCCTCAACTCAGGCGATGGTTTTGGAAAAATGAATAATTCCAAACTTACACCTGTCAAGAGTCGGCAAAACCAGGTACGCACGGCGAAGAGATGAGCATCTGTCCCCAACCGAAAGCGGCCGGTTTGGGTGTTCGAACTTGGCGGCGTTCTCTGGATGTTGAGTGTCAGGAAGTCTCGGGAAAGCCCTTGGGTGTCCGTGTCACCCTGGTCAGGAAGCAGTGGCATGAAAGAAGTCCCCGGACCGGGATATTCGATCCGGGATGGAGCGATCACCTACAATGGCCGTCTCTGTAAGTCACCGACTTTGCTCCTATCGTCTTCTCTGCAGAGTCGGAGTAGAACCAGTGAACGGGATGCTATCTGGCAAGTGGGACCGGGCTCCGGCGTCGAGGCCCTTCCATCGCCCGGTGAGCTCGTATCCAGGACCATGTCCCATTCCCCCTTCCTTCCGGGCATCCCGGGGAGCGTAAACGCGACATCGAAATGCGCCGCATTGACGAGCAGCAGCATGGTGTCGTCCCCAATGGGGTTCCCTCTCTCATCCAGCTCTTCGATGGCATCCCCAATCAGCATCATCCCGAGCGCGCGGGACTCCGGATTGAGCCAGTCCGATTGATTCATCTGCGCCCCATCGGGTCTCAGCCAGAGCACACCCGGGAGATCCGGATCCCTCATGGCCCGACCGCGGAAAAAGCTCCGCCTCCGGAAAACTGGGTGGTCTTGCCGGATCCCGATGAGGCGCCGGACAAAGGAAAGGAGTCGGGTCTTGGATGAATCCGGGTCCCAGTTCAACCAGTTGAGCTCATTGTCCTGGCAATAGGTGTTATTGTTGCCCCTTTTCGTGTGCCCGATCTCATCGCCGGCCAAGAGCATCGGGACGCCCTGGGAGAATAGAAGGGTCGCAAGAAAGTTTCGCTTCTGCCTTTCTCTTAGCTCAACGACTTTGGGGTCGAAGGTCGGCCCCTCGGCCCCGCAGTTCCAACTCAGATTATCATCGGACCCGTCCCGGTTGTTCTCCAGGTTGGCCTCGTTGTGCTTACGGTCGTAGCTTACCAGATCATGGAGGCAGAACCCGTCGTGGGCCGTAATGAAGTTAATGCTCGCATAGGGCCTGCGACCCGTCTTCTCATAAAGGTCGCTGCTCCCGGTCAGCCGGTAGGCCGCGCTTCCGATCTGCCCCGGATCGCCGCGCCAATACCTCCGGACTGCATTCCGGTATTCGGCGTTCCACTCTGTCCAGAGGACGGGGAAGTTGCCCACCTGGTACCCGCCCTCACCCAGGTCCCATGGCTCCGCAATAAGCTTGACCTGGGAGATCACCGGGTCCTGGTGGATGATGTCAAAGAAGGCCGAGAGCTTGTTCACTTCGTGGAGTTCCCTGGCAAGGGTCGCGCCGAGATCGAACCGGAACCCGTCCACATGCATCTCCAGGACCCAGTATCGCAGGCTGTCCATGATGAGCTGCAGGACCCGGGGGGTGCATCATGTTCAGGGTGTTTCCGGTCCCGGTGTAATCGTAGTAGTAGCGCTTGTTGTCCGGCACCAGGCGGTAATAGGAGGCGTTGTCGATCCCCCGCAGGCTCAGGGTGGGCCCCAGGTGGCTCCCCTCCCCCGTGTGGTTGTATACCACGTCCAGGATCACCTCTATGCCTTCACGGTGGAGGTTCCGGACCATGGTCCTGAATTCGGTGACCTGCTGCCCCTTATCCCCCCTGTACGTGTAATCCGCATGAGGGGCAAAGTAGTTCAAGGTGTTGTACCCCCAGTAGTTGCTGAGCCCCCGGTCGACCAGGTGCCGGTCGTGGATGAACTGGTGAACCGGCATCAACTCGACCGCCGTGATGCCGAGAGAGAGGAGGTAATCGATCACCTCGGCCGAGGCCAGGGCTTCATAGGTGCCCCTGAGCTCCTGCGGTACTTTGGGGTGTAACTTGGTGAAGCCTCGGACATGCGTCTCGTAGATAATGGTTCGGTCCCATGGCGTGCGGGGAGGGGTATCATCCCCCCCAGCTGAAGGCGGGATCGATGACCAAGCACTTCGGGGAAAAGGGTGCGCTGTCCCGGTCGTCTTTGGAAAGGTCGGCGTCGGGATGGCCGATGGTGTAGCCGAAATGAGCGTCGTTCCACTTGAGCGTTCCGGTGAGCGCCTTGGCGTAAGGGTCGCTCAGGAGTTTGGCCGGATTGAAGCGGTGCCCCTCCGCCGGAAGATAGGGCCCGTGCACCCGGTAGCCATAGAGCAATCCGGGACGGGCCTCGGGGAGGTAGACGTGCCACACCTGATCGGTCTGTTCGGTGATCGGGATTCGCGTCTCCAACAAGAGGTTGCCCTCATCAAAGATGCAAAGCTCTACCCCCGTTGCGTGTTCTGAAAAGAGGGCAAAGTTAACTCCCGCCCCATCCCATGTTGCGCCCAAGGGGTACGGCTTGCCGGGCCACTTCTTCATGCTCTCAAACCCCCTCGACCCCCACGTGAAACCGGGGCAGTTCTTCTTACAAATAACCATCAATTCTTACAAACAACTATCAAGGGAGGGGGGCTTAGAAGTCAATGGGGGAATGGGCGTAACCTCACAGTTGCATAATTTTGGAGTAAAAACGCGCGCAAGCGCAGTACAGCAGCCCATCCAGTCCGTATGGCTCAGTCTCAGGCGGAGTTCACAGTAAATGGACTCCTGATCAGGTTGTCTTCCGTCATGCCCGAAATCTTTTGTCGGGCATCCAGATCTTCTGTATTCTGGATTCCCGCTTGGGGACTGCGGGAATGACGGATCAAATACTACAGGGTAATGAAACAATAGGAGTAATTCAGACACCCTCGAATCTCGGATGCGATCTCCAGCTGGTTCACTTACCGGAACCGCTCCTGGCGCCGCCTGAGGAGTCCCGTTGGGAGCTCCTGTGGACTAGTGAATTTCCATGGTACGGAGGCAGCGGCACACCCAAGGTCGAGAACGACGAGTACTGGCTCATTCCGGTTCATGCCGCGACCGTTCTGGCGCCCAAGAGGGTAGTCATGTTCTACAAGGTCTTTGGGTTGTTGGGGTGACTGGCAAATTTGTCTCATTTCCGCTTGGAAGAAGATCTACGCCTCACCGAGGCTCTCGAACCTCTTTTGCGCCGACGCGACGAGGCGGCTATTAAGGAGCCGACTGAAGGTACCTCTTCCGCTCTCACTGCACAAGCTTCGCCTCCGAAGACTATCTCGGGCGAGTGGCAGTAGACGCGCACCCTGCCGAACCATACCGAACGGGTACCCCCCCAGGGGAGAGTTCGTCTCCCGTCGTTCCGAGCCGGGCCTATAGAGGGGTTCCTTGGCCCATTTTTCAACATCCAGTATGCCGTGTTTTGCCATGATCTCTGCGGCGCGGTCCGCTTCCTCATCCTCGGCAAAAACGGAGACAAGCACTCCTCCTTTCTGTACCCCCTCTTCATAATAGCCTCTGACCTCGGGACGTTCTTCAGGGCCGAAAAATTCCTCTATGGTTTAATGTACTTCTTCTTTGAGGTTTGCAGAGTCCTTTCTGATCACGTTGATATCTTCGGCTCGGAAACGTGCATTCACCAGCTTCCGTACGAGACCTTTGGCTTGCCTGTAATTGGCTAATAACCCGATAACCGTCTTCATTCCCTTCCTCGAAGGACTCGGCCGGGGACGGGCTCGGTGCACCCCTGATTGACCACCATTCGAGATATCCTGTGACCCATTCAGGGCCTTCTTGGGCTGTCAGGGGAGTAGGATTACGCGGACTACCCACGGGCTGTGGACAATCCGGAGGAAATTCCATCAAACCTACATGAACGAGGGAAACGAGTCTATGGGGTCTGATTGGTAATTTAATTTAGCCTTGAAAGAGCCCCCTGCATGGTGGTAAATAAGACAAAACTTCAAAGATTTCCCCTTATTGAAGGGATAGGATGACGGAACAAGCACATTGAGATGACGGCCCCTGTGCTATGCGAATTCCTTACCCCACGCTTGCTTCTGGGCGGAATTTACGCCCCAAGCGCTGTCTTAGCGGACGAGACTTGAGCAACTCCAATTGGCGGAGGAAGTCGATAGTATGGCGAAACGTCTCACGTACGAGGAACTTGAGGAACGAGTGGCGACCCTTGAGAAGGAGAACCTGCAACTCAGAAAGGAGGCTAATCAATTAGAGGAAAAGCTGGGCAGGGGTGAAGAAAAATATCGCATCGTCGCGGATTTCACCCACGATTGGGAAATGTGGATAAGCCCGAGCGGTTATTACCTTTACGTCTCCCCTTCGTGTGAACGGATCACCGGCTATCTTGCCGAAGAGTTCATAACGGATTCCAGCCTGTTTCGGCACATCCTGCACCCCGATGACCTTGCCCAGGTGGAAAAGCACCACCGAGATGAGACCGAAGGCAGTGACCAAATTTACAGCATCGACTTTCGCATCATCAATCGCCGCGGTGAGGAACGCTGGATCAACCATTATTGTCAGCCGGTATATGGGCACGATATGTGCTTCTTGGGCCGACGTGTCAGCAACAGGGACATCACCGAGCGCAAGCGGATGGAAGATGAACTGAGGAAAAGCGAGGAGCGATATCGCAGGGTGTTGGAAGACCAGACCGAGGTCATATGCCGATTTCGGGAGGACGGGACCTTCACCTTCGTCAATGAGGTTTATTGCAGGTTCTTCGCCAAGCAACCTCAGGAACTCATAGGAAAAAAGTGGCAACCCCTGATTGTTGCCGAAGACATGCCGCTGATTGAGGCGAAACTGAGATCCCTCTCGCCGTCCAATCCTGTCGTACTGGTCGAAAACCGCGTGTACTCTGGTGACAAGCAGGTGCGCTGGATGCAGTTTGTGAATCGCGGTTTCTTCGGCACAAAAGGCAGACTCATTGAGATTCAGTCGGTGGGGCGGGACATCACCAAGAACAAGGAACTCGAATCCCAGCTCTTCCAAGCACAGAAGATGGAGTCCCTCGGCATTCTGGTGGCAGGTCTCTCTCACGAAATCAACAACCCGGTCAATACGATCATGGTGAATGCTCCCCTTTTCCGAAAGGTGTGGGAAGACCTTCTGCCTATCCTTCATGAGTGTGCGGAAAGGGACCCCTGCCGCAAGTATGGTGGGCTCACCGCTGATTTCCTGGCAGAGAACATGGGCCAGCTCATTTCGGATGTAGACAGGGCAAGCGATCGTATCTCAAGAATCATTCAGGGGTTGAAGGACTTTGCGAGGAAGACGGGTCAAGACGAACCAAAGCTTGTTAGTCTGGATGACTGCGCGGCAAATGCATTGCGCCTGGTCGAAAGCACGGCCAGGAAGTCGGGGATTACACTCTCATTTGAAGCAATGAAAGATCTACCGGCCATAAAGGGTGATCCGATGCATATAGAACAGATCATTCTGAATCTCCTCCTCAATGCTGTGCAGGCCATCACGCACGATCATGGTGAGATCTCGGTTATTACCGGGATCCGGAAGGACCGAAGAAGGGTTTTTATCTCCGTCGCGGATAATGGAAACGGCATCGATCCCGGCACTAAGAACAAGGTCTTTGATCCCTTCTTCACCACCAGGCAGACGGAAGGAGGCACAGGCCTGGGCCTCGCAGTCACCCACAATCTGGTTGAAGCCCATGGAGGTGAGATCAGATACGAGAGCGTGAAGGGAAGAGGCACAACGTTTACGGTGATGTTCCCGACCGCGTAAGGAGAAATTGACGGATTTCAATGGCCAAGGATAAGAATATGGATTCCATCCCTGATCGAAGTCCCATATTGGTCATCGACGACGACCTCGGCTTTCTCATGAGCGTCAAGTCCACACTCGTGAGCGCAGGCCTGCCGGAGCCTGCCCTTGTCTCCGAGCCCGGGCGCGTTATGGAGCTTGCGGAGAGCCATCCCTTCCAGGTGTCACTGGTTGATCTGATTATGCCGCTCACGGGAGGCATGGAAATCTTGAGGCAATTGAAAGAGAGATTCCCCAAGATGGAATGCCTCGTAGTCACAGCGGTGGATGAGGTCTCTTCGGCAGTCGAAGCCATGAGATATGGGGCTTATGACTATCTGGTCAAACCCCTTCATGCTGAGAAGCTGCTCATTACCGTCAACAATGCGCTTGAGAGATATCATTTGAGGCAGGGGATCTCCATTCTCATAGAAAGACAGGGATTCGCAGAACTGAAAAATCCCGGGGCTTTCAAAGATATGGTGGCTGAAGATGAGGGCATGGCTGCGGTTTTTCACCTGGCTGAAGCCGCCGCCGGAACGGATTATAATCTGCTCATCACCGGGGAAACCGGGACTGGAAAGGAGATGCTGGCAAGGATCCTCCACAACTTGAGCCATCGATCGAGTGCCACCTTTGTTCCGATCAACATGAGCGCACTCAGCAAGACGCTCTTTGAAGATGAACTCTTCGGCCATGCCAGAGGTGCATTTACCGGCGCTATAGGTGAGAGAAAAGGCTTTTTTGAGGCTGCCCAGGGAGGGACGATCTTCCTGGATGAGATCGGAGACCTGGATCTGATGATGCAGGGTAAGCTTCTGAGGCTTATCGAGGAAAGGGAGCTGTATCGCCTCGGAAGCGCGGTATTGAGAAACATAGACGTGCGCGTCATGGCCGCCACTAACCGCGATATCCGGAAGGAGACAAAAGAAGGCAGGTTCCGGGAGGATCTTTTCTACCGTCTGGGCACGTTTCACATCCATATTCCACCCCTGAGACAAAGAAGGGGAGATATCCTGCCCCTGGCCAAACACTTCCTGAATGTCCACGCCAAAAAGAACAGAAAGGAAATTCATTCCATATCCCCGGACCTGTGCGACACGCTCATGGCATATCCGTTTCGAGGGAATGTGCGGGAGCTTGAAAATGCCATAGCCAGCGCCGTGCTCCTGGAAAAGGGAGATGTCCTTACCCTATCTTCTGTCCCCGGTCTAATGGCCGATTCAGTGTCTGCTTCAAAGCCGATAGAGTCCCTTGTGAGTCTGGATGAGGTTGAGAAGAGACACATACAAAGGGTCCTGGAAGCGACCGGAGGTAACCGCACCCGGGCGGCGAAGATCCTGGGAATAGGAGTGCGGACGCTGCAGCGGAAACTGAAGGAGCGCGGGACTTGAGGAGGGGCCCGACGGCATCAAGAGAGCAAAACGAATCGATTGACCCATCATCCAAATCATGCCTACACTGCCACGTCATAATGGCAAACTGGCGTCATATTGACGCACCACGGTTCAATATGTTGATTTATTGCACAAAAGTCTAGGGTATCGATTGATCCGGCGCGTCATTCTGGCGTGGCGGTCGATATGTCGGCCCTATCCCCCGCATCTCTTCCCATGAGACTGTCTCAAGCCAACCACCATTGAATCAGAGGGCCTTCTATCCTCTCCTCGTTAAGGCCGCTGCATTGGCACGCTTTATGCTCACCCCCCCTGTATCAGACCTTCCTGGGATCAGTCCACATCCTAGCCCAACAATGGCGGTTACGTCTTTCCCGTGGAGACCAAGAAGAGCTTTGGTGGCAGGGCATTACCGGGCATAGTCGTCCACTGAGAAGCAATCACAGATTCATCCTGTCTATTCGCGACATCACACAAGCTTATTCTGAGGAGACGGACAATGGCAGCAGTATGGCTTCAGCATTTGAGGATGTCGCAATCGTGAGGATTCTGATTGTCGATGATGATCCGGACTGCCGGAGGACGCTGAAGGAGGCCCTAGTCAGTTCCAATTACAAGGTGCTGGCCGCGAAGGACGGACGGAAGGCATTGAAGATCGTTGAGACATCGATCAGAAAAGCCGAGCCTGTGGACCTGCTGATGACCACCGATCTCCAGATGCCGGGGATGGATGGGCTGGAGCTTCTTCAATCAGCCAGGAGCATATTGCATGACCTGTCGGCTATCCTCATCACAGGAGCAAACCTTGACCATCTTAAGAGAAGGGCTCTGAGATCCGGTTTCTTCGGGTGTCTGGAAAAACCCTTTTCTCTAAAGGCCCTTCTCAAAATGATCAAGCGAGTTGGAGGACAGAAATGAAAAAGAAAATCCTCGGGGCGGGAGAGAGGCTGAAATATCTCCTTTCTGCCGGTCCGGCAGTCGTTTATGCCTGTGAACCAGGTGGGAACTATAAAGCCCTCTTTGTCAGCGAAAATGTGAAACTGCAGCTCGGCTACGAACCGCGAGAATTTGTGCAGGACCCGGAATTCTGGGTCAAGCACATACACCTTGAGGATAGACCGCGTGTCCTGGACGAATTACGGAAGGCTTTGGGGGATCGGTTTCATACCCACGAATATCGCTTCATGCACAAAGACGGCAATTACAGATGGCTGTATGACCAACTGAGACTTGTGCGGGATGCAGGTGGTCATCCGTTAGAGATCATCGGGTACTGGGTAGACATCACAAAACGGAAGCAGGCTGAAGATGCGTTGAAGCAGAGCGAAGAGAAGCTACGCGAGAGTGAAGAGAAATATCGGGTTTTGGTAGCGCATGTCAATGATGCCATTTTCGTTCTTCAAGGCGGCGTTTCAATATTCCACAACAGGAGGGCTGAAGAGTCAACCGGTTTCACTGGTGAAGAACTGGCCAAGATACCATTTGGTTCCCGCGTTCACTGCGAGGACAGGGAAGAATTTGACAACAATTACCTGAGGCTCCTCCGCAAGGAAGAAACCCCCGGTGCTCATGATTTCAGGCTTACAAAAAAGAACGGTGAGCAGGTATGGGTGCGTGCCAATGCCGTTCCTATCACATGGGAAGGCCGGCCAGCCGGTTTGTACTTTGCGAGAGACATAACGAGAGAAAAGAGGCTGGAGGCAAGAATCGAAGTTTCCCAAAGAATGGAAGCCATGGGCGCCCTTGCCCGCGGCTTAGCCCATGACTTCAACAACCTGCTGACAATCATCATCAGTCATTCCGAATTTGTCCTGGGAAGTCTCAATGAGAAAAGCCGGGTGCGCCAGGATGTTGAAAAAGCCAAAGAGGCTGCAAGGCAGGCCCACGACCTGATTCGCAAGCTAATGGTCTTTAGCCACGAGCAAGTACTCCATCCGAAGATCCTGGATCTGAACGCGATCATCACCCAAAAAGAGAAAACGATACGGTGCATCGTGGGGGAGAAAACGGAAGCAATAACCATTCTTCAGGAGGGTTTGGACAGGATCAAGGCCGACCCCCAACAGTTGGAGCAGGTGATTATGAACCTTGCCATCAACGCGAGGGACGCGATGCCTCGGGGCGGCACCCTTACATTAGAGACGGCGAACGCGGATCTGGATAAAGCCTTCATGTCCAATCACGGCTTGGAAGGAGTGCCCGGTCCCTATGTGATGCTGGCGGTAAGTGATACGGGCGTGGGTATTGCTGCGGAGATTCAATCCCGCATATTCGAGCCTTTCTTTACCACCAAGGAGAAGACCGGGGGCACGGGTTTGGGCCTGTCGTTGGTGTATGGAATTGTCAAACAAAGCGGCGGTCTGATCTGTGTCTATAGCGATCCGGGGCAAGGCGCGACTTTCAAAGTCTACTTTCCCCGGGCTGAGACGCATGAGTCATAGGAAAACAAGCAACGAGCCCGATGGGATTTGTGGACAGCGGGAACCGGGTGGCACGTATATTGATAGAAGTAGTGATTGCACGCTCTCAGATGCTTTTCACCGGGTTCTTCAATGGGTCTTCGTAAAGCTGGCGCTCAAGGAGATTAGAGTCTTAGGCCATGACTTCTCTGTAATTTGCGTAGAAGTTGAAAACCCGAAGTCCGAAGCACGAAATCCGAAACAATGTCCAATGATCCAAATTCAAATGACCAAAACCGTTGCGGCACCGGGGTTTTGTTTTGAACATTCGAACATTTCTGTTTTGAGTTTGTTTCGGATTTCGATATTCGAATTTGGTTGCGGCCGAAGGCCTGCCTTGGGGGAACGGCTTAGTATAGAATCTGCGTCATAGTATTCTGGAAATATCGCTATGGAACAAATGCCACAGATGGGAAGGCTTCCCAAATGGCAATAGCCTCGAGCCGAGACACCGAAGCTTTATTGAGAACGCTGATCTATATCCCGATCATCCATACCGAAGCCGACTTGGGTGGCCTTGGTAAATCGGTACGCAGTGCGGCGCTCCGGAGACTTGGGTTGAGGGGGCTAAAGAGCAAAGAAAACATCATAGATAAGATCTGGATGGAGATTGAACAGGCCATCGGGGGCTTGGCTCTCCCCTATGAAAAAGTTCGCCTTTACCAGGACGGGTTGCCTGTTTGCGGTCGAGAGGCTGAGATAGTCGAAGAGCTGGCCAAATCAGAAAGCAGAAATCATCGCCTGCTTCTAAGCTTGATGGAACGAGGCGCCACGATCATGGGGACCGAGTCTCTGGAACTCCTCTTGGAGGAATATAGACTCGTCAAGGATATTCTGGCCTCGGGTGATGCGTTTCAATCGGAGAAGATTGAAGGACGAAAGAAATCTCAGAGCCATTCCTTGGTGAGAAAGCGCGACCAATTTATCGCAGGTTGCATCAACAGCACCCTTTGCGCCGGGGAAACAGGGATTCTGTTCCTGGGGATGCTCCATTCCCTGCGGCATTTGCTCGATAAGGACATTCATGTGATCTATCCGGTAAACCCGATTTGACAAAAGGCTCAAAGTCGATGAACAGACACGCCAGCAAAATTCTCGTCGTTGATGATGAGAAGGAGATCTGCGGGATTCTCTCCCGTGTCATCATGGAGCAAGGCTTTGAGCCCATTGTAGCCAACAATGGTGAGACAGCCCTGCGCATCATCCAGATTGAATCGCCCGAAGTGGTCCTCTCGGATATCAGGATGTCAGGTATGGACGGGATGGAGTTGTTGACGAAGACAAAGGCATTAGACCCGGACCTGCCCTTTGTCCTGATCACCGGTTATGCCGATATTCCAGGGGCTGTCCTGGCGATGAAGGGGGGAGCCCACGATTATCTCTCCAAGCCTTTCGATCATCTTGAGGTCATCAGGGTCGTTCACCGCGCGTTAGCAGAACGGGGTCTCAAGCGCAGAATCAGGCATCTGTCGGATCAAGCGGAACAGGTTCGTTCACTGGGTGAAATGATGGGGCCAAGTGTGGTCGTTCGTCAGGTTGTTGCCGAAGTGAACCGTGTGGCAACATCCGGATTTACGGTGATCATCGTGGGAGAGACGGGATCCGGAAAGGAACTTATTGCCCAGGCCATTCACAGGGCCAGCCATCGATCAGGAGGTCCTTTTGTCGCCATCGATTGCGGGGCCATTCCGTCGAACCTGTTGGAGAGCGAATTATTCGGTCACGAAAAGGGGGCTTTCACAGGCGCCGTGCTCCAAAAACCTGGAAAATTCGAAGTGGGCAAAGGCGGGACTCTGTTCCTGGACGAGATATCAAATATGCCGTTGGAATCGCAAGCCAAACTTCTGCGCGTGCTTCAAGAGAAGAAGGTATATCGGGTCGGTGGCACTAGGCCCTATGAAATCGATGTCCGCCTATTGGTCGCTGCCAACCGCAATCTCGAAGTCGCGGTCGGAGCAGGCTTATTCCGTCAGGACCTTTTTTATCGGATCAACGAGTTTACCATCAAAATCCCGCCCCTCCGTGAGCGACGTGAGGACATTCTCTACCTTGCCAAACGTTTTCTAGGGGGCGCAAACGTTGAGTTGGGGAAGAACGTGAGAGGGTTTTCGGATTCAGCGCTCCATGCCCTGCTTGTACACGATTGGGCAGGAAATGCCCGGCAACTCCGGTCTGCCATCCGCCGAGCCGCGCTCCTGGCCGATGAAATCGTCACCGAAAAGCATCTGGATGTGAGTCATGCTCCCGCCGCTGTCCTGCCATCCGAGCCACATAAGACGGAACGGATCCCCTGGTTGGGTCAGCCATTCAAGGAAATCATGCGCCACAGGACCGTGGAAGTGGAAAGAGTTGTGCTAAGCGAGGCACTCGAATCTACAGGCGGCAACAAGGCGAAGGCGGCTCGATTGCTTCACATAGATTATAAGACGATCCATACAAAGATAAAGAAACTGGGAATATCAACCAGGGGAGGAGGCCGTGAATATGAGGAACAACAAAAGGATCCGGACCTTTGAGGGGCTATTCGGCGGACTGACCGATCTCATTGAAAGGCTCGCCGACCTTGCCGAAAAAGGAGAACAGCTTTCCAAGACCGGAGACATCCGATTTCAAGGCAAGGAAAAGGATCTCAAGGGGGTCTATGGCTTTTCCGTCAAGATGGGGTTGGGCGGCAAAGGGGTTAAGGTGGAACCCTTTGGCAACATCCGAAGGGATGAGAAATCCGGGCGGCCTGTTGTTCAGGAGATCCGTGAGCCGGTGGTAGATGTGTTTGAGGAAGTAGATCATACCCTCGTGGTGGCAGAGATGCCGGGCATCAGTGCTGAAGACGTTCGGCTGGATGTCAGGGATGATTTGCTCTCCATTTATGCGGAAAAGGGGGAGAAGAAGTACCGAAAAGAGGTTCTCCTGCCGCGGAGCTACCCAAGGGAAAAGATGATCATTTCATGCCATAACGGCGTCCTGGAGATAAGGTGCATCATGTAGAACAATGCGGAGTGCGGAAAGGGGAATGAAAGGTAGAGGTTATTTATGAAAGAAAATCGCGAAGTGACTCTCAAGCTCAAGGTCACGGAGGCGCTCAGCAAAGACATGGGGCGGGCGTTTGGTCGTATGGGGCCGGAGGATCTTGAGCACCTTGAGGCGGCCATTGGCGACATCGTGGAGGTTTCCGCAAAGCGGAAGACCGTCTGCAAGGCGATGCCCGCTTACAAGGACCTCCGCGGTCAATCCCGCATTCAGCTTGACGGAATCATCCGTGAAAATGCAGGGGCCGGGCTCGACGAGTTCGTGATGGTCCGCAAGATCGCGTGTCACCCGGCGACAGATGTAGTTCTTACCCCGACAACCGTAACTCCCACCAGCCGTGACTTGAAGTATATCGGCAGCCTCCTGGATGGCTTGCCGGTATTGGAGGGAGACCGAATTCGCGCAACCCTGTTCGGCAGTCGCTCGGCGGATTTCAAGGTGAAAAGCACTACACCCAAAGGGCCCGTGCTCATCAACCCGACGACTCAGCTTGTGATAGGAAAGGCGGAGGAAGAGGAGACACACCGGTCGGTTTCATACGAAGAGATCGGGGGCCTTAAACGCCAGTTGCAGCGTATACGGGAAATGATCGAACTTCCCCTGCGCTATCCGGAGGTCTTCAAAACGCTGGGGATCGATGCGCCCAAAGGGGTTCTTCTTCTTGGCCCGCCAGGTTGCGGAAAGACCCTTATCGCCCGGGCTATCGCCCATGAAACAGAGGCCAACTTTTTTTCGGTGAGCGGGCCTGAGGTAGTGCATAAGTTTTACGGAGAGAGCGAGGCCCACCTTCGGAAAATTTTCGAGGAAGCCTCCCGGAAGGGGCCCAGCATCGTCTTTCTGGATGAGATCGATGCGATTGCTCCCAGAAGGGAGAAGGTCGTGGGGGATGTGGAAAAGCGGGTGGTGGCGCAGCTCCTTGCCCTGATGGACGGGCTCACCAAACGCCAGAACGTTATTGTCATTGCCGCCACGAATATCCCTAATGCCCTGGACCCGGCGCTACGCCGGCCGGGCCGTTTCGACAGGGAGATTTCCATCCCGATTCCTGACCGTACCGGCAGGCTGGAAATCCTGGAAATCCACAGCCGTGGGATGCCGTTGTCCCGGGATGTAGACATGGGTCATCTGGCAGAGATCACGCACGGTTTTGTGGGGGCAGACCTTGAGGCCCTGTGTCGGGAAGCGGCAATGATGTGTCTGAGACGTATCATGCCCGACATCGATTTCGGCTTAACCCAGATTCCCTATGAGCAGCTCGCGAAACTCGAGGTGCACATGGACGACTTCCTCGGTGCGATGCGGGAGGTTGAACCATCCGCCATTCGGGAGGTGTTCGTTGAAGTCCCTGATGTACGCTGGCAGGACGTGGGGGGCCTCGGGGCGGTCAAAGACCGTCTTGTAGAAGCGGTG
>JAGVAP010000030.1 GCA_020060215.1 Deltaproteobacteria bacterium | reverse complement strand
CGGCCCAGAACGCCACCGACTACAACCTGAAGATCTACACCTCGACCGGAGCCCTGGCCTATGACCGCTGGGTCGGAAACAACCTGAGCTACACCGTCACCGGATTCTCCAACACCGGCAGGTCCTTTTCCTGGGCGATCACGGCCAGGAACGGGGCAGGATCAAGCGCTCCTTCACCGCGCTGGTCTTTCATAAACAGATGATCACCCTTGAAGCGGGGTTCCCGGGTTCTTCCGGGGAACCCCCGCTTCAAGCCCCTCCTCCCTTCCTTCCCCCTCCATCCTTGCCCACAGGGAGGGGTGTTCCCTATCCAGGACTGTCCTTATGGTATGGGGGATGGCGCCTCCTAAAACCTGTTGACAACCTGCCGGGGGAAGCCATAATGGCCACACATCCTTCCGGGACCTCCAACCGCCCGTACTTGCCGGCCCCGGAGATAACCTCACGCCACCGTCAGGACCTGCCCCTCGTTCTTCCAATCGCTCGGAGGAGCCCATGGAGCGAACAAAAATCAGGCTGCTGGTCGTCGACGATCACAAGATCATGCGAGAAGGCCTGGTCAGCATGCTTCGTAACGAATCCGAACTGGAGATCGTCGGCCAGGCCGAAAACGGGCGGGAGGCCATCCATCTTGCCCGCCAACTGAAGCCCGACGTCGTGATCATGGACATCAGCATGCCTGACATGAACGGCGTCGATGCGGCGCAGAGGATGAGGTCCGGTTCCGACGGCCCAAGGATCATCGCCTTGTCCATGTATGCGGACCGGAGGTTTGTGGTCGGAATGACCCAGGCAGGCGCAACGGGTTATCTGTTGAAGGAATGCGGCTTTGACGAACTGCTTCGAGCGATCCGCGCAGTGGCCGGAGGCCGGGCTTATTTCTGCCCGGAGGTTGCGAATGTCATCATCCAGGAGGTGCTGGACAAGGGAAGGAAACGGGAACGAGGCTCAAGGATGCTGAGTTCAAGAGAGAGGGAAATCCTTCAACTGATTGCGGAAGGAAGGTCCACCAGGGAAATCGCACGGCACCTGAACATGAGCGTCAAGACGGCGGAGAGCCATCGGAGGCAGATCATGGAAAAGACGGGCGTCCGCAGCGTCGCCGCCTTGACCAAGTTTGCCATCAAGGAAGGGCTGACCAGCACCTAGGGGCGCGTCCACTTGCGCCCCCAAGCCGCAGTCGTTTGCGGGTTTGTCACGTTGACAGCGAGACACAGGCCGTGCTAATGATTACGTTTACCGGAAAGTTCAGAAAGGAGATCCTCATGGCTGATCTGTTGTACGTCACCGATGAAAACTTCGATGCAGAGATCATGAAGTCGGAAATCCCTGCTATGGTGGACTTCTGGGCGGAATGGTGCGGCCCCTGCAGGATGGTAGGACCCGTCGTGGAAGAGCTGGCCGCTCAGTACAAAGGCAAAGTCAAGATCGCGAAGATGGATGTGGACAAGAACCGGGGCACCCCGGCCAAATTCGGCATCAGGAATATTCCCACCCTCATCTTCTTTAAAGGCGGCCAGGTCGCTCAGACCATCATCGGCGCCCAGCCAAAGAGCGCCATCGAACAGGAACTGAAGAAACTTCTCTGATCGAAGGATCCGGAACAATTGCCTATGGGTTTCTATAAGGGTGCCTATCCCGTCGTGATCTTGTGCTCAATCCTCCTCCTTTTCTCAGGAGGGTGCTCCATCATCAAGCAGTTTTTCCCCGATGAGGAGGAGATGAGCGCCGCCGAGCTCATGAGCGAGGGGACCGTGAACTTTGAGAGAGGTTATCTGACGGAGGCCAAGGAGGCATTCCAGAAGGTCAAAGACCGATACCCGTACAGCAAGTTCGCGGTTGCGGCGGAGCTCAGGATGGCGGATGCCATGTATGAGAACGGGGACTACGATGAAGCCAGCGAGGCCTACGACGAGTTCGAGAGGCTCCATCCGAAGAATCCGGAGATCCCCTACGTCATCTATCAGAAGGGGATGTGCCAGTTCCGGCAGGTCAGGACCATTGACCGCGAGCAGGGCCACACGCTCAAGGCCAAGGAGGAATTCGAGAGGCTGGTGAGCAGATTCCCACGGGATGAGTACGCCCACAAGGCGAGGAAACATATTCGAGAATGCCTGATCTTTCTGGCCGAAAATGAGATGTATGTCGCAAACTATTACTACAGGATGGGCAAGTACAGGGCTGCGATGGCGAGATACATCTATCTGATTGAGAATTACCCGGACCTGGGGCAATACCACCACGCCCTTGAATCCATTGCCCGCTGCAAGGAGAAGATCGCGCAGGAAGAGAAGAAGGAAGAGAAGAAGAGCAAGAGCTGAAGAGCGCCACAAGGACACGAAGGCACAAAGGTTCGAAGAGGACTCCTTCGTGTCTTCGTGTCTTCGTGGCTGGGACTTTCGACTTTAACTTCCAACCAGATCGTACACCGCCTCCAGTGCACGCTCCAGCTCCTCCGGCTTGGTCCCGCCGCCCTGGGCCATGTCGGGTCGCCCGCCGCCTTTTCCCCCGACCATCCTGGAGAGCTTCCCGATCAGATCCCCGGCCTTGAATTTCTCCGTAAGGCCTTTGCTCACGGTACAGAGCAGCATGGCCTTGCCGTCTTTTCTGGCGCCGAGCACCACGATTCCCGAACCGATCCTGCTCCCGATCTGATCGGCCATTTCCCGAAGCTCCTTGGGGGAGTCCGCCCCCACTTCCTTGGCCAGCACTCGAACCCCTCCGATCTCCCGAACCCCTGCCAGCAGATCCGTGGTCTGGGAGGAGAGGATCTTTGCCTTCAGGGACTCCAGCTCCCTCTCCTTCTGTCTCTGCTCCTTCAGGAGCCTGTCCACCCGGTCCCTGAGTTGATCCGGTGTGCTCTTGAGGAGTCCGGCCGTGATCTTCATCTCCTCCTCCAGGTGCTGCACATACTCCAGCGCAGCCCCTCCGGTCAGGGCCTCGATGCGCCGCGCATTCGCCCCTACCGCGCTCTCGTTCACGATCTTGAAGATCCCGACATCTCCTGTCATCTCGGTGTGGGTCCCCCCGCACAGCTCCATGCTGATCCCGTCTCCGACAGAGACGAGCCGCACCCTGTCCCCGTATCGCTCCTCGAAGATGGCCATGGCACCACTCTTCATCGCCTCCTCGCGGGGAAGCTCCCTGACCGTGAGCGAATGATTCTGCCGGATATACCGGTTGACCAGGTTTTCCACCTCCTTCAACTGTTCGGGACCAACCTGGGTGAAATGGCTGAAGTCGAAACGGAACCGGTCGGGCCCCACGTAGGAGCCCGCCTGCTTGACGTGCGGCCCGAGCACCTCTCTCAGGGCGGCATGAAGCAGATGGGTGGCCGTGTGGTTGAGGGCGATTGCCTCACGCCTCTGTTCGTCCACGGCGGCCTCCACCACATTGCCCGGGGCCAATCTGCCCTCCTCCACGCGGCCGCGGTGGACGATGAGATCGCCTATTCTCACCGTGTCCTCCACCGAAAACCTGGCACCGTCGAAGGTGAGCCGGCCTTTGTCCCCGACCTGTCCCCCTGCCGCGCCGTAGAAGGGGGTCTGGTCCAGGATGATCTCCACATCCTCTCCCGGGCCCGCAGAGGAGACCTCCTG
The DNA here is from genome assembly GCA_020060215.1 of Deltaproteobacteria bacterium. The sequence goes on along the minus strand of JAGVAP010000030.1, from coordinate 58,043 downwards.
GTTCGACCGGACGATGGTCCTGACGGTGGCCCGGGTGGAATGGAGTTCATACCCCAGGAACCTGCTGGTCACCCCTTTTGCGCTCAGGCCCCTGTAGACTTCCGGTATCTCCTCCTCTCCGCTCCCTTTCCAGGCCTCCTGGGACTGGGTCTTCTGTCTCCCCATGGCCACTTCGTACGCGGCCAAGTCGATCTTGAGGTTTTCCTCCCTCGCGATGTCCTCCACGAGATCGGGGGACAGGCCATAGGTATCGTACAACTTGAAAACCAGCTCTCCCGGGATGACCTCCGTTCCTCTTTCCTTCAGCTCCGCGAGATTCTCCTGAAGCATCCTCATCCCGAAGTGAAGGGTGTCGGCGAACCGTTTTTCCTCGTTCAGGACGAGGCCCTCGATGAACTGCCTGGAGGAGAGGAGCTCCCCATAATCCTGGCCCATCACCTCCACGACCTTTGCAGTGACCTGATGAAGAAAGGGGTCCTGCAGCCCGAGGGGTTGACCGAACCGGATCGCCCTGCGGATGATGCGCCTGAGCACATAGCCCCTCCCCTCGTTGGAGGGCATCACCCCGTCTGCAATCAAAAAGGCCGCGGCCCTGGAGTGGTCCGCAATGACCCGGAAAGAGACATCCTGCCTGGGTTCCCCTCCGTACCTCTTCTCGGACAGCTCCTCGATCCTGCCGATGATCCCCCTGAACAGGTCCGTCTCATAGTTGGAGAGCACGCCCTGGACCACCGCCGAGATGCGCTCCAAACCCATGCCCGTATCGATGTTCGGACTGGGGAGGGGATGGAGGTTCCCCTGGATATCCCGGTCGAACTGGGTGAAAACGAGGTTCCAGATCTCAAGATACCGGTCGCAGTCGCACCCAGGGCCGCAGCCGGGTTTGCCGCACCCGACGGATTCTCCCTGATCAATGAGGATCTCCGAGCACGGTCCGCAGGGCCCTGTCTCCCCCATGGCCCAGAAGTTGTCCTTCTCGCCAAGACGGACGATCCTGGAGGACGGGACCCCGATCTCCTTTTCCCAGATGTCGTGGGCTTCGTCGTCCTCCAGGTAGACCGAGACCCAGAGCCGCTCCGCAGGAAGCCTGTATACGTCGGTCAAGAGATCCCAGGCCCATCGTACGGCCTCTCTCTTGAAGTAATCCCCAAAGGAGAAGTTCCCCAGCATCTCGAAGAAGGTATGATGTCTCGCCGTATAACCGACGTTCTCGAGGTCATTGTGCTTCCCCCCGGCGCGCACACACTTCTGAGAGGTGGCGGCGCGGGTGTAACCCCTCTTCTCCTGCCCCAGAAACAGCTTCTTGAACTGAACCATCCCTGCGTTGGTGAAAAGCAGGGTGGGATCATCCCTGGGAATGAGGGAGGAGCTGGGTACGATGACGTGATCCTGCCGCTTGAAATAATCGAGAAAACTCGACCTGACTTTCCTGAATTCCATGAACGTCTGTTCCCCTACCTGGTCTTCTTTTCCGCTTCGACCTTCGGCCGCTCTTCCTTGATCCTCTTCAGCCCGGTCTGTTCCTTGATCAGCTCGGCAATCCGACCCCTGAGGTCCGCGTTCTCCGCGAGGAACCTCCTGGCATTCTCCCGGCCCTGGCCGATCCTCTCCTTCTCGAAGGAGTACCACGCGCCGCTCTTCTCAACAATCCCCAGCGCGGCGCCCAGGTCCAGGATATCCCCTTCTCTGGAGATCCCCGTACCATAGATGATGTCGAACTCCGCCTCCTTGAACGGCGGGGCGATCTTGTTCTTCACCACCTTCACCTTGGTCCTGTTTCCCACCACCTGATCACCCTCCTTGATCGCCCCTATTCGACGGATGTCCAGCCGCTGGCTGGCGTAAAACTTGAGCGCATTCCCTCCCGTGGTGGTCTCGGGGTTGCCGAACATCACCCCGATCTTCATGCGTATCTGGTTGATGAAGATGACGCAGGTCATGGACTTGCTGATGGTCGCCGTGAGCTTTCGCAGGGCCTGGGACATGAGCCGCGCCTGCAGCCCCACATGCTGGTCGCCCATCTCCCCCTCGATCTCTGCACGGGGCACGAGGGCCGCCACGGAGTCGATGACCAGCACGTCGATTCCCCCGCTCCTCACCAGGATCTCCGCAATGTCCAGGGCCTGTTCTCCTGAATCGGGCTGGGAGACGAGCAGGTTGTCCACATCCACCCCCAGCTTCCTGGCGTAGCTCACGTCCAGCGCATGCTCTGCATCGATGAAGGCGGCCATGCCCCCCTGGGACTGGGCTTGTGCAACCACATGAAGGGCGAGGGTCGTCTTCCCGGATGACTCCGGGCCATAGATCTCCACCACCCTCCCCCTGGGAACACCCCCTACTCCAAGGGCGATATCCAGGGCCAGAGAGCCGGTGGAAACCGCCGGGATGTCCACGACCTGTTCATCGCTCATCTTCATGATGGACCCCCGACCGAACTGCCTCTCGATCTGGGAGATCGCCTGCTCTACCGCCCTTTCCCTGTCATCCGCCATCTCAGGTCCCCTTTATCATTGGTCATTGGTCATTGATCATCTTGCGGTTCAACTCCGCCACCAAGACACAAAGTAACCTTTGAACCCTGAACCTCTTCCACCCATATTCTTCGTGTCTCGGTGTCTTTGTGGCGCTCTTCTGATTCTCATTCCTGCCCTGACAGCGGCCACGCCTTCAGCTTGGTATAGATGGAGCCGGTCCGCCTGAGATCGCTCTTGAAGAGCGTCAACTCCCCCAGAGAACAGACCGGGCTTTCAAGACCGCTGTATTGTTCGAGGTACCGATCGAGTTCCTGATCCCCCCTTCTGAAGCTGTTGAACCGGCCGAGGGTGAGGTGGGGCCTGAACGGCCTCTTCTCTTTCCTGATGCCGAACGGGACCAGCCGCGCCTGCAGGCTGTCCCTGAAACGGGCCATCCTGTCCGTATCGCCCTGAAGGCCTACCCACAAGACCCTGGGGTTCCGCGCGTTGGGAAAGCACCCCAGCCCCTTCAGGGAGACCGAAAAGGGGGCGAATTCGGAGCAGGTGCTCGAAAGCGCCCCTTCCATGGCCTCAAGGGCTTCGGCGGGCACGCTGCCGAGGAAGACAACCGTGAGATGCATGTTGCCGGTCTTCACCCACCGGACGTCCAGGCCGCTTCGGCTGAGCGTGCCTGAGACCTCCTCGATGACGGTCTTGACTCCGTCGGGCTGCTCAAAGGCCAGGAATGAACGGATATCCACAGAGGAACCTTCTCACCCAGTCCAGGGCCATCATGGCCGTATTCAGTTTAATCTGCGTCCGTTTACCATGGAACCGGTATCTTTGGGAAAGCGTCAGGGAGTCGGATGCGAGCCCTATGTGGACGGTTCCCACCGGCTTCTCGTCACTCCCCCCATCGGGTCCCGCTATCCCGGTCACTGCAAGACCGAGATCCGCCTTGAGGGCCGATCTCACCCCTTCGGCCATCCTGCGTACCGTGGGATCGCTTACCGCGCCATGCTCGGACAGCGTTTCACTCTCAACCTGGAGCATGTCCGTCTTGGCCTGATTGCTGTAGGTGACGATCCCCCCCATGTAGTAGGAAGAGCTGCCGGGGATGTTGGTCAACAGGTTCCCGATCAGGCCGCCGGTGCATGATTCCGCAACCGAGATGGAAAGCCCGTGCTCCTTCAGCAGCCCTCCGACCACACCGGGCAGGGTCTCGTCATCCGAACCAAAGATGTACTGGCCGAGCAGGCCCCGGACCTCCTCTTCCATCCGCTCCACCTCGCGGGCGACGGTCAGGACATCCCGACCTTTCATGCTCAAGCTGATGTGGGTCTCCGGAAAATGAGGATAGAACCCGATGAGCAGATCCGAATCGTCCCTGGCGGCAGGCTTCAGACGCTCGGAAATCTCCGGCTCGCTGAGCCCGTAGACCTTCAGTGTCCTGTGCTGCGCCACAGGTCTCGACTCGAAACGGGAGAGGATCTCAGGCAGGACATAGGTGTCCATCAAATGCCGGGTCTGCTCCGGCACCCCTGGAAGGAAGTAGAGGGCCACCTTTCCTTCAACCAGGGAGAACCCGCACATCTGCTCTTTCGGGCTGAATACCTGCGAGCCCTCGGGCATCCATGCCATCTTTTCAAAAGAGGGCGACATGCGCAGCCCGCTTGCCTCCACATGCTCCTTGATCTGCTCGAACTTCTCACGATGGAGCGACAGAGGCCTCTGCAGGGCGTCCGCCACGATCCGGTTGGTGAGGTCGTCGTCCGTGGAGCCGAGTCCTCCTGTCACCACAACGAAATCGGACTCCCCCATGGCGTCCCTGATCGCCCTGGAGACCCGCAGGGGGTCGTCGCCCACGGTGGTCATGCGTGTGACGACGATCCCGAAGGCCGCAAGCCTCTCCGCGACATAGCGACCGTTCAGGTCCACCGCCCTGCCTGAGACCAGCTCGTTCCCGATGGTGATGATTTCTCCCTGCACAGGCCGCTCATCCAAAAAGGTGAAAAACCCTCAGGCACAGGTTTGCGAAGACCCCTGCCAGGAGGTCGTCCATCAGGATTCCCTTGGCACCGGGAAGTCTTTCCATTCTTCCGATTGGAAAGGGCTTCGTGATATCGAAGACGCGAAACAGGATGAACCCGATCGCCAGGTCCGGAACAGAGACTCTCATGCCGAGAAAGGCCACCAGGAGCCCGAGCACCTCATCCAGGACGATCCACTGTGGATCGTCTTCACGGGACATCTTCCATGCCCGGCTGCACGCCCAGTAGGCCGCACACAGGAGGAGGCCCGCAAAGAACCACTCCGGCCACACCCCCATCCACTTGAGGCCGAGCGCCAGCGGGAGGGTTGCGGCCGATGCAGCGGTCCCCGGCGCCGCCTGCAGCAGCCCCACCCCGAAACAGGAGGAGAGCAGAAGGGCGATCTTCCCGGACTTACTTGAGTTCCTGAACAGTTCCTTCCAGTGAAGCGTATCAGATCGGGGGGCTGACTTCAACAAGGTTGTGGGTCTCCAGAATGCGTCGATGACTGACAAGGGACAAGCACAAGGGACGACTGAGACGGAAGCGGCAAGGGAGTATACGTTGAACTCGCAGGTCCCGCGGTTGGGGACGGTCATCTCACTTATATGAAACTTCAAAATGGATGCAAGAGTCAGGATGCAGCGTCCTGGATCCTGGGTCCGTCGAATCCGCCGAAGGACCGGCTCCGAAGTCTCTCCATTTGATTAGACCGGCCCCCGGCCAGAAGCGATGCTCGTGAGAGACTCTGTCACTTCTTGTTGGCCGACATCACCCAGTAGTAGATCTCCTTCAACGGGATGTTCCGCTCCTCCGCAACGGCTCGGCAGGCCTCGTATTCCGGGAGGAACATCACGGATCCATCGGAACGCGCAACGCTCTTCACCCTCAGCTTCCCCCATGGGGACTCGATCTCCGCAAAGGATCTCCTCAATGTCTTTCGCTCGCTGAACCGGAAACGTACCCCCAGGGTGGTGCTTTCCGAGAAGAGGATCTCCATGAGGGTCTCCTTCTGCTCCGGTCTCCCGATCACCTGGATGGCCGTACCGGGCCGGTTCTTCTTCATCTGTACGGGGAGGAATGCCACGTCCAGTGCGCCCCCTCGAAACAGCCGATCCATCAGGAATCCCAGCCACTCGGGATTCACGTCATCCAGGTTGGCCTCCAGGACGACCACGGTCTCCGACTCCTCTGTAGCGGTTCGTCCGATCACGATCCGCAGGAGATTGGGCCTGTCCGGAAGGGTGCGTCCGCCGACCCCGTATCCGATCCTCTCGACGGTCATGGGGGGAAGCGCGCCGAATGTATGGGCAAGCCCTTTCACGAGCGCAGCACCCGTTGGAGTGACCATCTCCACGGGAGGCTCCGAACCGCGCACGGGGACGCCTTCAAGCAAGGCGAGGGTGGCCGGCGCAGGCACCGGGATCCGGCCGTGCTCCGTACTCACGAACCCGGTCCCCAGCGGCAGTTCCGAGGCGTGGAGTCGCCCGATCCCCAGGGCTTCCACGCCGAAGACCGCCCCCACGATGTCTATGATGGAGTCCGTGGCCCCGATCTCATGGAAATGGATCTCTTCAGGCGGGCGGTCGTGGATCCTGCCCTCGACCCGTGCGATGGATTCGAAGGCCTCGATGCTCCTGGACTTCACCCACTCGCTGAGACCGCTCTCGCGGACGATTCGCCTGATTTCTACAAGACCCCTGTGCGCATGTTCCACCGCCTCCTGGTGGACCAGAAACCGGGTCCCATGGATGTGGTTTCTCCCCTCACGACGGATCTCCAGCGCATACCCTTTGATCGGCAGGGTGCCGAGCATCGATTGGAGCAGCCCGAAGGGAAGCCCTGCGTCGATCATGGCGCCGACCAGCATGTCCCCGCTGATCCCGGAAAAGCAGTCCAGATAGGCTACTCTCATTCTCCACATTTCCTTCCGAGCGATCCCTTTCGGGGCTCACTTTTAGCAACGGGTGATCCAGCTGTCAATCCTGAGGAGTTGAGAAGATGAGAGGTTGAGAGGATGAGAAAAGATGTCGCTTTCCCCCGGCTCAACTTCTGCCCTTGAAGGGCTCCTCCATCCTGAAATCGGGCAGAAAGGGGAGGCTTCGGCCTTCCGAAGGGCGATCCTCCGGAAACTGCACAAAAAGCCGCTCGAACCCCAGGTCGAGGGCGTGTCGATAGACGCGATCAAACTCCTCCGCCTGCACGGTTCGATTCATCTCCGGCAGCGTCTGCGGGCTCACCGGCGTATACTGGGACATGAGGCTGACCGGCAGGAGTCGTCCGAACTCCAGGTACAGGGTCGTCAGGGCATCGAGCGAGTTCTCGACCCGGCCGGGAAGAACCAGGTGCCTCACCAGGACCCCTTTTTTTGCAGAGGAAGACTCATCCTCTTCGCAGGCATCGAGAAAACCCTTTTGCCGGACCATCTCCGCGATCGCCCCCAGGGCGACGTCGGGGTAGTCCCGGCATGCGGACAGCCTGGAAGAGAGCTCCCGATCGGTGTACTTGAAATCGGGAAGATAGACGTCGACCAGGGGTTCTGCCATCCTGAGCATGGCAACCGATTGATAACCGGAAAGGTTATACACCACCGGGACATCGATCCGGTTTTCCCTGAGAAGCCCGGCCAGGTGGAACACGTGGGGGAAAAAATGGTCCGGCGTGACCATATTCAGGTTGTGGACCCCCCTCTCATGGACCATCCGGATTGCGCGATCGACGAGATCGTCCATCGTGACCAGGGTGCCGAGCCCCTCTCTCGATATCTGGTAATTCTGGCAAAAGGTACACCGGAGGGAGCAGCCGGTGAAAAAGATGGTGCCTGATCCGCAGCTCCCGGTGAGCGGCGGCTCCTCCCCGAAATGGGGACCCGCAAAAGCGACTCGGAGACCTTTTCCCTCCCTGCAGAACCCGGGCTCTCCCTCCAGCCGGTTCACCCCGCATGCCCTCGGACACAGGGTGCAGTGCTCATAAAGGCGTTGAAGAGGAGGTGGAAGGCAAGAAGCCGAAGGCGGTACCGTGTGCTTCATCCTGTCTATCGTCTCCATACCGTTTCGATCCGATCGAAAAGGGGAACCTGGATACGCATAGTCTTCTTCACCCCCCATTCGAGGTTCCCACACCTATTCTAGCATAACCGAGCATTTTTCCTTCCCCCTTTCTTCCTGTCTCCCGTTCCCTCTTCCGCTCACCCTGCCTCTTTTTCCACATTCCCCCTCCCGTTTTCCCACTTTTTTTGTATTTCTTCCCACTTCCGCTTTCCCCCTTCCACCTTCCTCCATCCCCTTTCCTCCCCATCCTTGACATCCTCGGAAAAGTCGCTAAAGATGTGCGAAATCCAATCACATCTCATCCTTTGGGTACATGATCCAAGAAAGGAGCTTCTATGGAATTCTCGGTGAGCCCCGACGGGGAACGCTTCAGCCTCCCTGATGAGGAAGCATATAAGAACGAGTTTACAAGGCTCGAGGGTCTCGCAAAGGCCCACCGGAAGGAGGGCCGTGAGATTGTCGTGGTGATGGGGTTGGGGTTCGTGGGCGCGGTCATGGCCGGGGTCGTAGCCGATTCCGTGGACAGAAAGACGGGCAAACCCGGCAAGTTCGTCATTGGAATGCAGCGTCCCAGTACCAGGAGCTTCTGGAAGATCCCCCTCTTCAACAAGGGGATCTCGCCCATCAAGGCCGAAGACCCCGAGGTGGCCCCTTTGATCGAGCGCTGCGTGAGGGAGAAGAAGACCCTTACGGCTACCTTCACCTACGATGCGCTGAAACTGGCCGACGTGCTCGTGGTCGATGTCCAGTGCGACTTCCTCAAGCAGGAACTGGGAAACCTGAGGAGCGGTCACGCGGATATCAGCGCACTGGAAGAGAGCTTCAAGATCATCGGGGAGAAGATCGATCCCCGTTGCATGGTGCTGATCGAGACCACCGTGCCCCCCGGGACGACCGAGTTCGTCGCCTATCCCCTGATGAAGAAGGCCTTTAGGAAAAGGGGCATCCAGGAGGAGCCCCTCCTTGCCCACAGTTTCGAGCGGGTCATGCCCGGAAGGGAGTACGTGAAATCCGTCAGAGACTTCTGGCGGGTGTGCAGCGGCATCAATGAAAAGAGCAGGGAAAAGGTCGTGCGGTTCCTTTCGGATGTCCTCAACGTGGAGAAGTTCCCTCTCACCGTCCTGGACAGGCCCCTCGAAAGCGAGACCTGCAAGATCGTCGAGAACAGCTATCGAGCGACCATCCTCGCGTTCCTGAACGAATGGAGCGCATTTTCCGAAACCAATGGGGTGGACCTGGTCAAGGTCATCCAGGCGATCAAGGTGAGACCCACCCACAGCAACATCATCTTCCCGGGACCCGGGATCGGCGGGTACTGCCTGCCCAAAGACGGCGGCCTGGGACTGTGGTCCTACAAGCACCTCCTCGGCTTCGATACGGAGATATTCAGGATTACCCCCGAGGCGATCAATATCAACGACACCCGCGGGCTTCGGGCCGCGCAGCTGGTCAGGGACGGACTGCGAAACATGGGGCGGATCGTTGCCGCTTCGAGGATCACGATCCTCGGCGTTTCCTACAGGGAGGACGTGGGGGACACACGGTACAGCGGTTCTGAAATCGTCGTGCGGAAGCTCACCGAAATGGGGGCCGATGTCAGGGCCCACGACCCCTATGTCGCTCACTGGTGGGAGATCGAAAAGCAGGATACCTATCCGGCTGCAGGGTCCAGCTGGTCGAGGTTTTTCCGAAACCAGGAGTCGTTGAAGGATTTTCGGATGACCCCCTCTCTCGCCGATGCATTGAAGGGCTCGGACGCCGTGATCTTTGCCGTCCGCCACAAGGAGTACCTCGATCTCAGTCCAGATGCGGTCGTGGAGATGGTCGGCGGTCCCGCTGCCATCGTGGATTGCTTCGGGATCCTGGACGACGCACGCATCGAGCGGTACTTTGAGCTGGGGTGCGAGGTCAAGGGGCTGGGCAGGGGACACATCAACCGAATCAAGGACAAGGTCAGAAAGAGGAAGGGGAACTCCAGCTGAAGGGTTACCTCATGCGCAGAAAGGAGGCTTGTCATGAAAAGAGCGGTTCTTCTCGCATTGATCCTGGCCCTGTTCAACCCCTGGGGGGGAGCGGTCGGCGCGGCCGATGAGTGGGGAACCATCACCATCCCTGCCGGGAAGCCGGTCAAGATCGCCTTGGGGGCCATGCTCACGGGAGACTACGCCAGCCTGGGATTGGACATCAAGAACGGCGCTGAGATGGCCGTTCAGGACAAAGGCGACCTCCTCGGGCACCCTATCGAACTCCAGGCCGAGGACGATGGATGCGCAGGACCCTCTTCGGTCGCCATTGCGGAGAAGATCTGCAACGACCCGCTGGTCGTCGGCCTCATCGGCTACATGTGCAGTGGCGGGAGCAAGCCCGCCTCGGACATCCACAACCGCTACAGGGTCGTCATGATCTCTCCGTCCTCCACGGCACTTGAACTCACGGCGCGAAACATACCCATCTTTTTCCGGACCTGCTGGAATGATCGAATCCAGGCGAGGCGGGCGGCCGAATTTGCGTGGAAGAGGGGGTTCAAGGAGGTGGCTTGCATCCATGACAAGAGTGACTACGGCCAGAGCCTGGCCGAAGATTTCGGGAAGAATATATCCGCCCTTGGCGGCAGGGTCCTTGCCATGGAAGGCATCACTCGGGGAGACAAGGACTTTACCCCGGTCTTGACCAAGATCAAGCCGCTGAAGCCTCAACTGATCTATTTTGGTGGGATGGCAGCGGAAGGGGTCCTGATCGTTCGCCAGATGAAGAGGACGGGTCTGGCCAGGACCGCGTTCATGAGCGACGACGGGTGCTATACCGAGAAGGACTTCATCCAGGCAGGCGGGACTGCAACGACCGGCAGCTATGTGACCTATGCAAAGGAGCCCGACCCCGGGTGGGTGAAGAGATTCGAGGCCAGGTATGGACCTCGCCAGACCTTCTCACCTCAGGCCTACGACGCAACCGTGATCCTGATGTCCGCGGTGGAGAAGGCGGCCCGGAAACAGCCCGACGGCGCGCTTTCGATCGGCAAAAAGGAGTTGCGGGATGCCGTTGCCGCCACCGGGACGGACGGCATTACCGGGAAAATCGCCTTTGACGCCCATGGGGATCGGACCGGGTCGGTGGTCGTCGTCTACAGGGTAGCGGAGGAAGGCGGGAAGAGGTTCTTCAAACAGGAGGATTTTTAGACCAGAGCGACAGATGGACTCTCCATCATCCCGGTAACACCTTGGCGTCCCATACCGCAGCGAGGGGTTGGACGCCGCAACCACTTTTCCATGTGGGCTCTGCGAGAGCCGCAACCGTGACATGATCAGCCCCGAGATCATCCTCGACCAGGTCGTGAACGGTCTCACCATCGGGAGCGTCTACGCGCTCATCGCTCTCGGTTATACGATGGTGTACGGGATCCTCTTCATGATCAACTTCGCCCATGGCGAGATCTTCATGTTCGGATCCTTCGCGGGGTTCGCACTCCTCAGCTACTTTTCAGATATCGGTTTTGCCGCCCGCCATCCCGCCCCTTCCATTGCGGCCGCGTTTGCGGGAGGGATTGCGGTCAGCGCGCTCCTCGGAGCCCTTCTGGAGAGAGTGGCCTACAGACCTCTCCGAAACGCCCCCAGGCTCGCGCCCCTCATCAGCGCCATCGGCGCATCCATTTTTCTGCAGAACGTGATGATGCTGATCGTCCAGGCGCGCATGCAGGTCTATCCCGACATCCTGCCCGAGAGATTCATCGAGGTCGGGCCGGTCACCCTCTCCTACTTCCAGATCTTCATCATCGGGGGATCCCTCATCCTGATGCTCGGTCTCTACTTCTTCATCCGGAAGACCAGGACCGGCAAGGCCATGAGGGCGGTGGCGGAGAACAAGGAGGCCGCATCCCTGATGGGGATTGACGTGAACCGGATCATCCTGATCACCTTTGTGATCGGGTCCACGCTGGCCGCAGCAGCGGGCGTGATGGTCGGTATGTACTACACCCAGATCACCCACATGATGGGTTTCATCCCGGGGATCAAGGCGTTCACCGCAGCGGTCTTGGGAGGGATCGGGAACATCGTCGGGGCCATGGTCGGCGGCCTGTTTCTCGGGATGGCCGAGGCCATGGGGGTGCTGGTGATGCCTGCGGAATACAAGGACGTGATCGCCTTCGGCCTGCTCGTGGTCGTACTCATCTTTCGCCCCAGGGGGATCCTGGGGGAGGTCGTGTCGGAGAGGGCATAGCTCCTGTTAGTAGTTCGTGGTTTGTGGTTCGTGGCAGGAAGGGACGAGAGCGACCGAACAACCGTGATGTTCCCGTAGTACGTCCGGGCGCGGCATTCCGATGATGGTTCAAGACCTCACCATGCAAGGAATGTCAACGACACTTACGTGTACGACCTGCTTTATCCGTTCACCCTGAGGGGTCGAAGGGTGAAGGCGACTTTTTACGGGACTGAGTCAAACGTTCACCGTGCGACAAACTACGGGAAACAAACACGCAACGAACAAAGGACCAATGACCGGCATCCCACGCCCACGCATCCTCGTCACCGCGCTGATCCTGTTCGTCGCCCTGCTCCCTCCCTTTGCAGGCAACTACTGGACGCAGGTCCTGGGCGACATCGGCATCTATATCATGTTGGGCATCGGCCTCAACGTGGTGGTCGGCTTCGCCGGTCTCCTGGACCTCGGCTATGTGGCTTTCTATGCCATCGGGGCATATGGCTACGCCCTCTGCGCATCGCCCCATTTCGGCATCCACATCCCCTTCTGGGTCATGCTTCCGGTCTGTATCGCCCTGGCCGCCATGGGAGGGGCCCTGCTCGGCATCCCGGTCCTTCGAATGAGAGGGGATTACCTCGCCATCGTAACCCTCGGGTTCGGAGAGATCATCCGGATCCTGCTGAACAACCTGGACCCCCTCACCAACGGGCCGCGCGGGCTCCTGAGAATCGATCCGCCGGCGCTGGGGGAGTTTGTCATCCGCACTCCCTTCCGCTGGTTTTACCTCATCCTCATCGGCATCCTGCTGTCCGCATTCGTCGCCGACCGTCTCAACAACTCCCGGATCGGCCGGGCGTGGATTGCCATGCGGGAGGACCAGGATGCGGCCGCCATGATGGGCATCGACATCCTCCGCTACAAGCTCCTCGCCTTCGTCATCGGCGCGTCCTTCGCGGGTGTCGGAGGGGCCATGTTTGCCGCGAGGCAGGGATCCATCTTCCCCGAAAACTTCTCGCTCATGGTCTCCATCCATGTCCTCTGCCTCATCATCATCGGCGGAATGGGAAGCATTCCGGGCGTGATCCTGGGAGCCGTGTTCCTGATCGGGGTCCCGGAGCTTCTTCGGGAAACGCAGCAGTACCGGATGCTCGCCTTTGGGGCCCTGCTCGTCATCATGATGATCTTCAGACCCACCGGGTTCATCCCTTCGGCGCGCAGGAAGATGGAGTTCAAGGACCCACAGGTTACGCAACCATGAACCAACCACCCATCCTTCGGACGAGCGGACTCGTCAAGCGATTCGGGGGGCTCCTTGCCCTGAACGGACTGGACCTGGAGGTCGGCGAAGCGATGATTGCCGGCCTGATCGGCCCGAACGGCGCCGGCAAGACGACGCTCTTCAACTGCCTCACCGGCGTATTCCCCGACCTCGACGGTGGCGATATCTCCTTCATGAGTCAGAGCATCCGAGGGATGAAGAGCCATGCCGTCACCGCGCTCGGCATCGCCAGGACCTTTCAGAACATCCGGCTCTTCGCGAACATGACGGCCCTGGAGAACGTCCTCGTGGGACGCCACTGCAGGACGCGTGCAAGGGTCTGGGGAGCGCTGACGCGAGACCGTTCGACCCGGATGGAAGAACGGTCGGCCTTCGTCAAGGCGGAGGAGCTGCTGAGGTATGTGGGCCTTGGGGGAAAAGGGGATTTGCTGGCCAAGAACATGCCGTATGGAGATCAGAGGAGGCTCGAGATCGCCCGCGCCCTGGCGACCGAACCCAGACTGCTTCTCCTGGACGAGCCGACCGCCGGCATGAACCCCCAGGAGACCAGAGCGCTATCCCTCTTTCTCCGAAAGGTCCGGGACGATCTCGGGGTGAGCATTCTTCTCATCGAGCACGACATGCGGGTGGTCATGAACGTCTCGGATCGGGTGACGGTGCTGGACTACGGGGTGAAGATAGCCGAGGGCGGGCCGGAAGAGGTCCAGAGGGATCCCCATGTCATCGAGGCCTATCTTGGCCGCATGGGGGCGCGGGTGGGGAGGGGGGAGAAAAAGTGAAGGAACCGCCGCTCCTCATGCTTGAACAGGTGCATACCTTTTATGGTAACATCCATGCCCTCAAAGGGGTCTCCCTCGAGGTAAGGGAGCGGGAGATCGTCACCCTCATCGGAAGCAACGGTGCAGGGAAGAGCACGCTTTTGAATACCCTTTCCGGAATCCTGAGGCCCCGGAAGGGAAGGATCCTGCTCGGAGGGCGGCGCATCGATCAGCTATCCCCGCACCGTGTCGTCCGCGAAGGCGTATCCCAGGTCCCCGAAGGGAGAAAGATCTTCTCCCGCCTGTCTGTTGCGGAGAACCTGGAGATGGGGGCGTTCACCAGAGACGACGGCCGCGGGATCCTGAAGGACATGGAGATCGTCTTCGGACTCTTTCCGAAGCTCAGAGAACGGGAGGAGCAGGTCGCCGGCACCCTCTCGGGCGGCGAGCAGCAGATGCTCGCCATCGGCAGGGCGCTGATGGCGCGACCTCGCATCCTCCTTCTTGACGAGCCTTCGATGGGTCTGGCGCCGCTCCTGGTCGAGCTCATTTTTGAAACCATCGAGCGCATCAACGACGAGGGGACCACCATTCTCCTGGTCGAACAGAACGCGATGATGGCCTTTCAGGTCGCATCAAGGGGCTATCTGATGCAGACCGGCCGCATCGTTCTGGAGGACACGACCGACCACCTCCAGGATAACGACCTGGTGAAAGAACTCTATCTCGGAGCCAAGGAGCTGTTTTGAACTGTCGGAACCGGCCTCTTCGCATCCAATGAAGCTCACCAGGTCGTCCTGCGGTTCCTGAAACCGGCGCCGTGAAGCTGCCGAGTCTACTTTTCCTTCTGTCTCTCCAAACCCATGGTGTAGATCAGATGACCGAACAACAAGGCCCATCCGACTGCGAATACGACCAGGCCGCCGCGGTCACCTACCTGCCCGAAATTGAAGGTCAGGGCCTTCGCTACTGGGGGAAAACTGAGGCAAAGACCTACCACAGTAAGTATGAACCCGACGATCTTGATGAACTTCAAAAGCGTACCTCCTGTTACCGGTCCTGCTTGGATGCGCCCTTCCGCCCTGCCTTCCGGGCCGCATTACGAGGGACGTTTATAAGGACCAGGGCCGCACATGTCAAGCCCAAAGCTGTTTGCGTCGCCAGTCCATAGATGGAGACCACCGGGAGGCTTTCCGCCCACCCCCAGGGCGTGGCACTCACGCCGAAGCATGGGCAGCGGGTTTTCGTTTTGAAAAGAGACCCCCCAGGGCCGATCCGTGCTCCGGCTTCAGGGTCGGCCGATCTCCAGGATCCTGTACCCCATCGCCGAGAGGAACCCCTTCAGACTCTCGGACAAGGGATGCCTGGAAACCATCACCCTCTCCCCGCCCGGCCCTGAGAAACTGATCCCTTCCACCGCAATGGAGATGTTTCTCGGATCGTCCCGTTCCGCCGCAAGAAAGAGATGCGGCTTCGACTCAAAGGAAACCCCGGCGAACTCGAGTACACCGGAGATGACGGCCAGAAGATCGGACTGCTCTTCCACCCTGAGCACGGGGAACCGGTGATCCTTCAGCAGGGATACGATCTCCGGCCCCAGTCCGGTCAGGTCCACGATCCGCTCTCTTCCTTCCCCGCTGAGGAGAAAGTCGGCCTTGACCAGCAGGTTGAAATCCGATTTGCGGCTCTGGTACACCGGGATCTCGGCATCCCTCGTGAAACCCACTCCGGTCAACCGGAGGATGGTCTCGACCACCTCCCGCGCGCTTCCCCCTGTCCTGAAGGTTTCCGGTCGCTGCGAAGAGAGCTCAGGGGGTTTCCCTGAAGGGGGATACTCCACGACCCTGATCCCCATCTCATCCAGGACCCTTTCGGCGTGCGCGGAGATGCGCAGAGCGCCGGGCTCCATCAGGTTGAGGGCCACGAACCGGCCATTCTTCGACGGATCCTCTTCGGTCTGGACGATCCAGTCGGCCCTGACCCGGAGGGAGACCGGGCCGTCCACTTCAAGAGATTCGTGACCACGGTACACCCTGGGATAACTGCATGCGTTCAGGATCCTGTCGACGGCCTCCCTCAGACTTTCGCTCGGCCGCACGCGGACGATCCTGTAATTGTCCCAGCTCGAAGTGATCAGGGCCGCCATCCTCTCGGGCAACCCTTCCCTGAAATCCACGATGACGCGCCGGCCGTGGGGAAGGTTGATGATCGGGAAGGAATCTGCGTTCAGATTGATCTGACCGCCGGATTTCAGAGGAATGAAATGCTGGCCCGCCTCCAGCCAGTCCACTCCCATGGCCTTGAAGACCCCTGCGACCTGGACCATCAATTCCGACGGCGGACCACTCGGGGTTTCGACGCCCCCCTCCGGAGCAGGGGGCGCAGGAAGAGGCATCCTGACGACCTGGGGGGAGTAGATGGGCAACCGGATCTTCTGGCCCGGATAAACGCGGTGGATGTTCTCGATGGAGGGATTCATCTTCTTGAGCAGGTTCAGATACTCGTCATGGATATCGCTGTCGTTGACATTGTATCTGCTCTTGATGACCTTGATCAGGGAATCCCCTGGCATGATCGTGTACAGATCCAGATCCACATCCTTAAGGCTGTCGAGCGGCATGGGAGGTTCCTGGACCTTGGGGGCGGCCCGCCGGCCGTCCTCAACCGGGCTTACGACGAGGGGGATGACGATGGTCTCCCCGGGATGGAGAAGGTCGATATTCGTCAGGGAGGTGTTCAACTGCTTCAGCAAATCGATAACCTGCCGGAAGCTCTGCCTCTTGAGCACACCTTTCTCCTTCAGGATCCGCCAGAGGTAATCCCCCTTCTTCACCTCGTAGTTCTCGGTCAGGACCTTCCGGCCGTCGATCTCCTTCACATCCTTGTCGGCTTCGGCTGCCTGTATAAGAGAGATGGAATAGGTCTCCTCCTGTTTTTCCTGAGCGGACAAAGGGGAATCTTCGGGCAGGAGGAACAGGGTCAGACCGGCGAGCAGAAAGAGTAGACGCTGCATAAACTCCTTTTTTCCGATGACACTTTTGCTCTATGGAAGAGGCATGTCGAAGGGTTGGGAAAATCCGCTGCCCATCGGCTGGCGGGAGTACCGAGCCCCCCCGGCGGGCGGAAAGCCTCCCGGTGGTCTCCGTCGATCTATGTGCGTGGAATCGACTGAGGAGACCCGCCGCCCGCCTTTGCTACCCTTCTGTACGAGCTTTACCGAATACGTCTCGTTTTTAAAAAGGGACCTCCTCAGCCAACCCCCAGCGACGTTTTCATGGAGCTAAAGTGTTAGGTTTTCCAATGTTTACCTTGAAAGTGACCACCTAGCTTAGATATTCGTCAGGGAAATTGTCAATCTTTTTCTGACCCTTCAGCCAAAGTGTCGGCTTTTTCTCAGGTTCGGGAAATGAGTACAATATATTGATCGAATGGGAGAGCTCACACAGCATCTGGTATTCTTTCTTTACACCTCCCTGCGGATTTGCTAAAGAGATGTGCAGCTGCTCTGTCCTGGTCGAGGAGGCGGTTCATGAAGATCAAGAAACTTGCCCTTAACGGCTTTAAATCCTTCACGGAACGGACCGAGGTCCCATTCTCGATGGGGTTGAGCGCCATTGTGGGGCCGAATGGCTGCGGAAAGAGCAACCTCGTGGATGCGATCCGCTGGGCCATGGGTGAGCAGTCTGCCAAGATCCTCAGAGGGCGGCAGATGGAGGACGTGATCTTCTGCGGCTCCGACGGATCCAAGCCCATGGGCATGGCCGAGGTCTCCCTGATCTTTGAAAACGGCGACGGCTCATTCCCCCCCCAGTTCACCGATCGCAGCGAGATCTCCGTGACGAGGAGGCTTTACCGATCCGGGGAGAGCGAGTATCTCATCAACAACATGCCGTGCAGGCTGAGGGATATCCAAGAGATCTTCATGGACACCGGCCTGGGGAACAGGGCGTACTCCATCATCGGTCAGGGAAAGATCGGCTCGATCGTCGAGCAGAAGCCCGAGGAGACGCGGGCGATGCTGGAGGAGGCTGCCGGCATCACCAAGTACAAGAAGAAGGTCGAGGAGTCGCAGAGGAAGATCGAGTCCGCAAAGACCAACCTCCAGCGGGTGGAAGACATCCTCGGCGAGGTGACCAGACAGATGCGGTCCCTCAAGAGGCAGGCCGCCAAGGCCCGCCGCTACAAAGTGATCAGCGAGGAGATCCAGGATCTCGAGCTTGCCCTGGCCGCGAATTCCTACCACGGGTTCAAGGCCGATGTCGAGAACAGCTCCAGGTCCATCGAGGAGCTCAACCAGGAGGAGGTGATTCGGTCCGCCGCCATCTCCAGGATCCAGGCGGAGACCGAGACCCTGAACCTGCAGATGGAGGAAAAGGAAAGGGAGATCTCCCTG
Organism: Deltaproteobacteria bacterium; assembly: GCA_020060215.1. Next base: position 39,883 of record JAGVAP010000030.1, on the reverse strand, counting down.
CTCCGGGGAAAGTACCTCCAGGTGAAGGAACGGTTCGGGAAGAAGGAGGCCGCGCTGGATTCCCTCATTGGAGAAAAAAGGCTGCAGGTGGAGATGGAGGCACGCCTGGAGAGGGAGAAACAGGAGCTCCGGAGAAAAAAGGAGGACCTGGGAACGGAAAGAGAAGTCCTGCTGCAGAAGATCGCCAAAGCCAGGGAGAGCGCCCTGTGCCTGGAAGAGGAGTCTTCGCTCCTGGACAAGAGGGTGAAGGGGAGGCTCGATTTCCTGCGGCAGGTCAAAGAGGTCTATGAAGAAGCGCGAACCAGGGTGAATGCAGGGATCTCCAAGGAGATGAGCCTGACCCAGGAGTCGGGGTACATCCAGAAGCGGATGGGGGAACTCACCACGAGTCGCGCCAGGCTCGAAAAGGAATGGGAGGATCTCAAGGCCCGCACCGAGTCCCTCATGAAGGGTTCGGATAAGAAGAACGAGGTGCGGGAAGCCCTTGCCCTGAAGCTGAAGGATATCGAGGCCGAGCTTTCGGCCGAACAGCAGCGGTGCAGGGAGCTGGAAGAGAAGAAGGCCGCACTGGAAAAGGAGATCGTCGCCCTGGAGGGGAGCCTGAACGGCTGCCAGTCGAGGCTCGCCAGCCTCAGGGCCATGACGGAGAACTACGAGGGGTACAAGGTGGGGGTCCGCACCATCATGAAGGCGGAAGACCTCGCGCCGAAGAATCAAGGCCGTGTGATCGGCCTGGTTGCGGACATGATCAAGGTCGACTCCCGGTACGAACAGGCGGTCGAGGCCGTGCTCGGGGACAGACTCCAGTCGGTCATTGTGGAGACCCAGGAGGACGGCAGCGAAGCGGTGGCCTACCTCAAGGAGCGGGCAAAGGGCAGGAGCAGCTTTGTCCCCCTGAAGGACCTGAACCGGGAAGGGGTCTGCAGCAATGTGAACGGGTTCCCCCTGCTGAGGAGTGTGGTCGAAGTCCAGGAACCGTATCGGGAGCTGATCGATGTGCTCCTGGCCGATGCGGCCCTGGCGGAGGACCTGCCTCAGGCGATCTCCGGGTGGAGAGAGCACGGAAGGAACCGCTGCCTGGTGACCGTGGACGGGGACATGATCGACCCGAGCGGAACCGTGACCGGAGGAAAGCTGGCGCACACCTCCCATGGTATCCTGGCCAGGAAAAGGGAGATCCATGAACTCGAGGCCGAGCTGATCGTCCTCAAGGAAAAAGAGCAGCGTCTGAAGACGGAGGTGCAGAAGGTCTCGGACGGGATCGGCGGGAAGAGGAAGTCGGTCTCGGACCTCACCGAAGAGCGGTGGGGCTGTCAGGAACAGATCAATGAGCTGGACAAGGTCCTTTTCCAGATCAGCCACGAGCTGGACCAGACGGCAAAGCTTGCCGCCCGCATCGAGGAGGAGCTGGCCCAGAAGGACGGGGAGGCGGAGCGTCAGAGAGACGCCCTGGCCAGACTGAGTTCCGAACTCGACCGCTGCAGGGAAAAGAGAAGAGAGCAGGACGAATACCTCCTCGAAAAGGAAGCGGAGCTGAGGGAGTGCGAAGAAGAGCTGGAGCGAATCCGCGACGAGCTGGCCAAGTCCAGGATGAACCTCGGTCTGGTCAGGGAGGAGGAAAAGGGGTTTAAGAGAGAGGTGGAGCGGATCGACCACTTCTCCATGGATGCCGAGGATGGATTCAGGAGGATCGAGCAGGAGATCCTGGCCTCGAAGGACCGCTATGCCCGGTGCGAGAGGCAGGAAGAGACCCTGAGGGAGGAGATCGCGTCCCTTTCATCGGCCCTGCAGTCTGCACAGGAGGCGGTGCAGCAGGAGGAGAGGGGGAGGGATGAAATGCGAACCAGGATCCGCGAGGAGGACCAGAGGACCGAGACACTGCGCTCCGAATGGGAGGCCTTGAAGGAGAGGATCCATGCAGCCAAGATGGAGCATTCGGAGATCGGTTTCAGGATGAACAGCCTGGTCGAGACGGTCAGGGACAAGTTCAACCTCGATCTCCGTGAGGTCTATGCAAACTATGTCTCGGACGATTTTTCCCCTCCCGAAACAAAGCAGCGGCTGGAACACCGCAAGATGGTCAGGGAAAAACTGGGAGAGGTCAACCTGACGGCGATCCAGGAGCACGAGGCCCTGAAGGAGCGCTTTGGTTTCATGACCGGTCAGAAGGAAGACCTTCTCAAGTCCATCGATTCGCTGCAGGAGGCCATTCGGCGGATCAACAAGACCTGCCTGGACAAATTCATGGAGACCTTCGAGGAGGTGGACAAGAGGCTCAAGACGGTGTTCCCCATCCTGTTCAACGGGGGATCCGCCTCTCTCCGGTTGACCGACCCGTCCAAGCCCCTGGAGAGCGGCGTGCTGGTCGAAGTCAGGCCCCCCGGCAAACGGCTGAGCCATATGGGCCTGCTCTCCGGAGGGGAAAAGGCGCTCGTGGCCATGGCCCTCCTGTTTGCCATCTATCTGATCAAGCCGAGTCCGTTCTGTCTCCTGGACGAGGTCGATGCGCCGCTGGATGAGGCCAACATCGACCGGTACAACAACCTGCTGAAGGAGATCGCGAAGTACTCCCAGATCATCCTGGTCACCCACAACCGGAGATCCATGGAGATCGTAGACCGGCTCTACGGCGTGACCATGGAAAAGCAGGGGATCTCGAAGATCGTCTCCGTGAACCTCGAAGGGCTCCAAGGGAATTGATCGGAGGCTTGAACCATGATCCGGTTTTTCAGGAAGAAGGCGCCGGAGAAGTCGGGAAAGAAGGAAGAACAAGAAGGGGCAGGGGAGGTCCAAAAACCGGATGCGGCCACTCCCGGGGAGAATGAGCAGGGGTTTTTCGAAAGGCTCAGGAGTGGACTTGCGAAGACCCGCTCCGGGTTCACCGGTCGCCTCGACCGGGCCTTGTTCGGGAAAAAGGAGATCACGGGAGAGCTGCTGGAGGAATTGGAGGAGGTTCTCCTGACGTCCGATTTGGGTGTCTCGACCACCCAGGAGATCATCTCGGTGGTTCAGGACCGGGTGGCCAGGAGAGAGCTGAAAGACCCGTCCACGCTCCGAACCGCCCTCAAAGAGCAGATCAGGTCCTTCCTGGAGGTTCCCCCCGTTCAGCACAGGCAACCCGGTCCCGGGGAGCCACGGGTCATCATGGTGATCGGGGTGAATGGGGTAGGCAAGACGACCACCATCGGCAAGGCCGGGCACCATTTCGCCAAGGCCGGAGAAAGGGTCATGTTTGTGGCAGCCGATACCTTCAGGGCGGCCGCTTCTGAGCAGATCCGGATCTGGGGAGAGAGGGTGGGTGCGGAGGTGGTCAGCCAGAAAGAGGGGTCCGATCCCTCGGCCGTGGTCTTCGACGCCCTCTCCGCGGCGATCAGCCGGAAGACCGACGTCGTTCTGGTCGATACGGCGGGGAGGCTCCACACGAAAATCAATCTGATGGACGAGCTCGGAAAGGTCTATCGCGTAGCAGGGAAGAGGCTCCCCGGAGCGCCTCATGAAGTCTGGCTGGTGCTGGATGCCACCACCGGGCAGAACGGGCTCTCCCAGGCCGAAATGTTCAACAAGAGCCTTGGGGTGACGGGGATTATCCTGACGAAGCTGGATGGAACGGCAAAGGGGGGTGTGGTGGTGGGGACCTCCCGCCAGCTCCGGATCCCCATCCGGTTCATCGGCATCGGGGAAAAGATCGACGATCTTCGTCCGTTCGACGCATCGGAGTTTGTGAAGGCGCTTTTTGAATGAGACGAAAAGGGGGGCCTTCCGGAGGCCCCTCTCTGCCGCGGGCCCATCCTCCACCCTCTCGCAGACCCAAGACCTCCATCACCTTCTTGCGATCCCTTTCCTTTGACCTTGCCGGGGCCGGCTTCTTTCCCAAGGTCAGCAGGAACCTTTTCAAAGACGAGGAGCACTTGGGAAAGCGCATGCCGAAAGGGATGGGCCATGGAGGGTTCCTTGACAAGAGAACGGCCTTTCCCATATCCTCACCGGGAAGGATACCGGGAGTTCCACGATAGAAAATGGGAAGAAGAATCGAGTGCATCAACTTCGACCTGGACTCGGTCCTCTATGTGCCCTCCGACTTTCTGGAGACCACCCTGCTCATCTCCATCCGGGCCATGATCGAGGTGGGACTGGAGGCCGGGCCCAAGGAGGCCCTCAGGAGACTCAAGGAAATCCGCTCCGCGGATCCGAACGCCGGGGATCATTTTGACCGGCTCTGCCTGCACTTCAACAAGGAGTTCAATCCGGTCGTGATCGCTGCAGGCATCGAGAAATACTGGGACTGCAAGATCGGGCTCATGACCAGCGCCCCCGAGAGCAAGGCCCTCCTGAGTTCTCTTTACCGCAAGTACCCCCTGGCCATTGTCTCCAACGGCCCGCCCCTGAAGCAGGCAGGCAAGATCGTCCGCCTCGGCCTCAGCCATTTTTTCTCCAAGGCGGGATTCGATCAGAAACAGACCCACCTCTTCTATGCCACGGCTCGCGGGGGCCGGATGAAACCTTATCCCTACCTGTGGAGGATGTCTCGGAAGGAGATCGGATACGTTCCCCAGCGAGCCCTCATGGTGGGGGATCGGTTCTGGGAAGACATGTTCGGCGCCAAGAGGTTAGGGATGATTACGGTGAAGATCAACCAGGGTCACCACTCGCGCGAGACCATGGATGAGGCCATGGAGAGGGGTTTCCGATCCGTCAAGGCAAAGGGTTATTTTCTTCGGAGGCACAGCAGGGAGGAGATCAGGGGGCTCATGGCGCCTGATTTCGCCATCGCTTCCCTGGGCAGGCTGGAGGAGGTGATCCGGAAGGTGGAGGAGAGACTGTAGCTCCATGCCGTGGTCGAACAAACTGGAAAACCGCATCGTTCGACTGATCAGAGAACGAGGGCCGTTGACCGGTGCGGAGATATGCAGCGCCCTCGAAGAGGATAAGCTCGTGCTCTGGCGCGCATCCAGGCTTTCAGAAGACCTTCAGCTCATCACCGTCGGCCGGCATTACCTCAGGCTGGACAGAAACATCGAAGGCTTCGCCAGGCTCTCCCCTTCCATATTGAGAGAATTCCTCACCTACTCCGTGATCGGGCTCAGAGGGGAGCTCCCGGCCCTGCGCCGGAGGGCGGATCAGATCGAGTTGCACATCAAAGCGGTCAGCAGGGAAAAACTGAACCTGTCCCGGACCCTGATCTCCGCGCTGACGGGCCAACTGGAATGCGAGTTCCTCCTGCGGGAGCAGGCCTGCTTCATCATAGCCGGCGATATCATCTATGAGATGGCGCACGATGTGCCGCGTCCGGAGAGGAGTACCCGAAAGATGATCCGGGGGTCGGACATCGACCTGGTGGTCGTGGTGGACGACGGTTTCCCAAAGGGATTGATGGAGAGATTGGACACGGTGATCTACCGGGAGAAGCAGCGGATTCTCATGGCTCCCCACCTCAGGGAGGAGATCGACTATATTGTCAAGGATCTGGCCCGCGTAAGGACCCAGCTGGCCTTCGACACCTTCAGGCACATGCTTGCCTGCAAGATCCTCCAGGAGGGCGTGTTGCTTTACGGATGCGAAAGCCTGTTCCTCGAGATCAAGTCCATGCTTGAGGTCCAGGGGATCACCGAGAAGCTGGCCAACATGGAGCGTTACGCCCGGAGGTCGCGCACGGACGTGGAAGACTACCTCCTGACGGAGGATCTCGACCGTATCCGCAAAGGAAATCTCTCTTATTTCTATCCTTCGGAGGAATCGGAGGAGTTCGAGTAGGGGACACACAGGACGAGGACTCTATGGAACTTATGCCGAGAGGGTATGAGAAGATCGTACAACTCGTGAAAAAGGGTGTGGACATTCCCAACCCCCTCTCCCTGGACATTGGGGATGAGGTCCGGGTCGAGCAGATTTCAGGGAAAGGGGTCAGGATCTACCCGGGCTGCCGCATCTATGGAAGGCAGACCGTTATCTCGGCGGGCGCACAGCTGGGACGGGAAGCCCCTGTCACCGTGGAGGACTGCCAGATCGGCCCGGGTGTGGAACTCAGGGGCGGCTACTTCAGGAAATCGGTTTTTCTTGAAAAGGCCGGCATGGGACTTGGCGCGCAGGTGCGGGAGGGATGCATCCTGGAGGAAGAGGCCGGCGGGGCCCACTGTGTCGGTTTGAAACAGACCATCCTCTTCCCTTTTGTCACCCTGGGAAGCCTGATCAACTTCTGCGACTGCCTGATGGCGGGCGGGACCAGCCGCAGGGACCACAGCGAGGTGGGGAGCTCTTACATCCACTTCAATTTCACCCCTGCCGGGGACAAGACCACGCCATCCCTCATAGGCGATGTCCCCAGAGGGGTCATGCTCAACCAACCCCCCATTTTCCTCGGCGGCCAGGGCGGAATGGTCGGACCACTGCGGCTCGGTTTCGGCAACGTGGTTGCCGCCGGGACCGTCCTGCGCGAGGACGTGACCGAAGACTGCAGGCTCATCGTGGGGAAACCTCACCGAGGAGGCGTTATTCCCCGCCCGTCCAGGTCCTATCCGGACCTCACCCGCATCGTGCGGAACAACTTCCTCTACCTGGCCAACCTGGCGGCGCTCGGAAGGTGGTATGCGGATGTCCGAAGGGCTTTCTTCCAGGGCCAGGAATTCGGAGAGCAGATATTTGCCGGGCTCCTTGAAAAAGTGGCCATGGCCGGGGAAGAGCGGATCAAGAGGCTCCAGGCCATGGCGGGAAAAATGGTGAGACCCGAAGGGGGCTCCGGGACCGAAGACGGGGGCCTGTCGCCGAGGCGCGAATTCGTGAGGAACCTGGATCAGGCGTGTGCATTGTTTTCGAGTGGATCCGCCACGGCCGGCGGTTCATTACACCGGGATCGCTTCCTTTCGGCCTTTTCGGACCACAAGAGGGATCACGGGGGGAGCTATATCGAATCGGTGAAAAGCCTGCCCGCCCGCGTCTCGAAGGAAGGAACGCTGTGGCTGGAGGCCATCGTTCAGGGGCTTTCAGGGCGGGTGGGTGCGCTCTTTCCATCCCTTGCCCCATTCGCACCTCCAGTTCCATGAATTGGTCCCCATCGATCTTCGTCTTTCCTAAACCAAAGCGTAACCCCATTCAAGTAAGAGGAGGCGGATTATGGGCAGGCTTTTCGGCACAGACGGTATCCGGGGGGAGGCCAATCGATATCCGATGGATGCCGCCGTGGCCCTGGCCCTCGGCCAGGCCGTCGCCCATCTATTCAGGAAGCCCGGCCACCGTCCCACGGTGGTCATCGGCAGGGACACCCGGATCTCCGGGCCGATGCTGGAAAGCGCCGTCCAGACTGGGGTCGCCTCCATGGGGGGGATTTCCCACCTGGTTCGCGTCCTGCCCACGCCCGCCGTCGCTTTTGTCTGTCGAGGCATGAGGGCGGATGCGGGCATCGTGATCTCCGCTTCTCACAATCCTTACCAGGACAACGGGCTCAAGATCTTTTCCGGTCTCGGATTCAAGTTGAGCGATGAACAGGAAGAGACCATCGAAGACCTGATCCTGGGCGGAAAGCTGCCTCAAATGGTCCCCGGGGCGAGGGAGATCGGCCGTGCCTACCGAATGGAAGATGCTCCCGGGCGCTATATCGTGTTCCTGAAGCACGCCTTTCCCCGCGGGCTATCCATGGAAGGCATGAAGATCGTCCTGGACACGGCCAACGGCGCCACCTGCAGGGTAGCGCCCGCCGTCTTCGCGGAACTGGGGGCCGACGTGGAAGTCATCCACGACGGGCCGGACGGGTTGAACATCAATGAGCGCTGCGGCTCCCAGTACACGCAGGACCTGGAAAATCGCGTGGTGGAGACCGGCGCCGCCGCAGGGCTGGCCTTTGACGGCGACGGGGACCGGTTCATTGCCGTGGATGAAAAGGGGCGGACCATCACGGGCGACCAGACCCTGATCATCTGTGCAAAGGCCCTCAAAGATCAGGACCGGTTGAAGAACGACCTGCTCGTGAGCACGGTCATGAGCAACCTGGGGCTGACCCTCGCCTGCAAGAAGTACGGCTTCCGGCACCATGCATCGAAGGTAGGCGACCGCTACGTGCTGGAGGATATGCGCCGTCTGGGGGCCGTGATCGGCGGCGAGGAGTCCGGCCACATGATTTTCCTGGACCACCATACGACTGGCGACGGGACCCTCGCGGCCCTTCAACTGGTTGCAGCCATGATCCGGGAGGGGAAGCCCCTTTCGGAACTTGCAGCCCTCATGGAGAGCTTCCCGCAGAAACTCGTCAGCGTCCCGGTGAGGAGCAAACCGGAAATCGCAACCTTGCCCAAGGTCATGGAGGCCATCCTTCAGACGGAGCGGGAGCTGGGCGATCAGGGCCGCGTCCTGGTCCGCTATTCCGGGACCCAGAACGTTTGCCGGGTGATGGTGGAAGGACCAACCCGGGAGGCGACGGAGAAGTACTGCAGCCAGATCGCGGATGCGGTCAAGGATGCGCTGGGGTGATCACGGAAGAGAGACGTTGAGAGGATCATCTTCTGTCTTACTCCCTCAGGAGAGAAAGTATGTGTGGGTCGGTGACAGGAGGTGGGGTCGAGAAGTGGTGCATCGGATCGTGGCGCATCGGCTCCTGTTCAACCGCTTGAGTTTGTAGGAATCGAAAAATCGGATCTGCCGATCGGTGATGGACTCCACGATCGACCAGTGGTCCCACATGGGTCCCCCGATAGCCGTCAGGATGGCCCTCCGTTCTCCCCCTCCCATAAAGCTCATCATCTCCCCCCAGAAGGAATCGAGAGGGGTATCCGGATACTGTTTGAAAGGCATGGCCCTGCTGTTTATTCTCTCCCCGACGACATCTGCGAGGATGGCCCCGATGGTGTGGAGGGTCATTCCGGCGATCAGGATCCTGGGAAGATCCTTGGTTCGATCGAGGTAATAGATGATCTCCTGGAAGAGTTGTCTGGATTCATCTTCGCCGCCCCCGGAGATGATCCGCGCGGCATTGACCACGCAGTACACCCCGCAGAGTCCGTCCAGAGCGCCTTGCTCATAAGGTTTCAAGGTAAGCCTCCATCAGTCCGATGAATCGGTGACGCACAACGCGCCGAATCTTGGGTGCCGCCTGCCTGCAAGATTGATCAGATAACTGAGCATCGCCCCGTACGTATAGCCCGCCGCTTCGGCGGCATAGACGATGCTGGTATCGCAACTGATATCCGCATTCGGATTGACGTCCAGCACGTAGAATAACCCGTTACGCAACCGGATGTCTATTCGGGCGTAATCCCGACACCCCAGTACATTGTAGGCCGAAAAGGCGGTCTTCTCGAGCAGCACATACTGCTCGGGATCGAGCCTGGCCGGGAGTTCCAGACGGATCTCCCGGTAATGGGCGGAGGCAGGCGTGAACTTAGAGTCGAAGGTACAGAGTCGATCCCTCACATCGGTGAAGGCGGCGAAATCCATCTCTGCCGGAGGGAGCATGGTGGTAAGCCCGTCCCCCAGAACGGAGATGTGAAATTCACGCCCGTCGATAAAGTCCTCTACCAGGGCCGGCTGGCGGAACTCCTCCAAAACGTACGAGACCCTTGCCTGCAACTCGTCCTCCCCCAGGACCACCGCCCCCTTGTCCACTCCGATGCTGCAGTGCTCTCCGGCCGGCTTGACGATCGCCGGGAAGACCCTCCAGTCTTCCGTCTGCTTCGTCGCGTACACCTTCCATTGAGGGGTGGAGATCCCGTTCTGCTGGAGCAGCTTCTTGACCCTCGGCTTATCCCAGCTCAAGGCCAGAACCGATGGGGGCGAACCCGTGTAGGAGAAGTGAAGCGTTTCGAGGGTCTGCGCGACCAGCGCATCGCTGTGGTCGAGGCCAGGGAGGTCTTCGCACCAGTTCAGGACCACATGTTCGTCGGGGTCGTATCCGCTGAGGATGCTCTTCAGATCGGGGCTTCGAACGGGGACATTGATCAGGGGATGGCCTTCCGCCCGCACGGCGGATTCGAGGGCGGCAACCTCTCGCAAGGTCTGTTCGATCTCATCGCAAGCCCATGTCGTGTCCAGGTTGTGCAGCAGTAGTACGGGTAAGTCGGTCCGCCTAGTCATTGGATCCATGCCGCGAGACCTCCATCGGGATCCACGCACGGCCTTCTGGTATGCCGCACCAGGAGACCGAAGCCGAAGATGTTCGTCTTATCCTCGTCCGAGGAGAGGGGTTGTTGCGGTGCCCTGCTGTAATGCAGCCTGTTCTCGTTCAGGGAACTGACTAGGTATGTATGTATGACAGAAGAGGATGTGTCAAGAAAGTTCGCGATTCTCGGCCAAAATTTCTGAACTGGGAGAGGTCGCGATATCGGTTTCATGCCGAGGGGGCCGCCAGCCCCGGGTCCGAAGAGCGAGTTCGAATGCGGGAGATGATCCTCACGGCACGATCGTTTTTGCCGGCCGGATTCGTTTGCATGGATCCGCTTCTTTCAAAATGAAGTGAGCCATATTATGATAATTGCGAAAATGATATGAAATGGTTAGTGTGAACTATGCAACTTCGGACCAAGGAGGCGCTCCATGTGGGAATACACGGATAAGGTAAAAGAGCACTTTCTCAAGCCCAAGAACGTGGGCGAGATACAGGACCCGGATGGATTGGCGGAAGTAGGCTCCATGGCCTGCGGGGATGCCCTCAAGCTGACCTTCAAGGTCGACGACAGCGGCAAGATCACGGACGCGAGATTTCAGACCTTCGGCTGCGCCAGCGCGATCGCTTCCGCCTCGGCCTTGACGGAGATGCTGAAGGGCAAGACCGTTGAAGAGGCGGCGCAGATTACGAACCAGGAGATCGCCGATTACCTGGGAGGCCTGCCCAAGGAGAAAATGCATTGTTCGGTCCTTGGCCGTCAGGCCCTGGAACAGGCCATCGCCTATTATCAGGGTACGGAAAAAAAGGTGCAGAAGGAAGGCGAGGTGGTCTGTGAGTGCTTCGGCGTCACCGATGTGGAGATCGAAAAGGCCGTTCTGGAAAACAACCTCACCACCGTGGAGGATGTGACCAATTACACCAAGGCCGGTGGAGGGTGTGGAGGGTGTCACGACAGGATTCACGAGATCATCGCCAGGGTGCGTTCCGGGATGAAGCCGCCCGCCAAACCGAAGCTTTCGAACATCCAGAAGATCAAGAAGATCGAAGAAATCCTCGAGCGGGAGATCAGGCCCTCCCTGCAGCATGACGGCGGCGACATCGAGCTGGTGGACGTGGTCGGGAACCGGGTGCTCGTTGCCACCCGGGGGGCCTGCGCCGTATGCAGGGCCTCGCAGCAGACACTGAAGAACTTTGTCGAGACCAAGCTGAGAGAGATGGTATGGCCCGAGCTGGTGGTGGAGGAGGTAGCCCAATGAAGCCGATCTACCTGGACAACAACGCGACGACCAAAGTGGCCCCGGAGGTGATGGAGGCCATGCTCCCCTATTTTGAGGATCTCTACGGGAATCCGTCCAGCGCCCACTCCTTCGGCGGCCAGGTGGGCAGGAAGATCCGGCAGGCGAGGGAACGGGTGGCCGGACTGATCGGGGCCGACCCGGACGAGATCATCTTCACCAGCTGCGGTACGGAAAGCGACAACGCAGCACTCCTCTCCGCCCTTTCCACCCAGGAAGGCAAGCGCCACGTCGTAACCAGCCGGGTGGAGCACCCTGCGATCAAGGGTCTCGGGCTGCACCTCTCCAAGAACGGCTACCGGGTCACGGAGGTGCCCGTGAACGGGGATGGGCTCCTGGACATGGATCTCTACGAAAAGAGCCTCACCCCCGATACGGCGATCGTAAGCCTCATGTGGGCGAACAACGAGACCGGCGTCCTGTTCCCGGTGGAGGAGGCGGCGGAAATGGCCAGGCAGCGCGGGATCCTGTTTCACACGGATGCGGTGCAGGCCGTGGGCAAGATCCCCATCGACATGAAAAAGAACGTCATCCACATGCTTTCCCTCTCAGGCCACAAGCTTCACGCGGCAAAGGGGGTCGGCGTCCTCTATGTCCGGAAGGGAACGCGGTTCTCGCCGTTTCTCATCGGCGGGCACCAGGAGCGGAGTCGCAGAGGGGGTACGGAGAACGCGGCGGGCATCATCGGGCTCGGCAAGGCCTGTGAGATGGCCGCAGAGCGGATGGAGGAGGAGAACACCAGGGTCAAGCGCATGAGGGACCGGCTCGAAAAGGAGCTCCTTTCGCGCATACCCAGGAGCAAGATCAACGGGGCTCCCTCCTACAGGCTCCCGAACACGACGAACATCAGTTTTGAGTTCGTGGAAGGGGAGGCCATCCTCCTCATGATGGATGAGCTGGGGATCTGCGCCTCTTCGGGCTCGGCATGCACCTCCGGCTCGCTGCAGCCTTCTCACGTCCTGCGTGCCATGGGGGTGCCCTTCACCATGGCCCATGGATCGGTCCGGTTCAGCCTCAGCGTCTACAACACGGACGAGGAGATCGATCTCGTGATCCGGGAGCTTCCTCCCATTATCGAGAGACTGCGGGCCATGTCCCCGTTCTGGACGCCGGAAGTCAGCGTGTGCGCGAACGTAGCGTAGAGGGACAGGATTGTTCATGGGGGACTCTTTTCCGAAGGCGAAAAGCCGCTGCCCATGGGCTGAGCGGCAGAACCGATGTCGGGCCGGCGGAACGCCCGGCCGGTAGGCTCCAGACAGATTCGCGTGGATCGACTGAGGACAGCATCCCCTTTACCGAGTACGTCTTCCTCTTTGAAACGAGACCCCATGAACAACCCCGAGAGCTGAATGGTTATGTGGAAGGAGCATGAGATGGAACCTACTTCCGACGCGGAACGGTGCAAGGTGGAAGTGGCCTCCACCCGGGACTTTCGCCTGGAGATCCCCAGGGTGGTCGATGAGCTGGTCCTGACCTGTGAGCGCGAGGACTGCTTCGATCACGTCAGTCTGGAACAGCTCCCCTCCAGGGATGCCCTGATCGATATCCTGGAGAGGGCGAGACGGATCCTCTACCCCGGATACTTTTTCCGCTCCCGCGTAGACCGGATGAACCTGGGCTACTACTTCGGCCAGGAGGCAACCGCCTTTTTCGAGATCCTCTCCGAGCAGATCACCCTGGCGATCAGGCATGAGTGCCTCCGGCACAATCTTCCCTGCACCCACTGCCAGGAGAGGGGGGAGTATTCCGCCGTTCTCTTCATGAAGGACCTCCCTTCGCTCCGGAAGGTGCTTGCCCTGGATGTGCGCGCCGCCTACGAAGGAGACCCGGCGGCCAAGAGCACGGACGAGATCATCTTCAGCTACCCGGGCCTGTTTGCCGTGACGGTGTACCGTATCGCGCACCAGATCTACCAACAGGGCATCCCCCTGATCCCGAGGATCATGACGGAGCATGCGCACGGTCAGACGGGGATCGACATCCACCCCGGCGCAACCATCGGGGAGAGCTTTTTCATCGATCATGGGACCGGAATCGTCATCGGAGAGACCACGGTCATCGGCAATCGGGTGCGAATCTACCAGGGGGTGACCCTTGGGGCCCTTTCCATCCCGCGGGGCTCGACCGATAAACTGAGGACCACGAAACGCCACCCCACCATCGAAGATGACGTGATCCTGTATTCAGGGGCCACCGTCCTCGGCGGTGAGACGACGATCGGCGCCCGCTCCGTCATTGGTGGAAATGTGTGGATCACCGAATCGATCCCGCCTGATTCGAAGGTGTTCCTCAAGAGGCCGGAGCTGATCGTCGAGGCGAACTCGACCCGGCCCCAAACACGGATGAAGGAGGCCGGAGATGCCTGAGCTCTACCCGGACATAGCCGGAATCGTCGGGGGCACTCCGCTCGTGCGGCTGGATCGAATGGCCAAGGGGATGGAGGTCCAGCTCCTCGGCAAGCTCGAGTTTCAGAATCCCCTGGGCAGCGTGAAGGACCGCATCGGGGTGGCCATGATCGAGGCGGCGGAGCGCAGCGGTCTGATCCGGGACGACACCCTGGTCGTGGAACCGACCAGCGGCAACACCGGCATCGCGCTGGCCTTCGTTTGCGCAGCCAAGGGATACCGGCTGCTCCTCACCATGCCCGAGACGATGAGCATGGAAAGGAGAAAGCTCTTGAAACACCTTGGCGCCGAGCTTGTCCTGACCCCCGGTCCCCTGGGGATGAAAGGCGCGATTCAGGAGGCCCGGGAGATCGTCTCTCAGACCCCGGGCGCGTTCATGCCGGACCAGTTCTCAAACCCGGCGAACCCCGAGATCCATCGGAAGACGACCGCCCTGGAGATCTGGAACCACACGGGAGGGGCCGCAGACATCCTCGTTGCCGGGGTGGGGACGGGCGGCACCATCACAGGAGTGGCCGAGGTCATCAAATCTCGAAGACCCTCGTTCAAGGCTATCGCCGTCGAGCCCGAGGCCTCCCCGGTTCTCTCGGGAGGGAAACCCGGTCCTCACAAGATCCAGGGGATCGGAGCGGGGTTCGTGCCCAACGTGCTGAACCGCAGCATCATCGACGAGGTGATTGCGGTCTCCAACGAACAGGCGTTCGAAACGGCACGGGACGTGGCAAGGAAAGAGGGGATCCTCTGCGGCATCTCCTCCGGAGCCGCGGTCTGGGCGGCCCTGCAGGCGGCCGGAAGACCGGAAAGCAGAGGGAAAACGATCGTGGTGATCATCCCGAGCACAGGGGAGCGCTACCTGAGCACGGATCTCTTCCTGCCATAGACCGTTGCATGGAGAAGTTGAGAAGCTGTGACTCTCGGGGGGCGGCCCATGGAATGTCCACGAAACCCGCGGCCGCAGCAGGAATCGCGTCCCCAGCACGCAAGCGCCGACGTCAGGGGGGTGGTTTCGAGAAAGGACGCGTCTTCCACCCCAGATCATCCCTTCATCCAGTTCCATGTCCATCGCGAGCGGAGCGGGCGCAGCCCCACAGGAGGAGCTTGAACGGAGGTCAGAGGCTTGCACTACCTGCCCCCCTGTGACTCTCGGGGGGCGGCCCATGGAATGCCCACGAAACCCGCGGCCTTTCTCGAAAGCACCCCCCTGAGGTCGGCGCGGATTCGGAGGCACGGCGCGGATTCAGACTTCAGGAAAGCAGCTTTACGTCGTAGCCCGCCTTCTTCAGCGCCGCCACGATTTCCCTGGCATGATCATGGCCTCTTGTCTCCAGGCTGAGGGTCACCCGGGAGACCTGCATGGGGTTGGCGAGGCTGAGCCTGTCATGGAAGATGTGGAGGATGTTCGCCTTGGTCTCTGCAACGAGGCCCGTCATCTTCCAGATCGATCCGGGGACGTCCGGCAGGTTCGCCTCGATCCTGATCAGCCTGCCCATGCGGATGGAACCCCTGTGCAGGATTCGATCGATGGTATGGATCTCGATATTGCCGCCGCTGATGATGAGGATGTGACGCTTCGCCCTGGTGCTGAATCTTTGGGCCATGAGGGCTGCCAGGGGCACAGCCCCGGCACCTTCCGCCACGACGTTGCACTTGTCCAGGAGCTCCAGGACCGCACCCGCAATGGTCTCCTCGTCCACGGCCACGACCTCATCCACCCACTCTCTTATGATCGCAAGATTCAGCTTCCCCGGCCGCTTCACGGCGATGCCGTCCGCAATGGTGGAAGCGCTCGCCGGCCGGGCAGGTCGCTTCTTTTCGAGCCATCGGAGAACGGAAGGACAACTCTCGGTCTGTACCCCGAGGACCTTGACGCCGGGGCACAGGGATTTGGCCGCGATGGCGATCCCCGAAATCAGCCCACCCCCGCCGACGGGAACCACAATGGCCGTGTGCTCGTCCAGCAGATGGGACAGCTCCAGGCCGACGGTCCCCTGCCCCGCAATCACGTGCACGTCGTCGAAAGCAGGGATCAGCGTCTTCCCCGTGCTTGCGGCAAGGCGCTGCGCATGTTCGAAGGCTTCATCGTAGGAGCCGCCCTTGAGGATCACCTCGGCGCCGTAATCTCTTACGGCCAGGAGCTTTCGAAGGGAGACATCCTCCGGCATGACCACGGTCGGGGAAATCCCGAGTCTTGTCGCAGCCCAGGCGACCCCCTGCGCATGGTTCCCCGCCGAGGCGGTGATGACCCCTCTCTTCTTTTCACGGTCTTCCAGCAGGCTGATTCGATTGAATGCCCCCCGCACCTTGAAGGAACCGGTCTCCTGCAGGTTCTCGAGTTTGAGCAAGACCTCCGATCCGAAAAGGCGGCTGTGGTGGCTTGACCGGATCACGGGGGAAGGATGGATGATGCCCCTGGACTTCTCGGCGCATTGAAGGATATATTCCGGGCTCGGGTTCACACGTTTTTTCATGGATCATGGAGCAGGATGCAGGATTCAAGATGCAGGATACAGGATGACTCGTGGCATCTTAGAGCACTTTGCATCAAGCGTCTTGGACCTCCTTGGACGGTTCTCATCCTGGGCAATGGACATCCGCCGGCAGTCTCGGCCCGGGGGGAACCCGTCGTTGCTCCCTCCATCCTGGATCTGGCATCCTGGAGGTTGGATCCTGGGCTCAGAACGCCCCGAGCTGGCATGCGCGGATCTTGACCTTCATCGCCTCGCAGGCCGATGCCACTTCCATCCTCGAGATCTGGAACTCCTCGGCTATCCCCCATGAGGCGGCGCAGCCGAGACGGCCGTTGACCAGAGAGCTCTCGATCGCCTCTCGGAGACGGGAGGCGATCTCGGGGGCAGGGCCGACCTTCTTTCTGTCGGGACCGTAGCCGAAAAGCCCGAGCTGGCATTTCGCGATCTTGACCCCCAGCACATCGGCTGCCAGTCCCACTTCCTCCGGCGGCACGTTCAGGCTTTTCGCCAGGGAGTGTGCCGCCGCGCACGTGATCCGACCCTCTTTGACCTTCTCCGTGACGGCGCGGACGACCTCCTCTCGAGGTACCTTGCCGGTTGGATTCTTCGCCTTGTCTTTAAGACTCATTTGTGTTTCCTTTTGCAGTGGTGATCGGTGGATCATACGCACTCGTGAAATCGATTTCAATACCGAAGAAAGGGGTGGAACACCCGATCCACGGAAAGGATCATGTGGATACTGCATTCTTCCGAGAGGTCACCGGGGGTGAATACGGAGAATCCCCTCCAGGACCCCTCCTGCGATCGCAAGGGCCTTCTCGGAGATCGTGGCGCAGTATTCATCCCTGCCCCTTGGATCGATGTCCCCGATCTTCATCCCCTCGTGAACCCTGACCCCGTGCCGAATGAGCCCCCTGATGACTCCCGGAATCTTGGCCTCGACCCGCACCCCTTCGACGGTTCCGATGCAATCCCCGGGCCGGACATGGTGGCCGATATCCATTTCGCTCCGCCAATCCCCCTCGGCAGGGGCCCGCAGGACGCGGTCAGCGGTATGGCCCATCACGGGTCCGGGGAGCCCGGTGTTCGGCTCCGCAGAGCCCGACAAGAGGAGCCGGCCCAGGTGATGGCCTCGATTCGTCTCCACCACAAAGTGGCAGTCCCTGCCGGCCTCGAATCCGGGCCCGATCCCGATCACCAGCGGGGCATCCTGCATGGTGGTCCCCACATTCCTCTTGGCAAGGATGGCATCCACCAGGACCTCCGGTCCAACGGCAGCGCAGGCCCTGCAATCAGGATCCACCAGGATGGGGATCTCTCCCCTTTCCCAGATATGGGCCACCTGCCCGGGACCATGGACCAGCCTCCCCTTCACGCCCTCCACCTCGGCTACCCCGTCGAAGACCGCCTCGCAGAAGGAGACCTTCCTCCTGACCGCCATAGGCTCCGGAACCTCCGTGATCATGACCCGGAACCCGCACTGATGCAGTCTCCAGGCAATCCCCGATGCAATGTCGCCTCCACCTCTGATCAGTACGCGCATCTTCAACCTCCAGCTGAAGTTGGCCTGAAACGCGCCACGAAGACGCGACCGGCCGTCGCGCCGAAGTGGCCCTGTGGCGCTTCACGAAGGCGGAAGAGACGAAGAAAAGCCTTTCGATCGGTCTTCCCCTTGTGTCTTGATGCCTTCATCGCCGCTCTCTAGATTCGGACCAGCTCGTACTCCCTGCTTCCCATCCCGAGCTTCTCCGCATACTCGAGCTGCACCCTCCAGTCGATCCTGGGGTACATGCCGCCGAACTTGTCTGCGCCCGGTGCCTTGTTTCCGGAGAGGCTCGTGTTCTGCAGACCGGTCTGCCCGTTGACCAGGTCCACGGATGCCTGGTCGATGGCGACAGGGTCCAGCGAGGCCAGGATGCCGATGTCGGGCACAATGGGGGCATCGTTATGGCCGTAGCAGTCGCATGCGGGGGAGATGTCGGTCAGGAAGTTCAGGAACGCGACCTTCCCCTTCTTGTTCTTCAGCACCGCATAACCGTATTCGACCATCTTCTTCTGGAAGAGGACCATGTCCGCGTTCCACTGGACGTCGATGGCCTGGTTCGAACAGATCAGGATGCATTCCCCGCAGCCGATACACTTCTTCGGGTCGATGAAGGCCTTCTCCTGATGGATGGAGATGGCCGTCTGGGAGCAGTGCTCGGCGCAGTGGCCGCAGGCGATGCACTTTTTTCGCTGGACCTTGGGCGATACGCCGGAGTGCTGCACGAGCTTTCCCCGCCTGGAGGCGCACCCCATTCCGATGTTCTTGAGGGCCCCCCCGAACCCGGACAGTTCGTGACCTTTGAAGTGGGCCACGCTGACCAGGGCATCCGCTTCCATGACCTCGCTTCCGACGTAGGCCACCTTGAGGACCCCTTGGTGGATGGGAACCGGTTTGAGGGATCCCCCACGCAAACCATCCGCGATGATCAGGGGCGCGTTCACCACGGCATAGGCAAACCCGTTCTCGATCGCCGTGGTCAGATGGGAGACACTGTCCGCCCTGGTTCCCACGTAGAGTGTATTCGCGTCGGTGAGGAAAGGGTTTCCGCCCCACGCCCTGATCCGGTCCACAATGGCGCGGATAAAGTTCGGTCTGATGAAGGCGGTGTTCCCCTTCTCCCCGAAGTGCAGCTTAACCGCCACAAGGCTGTGGGGCGATACGATCGACTTCATGTCGATGGTATCGAGGAGCCTTGCAATCTTCGCGAGAAGGTTCTCCTTCACGGAAGCGCGGAGATCGGAAAAATATACCTTGGCCTTTTCCATTCAGTTCCCTCGCTGGATGTTCTTACCCCTTCCCGATACAGGCCCTGCGGCCGCAGCCGAATCCCGCCGCCAAGAGACGGCCGCCGTCGCGCCGGAGGAACGCCATGGCGCGTCACGAAGGCGGAAGACACCAAGAAAGAGACGGTGGTTTTCTTTGTGCCCTGGTGCCTTCGTGGCAGATCTTCTCTCGGACTTTTTCCCATTGACAACCCCGGCCGGCCCGGATAGTAATTTTTTATTGCCTCTAATCATCTGACGACGCTCCGGATGAAAAACCGTATGGCCTTTCGTGCGATTTTTATGGCGGTCTGCCTGCTCCTGCTCGTCCTGAGCGGCGGGAATGTCGCCTACTGTGAAGATGCCAGAAAGATTCTGAGCATCGAGGCTTATGACATGCTCCATACGGTTCCGGATACATTCCTGATCGATGTGAGGACACAGGCAGAATACCAGTTTGTAGGCCACCCTTTCAAGGCGTACCTTTACCCTTACCAGTTTTTCACCACCCAGTTTTCAAAGGGAGGGGAAAAACCAGGATACCTGCTGAGCCCCAGGAACAAGAATTTCGTGGATCAGGTCAGCAAGGCCTTCAAGAAGACCGACAACCTCCTGATCATCTGCCGGGACGGAAACAGGAGTATGCAGGCGGCCCGGGATCTTATCGGTGCGGGATTCAAGAATGTCTTCGATGTCACGGACGGATTCGAGGGACCGGAATTTCCCGCCTCCGGCAACGGGGACAAACACAAGTATTACCGTCAGTTGGCAAAACGAAACAAGGTTTTTGGTTTTGAGCACAGGCGCCACTACGGGTGGCAGTACTGGGGACTGCCCTGGACGTATGAGATGGATCCCAGGTACATTTATCCCCCGGATCTGAATCCCCCGGAAAAATAAAAAGCAGAAAGGAGACCCATGGAATCGGAACAGCTCGTCGCCCTCATGAAAGAGGTGGAGGCAAAAGGGATCGACTGGAAGACCGTGGAGGGGTCGATAAAAGTACCTCACTCCATACTGAAGCTATATGCCAATTCCGGCCCCGTACCCGTGACCATCACCACGAAGTTGAAGAAGTTCCTGGAAAGTCAGAAGTGAAACATCCGAGGGACGAAGGACAACCGCTGGGCTATTGAAACTTCCCTGCCATTGCGGAGAAGATCTGCCACGAAGGCACCAAGACACAAAGAAGACTAGAGTACTCTTACTTGGGTGTCTTGGTGGCGGGGTCCCTCGGTTTTTCCGCAACGCGCAGCAGCGCAAAGGCAAGGAGCGTC
Source organism: Deltaproteobacteria bacterium (assembly GCA_020060215.1). The sequence goes on along the minus strand of JAGVAP010000030.1, from coordinate 19,543 downwards.
TTCCCGTCCACGATCTTTCCCTCCCGGATCAGCGAATGCACCTCTTCCACCCTGAGCGCCTCCACGGAGGAGATCTCCCTCTGGTCGATGGAGGCGTCCAGCTTCCTCAGGCCCTTTCCGGAGTAGATGTGGATCAGCTCATTCGAATAGCCGATGGCGGGGGCATAGGTGCAGAGGAGCGCCAGGGAGGCCGCCTCATAACCGGTCTCCTCCATCAGCTCTCTTCTCGCGCACTCCTCCGGTCTTTCCGAAGGGTCCAGTTTCCCCGCGGGGATCTCCAGGGTCTCCCTCCCCAGCGCATATCGATACTGCCGGACCAGGAGCACCTCCCTCTGGGAGAGGAACGGGACGACGGCCGACGCCTCGGGGTGATCGACCCTGATCCGCCTCGATGAGGACCCGTCCCTCAGCCGGACGTCATCCAACTCGACGAGGAAGCTATGGGTCCTCAGGGTTGCGATGGTTTGGATCTTCTTCTCCATAACTGCAGGCCACCTTCTCGGAGGTGATCGCCTCGATCTCCCGGATCATCTCCTTGCAGGGGGCGACGCTGTAGTGTGGGTTGGCCGAAACGAGCACCGGATCGCCCTCGCCCGGATCCACCCTGAACCGGACACAAGACCCCCCTGAATGGCGGAGGAGCACGCTCCTGATCTCCTTCAAACGCTCCCTGCTGAGGCATTCGCCCCTGAGCGTGATCTCGATACTCTTGACCGCCCTCTGCTTCACATCCTCCAGCGAAGAGATCTCCTGGGAGATGATCTTTGCGCTGTTCTCATCCACCTCGGCCGTGCCCTTGACGAGCAGGGGTTCGTCGCTCTTCAGATAGGCCGAATAGGTGTTGAACACCTCCGGGAAAACCACCACCTCCACCGCCCCCGTCTGGTCTTCGAGGTTGAGAATGGCCATCCTGTCCCCCTTCTTGGTCCTCTTGAGCTTCAGGCTCTCGATGACCCCCGCGACCTGGACCGTGGACTTGTCCTGCAGGTTCGAAAGGCCCTGAACGGTGCAGGTCGAAAACCGCTCGATCTCCGACATGAAACGGTCCAGGGGATGCCCTGTGATATAGAATCCGAGGGCCTCCTTTTCCTTCCTCAGCCTCTCGATATCGTCCCACTCCCGGATCTCGTCGGATGCGAGGAGATCCGGCCCGTTCCCGTTGCCGGACCATCCCGAAAACATGCTGAGCTGATCCGGGTCCTGGGCACCGCAGGAGCGCAGCACCCCGTTCAGAGACTCGAAGAGACGGGCCCTCGCCATGGAGGTGTAATCGAAGGCGCCGCACTGGATCAGCCCCTCCATGACCCTTCGATTCACCTTGGCGCCGTCCATCCTCTTGCAGAAATCGACCAACCCCTCGAAAGGCCCCCCGCGTTCACGTTCCTCGATGATGGAATCGACGGCCTTGAGCCCCACGTTCTTCACGGCCCCCAGCCCGAAGCGGATGGATCCCGCGACCACCGAAAAATCGGAGCGGCTCTGGTTGATGTCCGGGGGCTGGATGCGGATCCCCATCTCCCGGCATTCGGCCAGGTTCTTGATGGTCTTGTCCTGGTTTCCCATGTCCTGCGTCAGGAGGGCGGCCATGAACTGAACGGGGAAGTGGGCCTTCAGGTAAGCGGTCTGGTAGGCGATCAGGGCATAGGCGACGGAGTGGGACTTGTTGAATCCATATCCTCCGAACTTGTCGATCAGCATGAAGAGCTTCTCGGCCGCCTTGATATCCACCCCGTTGGCCGAGGCCCGCTGGCAGAAACGCTCCCGGTGCTCCGCCAGGACATCCTGTTTCTTTTTCCCTATGGCCTTCCTCAGTTCGTCCGCCTCGGCCAGCGAATAGTTCGCCAGGACCTGCGCGATCTTCATGACCTGCTCCTGGTAGAGGATCACGCCGTAGGTCTCTTTCAGGATGGGCTCGAGCTGCGGGAGGGGGTACTTGATCCTGGTCTTCCCGTGCTTTCCCGTGATGAAGTCGTCAACCATGTTGCTGCCGAGGGGACCGGGCCGGTAGAGGGCGACGAGGGCGACCATGTCCTCGAAGACCTCGGGCCGGAGTCTCCTCAGGAGATCCTTCATCCCGGAACTCTCCAGCTGGAACACGCCCGTGGTCCTTCCTTCCCCGCACAACCGGAAGGTGGCCTCGTCATCCAGCGGGATCCGCCCGATATCGATCTTCCTTCCCTCGGTGCTTTCGATCAGCTGGAGGGCCTGCTTGATCACGGTGAGGGTCTTCAGGCCCAGGAAATCGAACTTGATCAGACCCAGTTTCTCGATCTGATCCATGGTGAACTGGGTCATGATTTCGTTGTTCGTTCCCTTAAAAAGCGGAAGGTATTCGACGAGCGGCCGGTCCGAGATGACGACCCCCGATGCATGGGTCGAGGCATGCCGGGCGAGGCCTTCCAGGGAGCGGGCGATCGCGAGGAGCTTTCCTTCGCTGCCTTCGCCCTGCGTCATCTTTTTCAGGTCCGGCTCATCCTGGATCGCCTGCTCTAGGCTCACCTGCGGCCCCAGGGGGACGAGCTTGGCGATGCGATCCACGTCTCCGTACGCGACCCCGAGGGCGCGGCCCACATCCCGGATGGCCGCCCTCGCCTTCATGGTACCGAAGGTGATGATCTGCCCGACGTTCTCCCGGCCATACTTCTCCGACACGTATCGGATGACGTCGTCCCTGCCGTTGATGCAGAAATCGATATCGATGTCCGGCATGCTGATCCTGCCGGGATTCAGGAACCGCTCGAACAGGAGACCGTACCGCAGGGGATCGACGTTGGTGATGTTCAGCGAGTAGGCCACCAGGGAACCGGCTGCGGACCCGCGGCCCGGGCCCACGGGGATCCCGGTGCGGCGCGCGTAACTGATGAAATCGGCCACGATGAGGAAGTACCCTGCAAAACCCATCTTGGTGATGGTCTTCAACTCGAATTCGAGCCGCTCCCGATATTCCTCCACCGGCGCATGGAGGGGCCCGCCCTCGGGACCGGAATTCTCCTTCAGTCTCCTCTCCAGCCCCTTTCTTGCCTCTTCGGTGAGCATCTCGTTGAGGTCGATCTCCCGGTCGGAATCCGAGGAACAGAATACAGGGTATTTGTACCGGCCGAACTCCATCTCGAACTGGCAGGAACGGGCAATCTCCCCCGTATTGTCCAGGGCCTCCTGATCATCCCCCAGGAGCTCCTCCATTTCCTGCCTGGACTTGAAGAAGAACTGATCGGTTGAGAACTTGAGCCGCTTCGGGTCGTTGATCGATTTCCCGGTCTGGATGCAGAGCAGGGTATCATGGGTCTCGGCGTCCTGCCGGTTCAGGTAGTGGCAGTCGTTCGTGGCGGCAAGGGGGATCGAGAGTCTCCTCCCCAGATCCCTGAGGAGCTCGTTGACCTTGGCCTGCTCGGGCAGACCGTTTGCCTGCACCTCCAGGAAGAATCGGCCGCCGTCGAATATGGATGCGAGCTCGATCGTCTTCTCCCTGGCCTCCTTCAAACGTTCGCTCATCAGGAGCGAGGGGATCTGGCCCTTCAGGCATGCGGAAAGGCAGATGAGGCCGGAATGATGCTCCCGAAGCAGATCCATGTCCACCCGCGGATGGTAATAGAACCCTTCCAGATGCCCCAGGGTAACCAGCCGGCTGAGGTTCTTGTACCCTTCCTGGTTCTTGACGATGAGGATCAGGTGGTATGCGCTCGGACCGCCGTCCGGGGTGGGCGCGCTGTCGAACCGGCTTCTTGGCGCCACATACACCTCGCACCCGAGGACGGGCTTGACCCCCGACTTGGCCGCCTGACTGAAGAACTGCACTGCCCCGAACAGGTTTCCGTGGTCCGTGATGGCCACGGATTCCATGCCCAGCAGGCTCGCCTTTTTCAGGAGATCTCGGATCCGAATTGCACCGTCCAGCAGGCTGAATTCCGTATGGACGTGGAGGTGCACAAAGGAGGACACGCTTCTTGACTCCAAATATTCTTTTGCGCTCGAAAGTGAAACACTGCCCTCAAGACACGAAGACACCAAGGAATCCTTCTTTGTGTCTCAGTGCCTTTGTGGCTGAATTCTCTGATCCCTGAGGGGCCCACTTTCTCGCTTGAAGGGCCCGCGACAGCTATGGTAGATTATAGAAGATTCAACCCCAAGTCCACAGTTAATATAGGCCCTCCCATGGCGGAGGGCCGCCTCGTATATGTGTTTCCCCGAAACCCTTTTCCGATGCGATTCCCTCATCTCTAGGACAGGACAGGTTCCATGCAGCGGAAGGACACGACTCGTCCGGACAGGTCAGGCAGGAAGTTCCCCGAAAGCAGACGGGATGCCGAGGAGACGATCAACTCCATCCGCAGGGAGAACCACGAGCTCCGGAAGACCCTGGCCAGGGCGGACGCGATCCTCGATTCCCTTCCCTCGGTTTTCGCGGTCATTCAAGGGGGAAAAATAAGGGAGATCACCGGGAGAGCCCTGGAGACGCTCGGATACGGTCGAGAGGAAGTCCAGGGGATGGAATTTGCGCAACTGATCCATACCCGTCACCGCTCCGCCTTCCTACAGGACAGGAACTTCGGAGACAACGGCAGCCCGGAACCGCAGGAGATCGATCTCCTGACCAGGGAGGGGGAGGCGGTCGGCTGCGACTTCACCCTTCATAGGATCACCTACCAGGGCCGCGCCGCATTCCTCGCTGAGCTTGCCCTCTCGGGTCCGAGGAGAGAACGGGAGCGAAATCTGATCAGCGCGCACAAGGACGACCTCATTGCCGTCATGAGCGCCGGACTGGCTCGCAAACTGACCCCCTCGGTGCGGGCCCTGAGCGATTATGTTGCACGGCAGAAGACCCGGGGCCCCTTGAATCCGCCCCTGGTCGCTGCCGCCAATGAACTGGTTTCCCTCACCCGGTGCCTTGAAACGCTCTCAAGGGACGAGCCGGAGCCGTCGCGGGTCATCCCTTTTGACCTCGGAAAGGTGGTCGAGGAAGCGATTTCGATCCTGCAGGGAAATCTGGACGGCGCTGATGGTCGAGCGACGCCCATCCATTTCCGTTCCTATTCGAGACAAGCCTCCCCCGTGATAGGTGACCCGGAAGAGATCAGGAACGCGGTGATGGAGCTGATCACCAACGCCGTGGAAGCCATGCCCAGGGGGGGAGACCTCTATATCACGACCGAGGAGAGTGCCGGCTACGCCTGCGTGTACATCCAGGACAGCGGTTCGAGCGTCCCTGAAGAGCATCTGCCGAAGGTCATGGATCCTTTCTTCACCACAAAGGGCTCCGACGGCCTCGGTCTGTGTATGGCCCGCGCCGCCCTGAAGAGACACCATGGGGACCTGCAGCTGGAAAGCGGCAAGGGGCGGGGCACCACCATCACCCTCCGGATGCCCCTTACCCGAAAGGCGGCCCGGCAGGGAAAGCAGTCGAGGAAGAGGAGGGACTTGTGGATACTGATCATAGAGGGGGATCATCTGGTCCGTGAGCTCCTCTTCCAGGTCCTTTCCAGCAAAGGGTACAACGTGGATACCGCAGAGGTCTTCTCCGATGGGTTCGACAAGGTCAGGAGCAGGGCCTTCGACCTGGTGATTGCCGGGACCGCGGCCGGGGACGCCCAGTCCATGGTGAGGAGGATCCGGAAGGCCGCACCGCGTGCCGGCCTCGCCCTGATCGGAGATCCCGGCAGCGGAGATCCTTCCGGACGGATCCCCCCCGGGTCGGTAGACCTCGTGATCGGAAAACCGATCGACATGGGCTGGACCCTCACCCGGATCTCCGAACTCCTGATCGGCAGGGCAAGATGAGCGTTCCCCTATCCGAAAGGATGAGGCCGACCCGCTTCGAGGAGATCGTCGGCCAGGACCACCTCATCGGGCCCGGGTCATCCCTGCGAAAGGCGTTTCAGTCCGGGCACCCTTTTTCCGTCATCCTCTGGGGACCGCCCGGCTCCGGCAAGACCACCCTGGCCAGGGTCATGGCCGGGGAGGCCGGGTATGTCTTCCGCTCGTTTTCAGCCGTCACCTCGGGGATCAAGGACCTCCGGGAGGTGGTCGCAGAGGCGGAAAAGCACTACGCAGCCACCCAAAGGCCGACCATCCTCTTTGTCGACGAGATCCACCGCTTCAACAAGGCCCAGCAGGACGGGTTCCTCCCCTATGTGGAGAAAGGGTTGATCGTCCTGGTCGGAGCGACGACCCAGAACCCGTCCTTCGAGATCATCCCGCCCCTCCTGTCCAGGGCGAGGGTGCTGACCCTCCACCCTCTGGACGAGGACGAGATCCGCGCAATCCTGAACAGGGCCCTGACCGATGAGGCATCCGGGCTCGGGACCATGGGTCTGACGGTCGAGCCCGCGGCCATGGATTACCTGACAGACCTCGCCGAAGGGGATGCGCGGGTGGCCCTCAACAACCTGGAGATCGCCGCAAACCATGTCCTGGAGAAGGAAGGACCGCGCATCCTGGATCTGCGCTCCGTAGAGGAGGCCCTCACCAGGAAGTCCCTCCCCTACGACAAGGCCGGGGAGGAGCACTTCAACCTGATCTCGGCCTTTCACAAGAGCCTCAGGGGCAGCGATGCCCAGGCCGCTCTCTACTGGCTCTATCGCATGCTGATGGCCGGGGAGGACCCTCTCTTCATCTGCAGGAGAATGATCCGATTTGCGTCGGAAGATGTCGGCATGGCCGATCCCCAGGCCCTCCAGGTGACCCTGGCGGCGTTCGAGGCATGGGAGAAGGTCGGGCCGCCCGAGGCGGAGCTCGCGCTGGCCCAGGCGGCGGTGTACCTCTCGTCGGCGCCGAAGAGCAACGCCCTCTACATGGCGGAAAAGGGCGTGAAGGCGGAAATCGAGAAGAGCGGCGCCCTGCCGGTCCCTCTTCACATCCGAAATGCCCCAACCACGCTGATGAAGCAGCTGGGTTACTCCAGGGGCTATCTCTATCCCCACAACTATCCAGGCGCATGGGTGGAGCAGGAGTACCTGCCGGAGAAGATCAGAAAGAGCGTCTTCTACAAACCCACCGGTCGAGGGCAGGAGAGAGAGGTCCGGCGAAGGATGCTGGAGATCGAAAAGAGGAAAAAAGGCCCGGTCCCTCGACCGGAGTGATCGTCGCGCAGATCAGGAAGAGCTTAATTCTCGCTCTCTGCGATCTCTGGTACCGTCTCGGCGGTGAAACCATCTCTTGAGACTTCGTTTCATACAAGGATTGACCAGGATCCAAGATGCAGGATCCGGGATGAAAGAAAGAACCGAGACCCATGGTGGAGAACTGTATTTAACCTGGATCCTGCATCCTGAATCTTGCATCATTCTTGAAGTCTCATACGAGGGCTCTATCGGCTCCCTTGAAAGATTCCCGCTGCGCCTTCCGAGCTGTTCCCGTACATGCCCCAGACGCCTCCGATGTGCTCGCCGTTCGGCCCGTACAGGGTTCCCTGCGCGGCCTTGTAGACCGGCGCCACACCGTCCAGTTTCCACTCCCCGCTGGCGTGATCGATGTCGAAGTGGCTGCAGCTGTTGTTTGCGAGATTGCCATATTCATAGATGTTCCCGCCGGCCCCGGAGATGGAGGCGGACCTGCCTCCCCCTGAAACACTGAGGTTGAAGTCCGTCAGGGCCCCGCTGTTGAAATTGACCTTGGTGTTGAAACTACCGCTCATGTCCGCGCCGCCCGCCGCGGACCAGAAAGTCCCCCATGCACTGCCGCTGTAGGTGACGTTGCCCAGGTTCCTGACTCTATCGAGGTTGTCCGTGGCCTGCCCGATGAGATAGTAGGCCTTGTTGTTGATGTAGTAATCTTCGGTTCCGATCGTCACCAGCTCGGTCATGGTCCAGTAACCCCACTTCATGTAATCATTGCTCCCGATGGACGTGTCCTGGATCAGCCGGGTGCTGCCCAGGTCTCCCGAGTCCCCCGAAACGCCCAGGTTGATCCGGCTCAGGCCAGGAGCCGTATCGGAAACGCCCACGGCCTTGCCTTCGATGTAGCTTCCGCTGTCGGCTAGGCCCATGCCTTTGGCCACACCGTTTTCATACTGGACATGGTCGTCGAACTGGATGAATACGTCCTTCAGGTATCCCGAGCCGTGAGTACTGGTGAGCATGGCGGCAAAGTACCCGATGTCCTTTCGCGGCTTGTGCTCGGGCTGCTCGTTTTCCTTTTCTACCTCCTGCACGGTCTGGAGCTGCACGACGTTCGTGATGTTCGCCTGGATGTCCGCGACAAGCGGGGCGACGCCGCCGGTCACCGCGGCCGGTGGCGGGGGGGAAGCCGCTTCCTTCTCGGCCCCCCCTTGATCGGGCCCCGGGCTTGTGGCCCCGTCGGTCCTGATCTCCGTTTCCTGCTGAAACGAGCGGATCACCTCGGGGGGCGTCGGGATCACCTGTCCGGTCCGGCCGCTGAACATCTGCCCCGGAGCCACGGTCTGACCGTCCACATCGAGCACCCCGTCCTCGGAGAAGCAGTCGGTGAAGCTCCGGCCGGTTGCGGCCTGGGCAAGATAAGGGGCGATCCCGCCCCGGATGTCGGCGACCCGAACACCCCGGTCCGCTGTCCCTTCATTCAGGTAATAGACATGAGCGCCGAACTTGGTCCCCCTCACGCCGATCGTATTGGTGGGCGTTGCCACCGTGAACCGGGTATCCTTGTATCGGAAGAGCCGCATGGCGTAGAACATCGCCTTCCCCTTGATCATCTTGAAAAGGGATCTCTTCCTGCCCTCCTCTCTCTGGTCTTCAAAGTCTTCTACGCTGAACCGGGTCTCGGGCGCCATGGTGACCAGATCCTCATCCACAAACCGGATACGGCACTTGGAATCGGAGAGGGTAATCAGGGTATCCTTCTCATGCACCGGATCCCCGGCCATGGCGAAATAGGCCTCTCCGGTGGTCTCATGGATGACGATCACTTTCCCTTCCAGCGCATGGATGACCCCCACCTTCTCTTGTGCCGACTGGACGAAGTAGTCTCGCGGGGAGAGATCACGCAGCTCCTTCGGGAGTCGTTCGGGGGGGACGGACACGCCCCGGTTCGTCTGCGCATCCAACACAAAGGGGACCAAGATCAGCAGACCACCCAAGAGCGCCGGGAACACCGCGCACCTGAAGAGCGTTTTCATCTAATCACCTCCCTAGCCGTAAAGCGGTTGGGTGTAGGATGGGTGGAGCGAAGCGAAACCCATCATCTACGAAGTCTTCGCCCTCTCGAATCCCGATCGATGGGTTTCGCTTCGCTCCACCCATCCTGCAGAATGCTTGCCCAAAGCTGTTCCAGAGGGATTCCGGCGTTTCGTCAGAACTTGAACCCTACCGTAAAAGCCCACACATCCTTCTCGAAGTCGTACAGCTCCGTGTTGGATTCGTTGTTGATGAAGTTGTAGGAGATCGAGGCAAAGAGGTTCTTGGAAATATTCCTGCTCAACACGAAGTAGAAGTTGTGTCTCTCGTCCGTCCTCAGGAATGCCGAAGGCCACAGCACGGCAGGGGTCGCATATTCTCTCCTGGTATATCGATACCTGCCGTAGAACTCCATCTCGCCGTTCCATAGCTCGAACAGCTTGAAATAGGCTACGCCCAGGTTGATCGCGTCATAGGTATACACCCGGCTCTTGGTGTTTGAATCCTCATCGCCGATGTAGAAGGAGAGGATGTCCTTCCGGTTGTTGAAATAGAGATTGGGGTTCAGCTCCCAGGCGCGGATGACGCCGTCCTGGCCCGTCCTGTCGTCCGCCGGCACGGCGGAGTAGGCGTAGGTTTCGCGTGCGTAGGAGTAGATCCCCTGGAGGCTGAAACGGGGCGTGAAGAAATACTCGTAACTGGGGGCGAAGTCATAGGAATGGTAGAGGTCCTCATGTTCATACATGTTGTAGGCATACCCTGCCGGCAATTTGAGGATGCTCCTCGATCCGACCCACCAAGGTCCTGTGGTCACCCTCAGTTGGGTGTAGTCGAACTGGTGGTACTTGAAGTTGTGGGTCTGGTAGAAGGAGCCCGTCGTGTTCCACATCCAGGAACCCCTGTCCCCGTAATCATAGGTGAAGGTGCCGAACGCGGTCCCCACCGTGACCCAGTCGCTCAGGCCTTTCTGGGTTTCGGTGAGGGGGCCGATGGTCCCGCGCCCTTCAGGGATGGTGATGAACTCCTTGTCCGGCCCGGCGCTCACATTGCCGTCCCGCTGTATGCCGAGGGATCCCCGCACCCCTGCGAAAACCCTTCTGGTCCTCTCGTCGATGGCCGCAAGCATCTTCTCGATGTTGTTCCTGACCGGCTCCGGTGGTCTCGCCTCCAGGACGGTCCGAAGCTCTGCCCGTGCATCGTCATATCTCCCCATCCGGAAGTAGACGGTCGCGAGTTCCAGCCTGACTCTGTACAGACTCGGGTCGATCTCGAGCATCCGTTTGAAGTTCTCTATGGCGGCGTCGGCATTCCCTGCCCCTGCCGCGGCGGACGCCGCCCAGAACATGATGTCCATGGTCTCCACGGTGCCGGCGATCTCCCGGAAGATGGGCAGAGCGCGCGCGTACTCCCGGTCATAGAAGAGCGTCAAGGCTTCGGCAAGCCTGGCGTCGAGTTCCTCGACCTGCTGCGGGGGGAGCTTTTTCAGCTTCTGGAGGGCTTCCCGGTCAAATTCCTCCGCCCTCGGGCTCTTGCCGGGGCCAGCTTCTCCCCCTGAGGTGTCCTGCGCCCGGCTGCCGGTCGCAAAGCAAAATACCAAGATGACTGCAAGTACGGGGACAGAAAGCAGGCCAGACCGCTTCATTTCTCTAAAACCCCCTGGGTTGGAGCTCGATAGACCTCATCCGGGACACACGCCCGCACCTGGATAGGAACCGACCCTTTTGGACGGATAATTTGCAAGGCTTATGCCATCCTAAAGGTGAAAGATCAACCACTAAGATGGGATCCAGATCCAGCCGTCGGTGACGACCAGGACGGCCAGAACCGCCACGGCGAGAAGGGTACTAGAGAATGCAACGAGAGGAGATATTCGCGGGACTGGTGGTCTGGATTCCTCCGAACGGTGAATCGAAAGAAGGAATCCTGCCAGATAGGCAACGGCCAGGAGGGGGATCAGGGGAGGTTTTCTCGGCACCTCTTCGGGATGCACCTCCAGGGTGACCCTCTCCAGCGCTCGAGCAAGCTCCTCTTCCGTCCACTCGGGATGGGTTTGCCGCAACTGCCTGCGGTGCTCAGCCCTCTTTTCGGCCCTGATCTTTTCCTCCGCACGCATCTGGGCGATCGATGCGGTTTCGAGCGCGACCGATCTCTGCTCGGCCGCGATATAGATGCCGGCATAAACGGCTCCCGTCACCCCGAGGGTGAGGGCGAGGAGGAGAGTCTTTCGGGCAAATCCGTCCATCGGGAACCAGGACCGGATGACCCTGGTGAAGGCTCGCCCGCCCCAGAAGGCCGCCGCGGGCGCGGCTGCAAGGAAAGGGAGCCAGAGCCATTCGCCTGCTCCGGCGAGTCCCCTCACCGCGACGGCCGGATCTCCCACCCCGTAATAGAAACCGAGGCTCGAATAAGCAAGACCCCCCCAGAGGCTCACCATTCCGAAGACCGAAAGAAAGACGGTTCGGCCCCGATAGACCCCGGGCCTGGTTGCCAGCGCAAGGGCGGACGCGCCTGTCAGGAGATTGATCAGGATACCGCCAAAGGAGACCGCAAACAGAGCTGTCGGGTCAAGCTCGGCATGGAACTGATAGTAGGCATTTCCCCCACCGAACAGAGAGACCCGTATGCCGCGGACCGCGCCCCCCAGGGCGGCTGCGGTAAGGCCGTGCCCCAGCAGTTCGTGGAGAAGTGTGGCGAGCCGGGTGGAGAGGACCAGCAGGGCAAAGAGAAACAGGTCAAACAAGAGCAGATAGCGCCAGGGAACGGCTCCGCCGCCGACCTTTTCCGATTCCGGCATCTCTTCTCCACCTCGTAAGAACGTTCACCCCCTGGAGAAAACCGCAGGAAGTTTCCTCCGCGATCGGCGCTCGCAAGAAAAGATCAAATGGCGATGGAGTGTTGCTGTTCCAGCTCCGAAACCAGCTCCACCGAAGAGAGGACCCTGAGGAGGGGATACAGGGCGCTCCGGCGGTAGAGACTGAGGGTCTTCCGGTGCACCTCCTCTGAGACCGCCGCCGTGCAATCCTCCAGGATGACCGCCCTGAAATCGCAGCAGACGGCATCCATCACCGTGGAGAGGACGCAGAAATTCGTGGTGATCCCCGCGACCGCGCAGAGCGTGACTCCCCTCTCCCGGAGCCATCCCTCCAGCGCGGTCCTGAAAAAAGCGGAGAACCTCGGTTTGGGAAGCCACAGGTCTTCGGAGTCCCGCTCCAGGGCATCGATCACTTCAGCGCCCTCTGTCCCCTCCAGGGAGTGGGGCTTCATCCTTCCCGAGAAGATGAAATCGTCCACCCTGAAACCGTCCGTAGAGAAGACGACGGGCCAGCCCCTCGCCTTGAAGCCCTTCCTGATCCGGTTGATCGGTTCGACGATGGTTTCGGCAAAGGGCATGACGGGCGGATTCTTCCTCCTGTCGAAGTTGTCCTTCACCATGTCGATGATCAGGAGGGCGGGGATCTCCACTCTTGTCTCACTTTCCATTTTTCATCTCCCTGACCCTGCGGACGATCCATCCCGCCGCACGTTCGATCTGGCCCATGTCGTTGCTTCTGCCCACGGTCAGCCTCAATGCGCCCATGCCGATCTCAGCGGGAACCCCCATGGCTGAAAGCACATGAGAGAGCTGGACCGAACGATCGTGGCAGGCGGCCCCCGTGGATGCGCAGAGGTTCGGGATGGATTCCAGGATCTCACTGCCTGCGAGGCCGGGCACGCATAGGTTCAGCGTGTTCGGGAGCCGCTCCCCGGGATGCCCGTTCAGGACAAGTCCTTCGATTTCGGCAAACAGCAGGTCCTGGAGCCGATCCCTCATCTGCTGCATGCGGCCCTGATCTTCCTGCAGCCGCTCCCGTGCGACCCGGCACGCAACCCCCAGGCCCACGGCCAGGATGACGTTCTCCGTGCCGGCCCTGCGCCCCCCCTCCTGTGCCGCCCCGTGAATGAGGGGGGTCAACCTCCGGCCTCTCTTCATGAAGAGCGCTCCTATCCCCTTCGGCCCATAAAGTTTATGGCCGGCCACCGTGAGGAAATCGACCCCCAGCCCGTGGACATCGATGGGGATCTTGCCTACCGCCTGGGCTGCATCCGTGTGAAAAGGGATCTCGCGTTCCCTGGCGATGTTCGAGATCGCTTCGATGGGCTGGAGGGTGCCGGTCTCGTTGTTGGCGAGCATGATGGAGATCAACCGTGTGCTCGGTTTCACGGCCTTCCTGACGTCATCGGGATCGACGCGTCCAAACCGGTCGACTCCCAGAAAATGGACGTCGGCGCCCAGCTCCATCAGGAAGAGGGCGGGGTTCAGGATGGCGGGGTGCTCCACGGCCGACGTGACGATGTGACAGCGGCCCGGGTTCCGCAGGTCCACCAGCCCTTTCAACACCATGTTGTTGGATTCGCTTCCCCCGGAGGTGAACACCACTTCATCCCTTTCGCAACCGAGGAGAGCGGCCGTCTCCCCCCTGGCCTCCTCTAGGGCGGACTTTGCGCGGGCCCCGATCGGGTAAGGGCTCGAGGGGTTCCCGTACTCCTCCCTCATGATCCGCGTCATGGCATCCGCCGCCGCCGGATCCAGCGGGGTGGTGGCATTGTGATCCAGGTAGATGAATTCGTCTGCGGCCATGGATGACCTCCGGGAAAAGATGAAGAGCCTTGAACCGCAAAGGCGCCGAGTTCCTGCCGGAGAGTTCTTCGCGTCCTTTGCGTTTTCGCGGTTCAGTCTACCTTCAACTGTTCTAAAGAATATTTTGCGAATTGACAATGTTTCGCCCGTGATAGTAGTATCTTTTCCTCATCCCGTGCTCTCCTGCAGAAGAGGCGATCCTCGCCGGCGGAGACGATGAGAAGGGGAATGAGAGATGACCATCTCTAGCGACCGAACAAAGAGGAAGCTGGACCAGGCATGAAAAAGATCACCATTCTTGGGACCGGCTCATACGTTCCTCCGAAAAGGCTCACCAATTTTGACCTCCAGAAGATGGGGCTGGATACCACCGACGAGTGGATCGCCCAGCGCACCGGGGTCAGGGAGCGCAGGATTGCCGATCCGGGTGTCACGACCTCCGATCTCGCCCTTCACGCCTCCAGAAAGGCCCTCGAGATGGCCGGGCTCGAACCGTCCGATCTCGACCTCATCATCGTGGCCACCATCACCCCCGACACCTGCTGCCCTGCCGCCGCGAACTGGCTTCAGGCGAGCCTGGATGCCCCGCAGGCCATTACCTTCGACGTGACTGCGGCGTGTTCCGGCTTCATCTTCGGATTGAACGTCGCAACCCAGTATCTCCTCTCGGGCCACTCAAAGACCGTACTGGTGGCAGCCTCCGAGGTGATGACCCGGACCCTGAACTGGAAGGACAGGACCACCTGCATCCTCTGGGGTGACGGCGCAGGAGCAGCCGTCCTGGCCCGGGGCGACAAGGGACACGAGCTTCTCTCCACCCATATCCACACGGACGGCGCAAACGGGAAAGACCTGTTGCTCCCGGGGGGAGGGTCCAGAACGACCCCCATCTCCCATGAGAGCGTCGACAAGGGGCTTCACACGCTGAACATGATCGAGGCCAATGCCAGCTTCAGGGTGGCGGTCAGGCACTTTGTGGATTCGATCAAGGAGGCCGCCTCTTTTAACGGTGTGGAGGTGGAGAAGATCGACTGGTTCATCCCGCACCAGGCCAACCTGAGGATGTTTCAGTCCATCGCAAAGAGCATCAAGGTCCCCATGGAGAAGTTCTACGTGACCCTGCACAAGTACGGGAACATCTCCTCCGCATCCTGCGCCATTGCGCTCGATGAGGCCGTGCGCGACGGGAGCATCAAGAACAACCAACTCGTCTGTCTCCCGGTCTTCGGAGGGGGGCTCACCTGGGGAAGCGGCCTGATTCGCTGGTAGGCATGCCCCCGGTTCCAGAGCAATGGACTCGCTCCCAGAAGAAGTTCCCCCGCAGAGAAGGTTGCGAGCGCGGAGTCCAGATGAAACGACCCTTGCCCTTCGCGCTTTGCGCCTGTGCCCCTTACCGATTCTGCAGCCCCCTTCTCATCCGCTGCAGGAGCTCCTCCCTGCCTACCACGGATTCGATCCTCAGCTCCCGCCGTTCGTTCCCTGCCCTGTCCAGAAAGACGACCGTCGGCACTCCCCGGATCTTGTAGCGGCTCAGAAGCTCATCCTCGCCCTGCCCCCTCGTCGTGAGGTCCACACGCAGGGTCGCATACCGCAGGCTCGTTTCCACGACCTCCGGTTCCCTGAATACACCCCTCTCCATGGCCTTGCACGGGCCGCACCAGTCGGCGTAGAAGTCGATCATGACCGGTTTCCCTTCTGCCGCGGCCTTCGATAGGAGGCCGTCGTCATAGGGGCTCCAGCGGATCCCCTCCCGTCCGGCCGCGGAATGGATCATCAGGACCGCCGCCGAGACGGCAAGGACAGCGCCGATGACTCTCTTGAACAGCCGGAAGTTCCTGTGCTGCATGCCGGTGCGGTCGAGCCACCCAAGGTGAAGGGCGGCTGCAAGGATCACACCGGAGAGGAGTGCGGTCTGTCCGGTGTGCGACGGGATGATGGGGCCTGCAATATAGGCGGCCATTCCCACCAGGACCCAACCCATACCCTTTCTGACCCACAGCATCCAGTCCCCGGAAAGGGGGAGTTTCCGAACGGCCCCGGAAAACAAAGCAAGGACCGCCAGAGGCAGTCCGATCCCCAGGCTGAGGACAAAGAAGTAGAGGAAGCCCAGGAAAGGGTCGCCCTTTTGTCCCACGTACGTGAGGAGACCCAGGATGAAAGGCCCGATGCAGGGCGCCGCCACAATGCCCAGCGTGAGTCCCATGAAGAGGCTGCCGAGGATGCCTCCGAAATTTCTTGCCGCAAGCCTCGTGAGCGAAGGGGGAAGGCGGATCTCCCAGAACCCGAAGAAGCTTGTCGCCAGCAGGATCAGGACCAGGGAGACCAGCATGAGCACCCAGGGGCTCTGGAGCGCGGCCCCGAGTATACCACCGGAGAGGGCGGCGAAGAGACCCAGGGCCGCATTGGTGGTGGCAAGACCGAGCATATAGAGGGAGGCATGCAGGACAGCCCCGCCCGAACCCCTCTGGGCACGGCCCGTGAAGTAGGAAACGGTGATCGGTATGAGCGGGTAGATGCAGGGGGTGAGATTGAGCGCCAGTCCACCGGCAAACAGGCCGATGAGCGTAAACCAGAATGCGGCCTCCGGTCCGCTCCGGGGGATGGCATTGAATACCTCGCTATTGACGGCCTTCCCATCCGTTCCGGGCGGGGCGACCGTGACATGGACGGTAAACGCAACCTCTTCCGGCGGAAGGCAGGCTGTGGGGGAACACGCCTGATACCGGAGCTTCCCTCTGATGACCCGATCTCCTGCTGGATCGCCTTTCATGACGCGGAGAGATGCCGGGACAAGCACCTCCTTGGAGAAGACCTCCACCGAACCCGGACCATAATCGAACTTCATCTTTCCGGGGACCGGCCACCGGACTGACTCTATAGCCGCTCCGGGCGACCGTTCGAACTGCATGACGGTGGGGATGATCCCCTCCTCCCCCGCCTCATTGCCGTGGATGTACCAGGGCTCCTTGACGGACAGCCGGAACGCGACCGGGTAGACCTCTCCTGCGGCATAGCGGTCCCGGGAGTGGACCACCTCGACATCCACGGTCGCTGCCCGGGGTTGGGAAAAGGAGACGAGGATAGTGGCGAGGGGGACAAGAAGCAAAAAGACGATTCGGTTTGTCATTTTTGGTATCAAGGGGCCTTTCTTCCTTCTGGATCACGGCCGTCCGGAATCTCGTTGGCCATGCTTCAACGGAGCTTTCAGCCGTCAGCGTTCAGCTACCAGCCTAATCTCTGTAAGGCAGGCCCCCGGCTGATCGCGCGAATCCGGAAAACGGGTCATTTCAGGATGAGCACTAGGATAGAAACGCTCCTCCTCCCTGTCAACAGCCTCTTTCCCTGCCGCACCATCTTCTTTTCCATGGACATTCCGACATGGACATTCGGCTGTTTTTTCCTTTGGAAATTGTATATTGGACATTGGACATTCTGCCGTCCTCCCCTTCCTGCACCATCCTTCCTGCCCTGGATATTGGACATTGGACATTGGATATTGGACATTCGGCTGTTCCTTCCTTGGAAATTGGACATTCTGCCGGTTCCTCCGGCTCCTTTGCCTCTTCCGCTCGCCTGTGCTATAAATCCCCGGACCGCATAGGAGGTTGCCCGTGGAACGTGCTGATGAGGTCAAGAGGTTCTACATGGAGCATCTGAGCGGGGCGAACATCGAGGGGAGCATCCTCAAGGCGCCCTGTCCTTTTTGCGCAGCCATGAAAAGAGAGAGCAGGTCCACGCTGGTGGCCTATCTCGATCCCGAGAGCCTGTTCTTCGGCTATTTCCGCTGTCTCGGCCGATGCAGGCCGGGCGGGTTTCCCCTGCACTTCGGAGAGTGCCTGGGGTTGGAGCCCGCAGGGATCCCAGGCTATGATCCGGAAGCCCAGCCTTTCGCAAGGGACGCGGCTTATCCTGCCAGGAATCTCAACGGGGAGGTGAAGAAGTACCAGGCCCTGATGGGCCGGGAACAGTACGCCTGCTTCGAGGAGATCGGGGCATCCAGGGGCACCGTAGAGGAGATGAGGATCGGCTACAACGGCCGCTACATGGTATACCCCTATTTCCAGGAAGACGGCAACTGCTATGCAGCCCGGTTCGTCCTGCCCGGACGCGAGGAAGACCAGTTCTGGCACGGCGATCCCGACTTCTTCTCCGAACCGTTCCGGATCTTCAACGGGCAGGAGATCGAGCGATGCAGGGACGGAGCCCTCTTCATCGTCGAAGGGGAAAAGAACCTCCTTTCCGTCAAGGAGCTCGGGTTCCCCGGTATTGCAGTCCCTTCCTTTACGGACCTTGAGTCCATCGAACCGGACCGGTTCCGCAGCATAAGACACCTGTTGATCTGGATGAACAACTCTCCCGAGCCCTCTCTCTCCGCCCGAAGTCTGGCCACGAGGATGGGGTACAAGGCCCGGATCATCCCGTGGCCTCCCGCTGCGAAGCGCGATTTCAGTCCCTCCCTTCTCTCCATGGAGAAAGGAAAGGAATTCAGGGCCGCGGTAACCGGCCTGATCAGGGGATCCAGGTCCTATTCCCCGTTCAGCGCCGTCGAGAAGGAGCACAGGCTGTTCCAGGCCGCCCTCGAGAGAAAAAAGGGGCGGGAGCTGGCGGGGCTGAGCACCGGCTTCCGGAAGCTGGATGAGGCCCTGGATGGAATTCGGGGGATCAACATCATGGGCGGTCAGCCCAAGGCCGGGAAGTCCTGTTTCTTCATGCAGATCTCTACGGAGATGGCCAGAAGGAAGACACCCGTCATCTACTATGACTTCGAGAACGGCCGCGAGAAGATCTATACGCGGACGCTCTGCCGGTTGAGCCGGGTCGCCGAGAGAGAGCTCAAAGAGGGATGCCTGGATCCGTCGGCCGCCAGGAGGCTGGAGGAGGCCCAAGTGGAGCTCACGGAGCTGCTCCCCTTCTTCAGGGTCGTCACGGATCGGAAGCTCAGTCCCGAGATCATGAGAAGGCAGATCGATTTTCTGCAGCACGAAACCCGGAAGGAGTACGCCCTTCTCGTGGTCGACAGCCTCCACAAGCTCCCTTTCAGGAACCTCTCGGAACGCAGGACCGGCATAGACGAGTGGCTACGCCATATGGAGGCGATCCGGGACGAGCAGAACGTCACTTTCCTCGTGGTCTCCGAGTTGTCGAGAGGAGAAGGGGGCCGCTACGATCAGAGACCCGACCTCGGCTCTTTCAAGGAATCGGGCGACATCGAGTACAGCGCGGACAATGCCCTCATCCTCGTGCCGTCGACCGACCCGCTGAAGACCACCGACCCCCTGGAGACGAGGAAGAGCGCTCTCTGGCTCGTGGCGAGCAGGGAGAACAACCCCGGAGCGGTGGGGGAATACGTTCTGGATTATCCGTACTGGGGATTCAGGGAGGTGGATGAAGGTCGCTAGGGTCCCGGGTCCCTGCGGCTCCGCCGGTCCAAAAGGTCTTTTGGACCCCGGACCCTGGACCTAGCTTGACCCGGGAGACCAGAGAAGAATTACGCCACCAAGTCACGAAGACACCAAGAAGAGCAAATGATTCCCTTGGTGCCTTTGTGTCTTTGTGGCGGAAGATTCAGGTTTCTCGCGTCCGGGGTTCGTTCTGCCGCTTCAGTCGAAAATCCCGCAGCCACTCCTTAAGCCTGTCGATCTCCCTTTCCAGCCGCGGGATGAGCTCCTTCCGGAGCTTCTCCGAGGCGTCTTTGCGCAGCTTCTCCAGCTCGTCGATCAGCTCTCTGAGCTTCTTCTCGACACCCTCGTAATCCAGCCCTCCGGGCTCCTGATCCTCGGCTGTCGTCCGCACCCCGGTCTCGCCGCGAAGGGCGGTCGGGGCAAGGCCTAGAAGATCG
>JAGVAP010000064.1 GCA_020060215.1 Deltaproteobacteria bacterium | reverse complement strand
GCCGGACTTCTACCTCCTCTGGGTGATCTTCTTCATCGCCGCCGGTGCAGGGCTGATGGTGATCGGAAGCGTCGCCGGCATGGCCCAGAAGAGCATGGGCGACATGGCCTTTATCGCCGTGGCCATCCTGGCGATAGGGAACGCGGCCGGGCGGATCATTGCCGGGGTGATCTCGGACAAGATCGGCCGCAGCAACACGCTCGTCATCATGCTCGCCTTCCAGGCCGTACTCATGTTCATGGCCATCCCGGTGGTCGGGGCCGAAAAGGCGAGCGCTTTTCCGGTGGTGCTCATTGCCACCTTTCTCGGTTTCAACTACGGTACCAACCTCTCCCTTTTTCCCTCTTACACGAAGGACCTCTGGGGGTTGAAGAACTTCGGCATCAATTACGGTCTGGTCTTCTCGGCCTGGGGGATCGGCGGCTTTGTCCTGAGCAGGCTTTCCCAGGTGCTGTATGCCGGCAGCGGGAGGTTCTCTTCATCCTTCGCGACGGCGGGGATACTGCTGATCATCGGTGCACTGCTCACCTTCCTGCTGAAGTCCCGGTTGGCGAGACAGGCGCGCGCGCAAAAACCGCTTCCGGCCGAGGCGGCGTGAGAGGAATGGAGCGATGAAGTCTTGGGGCGATGGAAACCTGCTTATCACCTGCTTATCACTTCTCTCCATCCTTCGCCCCGGTGTCTGTGTTTTCGAAAGGAGGAGGGCCATGACGAGCCGCACATACAAGATCATCGAACTCGTTGGGACGAGCGAACTGTCCTGGGAGGATGCGGCCAGGGTCGCGGTGGAGACGGCGGGCAAGACCCTCGACGACCTGCGGGTTGCGGAGGTCACCAGACTGGATCTCACCGTGGAGAACGGAAAGGTCCACAGCTACCGGGCAAGGCTCAACATCTCCTTCAAGGTCAGCGTGTAGTCCGAGAGCTACCTGCTGAGGAGTCTCAGAGAGAAGTCATCCTTCTGCAGGAAGACCTCGGAAAGGTGCTTTTGACTCATGAGCTCCCGGAGAAGGGCCACGAGAGACTTCGAACCGATCGGGTATTCTGCAGGGGGGCCGGCCTTTCTCATTTCTTCGATCGCCTTCCCGTCCCGGACAATGAACCGGAGCAGCATCTCGTCGTCATCGACCCCCTCGCAGTCAAGCTCTTTCCGGACCTCGGCCACAGTCGGCTGAGGCACTTTCCACCCGGAGAGCTCCGTGGCCCGGGGCAGAGAGAGGATCCGGTCCTTGATGTTCGGATCCATGGAGGAGCTCGCCTCCTCCCCCCAGAAACCCAGTGCATACTTGATCAACTCGTCTATGACCTGCCCGTAACGCTTGCCGGAAACCACGTTCAGCGTCGCCTGGGTGACCAGGAACTGGGAAAAGGGGGTGACCAGAATGGGGTACCCGAACTCCTCTCGAACCTGGATGATCTCCTGGAGCACCTCCTCCAGCCGATGGCCGATCCCGAGCTGTGCCAACTGGTGCTTCAGATTGGAGATGACGCCCCCGGGGGTCTGGTGCCGGAACTGGGACTCGCTGTACTCCAGCGGAGCCCCGACGGGCAAACCCTCCCTCCTGGCGATATAGTTCAACCGGCCGGCGATCTCTCCGAGGGTATTCCGGTCCAGACTGGAGGAATATCCCATGGCGTCGAGGTTGTCGAGGAGGTTGAAGACCGATGGCTGCGAAGAGCCGTTGGCCAGGGGCGGAATCGAGGTGTGGAGGGTGTCCATGCCCAGTCGGACCGCCTCGAGATAGGCCAGGGGCGCCAGACCCGTGGTGCAGTGGGAGTGCAGTTCCACCGGGATCCCCCCCGCGTTCTCCAGAAAAATGGGCACCAGCGTCCGGACGCGATCCGGGGTCAGGAGCCCTCCTGAATCCTTCAGATAGATGGCGTCGACCCCCAGCGCCGCGGCGTCCCGGACCTTCCTGGCATAGTACGCGTCCGTGTGCTTGGGGGAATAGGAGTAGACCAGGGACTGCGCCACCTCGAGGCCCGCTTTCCTGGCGAACCCGACGCACTCGGGGATCCGGAAACTCATGTCGTTGGAGGGGTCCATGAACTGGACTCTCCTGATGCCGTTCGCCGCAATCCGGTCGATCCATAGTTCCAGGATGGAGAAAGGGGTCAGGTCGAAGGTCGTGACGCTGTGGAGCATCATGAGAGACAACGGGGTCTTCCGGATCTTCCGGGAGAGGAGCCGGATCCTCTCCCAAGGGTCTTCCCGCAGCTCCCTTACGCACTTGAGGAAGTGGCTCGTGGCAATGAAATCCATGGAGGCAAAGCCGGCCTCATCCATCTCCCGGGCCACCGAAAGCATCATGGCCGTGGTCATCCCCTCGGCCCACAGGCTTGCGTGTCCGTCCCTGAAAGTGGTATCGACAAATCTGATCTCCTTCACCTTACCTCCCGTTTCTAGAAGTTTTCCCGGCCCAGTTCTTAGGATGGGTAGACTCCGGCAGGCTTTCAGCCGGGGGAAGCCCATCGGCCCTGCAGCAGCAACGAAAAGAAAACCTCAGGTCGAGAATCTTTGTGGTTTGTTCTGTAGGAGCAAGCTCCCGCTTGCGATCCTCGAAGGGAAATGAATCGCAAGCAGGAGCTTGCTCCTACAGGAGATGACGTCTCACCAAAAACGTTCAGAGTTCAGCAGAGCCGCTTGCCGCCGAATTCTGAACACGGCAGGAAACGCTCAGTCTGCCCCGCCCTGGCCTTCCCTCTCCGGCGCCACCAGGAAAAGGACCTGCCCGAACTCGACGAGATCGCCCGTTTCCACGCAGATCTCCTGAATACGGCCGCGAACGCCGGCCTTGATGGTGCTGAAGACCTTCATGACCTCGATCATGCAGACGCTGTCTCCTTCACTCACGAAGGTTCCGACCTCCACGAAGGGCGGCTCTTTGGGAGAGGGGCGCCTGTAGAAGGTCCCGAGGATTGGGGCCTTGATGGGAAGGAGCCCTTCCTGCGGCGCGGAATCCCGAGGGGGGATTCGCACCGCCTTGTTCGGGTCCGCCGGGGTACGGGCGGGGAGGGTTGCCGCCGGGCCCGATTCCTCCTGTGCAGGGCCCGAACACGAGGGGGCCGCGGCGCCTTTCCGCCTCGCCTTCAGGACCAGGCTGCCCATCCTCAGATCCAGCTCATCGAATTCCGAGTCGTTCAGGATCTTCAGGACGAGCAGGATCTCCTCTTGCGTCAGATTCATGATCTCCTCCATGTCGTTTCTGAACCATCCATTTCCAACCATCATCGACCGATGCTGGATGCTGGATGCAGCGTCAGCTGACGAAAGTGCTATCCGATCATCAACCTCGGCAGGAAAAGGGCGATATCGGGGAAAAGGGTGAACAGGGCCACGGCAGCGAGCCATGCCCCCAGGAAAGGGTAAATGCTCGTGAAGATCTCGGTCAGGCTCGCGTCCGAGACGCTTCTCATCACATAGGCGCAGAGCCCCACGGGCGGTGTCAGGAAGCCGATCTCGATCATGACGACCGTCATCACCCCCCACCAAATGGGATCGTATCCCAGCTTGACGATGATGGGAAAAACGATCGGCGTCAGCACCAGGAGGAGGGAAGTCGCGTCCATCAAACACCCGCACAGCAGGAACAGGATGTATATGGCCACGAGGATGAGAAAGGGCGGGACGTCCGCATGGGCAACCACCAGGTTGCCCAGTTCCCTCGTAAACCCGCTGAAGGTCAGGAAGCGGGTAAACAACGAGACCGCGGCGATGAGCAGAAAGATCATGGCCGTGACCCGGGCGGTCTCCTCCAGGGTTTCCAGGAACTCCCTCCAGCGGAACCGTCCTTTCAGGACAAGGATGACCAGGGAGCCGAACGCGCCCACGCCGGCCGCTTCGGTTACGGTTGCAATCCCGAAGAAGATGGAACCGAGAACGAAGAAGATCAGGGCCAGGATCCCCCACACCCCTTTGAAGCTGCGCCATCGCTGTTTCCAGGAGGGGGCGGCCTCGAAGCGCGTCAAGACCAGTTCGGGGCTCCTCCACACCCGGTAGACGATCAGGAAGACAAACAGGAGGGAAACCATCAGGCCGGGAAAAATAGCGGCGAGCAGGAGCTTGCCGATGGACTGGTTCGCGACGATCCCGAAAAGGACCAGCCCGATGCTGGGCGGTATCAGATTTCCCAGGGACCCGCCGGCCACAATGGTGCCGAGAGAAAGCCTGCGGCTGTAGCGGCGACGGTCCATCTCCGGCAGGGTGATCTTGCCCAGGACCGCAGTGGCGGCAAGGGAAGAGCCGGTCGCAAAGGCGAACAGGGCCGACGAGGCGATGGTGACAATGGCCAGGGCCCCGGGAAGGCGCCCGAACCACACACCGAAGAAATCGAAGATCTCCTGGATGATCCCGCTTCGGTTGGCGAAATGGCCCATGAGGATGAACATCGGTACGCAGACATAGAGCCAGTTGGAGACCGAGTGGTACATGATGGTCTTCGTCGAGGTCAGGGCCGGAGCGAAACCGATGACGGCCGCAAGCCCCCCGAAACCCACGATCAGCATGGCGAAGGCGATGGGTACCCCCAGGGCCAGGAGGCACAGGAAAACGGCCAGTCCCGTGACGCTTACTTCCATAGGCTTACCCCGGGTTCCTTGTCCGGGAAGCGGAGGAGGGTTGGGCACCCTCTCCGCCCCCGTGTTCCCCCATTCCATCCTGCGGCTGACTGAGGCGGAACAGCATGAGCAACTGGCGCAGAAAATCCGCCGCAAGCTGAAGCCACAGGAAGGAGATGCCCAACGCGATGGCCACCTTGGGAGGATAGATCGGATAAAAAGGCGCGCCGTCCATCTTCTCCCTGACCCTCCAGGCATCCATGGCGTAGTCCCAGGCGGTATACAGGATGAGGGAGCAGATCGACCAGGCGACGATCAGGTTGAACGCAGAGACGGCATCCCGCGCCTTCCCATTCAGCCCGGACAGCAGCAGTTCGACCGCGACATGCTGCTTTTTCTGTTGAGCGTAGGCCAGGCTCAGGTAGACCGCGATGACCAGCAGGGACTCGGAGAGGTTGGTCACCCCGCTGAAAGGGGTGCCGATGAGCCGGAGCGCGATCCCTGCAACGGTCATCCCCATGATCAGTGCGATGGTGATCAGCGACAGGGAGTTGACGGCCCGAGTCGAGCGGTCGATCCAATGGATGAGGAGCGAAATCAACCGGAACCCCCCCTGTGACTACTGGCCGACGATTCGGATGAGATCGTTCAGGGTCTGTGTCCCGTTCAACCCCTTCTCGTCCATCTTTTTCGCATAGGGCTCCCACACCTGCTTCCGGGCGATCTGCTTCATCTGCTCCACGTCCGCTTGGGGGAACTCGACGATCTTCATCCCTTTCTCTTTGACCAGCTTCATCTCCTTCTCGTAGTTTTCCTGATTGATGCGGCAGAAGACCTTGATGGCCTCCTTGTTGATTTCCTCGATCACCCTCTGGACATCCACCGGCAGCTTGTTCCAGGTATCCAGGTTCATGACGAGGGGCATGCCGCAGTTGTGCCCGAGATTGGTGACGTTCAGGTGGTCGGTCACCTCGAAGAGCTTCAGGCCTACGCCGTTGGTGATATAGAGCAACGTCGACTTGACCACCCCCCTCTCCAGGGAGTTGTAGATCTCAGGGACCGGGACGCTGACCAGGCTGCTCCCCATGGCCCCGAAGAGCGCCAGCCAGGGCCCGAAGCCCCTCACGCTCATCCCCTTGAAATCGGCGACCGACTGGATCGGCCCCTTGGACCACATGTAGGCATTGGCCGTGAAGAGCGGGTTCATGTACTTCACCTTGTTCTTCTTGAACTCCTTCTGCGCCTCCTGGTTGTTCCTCAAGAACCCGTCCGCAGCCGTGAGGCCCTTTTCGAGGGTCCCCACATTCATCAGGGGAAAGAGCGCCATTGCAGGGATGGGGGCGATGTCCGGGTGGTATCCGGAATAGTAGGGGCTCACCTGGATGACGTTGTTCGTGACCGAGTTGAGCTGCTCGTAGGCCCCCACCAGGCTGGCGCCGAAATGGTACTCGAGCTTCACCTTCCCCCCGCTCCGTTTCTCGATCTCGCTCCCCCACCACTTGATGCACTGGGCCGCCACCGTGACCTCCGGGACCATGTCGGCAAGGATCAGCTTGGTCGGCTTGTCCGAAGCGCAGACCCCGGCACCGGGAAAGATCAGACTGAACATCACAAACCCGACTACCAAACCCAGCAATCTCTTTTTCATTTCACGCCTCGCTTTCTTGGGAGTTTAAGGGGAACACAACGCGATTGTTGTTTCACGGAGCACATCACGGATATCCTTGCAGGATGGGTGGAGCGAAGCGAAACCCACCTGTTTTGGGCTCGCGCACTCCGATTCAATGGGGTTTTGCTCACGCCGCGCACGCGCAGCGCAACCGCTTGCGCCGCGTGAGCGCGTGCCTTGCGGCTGGCTCCACCCCTCCTACGAAACGGATCTCCCCATTCAGCCGGACCCTCAGGCGACCAGGACCAGTCCGATCAGCAGGACGTGAGGCAGCGCGCTCGCATCCACCCTTTTCCCGCAGGGGTAGACCTCCCATCCTCTCCTCGCAGCCATGGAGTAGGCGTCGATCCCGAGTCCCTCCACGCTGCTCCTCGACTTGAGCGGAAACCGGCATACCCCCCCCGGCTCGAGGGCGGCGCACGGCTGATCCGGACACCAGAAGGACTTGCACGGCCCCTGACCGAAGGCGAGGGCAAAGGGGTATCCTTCGTAAAAGGCCCTGCTCTCGACTTCGGCGCAGACCGTGTTCAGGATCACCTTGGCCGGGTTTTTCCTCGCCTCCCGCTTCAGGAAGTCGGAGCCGGTGAAATCCGCGGTCTCCCCCTTGACGCCAAAAAGGATTCCATGGGCATAGCGGGCCACGAGCCTCCGGGTGAAGTCGAGGTCGGGGGCATGGGGCGGGCAATTGAAGTTGTTGCCGTAGAAGGTGCATTTCGGGTACATGCACTTCGCCCGGACCCTCTCATCCACCGGGATCTCACCGGAGGAGACCACGGCCGCGTCGGCCGCGCCGAGCTCGATCGCCAGCGAGCGGTACCGTTCGAGATCGATCTTCAACCTGGAAGGGTCCACTCCCGGCTCTATTTTCCTGGGCGGGAAAGTCGCGTCATTCGGTTTCATCGGATCCCTTCCTGTCGCAGGGGGTCTTCAGAAGGTTTAACACGGATACGGATTCGGCCGCCATTCCGAAGTACCTGGATACGTTTCGAACCGCCGCCTCATGCTCCACCCGATCGAAGGCCCCGCAGCAGTCTTCGACCAGGACGACGTTATAGTCGCGGATGAACGCGTCCCTGGCGGTGGACTCCACGCAGACGTTTGTGGCAACGCCCGTGACCAGGAGGGTGTCAATGGAGCGGCTCCTCAGGATGAGATCCAGATCGGTTCCGAAGAAACCGCTGTATCGGTGCTTGGTGACGACGCAGTCGGACTTGGAAGGCCTGATGCGATAGAAATCGCCTCCCCAGGAATCCGGCCCGCAGATGCTCATCCTCTCCGCTCTCCCCTGCAGCCTCCCGAGCCAGGCAGGGGAATTGCTCCACTCCGAGTGGACGGTCCGGATGAAGATCACGGCGACGCCGAGCTCCCGGACCTCATCGGCAAAGGCCATAAGGACGGATACGGCCTTTCGGGCATGGGCCAGGTCGGCCTTCCGGCTCCTGGAAAAGGTCCCGTCCTCGTGGCAGAAGTCGTTCTGCACATCGATGACGAGCAGGGCCGTTCTGGTTGGAATCAATCGTGCCTTCATGTCCCGCCCCTGATGCCGGTCCTTCACCCCGAGGCTGTGCGCGTCTTTTCAAGGACCGACGGGTTTTCGCTCGCGCCGCGTGAGCGCATGCGGGCCGCTCCACCCGCCCTTCTACGGACCCGACGCCGCGGACGCACAGCTAGATGGGCAGCCTGAGGATCTTCCTGGCATTGCCCCCGAAGATCATCTTCTTTTCCGCATCCGCGATCTCCATCCGGTTGACCGCATCGATGGTCTGTCTTGTGTATCGCTCTCCGAACTGGCTGTCGTAGGGGAAGTCCGTCCCAAAGAGCATCTGTCCTGCACCGCAGAATGCGTATGTGCACATCAGCCCGGAGGTGTTTCCGTAGATCGCGGTATCGTAGTAGATCTTCCTGAAATAATCTATGGGTTGGGCCCTGAGGTCCTTCTTGTACTTCGCCCCTCGCTGCATCTCCGCGTGGTCGTACGCCCCGATGATCCTTTCTTCCAGAAAAGGGATCATCCCGCCCGCATGGTGGGTAATGAATCTGAGGTTGGGAAAGCTCTCCAGGACTCCGCTGAAGACGAGCCGGGTAACCGCGGCGGCCGTTTCATAGGGCCATCCGAAGACGTGAAAGATCATGTACTTGCTCTTCTTCTCGGTCTTGTAGTCCGGTTGGCTCACGAGCCGCATGGGGTGGATCCATATGGGCAGGTTGTATCGCGCCATCCTCTCGTAGACCGGCATGAACTCCGGAGCATCGAGCGGCTTGTCGTTGATCGGCGTATTGATCTGTATCCCCCTGAAGTGGAGATCGTTGACGGCCCGGTCGATCTCGCCGAGGGCCGCTTCGACATTGTTCATGGGAAGGCAGGCCACGGCCGCGACGAACCGGTCCGGGTGCTTCAACACGAGCTCGGCCATCTGATCGTTGGCCATCCTCGCAAAATCCAAGGCCTTGTCCGGACCGGCGAACTCTTCGACCGCAGGCGAGCTCAGGGTCAAGACCTGCATCAGGCCGGGAAACCTGTCCATGATGCGGAACCTGCAGTCCATGTCGTACATGGACGGCAGGGTCTCGATCACGTCCTTCAGATTGAACTGGTCCGATTTGAACCCTTGGAGCGTATCCAGGTATTTCCTCGGCAGAATGTGTGCCCCGATGTCGATCATCATGCCTGCGTTCCTCCTTTTCCCTTTCGTAACACCCTTCGACGTTCCTCTTACATAGAGTTAACCCTAGCGTTGCACCAATTCGGGCAGCTTCGTAGGATGGGTGGAGCGCAGCGAAACCCATCCATTCGAGCGATTGAACATGCCGCAAACCTCAAAACC
>JAGVAP010000037.1 GCA_020060215.1 Deltaproteobacteria bacterium | reverse complement strand
GTTCGGCGATTTTGCGGCCGCGCTTCGGGAGATGGGCGTCCTCCTCATGGCCTGCGAGTCCGCCGCAGCTCTGGAGGACGTACAGAGGATCTCTGCACTGGGACACTATGGTCTTTTCAATCTGAAACTTTCAAGGAGCGGAGGCTTTCATCGGACCCTGGGGATCCTGGACCATCTGAGGGCAGAGGGGATCTCGTTTCAGATCGGATGCCACCTGGGGGAATCGGGGCTTCTATCCGCCGCAGGCAGGGCCTTGGGCCTTGCCTCCCGGGACGCCCTGTATTTCGACGGCTCCTACGACCCGTTTCTCCTGTTGGAGAATATCACCGCCGAAGATGTCACCTTCGGTCGAGGGGGAGAGGCGGGTCCTTTGAACGGGCCGGGGCTGGGCGTAAGGGTCGATCAGGACCGACTGAGGCGGCTTGGTTCGACCTCCCCTGTCTTGTGCATCCAAAGGCCGTGATCGAACAAGTGAAAGCTCCACCGCCTTCAAGGCTGCGTTTTCAGGCGGTCTAGTGCAAGTCGGCGGCCGGTCGCAAATCCGAAGCAGGAAACAAATACCAATGGCCGAATTCTCAATCGGCTCCTAAGAAACTCGATCGAGATATCCGGAGGGACCTATTCGCTACGATGGGAACACCGATTGACTACCACAGATGGAAACAGGAGTATTCCCCGTTCCTGTGCGCCCTGGCTCAGAAGCAGGTTTTCCTGCTCTTCTCAGGAGGCAAGGACTCATCCCTTTCCCTGGATCTCCTCACACGTGCAGGCAGGGATTTCGGTTTCAATGTGGAGGCCCATGCCGCCCCATTCCCTGTACACAGATACGGCGTCGAAGAGATGAGGGCGATCGGGTCCTACTGGAGGGGCAGGGGGACCGAGGTTGTCTGGCATGACACGGGTAAGACGGACGATTGTCTGGAGGAGGCCGGGAATCCGTGCTCGGTCTGCCAGGATCTGCGGAGGAAGATGATGAAGACGACCATGCCCGGCCTGATCGATTCATGGGAGCGTCTGGTCATCGTGGTCAGCTATACCCTGTGGGATCTGGTCGGCTACTCCCTCGAGCATCTCCTTGCAAGGAGATTGTCCCGAAACGGCAATGGGCCGCCGTCGGAGAAAGACGAGCGGTTCATCGAGACCGCCCAGCGCTTCCACCCCATACTTCGGATGGGGGAGGGGTATATCGTCTTCAGGCCCCTGGTGCGGTTCAATGGGAGCGACGTCCTTCGATATATCGCAGAGGAGCGCATTCCCATCATCACCGTCCCCTGCAGATTCAAGGACCACAGGCCGAAGAGGCTCTTCGAGCAATATTACCGGACCGCCGGACTCTCCTTCGACTACGAGGCAGTCCTCGGATTCGGGATCGAGGTCCTGAACATGCCGGAACCGTCCTTCTACACCTCGATGGACAGGGAAAAGTACCTGGGCAATGTCTTTTAGGTGAGAGGAGGTTTCAGGTGTAAGGTGTCGGGAAGACAAGCACCTTGCATGGGCTTAAGCGATCTCCCCGCTAGGCCCGGTGTCTCCAACCGGAGAGGCGGGAACAGTTTAGCCCCCGTTGGAAGAAGGGCTTATGGGGAGCCGATCCGTGCTAAACAACCTGCGCCCTAGCTGCTCAAGAGTTGTACAGCATGGAACCCGGATTCCCGTTGCGCCTTTTTTGAAAGGGCTAAACTGATACGATATTCGTTTTTCGTTTTTGCGGGCGCTCTTCCATTCGGGGGAGCAGTTTCTTCATCTTGTGGATATGTTCGTTGATGCCGAGCACGCCCGGTTCGATACCGAGGGCCAGTCCTATGAGCTGGGAGATGTACAGCGTGGGCAGACCGTATGTCTCTGCGTACTTCTTCTTGATCATCACCTGCCCCAGTTCGAATTGCTCGAAGCACGATGCGCAGATCACGGCAATCAGGTCGGCCTCGGATTCCCTGATGTAATGCAGTTTCTCGCGAAGTATTTCATATGAGCCTTCCTCATCCACATTGGCCCCCAGCGGATAACCGCAGCAGAGAAAGCGCCTCATGTACTTGACCGGGGTGCCTCCGATCACCTGCGTGATCTCGTCTATGCCGGTAGGCACATAGCTCCGGGCCGGCGAGAGCAGCTGGGGGTACATGATATAGGACGGCCGGAAGAAGTGGCACCCGTAATGACTCGCGACCTTCATATGGAGGTTGTACACGCACCTGGACTCGATGGCGTCGAGCCCCACGTCGTCATGGAGCACATCCAGCAGATGCTTTATCTGAATCGTGCCTTCGTACTGGCGCGCCCCCGATCCTTTGAGGATCTGATTGACCTTGCGGCAGCGGTTGGGCTTCTGCTTCATTATGTAGTCGGCTTCCTTCAGGGTGCTGGCGCAGCCGGTACAGAGCGTGAGGATGTTCAGACCCTCCCCCTCGGCAATGCTCAGGTTGCGGACAGCAAGGGCGAGCCAGGAGTCGTAATGGGCCAGCTTCATGTTGGAAGTGGGCGGGCAGCAGCTGAACGGCAGGTCCACCAGCTCGATCCCCAGGGCCCGGGCAACCTCGCGGCTGGCCCTTTCGAAGTAGAGATATTTGGCCGATATGACGCAGCCGGGGAAAAAGGCATAGCATAAAGACATTCGATTCAACTCCCGTTCTGAAGAGATACCACGTTTATTGAAATATTCAAAACCCGGTCCTCCGGGCCGGGTCGGGTATGACCGGCTTTGCTTATGAACACCTTAAATTGGAAGCACGAAATCCGAAATGGAAAGCGACGCCCTTAAGGCTTAGGTC
>JAGVAP010000141.1 GCA_020060215.1 Deltaproteobacteria bacterium | reverse complement strand
CGTCAAAGCAGGACAGAAGGTGGTGATCAAGCCCAACATGAGCTTTCCGAATCCTCCCGAGTGGGGGAGCACCACCCACCCCGACGTGGTCCGGGAGCTGATCTCTCTGTGCGCCAGGGCCGGGGCGGCATCGGTCCTGGTGCTCGACCATCCCCTCCGTTCTTCCGAGCTCTGCCTGGAGAGGAGCGGCGTGAGGGCCGCCTGCGGGAACCTCCCAAAGACCCGTGTGGAGGGGTTGACCAGCCCCGAGATGTTCAGGGAGGTCCAGGTGCCAAAGGGGAAGGCGCTCAAATCCACCATGGTGATGAAGGCCGTGCTCGATGCGGACGTACTCATTGCCGCGCCGGTGGCGAAGTCCCACAGCGCGAGCGGTGTGAGCCTCACCCTGAAGGGGATGATGGGGCTCGTGTACGACCGAAAGCCGTTTCACGTGGATCTGGACCTGAACACGGCCGTCGTGGACCTCTGCACCCTACTCGTGCCGAAACT
Organism: Deltaproteobacteria bacterium; assembly: GCA_020060215.1. Next base: position 44,200 of record JAGVAP010000141.1, on the reverse strand, counting down.
CACCGTGGTGGATGCATCCCGCATCCTCTCCGACGGCGGTCCGGGAGGACCCGGAAAGGTGATCCAGCTGAACAAGGTCATCGCATCGGCCGACATGGTCGCTGCCGACGCCATGGCCGTTGAGCTTGGGACCTGGTACGGCCGCAAGTTCAAGGCCTCCCGGGTCAAGCATATCAAGGAAGCGCATGAGAGGGGACTGGGGAACATGGATGTCGCAACCCAGGTGGTGAAAGAGGTCGCTGCCTGATGAGGTTCCAGAGGCGACTTCAGATCCCTTTCCTCCTCCTCTTCCTGGCCCTTCTCTGGCTCGCCTCTTTCCCTCTGCCTTCCTGGATCGATGTGAGGATGTTCCTGAAGCTGGACCCGCTGATATCCCTCGGGACCATGGCGGCTGCACGGGCCTTCATCCCCGGGCTCGTGTGGGCTGTTCTCGTCCTGGGGCTTGCCCTGATCCTGGGGCGGGTCTTCTGCGGTTACTTCTGCCCCCTGGGAACCACGATCGATCTCTCCGAGTGGATGGGCAGGAGCGGGAAGCGGCCAAAGGGGGAGCCCTTTGAAGGATCGGGGAGATGGAGGGATCTCAAATATCTCCTCCTCCTCGGACTCGCCGTCTCTGCGCTGATCGGCCTCGGTTTCCACTTCCTCTTTTCACCCCTTTCCATCATCACCCGTTTTTACGGCCTGGTCGTATATCCTGTCCTGACCCTCTTCGCTGCCGCTCTGGTGGCGATCTTTCGCCCTGTGCTCACGTTTCTCGGTTCAGACGCCCTTTCATTCGTCCAGGTCCAGGTCCCCCACTTCAGCACCAACTGGTTCGTCGCTGCCATGGCTGTCGGGATCCTGCTTCTCGGCTTCATCCAGCCCCGATTCTGGTGCAGGAACGTCTGTCCCGCGGGCGCGATCCTGGCGCTCTGTTCACGGCGGCCTTTCTTCAGGCGATCCGTTTCGGAACAATGCACCGCATGCGGCCGGTGTCTCCGTGCATGCCCTGTCTCCGCCATATCCCGGGACTTTGTCCACACGGCCCATTCGGAGTGCATCGTGTGCCTCAGGTGCCGGGAGGTCTGCCCCGAGGGCGCGATCTCCTTCAAGAGGACCAGAGCGGATGACGGCCCCATTCGCGCGGTCGATGTGTCCAGGCGCAAGTTCATCGCCGCAGGGGTTACAGGGGCGGCGGTCTCTGCAGTGGCTGTGACCAACCTGCGCCATCTGCACGACGGCCAGAACCCGAGGGCCATCAGGGCTTCCACGCTCATCAGGCCCCCGGGCGCACTCCCCGAACCCATGTTCCAGGACCGGTGCGTACGGTGCGGCGAGTGCGTGAAAGGGTGCCTGACCAATACCCTTCAACTGGCCTGGTTCGAGGCGGGGATCTCGGGCCTGTGGACCCCCGTGCTCACTTCCAGGCTGGCCGGTTGCGAGCAGAACTGCAACCTCTGCGGGCATGTTTGTCCCACAGGAGCCATTCGCCCCCTCACCCTCGAGGAGAAGCCCTATGCCAAGATCGGGACGGCAAGGATCATCTCCTCTCGCTGCATTGCATGGGAGCAGAACAAGCGCTGCCTGGTATGCGACGAGATCTGCCCCTACAACGCCATCTCGTCCCGGTTCGTGGCCGGTCACACGGTCACCGTCCCTGTGGTGGACGAGAACAAGTGCAATGGATGCGGGTATTGTGAAAACAAGTGCCCGGTGGAGGGGGAATCGGCGGTGGTGGTCGAACCCATCGGAGAGTTGAGGCTGGCTGCAGGCTCCTACAGGGAGAAGGCCCGGGAACTGGGGCTGGTCTTCCACGCCAAGGACTCGGTTGCCGACCATTTCATCCTGGACGGAGCCGCTCAGGAGGAGGGGAGGGCGGTGGAACCGGACAAGCACGGCGGTCCGGAGGAAGGTTCCCTGCCGCCGGGGTTTACCGTCGATCAGTGAACAAAGAGAATCCCCATCGGTCCCCCTTTGGGAAGGCGGAGAACACCCCCGGTCTTTGGAAGAGGAGATTGGCGGCCGTCCTCCCCTTTGTAAAAGGCAGACAGAGGGGATTCCTTTTTCTGAAAAGAACATGCCTGTGAGCCGAACATCACGGCGCGCAGGCACGTTTCAGGGGCATGACATCAGTCCTTCAGGTATTTGAAGGAGACATTGATGCGGGTGCGAAAGCTCTTCACCTTGCCGTTCTCCACGGTCAGGTCCAGCCTGGTCACCTCTGCTATTCTCAAGTCCTTCAAGGATTCCCCGGCGGTCTCAACCGCAACCTTCGCAGCCTCTTCCCATGATTTGTCGCTCGTCCCCACCAGTTCGATGATCTTGTAAGTACTGTCTGCCATACTTGCCTCCTTTCAGAATGGGTTAAGGGCAAAAGGGCTCCATTACCGGGTAGAATAACCCAGGTAAACGATGATGTCCAATTTCACGTTTCTGTGTGTGCGAGATCCTTTGGAAACGCAAAGAAAGGAGCAGGTCGAACCGCTCAACCGCCGGCCCTCCGCAGCGGCCGCTGTCGCATTTCCGCGAGACCAGGATTTCGACTTTCGCATGAGCAAGGGGGGGAGTCGTGCTCCGCTGATCTCGTTGCCTTCGTGCTGCCAAAGCGGTCTTTGCTTTGTATTGTCCGCTGCCCTATGATGTGTAAAGAGCAACTTCTGCGGTCTTCTCTTCTGCAGGAGCAAGCTCCGGCTTGCGATTCCTTCCAATCCCAGAGAGATCGCAAGCGGGAGTCTGCTACAGAAGACGAAGAAGACAGAAGAGCCCATGGTCAGAGTCCTACGGAGGGCAGACCGATGCGCTGAGGAATGCGAAGCACTTAAGAGCGAGATCTTTTTCGCGTGCTTGGCGACCTGGGCGGTTCAGAACTCTCTTATGCAGGGGCGAAGATGATCGAGATCGACGGGAGCCGGAAGTCCGGCTCCGGGACCATACTCAGGGATGCGGTGTCCCTTTCCATCCTCACAGGGCAGGATCTGCTTCTCCGAAATATCCGGGCCAAACGGTCGAAACCGGGATTGAGGCACCAGCACCTCAAGGCCGTCGAGGCGTCCGCTGCCATATGCGGGGGGAGGGTCGAGGGCGCCACCATCGGCGCCAGGGAGATCAGGTTCATGCCGGGCCGTGCGAACCGTGGGGGCGTTTTCAGGTGGAATATCGGGACTGCCGGGTCCACCTCCATGCTGGCCCTCACCATCCTCCCCGTGGCCCTATTTGCCGACGGGCCTTCGACCCACGAGATCACAGGCGGACTCTTTCAGGACTTTGCGCCTTCGCTGTTTCACTTCGAGCACGTCCTTCTGCCCACACTCAGGAAGATGGGTGCGCCTCTGCAGGTCAGGATCCTCCGGCCGGGGTACGTCCCGAAGGGCGGAGGCCGGATCAGGCTCGAGGTCAACCCCATGATCGGTCCGATGCGCTCTCTTGCGCTCACCAGCCCGGGAAGGACCGGATCGGTCAGGGGGATTGCCCTCGCTTCGCGTCTCGTCGAGAGAAGGGTCTCCGAAAGGATGGCGGAGTCCTGCAGGGAGGTCCTTGCGCAGAAGGGGTGGGACCCAAGGATAGAGGTCCTGAACGACACGCCTGAGCGGCCTGCCTTCGACAAAGAGTCCATTCAACCTGGAGCGGCCCTGGCGATCTGGGCAACCACCGAGAACGGCTGCATCATCGGGTCGGATATGGCCGGGGCGAGGGGGAGGACCGCGGAGACGATCGGCAAGGAGACTGCCCGCGCCTTGATCGAGGACATCGATTCGGGCGCGACGGTCGACAGGCACCTTGCGGACCAGGTCATCCCTTTTGCAGCGCTGGCCCAGGGGGCGTCCACATTCATGATCTCCGGCATGACGGACCACGTGGAATCCAGGCTCTGGCTGGTCGAGGAGATGCTCGGGGCGCGGGTCGCGGTGGAAGGAAAGAGAGTCACGATTGAGGGGATCGGTTTCCGCAAAGGCTAGCTCTGTCGTCTGTCGACTGTCGTAATCGACCACCCGCCACCCGCAATGTTGCATGGATCCCAAAATACTCCCGTTACGATGCAGTACCGTTCTCTCGGCCCAAAATACAGGATCGACCCCATATTCTTTCCTTTCCCCGTCGCGGTACTATCCGGCATCGGGCCGCTGGAGATCCGGAATTCAGACGAGCCATACCTTCGATCCTTGATTTCTATAAAGGACCTGCTTCCCGGGCCGTCAGAGGAGGATGAGGCATGGAGGCCAAAATCGACCTGGTAAAGGGGTTTTCGGAGGAGCTGTACAGGGAAAGATATGTTAAGGCCAAGTCCACTCAGATCTGCATGAGATGCGGCGAGCCTGTCGGGGACCAGGGCAGCCCTTCCACCAGGCTCGACTACCGGATCTCGGCGCTCTGCGAATCATGCCGAGACGAAATCATTTACCGATGCCTGCACCGGGATTGAGAACCTTTGCGTCCGGGTTTCTTGACAGCCGGCTCGGAGGGGCCGGGGAGAGGAGGGAGTCATGACCGGGAACATGGAAGCATCCGAGTCCATCAAGAAGGTCCTCTTCAGGCAGGTAGCCAAACAGGGCATGGCGAGCTCCTTGATCCCTCACTACCTCAGAGAGCTGACCAGGTCCATCTTTGTCCGTCCCGGCAAGAATCATTCCGAGATCAACGAGCACATGCACCACCTTGGGTGGAAGGAGATCGAGGTGGACTACCACATCTTTGAGCTGGCCAAGGCCTGCCTCAGCCAGGACCAGCACAAAGGCGCAGCGGCATAGTCGACACTTTCCGGGTCGCACGACCCGTCTTCCCCTGCAGGGCCCATACCCGGCAACGCCCTGCAGCCCCCACCGGCCCTCTCAGCAAGAGAGGGACCCATGAACTCCCCAGCTTTGCCCCTCCCTTCAGGGGAGGGGCAAGTGGTGGGGGAAACCCAACCCCTGGACCGCTATTCCATCATTCCAGCATTCCACACACTATATCATCCTTTCGATCTCCCGGATCTTCTCTTCCACCCTTTTCGCCGACACCGGGTAGGGGGTCTTCAGCTCCTGTGCGAAGAGTGAGACCTTGAACTCCTCCACCATCCACCGCAGCTCCTCCAGGGCATCCACCTTCTGTCCGGAGGCCCCGGGGGCAAGCTCACCGGAGATCCTTCTGAAGGGCTGAAGGATCTTCTCGGCCTGGGCCGTCTTGCCCCTGTCCTTGGCCGGATCGTTGGCCGCCCTCTCCGCCCTGATCTGCAGGGCGCGCATGTATCGAGGCAGGTGAAAGAGCCTTTCCGAAGGATATTGAAGGAGGAAATGCTCCGGCACCAGCGCGTCGAGCTCGCCCCGTATCTCCGCGCAGAGGGCCAGCACCGCGCTGTTTCCCTTGTGGGCGGCCTCGATTCCGAAGATCGACTGTCTTGCCTGAAAATAACCCTGGAGGACCTTGGCCGCCAGGTCCCTCAGCTGCACGGCCTTTCCCGCCATCTCGGCACGGGCCCGATCCAGCTCCCTTTCGAACCCCTCCCCGTTGCGGACGTTCTTCCTGAAGAGCGAGATCTTCAAGGCATCGAACAGGTCCTTTTCGATCTGAACGGTTCCCCCGAAGTAGCGGGCGAAGGCTGCATTCTCCCGCGACAGGGAGAGGTTGCGTCTCAGGAACTTCAGATCCTTGGCAAGGCGGAGCGACATCAGGGCCTCCACGCCCCTCACATGCGATTCCAGCGCCTGGTGCAGGGTCTGGAAGAGCCGTACGTTCACGCGGCCGTCCTCGGACTCGAGGCCGGGATAGGCCAGGAGATGGTCGTGCAGCCGGATCGTCTCGGGAAGCTCGTCCAGGTCCCATGAGGTCAGTCCCGTTTTCTCCCACTCCTGTCTCGCCCTTTCCCAGAGGTGTGTATTCATGGCAGGGGTCTTGGTCTCATCCGCCGCCTTCAGGATTTCTATGTCCCGGCCCGACTCGATCTCCCGGCCTTTGTGGTCCACAATCGAAATCCTCATCCTGAGGTATTCCGGTATCTCGACGGACGTCCAGACGGAGGCGGGCACATCCACCCCGAAGCGTCGGTATACAAAATCGGAGAGCGCATTGAGGAGCGGTTTCCCTTCCGGCTCCATCTCTTCCATGATCCTCTCCACTGTCCCGGACACCGGGACGAGCTGTTTTCTGTACCTCTTCGGGAGTCCCTTGATGAGGGCGGTGATCTTCTCCCGGAGAAGACCCGGCACGCCCCATTCCAGGGGGGCCGTCTCGATCTTGGAGATGAGCCCTGCGGGGACGCGGATGGTGGCGCCGTCCTCGTTCTTGAGCGGCGCAAACCTGTAATGGAGATCGAACACGTTATTCCCCAGGGCCATTCTGTCCGGGTACTGGGAGAGCGTGGCCTCGTCGGGCCTGGCGAGGAGGAGGTCTTCCTCCTTCAGTCGCAGGAAGCGATCCCCCCCGGTGCTTTCGATCGCCTTCCTGAGTCCGGCCGTGTCGCACACCCCCTGGAGCCTTTCTGAATAGAACTCCTCGAGTCGCTCCTCCCCTGCCACGATATCCCTTCGCCGCAGCTTGTCCTCCATGGAAACGAGCCTCTCGAGGAGCGCCCGGTTGTGTGCGAGAAACGAGAACCTTTCCCGGATGCCGCCTTCCACCAGCGCCGCCCGGATAAAGATCCTGTGGGCCTCCTCGGGCGCGATGCGGCCGTAAGAGACCGGCCTGCCGGTGACGATAGGAAGACCGAAGAGGGTTGCCTGCTCGTACGCGCGGACCTCCCCGCGGTCCTTCTCCCAATGGGGCTCGGAGTAGCTGTACTTGCAGAACCCCCTCGCAAGCGGCTCCAGCCATTCCGGATCGATCCCGGCGGCGGTCCTCGCAAAGAGACGCGAGGTCTTCACCATCTCCGCGGCCACGATCCAGGGGATGTCCTTGTTGAAGAGCGTGGAGCCCGGAAAGACCATCACCTCTCTTCCCTTTGCTGCGAGGTAGATGTTCTTTTCCTTCCTGAGGGCGATGTTCGAAAGGAACCCGCTCAGGATGGACCTGTGGATCCCTGCGTAGAGGTCCTCGGGCCGCCCGGCCCCGGATCTTCCGAGTCGCTGCTCCCGCAGGGCGGAGAGGACCTGCTCATGGGTGAATACCCATTCCCGCATCCTGGAGTAGTTGAGGAAATGGTCCCTGCAGAACCTCCGCACCTGGTTCCGGGTCTTCCGGTCCTCCCATTCGCGATGATAACGGTTCCAGATGTTGAAGAGGGTCACGAAATCGGATTGCGGATCCCGGAACACGGCGGTCATCTGGTCCGACTGCTTCGCCTTGTCGGCCGGCCTCTCCCTCGGGTCCTGGATGCTCATGCCGGCGGCGATGACCGCCACCTCTTCGGTGCACCCCTCTCTGGATGCCTCCACCATCATCCTGGAGATCCTGGGGTCCAGCGGCGTGCGCGCCATGGTGGTGCCCGTCTCCGTCAGCTCGTATCCCTGATCCTTCCGCACCACCGCCCCCAGTTCCACCAGCAGGTCGAAGCCGTCCTTGATGCTCCGGTCGCCGGGCTTGTCCAGGAAAGGAAAAGCGGCAGGATGGCCCAGGCCCAGGTAGAGCATGCGCAGGATCACCTCGGCCAGGTTGGACCGCAGGATCTCGGGAGGCGTGAACGCAGGCCTTCCAAGGTAGTCTTCCTCGGAATAGAGCCGGATGCAGACTCCTTCCTGCACCCGGCCGCATCGGCCCTTTCTCTGGTCCGCGCTCGCCCGGGAGATGGGGGAGATGGGCAGGCTCCTGGTCCTGGTCCGGGGGAGGTACGTGGAGATGCGTGCAAGTCCGGTGTCGATCACATATCTGATGCCGGGGATGGTCAGGGAGGTCTCCGCCACGTTGGTTGCCACGACGATCTTCGGACCCTGAACCGTGTAGACCCTTCCCTGTTGCGATGCGGGGAGCCGCGCATAGAGGGGGAGGATGCTCACGTTTTCGGAGGCCCATCGGCCTTCAAGCCTGTCGCAGGTCTCGAGGACGTCCTGCTCGGTCGGCATGAAGATGAGCACATCTCCCCGCCTCCTCCCGGAGCGGAGCATGGTTACGGCCTCGATGGCCATGTCCACGTAGGTGGTCTCGCCTTCCTCCTCCAGATCCGGATCAACGGGGAGGTATTCGACCGACACCGGGAAGGTGCGGCCCTTTACCGTGATCACCGGGGCTCCCCCGAAGGCGGCGCTGAACTTCCCGGTCTCCAGCGTGGCCGAGGAGATGATCACCTTGAGCTCCGGGCGATGCGGGAGGAGCGTTTTCAGGATGCCCAGAAGGAAGTCGATGTTGAGGCTCCTCTCATGGGCCTCGTCGATGATCAGGGTATCGTATTCGAGGAGGTTGCGGTCGCCCTGGGTCTCGGCCAGCAGGATCCCGTCCGTCATCACCTTGATGTATCCGGACCGGCTCGTCCTGTCCGTGAAACGGATCTTGTACCCTACGCTCCGGCCGAGCTCCTCTCCCATCTCCTCCGCGATGCGGCGGGCAATGCTGGCGGCGGCGATCCGCCGGGGTTGCGTGCAGCCGATCCTGCCGAAGATGCCCCTTCCTGCCTCCAGGCACATCTTCGGGATCTGGGTGCTTTTCCCGCACCCCGTCTCTCCGGAGATGATGAGCACCTGGTGGTCCCGAATCCCTTCGATGATCTCACCGGCCCTTCGGGTGATGGGCAGGTTCTCAGGAAAGGCGATCGCCGGGACCGCGGCGAGGCGGCTCCGGCTCTCCTGGACCGATGTCTCCATCCTTTGCTCAAGAAGAGCGAGCCTGCGAAACCGTTCCTTTCCCGGGAGGTCCGGGAGACGGTTCATCCTGTTTCCAAGATCGTACCTGTCCCTGAGCATGGCAGAGTCGAGAAGGGAGCGCAGGCGGCGAAGCCGTTGTGAGAAGGGCAAAGGCTTTTCCATAGACATCAGGATGTTAGCATGGAGGCGGCGGAAGATAAAGCTCTGATTGAGCCCGCTTCCCGGGAGGGATGCAGATCGCTCTCACAGAGATCTCACAGAGGAAAACTGCGGAGCATCTGCGTCTCCGCGTGCGTGCACCCTGAGATACAGCTTTCCAAGGAGCATACGGAGGGAGGTGTATGAAAAATCCTACGTCCTACAAATAGCCTGATTGCAGGTGATTGGGGGCTAAACCCACGCCGTTTCCTCTTCTGCCGTGTATGAAAAAACCTCCATAACGGGTATGCGGTCCCTGCCCCGACAGGGTGCGACCTCGACATTCCAGCTACTTGGGACCGCAAATCCTGTGGCATATCCTTTGCTCAAAAAACCGGGGTAGACGTCGTCACTTCCTGTATACGAAAAAGGCCGGATGCACATTCTCCCCTCCGGCCGGTTGCCGGATACTCCCTTTTTGGAACGGAACGGGTTTGGCAGAGCTCCTTTGATGTACTCGAATGGTGGGGGAAACCGTGGAAGAAAAAGAGAACCGTCATGACGGCGTCATCCTGCTTGCAGATGATGACATGGACAACCATCTCATCGTGAAGTGCGCCCTGGAGCAAGTCGGCTTCAGGGGACTTCTCCATAGCGTGAAGGATGGGATGGAGTTGATGGATTTTCTCTACCGCCGCGGAAGACACAAGTTTGCATGGACTCCGGACCTGATTCTTCTCGACCTGAACATGCCCGAGAAAGACGGACGGGCAGCCCTCCGGGAGATCAGGGACAACCCGTCCCTGCGCTCCATTCCTGTCGCCGTCCTGACATCATCCACCGCCGAAGAGGACATCGAGCTCTGTTCGAGATACAGGAACTGCTCGTACACGACCAAACCTTCGGCGTTTCAGGAGTGGATTCGATGCCTGGAGGAAATCCTGACCACCCACCTGCGCACCTGGGATCCTGCCTTTTTCATCCTTGAGGAGGAAGTGGAGTGCTTCAAGCCGCAGTGAGCCGCCAACTGTCTACTGCGCTCCGCCCCCATTGTCGTTCCCACGCTTCCGCCCCAAGTCCATCGTTCCCACGCTCCCGCGTCCGATTTGGGTGGTCCCTCTCGGTCTTTTTCTTACAGCGTTTCACCGGTGCCATGGACCAGCCGGGCTTGTCCGCGCAGTAGGTATGGGTCACGCAGTAGGTATGGGTCACACGGACAAGCGAGTTTGTCAACGCCACCGGGTCTCCTGGATGGTATCGACCGGCAGCGCTTGTCCTGTCTTACGGTTTCTCCATGCCTCCCTTCCACTCAGGAAATCACTGAGGCGTAAATCAGAGGTTTCATGATTGTTTTTTGTTTGAACGCATGATATTCAAGACATGCCTTTCCTCTCCTTACGTCTCGGTGTAACTTTCTGCTCAACAGGAATCGGCTTCCGAGTCAACCCGTAGCGAATGTGGAGATTCAGCGCTCAGGACGAGTTCTGAGCAGGGGGTATCCATCAAAACCAAAGCAAAAGACCGCAATCGTACGATCCTGATGGCAGACGACGATCTGGACTACCACTTCATCGTGAAGTGTGCCCTGGAAGAGGTCTCCTTCAACGGTGTCCTGCAGGTCGTCCGAGACGGGCTGGAGCTGATGGACTATCTGGCGCGCCGCGGCAAGCACAAGAATGCCAGCACCCCGGACCTCATCATCCTCGATCTCAACATGCCCGGGAAAGACGGTCGCGCAGCCCTTCAGGAGATCAAGGCCGATCCCTCCCTCCGCAAGATCCCCGTCGCCGTCCTCTCTTCCTCTCTGGAAGAAGAGGATGTCGAGTTCTGCAAGCGATTCAAAAACTGCACATTCACCGCAAAGCCCGCCACATTTCAGGAATGGACCTCGAGGATAGGGGACATCCTGAGCCAGTTTGTCCCCAGCAGGTAGGTGAATCGATGGGTTCCGCCCCGTCCTTCGCCGAAGCTACGGAGGGGGCTCCACCCATCCTACGGGACCGCGATTGCGCGGGCATGGGGGGAAACCCATCGTTGTTTGGTTTTGTCATGCAGTTGTGCGGGCGTGGTATTCTTGTAGGATGGGTGTAACGAAGTGAAACCCATCGGATTGGGATGGAGTGGAATGGACTGGAATCGATGGGTTCCGCCCCCTCCTTCGCCGAAGCTACGGAGGGGGCTCCACCCATCCTACACTTGCTGCCTTGCAGACTGTGGGCTTAAGCAGTAGGGAGTAAGCAGCAAGCACCAATATTCCATCAGTCCGGCATTCCGGTGAGTCGGCGCCCCAAACTTCACCCTCAGGGGGTGCACCAAAGCCGGCCCCTCTCTGGGGTGGGCTTCTTACAGATCTATCGCTTCGTGTTCTTTACCCTTCGTGGTAAAGTCTTAGTGCATCTTCCCGCAGCAGCTCCCCGGGCCGGCGCATCCGGCGGTGGAGGGCGACGACCCGCAGCAGGACGTATCCCCCGGTCCCGGAACCCTGCTCCTGGATACGCCCGAGAGGGTGGAAGGCGCGGACAGCATCTTCTTCATCTTCCTGCTTCCACAAGATCTGCATTCGACCTGGTCGTTTGAAGAGGTGACCAGGGCCTCGGTCATTTCACCGCACTGCACACAGAGGAATTCGAACAGGGGCATGTCTTCCCTCCTTCTTCCTTGGCGGGCCGGGTTGCCCCGCCCTGGTATTCCTTGATGGCCTTTTCCATGGTCTTCACTGCGAGGCGTATGCAGTGCTGCTTCTGATCGGGGATCTCCACGAGCGCCCGGCACACATCCCTGTCGTTTACCTTCAGGGCCTCGTTCAGGGTCTTGCCTTTCACCAGATCGGCCAATGCCATGGCCGCGGAGATTGCGCCGGGGCACCCGAGCACCTCGTACTTCGCCTGCCGAATGCGTCCCTCGTCGATCTTGAGGTAACACCGCATGGTGTCCCCGCAGGGGCCGGTCAGTTCCGTCTTGTGATCCGGGTTCTCCAGGGAACCCATATTGGGTCTGGTCAGAAAATAGTCGATCGCCTCATCCGCATAGCCGGAGGCGAGAAGCAGCTCACGCATTCCTTTTCCGTTTTCATTCCCTTGTGGTTTGTCGCTCATGGCCTCTCACCTCAGTGCGCACACCCGCCTGAACCGTGTCCGGCGCAGGTCTGATTGAACGTGAACTGGGGAAGAACGCCCGATTTGAAGAGCTTCAGGTTCTCCGCCACGGTCCCCTCGATCGCCTGATAGGGCCTGATCCCTGCGGCCAGGAGGCCGTTGAGGGCGCCCCCCCCGATGCCGCCCACGACCACCGCGTCGACCTTGGTCCTGCCGAGGGCCTTCATGGGCTGGCACTGACCGTGGCTGTGATTCAGGTCCATGTTGGAGACGGCCTCCACGGCTCCGGTCTCATCGTCTACAACGACAAAGAAGGGGGCGGTTCCGAAATGCCCGTAAACTGGGCTCTCGAGTCCTCGATCGTCCTGTGTTGGAAACGCAATTCTCATGCAAAAATCTCTCCGTGTGCTAGGAATTTAAGTGTTTAGATTCACACAATATAGCAGGTGGAAAAGGAGGGGTGTCAAGATAAAAAACAGAGTTCAGAGATCAGAGGTCAGCGGGGCCGCCTGCCCGCAGCGGTTTCTTGGGCTCTTTCTGTAGGAGCAGCCTCCCGGTTGCGATTCCAACGCCGGTCTCAAGATCCGCCGCATCCATCGCAAGCAGGAGCTTGCTCCTACAGTTCCACCCATTTCTATGCGCTTCTGTAGGAGCAAGCTCCTGCTTGCGATCTTCTTGGAGCCGAATGAATCGCAAGCACAGCTTGCTCCTACAGGAAGAAAGAAAGAGACGATCCTCCTACGCAACGGCTCCGGAGGACAGCCTTTTGAGCATCGTTCGCACGCCCTCGTTTACTATCGTTCCCACGCTCTCATTCCTATCGTTCCCAAGCTCCTGCGCGGGAACGCGAGACCTGGACGCTCCCGCGTCCGGCTTTGACTTTTTCCCCCCGCTGCTATATTTTTGTCCCCATTCAACCCTTCGTGAACATTCCCTTACGTCCCCCTGGAGGAAGCCATGAAGAAACCTGAGCGTTTCCTTCCATTCCTTCTGCTCCTTGGCCTGTTCCTGGTCTTTCCCCCCGCCACATACGGGGGCATAGCGATAACAGACAAACAGGGCAACATGATTTCCCTTTACAAGGACTATCACGCGCTCGTTGTCGGGGTCGGCGACTACGAGAAGTGGCCCAAACTGCCCGAGGCGGTGAACGATGCCAGGGAGGTTGCGGAGGAGCTGAAGGAGATGGGCTTTGTGGTCCGGCTCGTCACCGATCCTACGGCCGCGGAGCTGGAAGCGGCACTGAACGAAATGGTCTATGGGATGGGAGCAGAGGTGAACAGGGCAATCCTCTTTTACTTCGCCGGACATGGGGAGACGGAGGTGCTGGCGGACAAGACGAAGATGGGATACATCATCCCCAGGGATTGCCCTGCATTGAAGGAGGATCCGATCGGTTTTGCGGCGCGTGCGATCAGCATGAAGGACATCGACTCCGTCTCCCTGAGGATCCGGTCCAAGCATCTGCTCATGGTCTTTGATTCCTGTTTCTCGGGCGCGCTCTTTACCCAGTCGAGAGGGGTTCCCCACGACATCTCGGAGAAAAGCACCCTCCCTGTGCGGCAGTATATCACCGCAGGGAGGCAGGATGAGCAGGTGCCGGATCAGAGCATGTTCAAGCGCTGTTTCCTCCTCGGGCTCAAAGGGGACGCCGATCTTACCGGGGACGGGTATGTGACCGGGTCGGAACTCGGGATGTACCTCTCGGACAACGTGATCAATTACACCCACCGGGGGCAGCATCCGCAGTATGGCAAGATCAAGAACCCGGACCTGGACCGGGGTGATTTCGTGTTCCTGGCCTCCAGGGATAAAGAGATCATCGCAAGGTTGAAGGCGGAGCGGGAGCAGGCTGCCCGCACGGCCGAAAAGGATCGGGAGAGAAGAATCGCCTCCATACCCAAGGAAGTGGCGAGTCCTGAAGCGCAGAAGAAGCGGATTGTGCTCCGAAGCGCTCCGGCAGAGTTGAAGGAGCATGAAGTCGAAAGGATGATTGCAGGAGGTGATTTCTTTGTTCGTTACAAGAATCCGAAGGGCGACTTTCCGAACGATTTGGTCGACAACGGAGACGGAACCATAACGGACAGGGCCACAGGGCTGATGTGGCAGAAGGGCGGCTCTCCATCGACTTTAGCGGTAAAGGATGCCAAGGATTACCTGGAAGGACTGAACGCCAGTAAGTATGCGGGGCACGACGGCTGGAGAACGCCGACTCTGGAAGAACTCTGTTCCCTACTGGAGCCGACGTCCAACAGAAGAGGGCTGTACATCAGCGACCTTTTTGCGGAGGAGCAGAAAGTATGCTGGAGTGCAGACTGGCGGGAGACCACTACAATACCATATTATGCAGTAGAGTATCATAGCGGCGCTGTCTACATACCATTAACCGATATGGGAGGGGCGCACCAGTTCTGGAAAAACATAGACAAGTTTTTCCTGCGAGCGGTGAGAAACGCGAATTGATCCACTGCGATCTATCTCTCACAGAGCACCCGAGAGACAGAGAGTAAACCCTAGCGTTGCACCAATTCGGGTACCTTCGTTGGATGGGTGGAGCGCAGCGAAACCCATCCATTCGAGCGATTGAACATGCCGCAAACCTCAAGACCGATGGGTTTCGCTGCGCTCCACCCATCCTACAGGAATTCACCGGCAGTGAGATCGAGAGGGGCAATGCTGGGGTATTCATGACTGACAATGTTCCTCCACAATTCATGTAGCCTCCCCATTTGCGAAGACGACATTGCCCTTGTTTTATGCAACTATGAGGTAAACTGACTTGTCTGCCGGGAATAACCCGGCAGACCAAATGACGAGAACTCCATGAGCTCTGCGAGAAACCCTCAGGCCGTCGGTTTGTAGAGGAGCATCATCGGCAGGGGAATCCTCAGCCTGATCGCCCCTTCGGGGCACTCCTCCACGCAGCCGTTGCAGTAGGCGCATTCCTTGGGGTAGTTCACCTGCGGGATCTGCTTTTTCCTGGATCCGTAGTAAACGTCTTCCGTGCAGGTCTCCACACACGTTCCGCATTTCTTGCATTTGGTGTCATCTATGATCGGCGGCATTTTTCCTCCCTAGTCATTGATGGGTTTCGCTTCGCTCCACCCATCCATCAAGCCCCATGAAGAAGATGAAGGTCACGAAGGTTTTATATCTCCGAATGGACGCAGGAGCGTCCTGATTTGGCGGTCCCAGCGTGGGAACGATAACCCATCCCCTCAGGCAAATCGCACTTTCTTGGCTCTATGCCCTTCGCGTTATGCGCCATGCCCTTCACTTTGCGGCGTCCCTCCACTCCGCGACCGGCCTTCCGTCCACCCTCTTGATGATGTGGACCTTCTTGTTGAACCTCGGGTTGGTCAGCGGGTAATCGATCCGGATGTGGTTCCCGCGGCTCTCCTTCCGGTCCATGGCGCCCAGGAACACGAGCTCTCCAAGGTCGATCAGGTTCAGGACCTCCAGGCACCGGCCCACCTCGTGCTGATTGCCCGCGCTCATGATCTCGCAGGCCTTTTTCCTGAGCCTGGAGAGGTGGAACGATCCCGCTTCGAGCAGCGGTTTCGACCGGATCGCGCCCGCATGGTCCTGCATGATCTGCTGGAGCGCGACGTTTACCTCCTCCCAGTCCGCGCCGTTCCTGCGGCCCAGCAGCTCCTGGACCAGCCGCCCCTTGTCCTCGATCAGCTCCTGCATCCGGTTGTGTTCCGGAGTCCCCGCATCCTTGCTGTAGTTGGCGGCGTTCTCGCCGCAGATCCAGCCGAAGACCGTTGCGTTGGAGACGCCGTTGGCCAGTTCGTCGCCGAGGGCGTAGAGCCCCCTGATGGATGTCTCCCCCTTATCGTTGGTGACGATCCTTCCCTGGCACCCGTGATCGTAGGTCATGAACTCCACCGGGTGTTTGCGGTAGTCGATCCCCTCTTCCTTCATGTGTTCGATGAGCGGGGTGTTCCCTTCGTGGACAAGCCAGTTCATCATGTATTCGTAGTCGTCATCCGACATCCCCCTGCCATCCATGTACACCGGGCCCCGTCCGGTCTTCGCATAGTCGTTGAACACGGCCTTGTTCACCTCCGGGGTGATGTCTCCGTAGTGTCGTTCGGGCCTGGTCACAAAAGGGCCGATCGGCTTGTCATGGGGGTCCCTGAAAACGCCGACCCAGGTGGCCTGGCCGAACCTCGCGAAGTACTTCGGCCCCACGTGGAGGACGCGCATCTCCACGTCCTGCAGTTCGGCGCCCGCCCGGTACGCCATGGCCCGGCCGTCCCCGGTCAGGCTGGGTCGGGTCGCATTGTTGGTCAACCACCCCGGGGTGGCGGCCGGGTACAGCCTGCAGGTGCCCCCGGTCCCGAGGATGACGCTCTTCGCCTCGAAGCTGACGACCTTCTCGGTCCTGGTATCGATTCCGACCGCCCCCGCTATGCTCCCGTCCGCAATCAGGTCGTAGACCATCACGCGGTTGACGATCTTCACCTTTCGCTTGCGCGCCTGCTCCGTCAGGACGGGTTTCTGTCTCAACCCCTCATACTTGAGGAGGCACTGGTAGCCGCCCGGGAAGGCGTGGCCCGCGAAGTAGTATTTGCCGTTCTGCCTGGTCTGGATCCCCCAGCTCTCCCAGAGCTTGATGATATCGTAGGTGCGGGAGATGTGGGTCCGGATCCGCTTCATGCCCAGGTTCTGAAAATTCATGGCCTGCTGGGTCTGGAGCATCTCTTCGATATAGGCGTCCATGTCCGGCCCATGCACCTCCGGGATGTAGCAGAGGTAGTGGTCGCACCCGCCGCCACCCTTGCCGCTGTGGATCACGTTTCCCTTCTCGGCCACAATGACCTTGGCCCCGAGCTCCGCGGCCCTGATGGCGGCCATCAGGCCACCCATCCCGCCGCCCACACACAGGACGTCGCATCTGTAATGTTCCGTCTTCATCCATATCCTCCCGAACAAGATAAAAGTGATATTACCACGAAGAGCACGAACGCTGAACAGCAATCACCGACGCTGGAGCCTCCCGGCCTTCGTCCCCAATCCGGCGGGAAAAAACGCTTGGGAACGATAGGGGAACATGTCCCTCCAGGCACAGAGACAGAGTGGATCCTTCTCATGGCCGGAAACCGTCCACGAGAAGCCGCTCTGCGAGAGGCGGTCTCTCTACCTGACCCCATGGACCTCGGCGCCTTTTTCGACGACCTTGTCTTCAATCTTCGATATCTTCTTCCTGCCGGTGACGAGGGGAATCGCCAGAAACACGGCCGCTGCGATGAGAAACGACAAGGCGATCGGCTTCTCGACGAAGATCATGAAGCTGCCGTGAGAAGTGATCAGGGCCTGGCGGAACGACTCTTCGAGCATGGGGCCCAGCACCAGAGCGAGCACCAGAGGAGCGCCGTCGAACTTGAACTTCTTGAGGAGATATCCGAAGACGCCGAAAACGAGCATGGTCATCATGTCGTTCACATTGTTGTTGACGCTGTAGGACCCGATCAGGCAGAAGATCAGGATCAAAGGGTAGAGTAGGTAGTAGGGCACCTTCAACACCTTGACCCAAAGGCCGATCAGGGGCAGGTTCAGGACCATGAGCAGGATGCTGCCGACATACATGCTCATGACCGTGCCCCAGAAGACTTCGGGCGCATCCCTGAGGAGAAGGGGACCGGGCTGCAGGCCGTGAATCATCAGTGCCCCCAGCAGTATGGCCATGACCGGGTTCGGGGGTATCCCGAGGGTCAGAAGGGGAATGAAAGATCCCGCTGCTGCGGCATTGTTCGCGGCCTCGGGCGCGGCCACCCCCTCGATGGCCCCATGCCCGAAACGCTCCGGGTGCTTCGACGCCTTTTTTTCCACCGCATAGGCGGCAAATGTCGCCACAATGGCGCCTCCACCGGGTATGATCCCCAGGAAGAAACCGATGACCGTGCCCCGGAGGATGGCCCATTTCGACGCGGCCCAGTCCTTGAGCGTAGGCATGAGATTCCTTATCTTCGTCTCGATCACCGACGCCCTCACCTCCGATTCGAGATCGCGAAACACCTCGCTGATCCCGAAGAGCCCCATCACGACGGCGACCAGGGGGACTCCGTCGCGCAGGTAGGTGAATCCCAGGGTGAAGCGGTAGCTGCCGGTGATGATGTCCATGCCCACGCCCCCGAGGATGATGCCTACGGCGGCCATCATCAGGCATTTCAGCATGGAGCCGCTGCTCAGGAAGCTCAGGACCGTGATTCCCATGATCATGAGCCCGAAGTACTCCGCAGGGCCGAAGGCCAGGGCCATGCGGGCGAGCACCGGGCCGGTGAAGGTGAGGGCGACAATGGCGATGGTGCCGCCGATGAAGGACGCAAAGGCCGCCATGCCCAGGGCCGGTCCTGCGCGGCCCTGCTTCGCCATCGGGTAACCGTCCAGGCAGGTCATGATGGATGTGGCCTCGCCCGGGACGTTGACCAGGATGGATGTCCTCGACCCGCCGAACATCACGCCGTACCAGATGCCGGCCAGCATGATGATTCCGGAGGTCGGCGGCGCGTGGAAAGTGGAAGGCAGCAGCATGGCGATGGCGGCAGCCGGCCCCAGCCCCGGCAGAACCCCCACCAGGGTGCCGAGGAAGACGCCCATGAAACAGTAGAAGAGGTTGATCGGCTGCAATGCCGTCTGGAGACCGAAGAAGATGCTTTGAAATACGTCCATTTCAGAAGACCCCTTTTCCGAGCCCGTGCCTCACATGGGGATGAGATCCAACAACCCCCGGGGCAGCTGCGCTGCAAGCCAGTACTGAAACAGCAGGTAGGAACAGGCCGTGACCAGGACTGAAACGGTCAGGGAAAGCCGCCAGGGCTTCTTTTCGATCATCCGCAACAGAAAAAGGAGGACGAGGAATGTCCCGACCGCGAAGCCAAGGGTCTCCAGCAGCCCGACGTACAAAAAGAGGGAGAGGGCGATCGGGACCATTTTCCTGAGGTTCATGCCCTTGAAGGGCAGTGCGATGGATTTCCGCTCGCTGCGCATGCGAAGGGAGCGGACGATCATGGCCAGGGACATGAACCCGAGAAGAAGACCGCAATAGAAGAAAAGAAAACCCGGGCCTGGCTCGCGAAGGGTTCCCACCTGCTGCATGTAGGAAAGAACGGTTACCCAGGCGGCAAAAATCAGCCAGAACAGGCCGCTCACAAGATCGGTCTTCTGCATTTTTCCACCCCGACCCTTTTCAATGCCGCGCTCGGCGGCATGAAAGGTCCATCTCTGCGTCTCCGCGTCTCGCGCGAGACATCCCACGGGACATCTGCCGGAGACAAGTCTCCCTGTTTGTCCTTACTTCTGGATCCCCAGTTTCTTTGCGATCGCAGAGACCTTCTCGTATTCCTCCTTCGCTTCCTTCAGTTGCTCCGCCGGCGCCCTGTAATCGACCACATAGTACAGCTTCTCCAGCTTGGGTTTGATGGCAGGGCTTTCCACGGCCTTCCTGATCGCCGGCACGAGCACCTTCTTCACTTCCTCCGGCAGGCCAGCAGGTCCATAGAGGCCGAACCATCCCGAGGGCGTGTTCTCCTTGTACCCCAGATCGGTCATGATGGGGACGTCGGGAAAGTCGGGCAGCTTCCGGGTCATGAGGAGGATTCTCAGATCGCCGTTGCGAACGTGATTGGCAAAGACGGAGATGGCGCCGACGGCCATTTCCGTGTGCCCGCCCAGAACCGACAAAGGAACCTGCTGCCCTCCCTTGGTCGGCACCTGCGTCACCTTGATCCCGGCTGCGCTCTGGACGAGCTCGAGTACGAAGGTGGAAGCGGAGGTGGCGCCGGGGTTCGCGCATCGAAGCGCTCCCGGGTTCTTTTTTGCATGGTCGACCAGGTCCCTGAAGGTCTTCCACTGGGAGTCGGACTTCACCACGATCGCTTGAGGGAAATAGACGTGCATCCCAAGAGGATCGAAATCCTTGAAGGGATCGTATGGGACCGACTTGGGGTCCAGGGCCTTGGCATAGACCATGGCAGGGGAGTTGGCATAGGCAATGGTGTAGCCGTCTTTCCTGGCCCTTGCCACCACGTCGGTTCCGAGGGTAAAGCTGCCTCCGGGTTTGTTGGTAATGATGACATTGGCTCCCAGCTCCTTCTTGAGCTCTTCAGCCAGGAGACGACCTGTGATGTCACCGGCTGAACCGGCGAGCATGGGAATGATCATTTCGATGTTTCTGGATGGGTAGGATGCCGCCATAGCGGAAGAGGCAAGGGCCAGGACGAAGAGCAGTGCACAGGAAATGGAAAGACGCCGTCGTTTCATAATCTCCTCCTCTGTGAATGTGATCGTTGAACCATCAGCCGATCCATGGACGCGGGAGCGTCCGTGCCGTGCGTTCCCACGCGGGGGCGTGGGAACGATAAGAAAAAAAGCGTGGGGACGACAAAACGTTGGGAACGATAAGAATCAGAATCGTGGGAACGACAAAAAGCTGGGAACGATGAAAGCATGGGAGCCGTCACCTCCCGCTGTGAACTCGGTGATGTTACACCAGCACGGAGAGGGGGAACTCGTACGAGACCGCCGAGCTCGGGCAGCTGATCCGGCAGTTCCCGCAGTGCCAGCATTCGTCGGGATATGCGACCTTGGGCCCGCTATCGGTCATGGCAAGGACATAGCCCGGGCAGTCCTCCACGCATTTCCCGCAGACCTGGCAATGGCCGCAGTGGAAGCAGCGTTCCGCCTCGGCTACGGCTTCGGCACGCCCGAACCCGCCGTCCACCTCTTCAAGAGAGGATACGGACTTCGAGACCGGCAGCCGCCTCGTCGGGGTCCGTCCCTTCTTCTCGAACTCCTCCAGGTTCAACATCTCTTCGTATTTCACCACATGGGGTTCGGCGATCCCGGCACGTTCCCCCGAACCGGGCATGCGCCGGGCAGGTTGCAGACCCATGAGACGGCCGTGGATGCCGGCTGCGGCAAGACGGCCGCTCCCGACCGCCTGGGATACGGTGCCGGGACCGGTCACGGCATCCCCGGCGGCAAATACCCGGTCCACCGAGGTAGCCATGGTCCACGGGTGGACCTCGATCGTCTTGCGTTGCGTGATCCTGATCCTCCCTCGAGGGTCGATCGATGAGAAGTCGGGCTCGAAGCCCACGGCGACGACCACGGAGTCCGCATCGAGGGTATTCACGGGGCCGGGGCCGGGTTGAACCGTGAGGCCGCCGTCTTCGCCGAAGCTGAAACCGGTAATCCCCACAAACTCCACGCGGGAGGTCTTCCCGGCACCCGTAATCCGGGAGACCATGCAGCCGTGACGGATCGTGATCCCTTCTTCCGCTGCCTGCCGGAGGTCGTCGGGGGTGGCGCACATGTTTTCGGGCCCCTCGAGACAGAGGAGATGAACCTCCTTCGCACCGAGCCGCCTTGCCGTGAAGGCGCAGTCGAAGGCGACGCCCCCGCCTCCAATGACGACCGTCCTCTTTCCCATGCTGCGCTTCTCGCGGAGGTTGGCCTTCCGGAGGAGCGTGAGACCGGAGATGGCCGATTCGATGCCTTCCACCTCCAGCCTTCTTTCCTTCCATGCGCCTGTGGCGATCAGACAGGCGTCGTACTCATTCAAGAGGGATTCCAGGCTTACGTCCTTCCCGACGATCACATGGGTCCTGGCCTCGACCCCGAGGGCGAGGATCTGCCCGACCTCCCGATCCACCACATACTTGGGGAGGCGAAACTCGGGGATTCCGCATCTGGGCATTCCGCCGAGGGAAGAGGAGGCCTCGAAGACGGTGACCGCATGGCCGAACAGTGCGGAAAAATAGGCGCAGGTCATCCCGGCAGGGCCGGAGCCGATCACGGCGATCCTCCTGCCGGTGGCCTCCCCCTTTCTTGCGACTGCCACGCCGGTGAAGTCCGCATGATCCGAGGCATATCTCTCGAGACCGCGTATCGAGACGCCTTCGTCGAAATGGTTCCGGTTGCACCCCGTTTCACAGGGCCGGCTGCAAACACGGCCGGTAATCGATGAAAAGGGGTTCCTGGACCGGATGAATCGAAGGGCCTCCTCCAGCCGGTTCTCCTGGATGAGACCATTCATCTTCTGTATCGGGACTCCTGCAGGGCAGGCGGCTTCGCAGGGTGACGTCCGCCTCTGGGCGGCAGGATCGGTAAACAGGGTTGCTTCGGTCAGTTCGAGGCTGAATTTCGGTGGCATCGTGAACTCCTTTCAAGAAGAGAGAGAAAGAGAATCCAGACGGATGACGGGGTCTGCAGGATGAAGATGAAGACACGCAGCACGTCCTCCGTTCGTTCCATGAATCGTGTTGCAGAGATCATCGTCTTGTAGCCCGCAACCGGACTTGAGCGGCGGAAAACCCTGTGTTCGATAAACGAGAATCTCAGATCCGGTTCATCCTGTAATCCTGTCCAGTCTCTTTTTACTTGTTCGGGTTTATCCCCCACGCGAACAGCTGCTGTCCGTTCTCCTGCCAGGTCGCAAGAGGTTTGGCCATGTTCGGATTCAATTCCGGGTAATCGGTCCTCCGATAATAGGCCCGGCCGCTTTCCTTTCTCTCCATGCTGGCCCGCGCGGCGATCTTGCACATCTTGAGAAGCTCCACAGATTCATTGGCCCGCATCAGTTGGCGGAAATCGGACGCCTTGAGCCTTTCCGTGTAGCCTTCGATGAAGGAGAGCTTCTCGATGGCCAACTCCATGCCCTTCTGGTTTCTCCTGAATCCCATGTAGTAGTTCATGACCTGGCGGATCGCGCCCTCGAACTCCACGTAGGTTATACCGTCCGCCGTGCTCAAAGGTCTGAATATCCGCTCCCGCTCGCTCTGAACCTCTTCCCCGTCGATCGGCGCGAACTCCGCGGTCCCGGTGCAGGCCTCGGCTGCATGGAGCCCGGCGGAGTAGCCCCCGCACATGGCCCCGGAGAAGGCGAAGAAGACGCAGCCGTTGTAGAGCCCGTCCACATCGGTCGCGAAATCATCGCGGGCCTGCACGAGGCCGCTGAAGCAGAGTTCGGATATCTCCACTTCCAGGGGCTTTGTGGCGAAATCGATCCCCCGCTGCTCGCAGTAGTCGAGATAGGTGGCCTTGTCCCCGGGCATCAGCACATACTGGAGGTGGCGGACATCGTCCCTGTCCATGTGCGTCATGTCCATGTAGAACGGAGGCCCTTTCCCCTCCACGAGCTCCTGGTAGGTTCCGGAGATCTGGTTGATCCTGAGGCCGTTCTCCCACATGGGGTCGTACTTGCCCATGAACCTCTCGCCCAGGGCATTGATCTCGCGGCCTCCCATGCTGTTGATCCCGTTCATGCCCGGCGCGCCGAAGCCTTTCGGGATCATCGTGGCGAGCTGCTGGGTGTCGACGTTCAGGAGAGTTGCCCCGGCCTCGAAGGGGAGGACGAACTGGCCTCCCGTGTTGTAGGGTGAGAACCAGACGTTGTAGGGATTGCCGCTCGAGTTGGTCCATCCCCGCGTGGCCGTGTTCCCAAGGGCCAGGACCACCTTCTTGGCCCTGAACACGTAGAAGGTGCCGTCGAGCACGTTGTAGCCGATGCACCCGGCCATTCTCCCGTCGCCCTTGAGGAGCCTGGTCACCATGATGTGGTCCATGACGTCGACCCCTATGCCGCGGATCTTCCTGGCGAGCCTTCGCTTGATGGTGGCGCCGTTCTCCAGGTTGATCCACCAGTTTCCCGGCTGCCCGAACCCCACGGTGCGGAGCCAGGAGCCGTCCGGGTTGAGGGCGAACTTGACCCCGATCTCGAGCAGGACGTCGATCATGGCCGGCATGGCCTCGACCCATCCGTTCGCGATCAGCCCGGGAGAGAGCCCGCTGAGGGGGTTGCCGTAGAACTTCACGAGCGCCTCGGTCGAGTCGTTTTCCGGGCCGCTGTTGAGGACGGCCATGAAATGGTCGTTTCCGCCGCCGAGGCATCCCGAGCTTTCGAGCTTGCCCTTGTCGAGCAGGAGCGCCCTGAGACCTTTCTGCCGGGCCGCAATCGCCGCCCCGCAGCCGGCCGCCCCCGATCCCAGTACCAGCACATCGGTTTCAATCGTTCTAAGACCATCGGTGGAGTCATTGTTCTTGTGCATGCTGTCGACCTCCGGGCTCCTGCTCACATCGTGGAAAAGATCCTAGGCAACAGGAGTGCAATATCTGGAAAAGCGATCATAAGGGATACGAAAACAAACATGACCACGAGGAACCATCCGACCCCCTTGAACATCGTGGCAAGGGTGATCTCGGAAGTGATGGATTGAAGGGCCAGGACATTGATGCCCATGGGAGGGGTGATGACGGCGATCTCGAACATCAGCACCATGATGACCCCATACCAGATGGGATCGTAGCCCAGTGCGGTGACGACCGGGTAGAAGATCGGAACCGTCAGGATGAGCATGGGTATGGCCGGCATAAGACAACCGAGGATGAGGTAAATGACGAGGATGGAGATCAGGATCAGGATCGGCCATATGTCCATCTGACTCACGTACTGGGCCAGCTGGATAGGCAGCTTGCTGGCTGCGAGGAAGTATCCGAATACATTTGAGCCGATCAGGATGGCCATGCAGATCCCGGTGATCTTGGCGGTTTCCTCCAGGCTCGCCCGGATACCGGCCCAGGTGATCCGTCTCCTCGCAAGTCCGATGACCAAGGCCCCGAATGCCCCGAAACCGCCTCCCTCGGTCGGTGCAAAGACTCCCCCATACATCCCTGCAATCACCAGTCCGAACAGCAAAAGGGTCGCCCACACCCCTTTCAGGGACGCCACCTTTTCTCTCCAGGTCGTGCTCGGACCCGGAGGCCCGAGGCTCGGGTCCAGGCGGGCGCGCAGGTAGATGCTCCCGACAAAGAAGGAAACGAGCAGGATCCCGGGGAGGATCCCCGATATGAAGAGGGTAGCGATGGAGAGGTCCGTGAGGAGCGCGTAGAGGAGAAAGGCGAGGCTGGGGGGAATGAGCACACCCAGGGTCCCTCCCGCCGCGATCGTCCCGGCGGCAAGGGAGGGCGCGTACCTGTGCCTCTTCATCTCGGGGAAGGCGATGGTCCCCATGGTGATCGATGTGGCCAGGCTGTCGCCGCAGACGGCCGCGAAACCGCCGCAGGCCCCGACCGTGGCAATGGCGAGCCCTCCGGGCAGGGCCCCCGCCCATTTGTACGCGGCATCGTAGAGATCCTTGCCGATACCCGAGAAGAAACAGAATTCCCCCATGAGCACGAAGAGGGGGATCACGGAGAAGTCGTAATGGGAGGCGACGGAAAACGGCGACGACCCCATGACCGCAAGTCCCGCATGGGGACCGCGAAGGTAGCAGATCCCGAGGAATCCCACCAGGAGAAGGGTCGAAAAGATCGGCAGTCCGGCAATGAAGGCCAGGATGAGGAATGCCAACCCGACCAGCCCTGTGGTTACGGGATCCATTTTCCAGTCCGGCTTCACCGGCCATGCGGTCAGGGAATAGAGCACCACGATGAGCGCTATTCCGAGCACCACCCAGATCAATCCCTGCCAGGAGGAGCGGATCGCCCTGGAAAGGTTCCGCAGGAGGTCCGCAACGAGGACAAGGCCGTAAATGAGGAAGCCGGCCGCTACCGAGAGCGCAAACGGGAAGTGGGGAATGTGAAGAGCCGAGGTTCCCTGGTTGGTCTTGACGAGAAACAGTCCGTACACGGTGCTTCGCCAGACGATGATCGAGATGAGGAAGAGGGAGACAACGATCGTGAAGCTGTTCAGGAGGTGCTTCGGCCTCCCGGGAAGAACGTTCGTCAGAAAATCGATGGCGATGTGCCGGTTCAACGCCCCCACATAGGGAATCACCGCCATGACGGCGACGAGCATGGCAAGGCTTACGACTTCCATCGCCCCCGTGATCGGTGAATCGAACAGGTAGCGGCACAGGACGTCTGCCGCGGTCAGGAGCATGATGACCCCGAGAAACAGGACTCCTGCTGCATTGACGATCCGTGCCTTGCCGAGAATGGACCGGTGGAACGACTCCGCCAGGGCGGCGAATCCGTTCTCGCCGGTCCCAACCTTCTCAGTCGGGGATGACAGGCACGCTGCACTCGCCTTGCTATCCATCACCGGACCTACTCCTCTGCGAGAGGGCTACTTCGCGAACTTGACCAGCTCCTGCATGACTTTCCTACCCGGCAATCCTTTGGCCTCCAGGTCTGAAACGTACTTCTCCTTTACGGGAGCAAGGATGCCTGCGATTTTCTCCTTCTCCGCATCGGAGAACCGGATGTAGGTCGTTCCCTTGGCCTTTGCCACTTCCTCGGCTTCCTTTTCCTCCTTGTCCCTTATCTTGCCGGAGAACTCCACCGCCCAGCCACCGGAGAGCTCCTCGAGCACCTTCTTGACTTCAGGGGGGAGGCTTTCCCACTTCTGCTGGTTCATGACGACGTAGAAGGCGACCTGGGTGATGTCGAGTTCGGTGAAGTACTTGGAGATATCCACGAACTTTCTCGAAACGAAGATCTCGTTGTCCGCAATCGCGCCGTCGATCACGCCTTTTTCCAGGGCGAGGTACACGTCACCGGGCGCCATGGGAACAGGGCTGAACCCCAATGCCTTGCCTGTGACGACGGGTACGGATCCTGTCACCCAGATCTTCATGTTCTTGAGATCATCCAGGGTGCGGACGGGTTTCTTGGTCGTTGTCAGCTTCAAGGGAGGGGAGGCGTGGAGCCAGAGAACTTTCGCCCCCTTGTATTCGGCCTGGAATTCCGGGACGGTCCTGTACAGGTGCCAGAGCGCCTGGGATGCGGAGAGGGCGGTCTTGATCCCCAGCTCGGGGAGCATCATTGTCTCGGTCAAGGGGAACCGGCCAGGGTTTGCGTAGGTGATCCCTTCGGAGATGTCCGCCAGACCGGTAGTCGCTGCTTCGAACATCTGGTTTGTCGGCGACAGGGAGTTGGCAAAATAGGGAGTGATCTTCACTCTTGCCTTGGTCCTTTCCTCGACCATTTTCAGCCATGGCTCCAGCACATGGACATAGCGGTTGTGCCTGGACGGAATAATGAGGCTCAGGCTGAGCTCCAGGGGCGCGGCGCTGGCGAAGCCTGACCAGAGTGTTGCGCCCGCGAGGACGAATACAGCCGTCAAAAGGGATAGTCTTCTTTTCATGTCTTCCTCCTTTGTCTCCGAAACGCGTGGATGGTTGTCGGCGAGTGACAGAGCACCTCCACCGCTCCATCCCTTCCGATGCCCGTTCCTCCGGCCGGACCTGGTCCCGCCGGCTCTTCTTTGCCTGATCATCAGGAACTTGAAACCCGGGGGGCCTGCGAAGGCCCGCGCCAGGGAGTAAGGCAAGAAGTATGCCTCAAGCGGTAGAGTGCTAACCGATTGGATTTCAAAGAATCAGTAATGAAGGGTTTGGCGGCGGGAAAAGGGAATGTGTGACAAAGTGTCACGGCGAATTTTTTGAAAGGTTGGATTACCGGCGACTTACAAAAATAAACGGGAGGTGTGTCACAATGCCTCACAAGTGTGTCGTTCGGTCTCGAAAACCCCCTCGGTCCCCCTTTACCCCCCGACTCCCCTTTAGAGAAAGGGAGGAGCAAAGTGCGCGTCATCTAGACCTTCTTCACCTCGCATGGGAAGAGCCTGTTGGGGGTCCCGCCGGACACGGGGTCCAGGAAACGGTCGTTCACAAGGGCGTTGATGCTCGCCTTGTTGTCCGTGGGATTTCCCCAGCCGAAATCCACCCACACCACCCCGGGCTTGGCATCGCCGGTAACCCTTGCCTTCAGCGAGACCTTCCCCTGGCGGGAGGTCACTTCGACTTCATCGCCCTCCCCGATGCTCCTGGAAGAGGCATCGTCGGGGTGGATGTAGACGAGCGGTTCGGGGTAGATCCTGCTGAGGACCTCGGTGTTCTTCAGCTTGGTATGGACAAACTGGGTCGGCCGCTTGGTCGTACCCAGCAGCGGGAACCCCAAGAGCCTCTCCCTGTCCAGCGGTTCCCCTGCCGGTTCCGTGAAGACGGGCAGGGGACCGGCGCCCAGCCGCTCGAACCCCTCGGCATAGAAGTCCACTTTTCCGCTGGGGGTGCTGAAGCCCTCTCTTTCGTATTTGCGGTACTCTACCGGCGGGGTTGCACGGACGATCTGCTCCGCCTCGAGACGATCCAAGCCGATGCCGGCCGGCTTCAGCATGAAGTCGATCCAGCTACGGGTGTCATGGAAGGGGTAGCTGTCGTGGAGCCCCATCCTCTCTGCCAGCGTGTACTCCACCTCGAAGACCGGTCTGGACTCCCCCACCGGTGGAGCCACCGGCCTGGCCATGGCCAGGATCCCTCCCTCGATGCTCGAGTAGGCCCTGTATCCATAGCTTTCGAAATCGGACGTGATCGGCAGGACCAGGTCCGCGATCTCCGAGGTAGCGGTCGGGAAGATGTCGCAGACCATCAGAAAATCGAGTTTCTCGAGGGCCTGCCTGGTCCGCGCCTGATTGGCCTGGACAAGGACCGGATTGCTGTGGTGCACGATCATGGCGCGGGGCCGATCCTCTCCACCTCCGAGGAGGGACTCCTTGACCGCCGGAAAAGGCACCTCCGGAAAGATGGGGAACTCTTTGTACCCGATTCGCTTCTCCCTGGGGACGGGCAGGGTGGGAAGGAGCGACTGGCGGGCAAACGGCATGAACACGTTTCCCCCCTTTGCGTCCAGGTTGCCCGTGAGGCTGATCAGGGTGGCGATGGTCCTGACCGCATCCACGCCGTTCACGTACATGTCCAGCCCGTTGCCCTCCTGGATGGCCGCGGGTTTCGTCTTCGCGTATGTCCTCGCCAGGTCCTCGATGGTCCCCTTCGGAATCCCCGTCAAGGGCGCGGCCCACCCGGGGCCGTAAGGCTCGACATGCCCGGCGAGTCTCTCGAACCCGGTGGTGTGTTCCGCGACGAAATTCCTGTCGTGGAGATCCTCCCGGATGATCACGTGGATCATGGCCAGCCCCAGGGCGGCATCCGTGCCCGGGTTGATCCGCACCCAATCGTCGGCCTGCCGGACCGTCATGGTCCGAAAGGGGTCGATACAGATGATCCGAACCCCGCGCTTCTTCAGTCGGGGAATGATCTGCATGGTGCCGTTGTGCGCGGAATAGGAGCCGAAGCGCTCCGATGCCATGGGGTCGGCGGCCCAGAACAGGACCAGGCGGGTGTTGTCATAATCGGGCTCGGCCCGGATGGTGCCGGTGACCGCACGGAACGCGGTCATCCTGGGCACCATGCAGAGGTTGCCGGCCCCGGTCATATTGGGGGAGCCGAACGCTCCCATGAACTGCAGGAAGCCGTCTCTGCACTGGTAGGAGACCGGGGCGCCGATGCACCGCGCCAGGCTGAGCGGACCATGCTTGCTCCGAATCTCCCCGAGCCTGTCTGCAGCGATACGGAAGGCCTCCTCCCAGGAGATCTCTTTGAGACCGGTCGGACTCTTCCTCAGGGGAACCGTAAGACGATCACCGGATCGGATCACCTCGGGGATCGCCGCGGCCTTCACGCAGCAGCGGCCCCGGTTCATCGGATGATCGGGGTCTCCTTCTACGGTCATCGAGCTCCCCGCCGATCGAACGATGATGCCGCAGTTCTGATGGCAGAACTGGCAGAGGGTCCGGAAGACCTGGTCAGCCATGAAACCCACCTCCAATTCGACTCTTCGTGTGTTCATGCAGTTTGCGATAAAGGCTCTTGCGCGGGATGCCCAGGGACGCAGCGGCCTTCGTCTTGTTCCCGCCGGCTTGCTCGATGGCTGCCATGATCATCTCCCTTTCGACCGTGCGAACCGTGGACTTCAACCCCTTCCCGCAGGCGGCTTTCTGGACTGCGTCTGCGGACCCTTTCTTGCCGGCATGGACCAGCTCCAGCTTTCCAATGGTGAGGTAGCGATGGATCGCGTTCTGCAGCTCCCTCACATTTCCAGGCCAGTTGTAGTCATAGATCACCTTCATGATGTTGCCGGGGAGGATGGTCGTTTTCCCCTGGTGGTCGAAGACCCGTATGAAATGATCGACCAGGAAGGGGATGTCCTCTTTTCTGCTCCGGAGAGGGGGGAGGTGTATCGGTACGATGTGGACCCTGTAGAAGAAGTCTTCCCGGGTGCGACCCCGTTGAACCTGTTCGAGCAGGTTCTTGTGCGTGGCGGCAATGACCCTGAAATCACATTCCTTGGGCTCGGTTGCGCCCACGGGGGTATAGCCGTGACCCTCGATCGCGCGGAGCAGCTTGGCCTGCATCTCGAGGGAGAGTTCGCCGATCTCGTCCAGGAACAAGGTCCCGCCGTTGGCCCGATCCAGGAACCCCCCCTTGTCCGCATGGGCGCCGGTGAAGGCCCCCTTCCTGTACCCGAAGAACTCGCTCTCCATCAGCGTCTCAGGGATGGCGCTGCAGTTCACAGGCACGAAATTGCCTTCTTTCCGGGGACTCCTGTCGTGGATCGCCCTGGCCACCAGCTCCTTCCCGGTCCCGGACTCCCCGTAGATGATGACATTGGCGCCGCTTGCCGCCGCCTTGGTGATGAGCTCATAGACTCCCTGCATCGGAGCGCTCTTGCCGATGATGTCTCCAAACCGGTATCTCTCCTTCATGCAGGCCTTGAGGCTGTCGACCTGGCTTCGGAGGAGGTCTGCCTCCTCCCTGATGGCCTGCTCGCGGTTTCTTGCCTCGGTGACATCGATGAGGGTGGAAAGGATCGTGGGCCTGTTTCCCCAGGTGATCCGTTTGGGGTGGCCCTCGATCCACACCTCGCGCCCGTCCGCGGCGATGTGGGGCCACTGGAGGTACTTTTCTCTGGCGATGCCCTGGGCGATGGCCGTGTTCTTACGGCTCCATTCATCGCGACAGGAGGGGGAGATGAATTCCTCCACCCGCTTCCCGATGAAGTACTTCGGATCCGAATAGCCGAGCATCCTCGCATAGGCGGCGTTCACGAACACGTATCTTCCGTTCTGCACGAGTACGAACCCGTCGGTCAGATCCTCGGAAAGGGCGCGGTACTCCTCGAGGGACTGGAGTAGCGACCTTTCGTGGTTCATCTCCTCGGTCACGTCCAGGATGGTCTCCACTGCTCCGACGTATCGCCCGTGCTCATCCGAGATGGGCGCGGCCAGGAACCTCAGGTGGCGTGGGACTCCGCCGGCGTTGGGGAAGAAGTCGGTTTTCTCCCACGCGCTGGGGACGACCTTGGAGCGGGTCAGTTTTTCCCCCCGATAATACTTCAGGAGATCCCTGCCGCCCTGCTCCAGGACGATATCGGCCATCATCGGCCGTTTGGAGGGGTAGAACGGCTTCCACTGGAGATCTGTGCCGACCATGTCGACAGCCGGGTACCCGGTCATGATCTCGCAGGCCTTGTTCCAGCGGACGACCCTGTGATCCGAGTCGATGGCGAACTGCGCGACAGGGGAAAAGTCAAGGATATGCAGATAATCCATGCAGGCGCTCCATGTGAGCCGCGGCCTTCCGCGCTGCGGGTGGAGGACCGAAAGGCTCAAAAAAATAACACACCGGGAGAGAGTTTACAATGGGGAAGGTTGGACCCCGATTCACCATCAAGCATCCTCTGGGGCGTTGCCCTCGTCCCTCGTCGCTGCGACGTACCGGGCCTGTACGACTGCATCTGACGCCTGCTGGTGAATCCGGAAAACCCCCAACCGGCAGGTTTCACGCAACAAGGCGAGGTAGTCCGTCAGTTTGCTGACACCTGAACACTGAAACCTGAAACCTCAACTTGAGGAGTTTCATATGCGAGATCGATCCGAGATGAAGCGCCGGCCCCCCACGTTCATGGCTCGATACCTCAGGACAGGCCACGCCACGAAGCGGCGCTTCGTTCGCCCGCAGCCTGAATCCAGGGGTTCCGAAGGGCGAACAGGCGGAGGCGAGTTCAAGCAGGACCCACACGAAAAGGAGGGCGAATTTCCGTAAAATCGATTACAATTTCAAATACCATCATGACCGTATTGGCCTCGATCATCAAGAAGAATAGAGGATAGAAAGAGATCTCCACGGAGGCGGCCATGGACTTTCATGTACCCGAAGAACTGAGCAGCGAGGTTGAACGGTTCCGTTTGTTCCTGGATGAGAAGGTGAAGTCCCGACTTCCCACCTGGTATCGCGACAGGAGCATTCCCCGTAGTTTTCTGGAAGAGTTGGGGTCGGGGGGTTGGTTCGGTTTTGTCTGGGGAGGCAGCAGGATTAGACCCAGGCCCGCCCTCCGGGGGGCGCTCCTCATCGAGACGCTGGCCAGGCTCTCACCCGGGGCGGCAGTGACCTTCCTCGCCCATAACGATCTGGGCATCACCGGGCTCAATCTCTTCTCCAAAAAGAACCTGCTCGATGCATACGCCGGCAAGGCGGTCCTGGGAGAGCTGCTCCTCTGCCTGGGCAACACGGAAAGCGAGGCGGGCAGCGACGTGGCCAATATCTCCATGAAGGCGGAGAAGGTGGACGGCGGGTGGATCCTGGACGGCGCAAAGGCCTACGTCACGAACGGGAATATCAGCGACATGGCCGTGGTCACCGCGGTGACGGACCCGGAGGCGGGGCGCAATCTCCGCCTCTCCATGTTCCTGGTGGACCTCACGTCCAAAGGGGTCACCCGTACCAAGCTGAACAAGCAGGTTTGGATCCCCTCGGACCTCACCAGGATCCAGATGAACTCCGTCTTTGTCCCGGACGATCACCTCATGGGCGAGAGGGGGAGGGGGCTTCAGCAGGTCCTCACCATCTTTACCTACAGCCGGGTCTTTATCAGCGCCATGACCCTGGGAACCGCCGAAGGGGCCTTCGACCTGGCGGTGGATCATGCGAGGCGGAGAAAGATCTTCGGCCTCAGGATCGCAGACCACCAGTTCAAGTCTTTTCAGATCGCCGACCTCTACGCAAAGATGGAAGCCAGCCGCCTGCTCATCCAGAAGGCCTGCTGGGCCATGGACCTCGGCAAGCCTTTCAGACTGGAGGCCTCCCTGTCCAAGTACACGGCTGTGCAGACGGCGAAGGAGGTCACGGACTGGGCCGCCGACCTCTTTGGTGCGGCATCGGTGATCTATGAACACCCGATTCACAAGTTCCCCCTGGATGCATGGGCCTCATCGCTGGGGGAGGGGACGCAGGATGTGCAGAGGCTGGTGATATTCAGGGAGGTGATGAGGGGGCCGGAGAGGGG
The DNA here is from genome assembly GCA_020060215.1 of Deltaproteobacteria bacterium. The sequence goes on along the minus strand of JAGVAP010000141.1, from coordinate 11,154 downwards.
ATAGGCGCCAGAGGGAATCCTCTCGCGGAGGCCGCAGAGAATGGAAGAAGATATCCTTTCGGTCTCCGTGAGCTCCGTGAGAGTTGAATTTTGCATACCTTGACTTATTCTCCGGTCATCGATATTCTCGTCCTATATACCGAGACAGCGACAAACACATTCAAGAGGAGGGGACCATGAGCGGAAGCACTTATACGATCGTCGAACTCGTAGGGACCAGTCCAAAGTCTTGGGAAGATGCAGCGAAGACAGCCATAGAGACCGCAGCGGAGACATTGAGGGACCTGAGAGTCGCTGAAGTGGTCAAACTCGACATGACCGTGGAGAATGGAAAGGTCAGTCAATACCGGGCCAGGGTGAACCTCTCCTTCAAGTATGAAAAGGGCAAGTAGGACGAACCCAGGGGGGTTCAAGCCTGCTGCTGCCCTGATTGCCGGCAACCGGGAGTAGGATTGTGGGAGCCAGGAAGCAACAGGAAGATCTGCCAGTCAATCAGCTGGAGAAGCAGGTAGGCCATGTCCTTGCCGCCATTCGGGCCAAACCGGCCAGAAGGAAGCAGATCCTTTCCGTTTACATGGTCAATTTCTTTGGCGCGGTAAAGGAGACCATTCGCAGACAAGGCCGGATCATGTCCTTCTATGTGATCATGGCCGATCCTGTGGATTTCGGAATTCCCCCCGTGACGGGCGAGGTCACGAGCCGGGCAAAAGAGATGAACGCCGAAGCGCTTGTATGGGTGGAGGGCTTTCAATCGGTACGCGATATCAGCGATGTCATTTACCATGTCGCGCTCTCTGCCCCCAGCCTCGGTGTGGTCGGGTGGGTCCTCAAGGTCAAGCTCAGCGACGGCAGGGTCGAATTCACCCGCGAGATGCCCTATCACTTCCAGAGCCCCGAGACGGCCAAGACGCTGGGCGAACTGGTGGAGATGGTGGAAGGACAGTAGGCAGTAAGGAGTAAGCGGCAAGCAGGGGGCGAGCAGTAGGCAGTAAGAGCAAGGACAGGGTCAGAATCACGGGGAGTCATTCATGGAGCGACTCCCTTTTTTTTGACAACTGATTATCTCAATGCCCTACTCGCTGCCCAATCCCTACTGCTTACTCCTACTGCCTGCTCAATCTTTCCCTCAACCTCGTGTACCTCTCCTGCGGCCGGACATTTCCTATGGCGATGGCAAGGGCCTTCCTGGTGCCCACCAGCACGACGAGCTTTCTCCCCCGGGTGACCGCCGTGTAGATCAGGTTCCGCTGCAGGAGGAGATAGTGCTGGGTCAGGATCGGGATGATCACGGCGGGGTACTCCGACCCCTGCGACTTGTGGACCGACACGGCATAGGCCAGCACGATTTCGTCCAGATCCGAGTAGTCGTAGGGAACCCGTCTCCCCTCGAAGGCGATCAGCAGTTCCTGGTTCTCCAGGTCCATCTTCACAATCCTGCCGATATCTCCGTTGAAGACCTCCTTGTCGTAGTTGTTCCGGATCTGCATCACCTTGTCCTGCAGGCGGAAGGCGCGACTCCCCCTCGTGATGCTCTCCTCCGCCGGATTCAGCACCCGCTGCAGCTCCTGGTTCAGGTTGGCCGTGCCCACCATTCCCTTGTGCATGGGGGTAATGACCTGGATCTCTTCTATAGGGTCCAGTCCGAAGCGTTTCGGGATCCTCTCTTTCGTGAGATCGACGACGGTCTTGAGGACCTCCGCCGGGTCCTCCTGCTCGATGAAATAGAAGTCCTCCAGTGCATGGCCGCTCGGTCTGGGAAAAGGAAAGAGACCGTTGTTGATCCTGTGTGCATTGACGATGATCAGGCTCGCCTCCGCCTGCCGGAAGATCTCCTTGAGTTCCACCGAAGGAACCGCGCCCGATCCAATGACATCCCCAAGCACGTTCCCGGGACCGACCGAGGGGAGCTGATTGGCGTCCCCCACCAGGATGAAGGTCGCGCCCGCGGGGACGGCCTTCAGGAGGTGATGCATCAGCAGGGTATCGATCATGGATGCCTCGTCCACGATGAGGAGATCGCACTCCAGCGGGTGTTCGTCGGTCCGCTGGAACCCCCCCTTCTGGATGCTGAACTCCAGCAGGCGGTGGATGGTCCTGGCCTCGTGGCCGGTCGCCTCGCTCATCCTCCTCGCCGCCCTCCCCGTGGGTGCGGCCAGCATGATCCTCGTGCCGAGCCTCGAAAAGATCTTCAGGATCGCCTGGACAATGGTGGTCTTGCCCGTGCCCGGCCCACCGGTGATCACCATCACCTTGCATTCCGCCGCGCAGCGGATCGCCTCCACCTGCTTGGGGGCGAGGGCGATGGAAAGCCGTCCCTGAACCCATTCCACGGCCCTTGCGGAGTCGATTGCACGGATGGACTTGGGCGCGCGCAGCAGGGTCTTGAGTCGGGCTGCGATCCCTGTTTCCGATGCGTAGAAGCCCGCCAGATAGACCGCCTTGTTGTTCTCCCTGAAGTCCGCGACGTCGTCATTCAGGTCCTCGACCACGATCTTCTTCTCCAGCGCAATGGCGCCGAAGGCCTTCACAACGACTTCCCTCCCCACGTCGAGGATCTCCCGGCACTTCTCCACCAGGGGTTCATAGGGGTAGAAGACGTGGCCGTCGTCTGAAAGCTGCTGTAGCACGTACAGGATCCCTGCCTGCACCCTGATCTCGGCATCCCGGGCGATCCCGAGTTTTTCCGAGATCCGGTCGGCGGTCACGAACCCGATCCCGAAGATGTCGGCGGCCAGACGAAAGGGGTTCCGGCTCACGACGGCGATGGAGCGGTTGCCGTATTGCTTGAAGATCTTTGCCGCAAACCCCGGGCTTACGCCGTGGGCCTGGAGGAAGATCATCACCTCCCGAACCTCCTTCTGGTCTTCCCAGGCCTTCGCGATGGTCCCGATCCGCTTCTTGCCGATGCCGCTGACCTCGGCCAGCCGGTCGATCTCCTTTTCAATGATCTCCAGGGTGGCCCCGCCGAATCTCTGAACGATCCTCCTGGCCATGACGGGACCGATCCCCTTGATCAACCCGGAGCCGAGATATTTCTGGATCCCGTAGGCGGTGGCCGGGACCGAGGATTCATATTGGACGATCTTGAACTGTTCTCCATATTTGGGGTGGCTGGTCCATTCCCCCTGCATGTGGATGATCTCGCCGGGATTGGGGGCGATCAGGTTGCCGACCACCGTCACGAGCTCCCGCTGCCCCTGGACCTTCACCTTCGCGATGGTGTAGCCGTTGTCGTCGTTGGTGTAGGTGATCCTCTCGATCTGGCCTTTGAGACTGATCAAGGTGCCTTCCTCTCAGATGAACCTTCACGCCTTGTGGGTGTCCCGTAAGCGGGACGATTTCTTCAACCCACAGAAGATCGCAAGCAGGAGCTTGCTCCTACAGAAGAGAGAAGAGAAACCGCAAGAAGTCTCCTCCGCGATCCATCTTGCCGCGCACAGCGGCAGGCGGGTGGCCGACGGGCAAATCGCTGGGCGGCGCGTCCAATCGTATCGGGATCGCAGCGTAAACGGCTATTTGTTAATCGTTAATCGCTGAAATGGGAAGAGAAAACTGCGGATACCGCTATCCAGAGATCTCAAACGATCAATATGCCCTGGAGCCGGCAAGATTCAGGCCCACGACCCCCATGATGATCAAACCGATGCTCGCCAGTTTCAGAGAGGTCGACGGCTCGCGAAAGGCCACGATCCCGATGAGCGAGATCAGGGCGGTGCCAACGCCGGACCATATGGCGTAAGCGATGCCTATCTCGATCCTCCTGAGGGCGAAGGTCAGGGCGGTGAAGGAGGCAGCGTAAAAAGGGAAGATCAGGAGGCTCGGACCCAGTCTCGTGAACCCGGCAGAGAGCTTCATCGAGGTGGTTCCGGCCACTTCAAGGAGAATGGCCAACGCGAGATAGAGCCAGTGCATGTTTGTTCAACTTCCCCCCTCGCCCATGATGGCCAGCATCGTTCCTTTCTTCTCCAGGAAGGGCTCCCGGTCTCGGGCCTCGGTGATCTTTTCCCTCGGGTAGCGCTCCAGAAGGGGATTGCGGTTCTTTCCGTTCCTGGTCAGACCGAAATGAAGGTGGGGCCCGGTCGCGAGGCCGGTCGCGCCGATGTAGCCTATGACCTGCTTCTTCCGGACCTTTGCGCCCTCCCGGATGCCGCTTCCAAATCGCTGCAGATGTCCGTAGAGCGTCTCATATCCATGCCGGTGCTGCAACACCACGGTGTAGCCGTAACCGCCGCGCCACCCGCAGAAGACCACCTTTCCATCCGCAATCGCCCAAACCGGCGTTCCGAACGGTGCAACGAAATCGATTCCGTGGTGTGGACGGACGCCCCCCAGGATGGGGTGTTTTCTCCTCTGCATGAACTCGCAGCTCACATAATGGTAGTCCAAGGGCACCCTCAGGAAGGCCTGCTGGAGCGATATTCCATTTTCATCATAGAAGTTCCCCTCGTAGCGAAACGCGCGAACGACGGTTTGTCGGTTCCTGATCACGAATCCGTGGATCTCTCCATATCGCAACACCTTGTCCTCGACGTAGATCTTGTCCACGACGAGCTTGAATTGATCCCCTTTTGCGAGTTCAGGGGTGGAACCGATACGGTCGTCAAGGATCTCCCGGAAGAGGACTGCGAGTCCTCTTGCCTCCCCCGCCTGTTTCAAGGCCTCTTCGAGGGTCGTGGAAACCTCTCCGGATACCAAGGACGGTTCCAAGCGCCTCTTTCCCGGCTTCACGGTCACGGTGTAGCGGCCGGAGGGGGTTCTGACCAGGCGACAGATCTTCCCGCCGTCGACGTCCAGCAGGAATTCTTCCAACTCCCCATCCCCGTCCAGGGAGTATCGGAAAGCACTGTCGGGCCGGATCTTCCTCAGGTCCACATGGGGCGCCAGCAGAGAGGCGATCCGGTGGATCCGCTGTGAGGACATCCCCTTTGCGAAGAGGGCTTTCTGCAGGGTGCTGTGCTGAGGGATGACTCCCGTTTCCCAGGAACCGGGGGGAGGTTCTTCCGCTGCCGGACCTGGCAAGGGAAGGAGGGTGAACACCATGGCCGCCCAGAGCAGGGCCAATGTTCTGGAGGATCCTGTGGAATCATTTTTCACCGACATAGACCGCCACCAACCCATCCGACAGCCTGGTGAACGAAACCCGCCGGAACCCGGCCGTCCTGATGCTCTCGGCCACGCCTTCCGGAGAAGGGAAGGTCCTGACGGACTCGGCAAGATATCTGAAGGGCTCGCTCCTGCCGGTAATGATCCTCCCGAGAGGAGGCATGACCTTGAAAGAGTACCATTCGTAGAGGATCCTGAGCCATGGCGACACGGGAACCGAAAACTCCAGGATCACCAGCCTCCCTCTCGCCTTGAGCACCCGGAAGATCTCCCGCAAGCCCTTTTCGAGATCGACAAGGTTCCGGATGCCGAACCCGACCGTGAGTGCGTCGAAAGAGCGGTCGGGAAACCCGAGCTCCTCGGCGTCACCCTGTACCCAATGGATTCGCCTCCCCCAGGGATGGCGGACCGCCCTTTTCCGCCCCGCGTCCATCATCGGCCTGTTCATGTCGCATACGACGGTCACACCGACACCACCCGCCCTCCTTGCCGCCATGGCCGCAAAATCACCGGTGCCGCCGCAGAGGTCGAGGAGCCTCGACTCGGCGGTGAGTTGAAGAGACCTGATCACGAATCGCCTCCAACCGAAGTGGAGTCCCATGCTCAACAGTGCATCGGCCAGGTCATATCGATGGGCAATCTGATCGAAATGGCGCAGGACGAGCCGCTTCTTTTCCCGTCTCCCCACCCTCCTGTAGCCGTAGGGGACCAGCGAGGCATCTTCGGACTCGTCAGCCATTCCACCCATCCTGCAACTACGATCGGGACGCGGGAGCGTCCCCACCCTTATCGTTCCCACGCCGGAGCGTGGGAACGATAAGAAATTTCCTCCCCTCGTTCGAGCGCAGCGGTCCGCCCTCCGTAGCCTCCCGCGAAACAAGGCGCGGGATCTTGGGATTGGCGCAGGAGGGTCGTCGTCCGGTTTCAGCGGCCCGCCAGCAGGTTCTTCCCCCAGTCGCTCTCCAACGCATACCGCATGCATCGCGAAAACATCGGATAATCGAACTCGGGACACTCGATCCCCCTCCTGGAGAGAATCGCGGTGCTCCTGACGCTTTCGAACACGCGCTCATCCTTCAGGTATGGCCGGTATACCTCGATGTACTGCCCGAAGAGGATCTCGAGCCCGTTCATCGGCGACTGGTCGAAGGTCCCGGTGGGAACGGCCCTGATTCCACGGACCCCCAGGAAACGCTCCGCATACTCCGTCAGCGCCTGGACAGGTTTGAGCTTCGGGTTCACGATGTGGAAGATTCCGCCTTCGACCGCGTCCTCCATGATGGACATGTAGGCATCGATGAAGAAGTCCACGGGGATGAGATTGATGCCTCCCCCTTCGAGGGCTTCCACCCGTATCGGCAGGTGCAGGTTTCCTTCCCCATCGATGGAGATGCCCAGTGCGCGCGCCCTCTTTCCGCCGCTTTCCCTGATGTCTTTTTCGAAGACCTCCTTGAAGAGGCACACGGTTCTCAGCGGGTGGTAGACCGCGTTGAAACGGAAGGTCTTCCCGTTCCTGGAATTCCCGTACACGATCGACGGCCGATAGATATTGAGCCGGATTCCCTCCTCTTGACAGCAATGGCAGGCCAGTCTCTCCGCGATATGCTTCGTCTCCTCGTAGACATTCGTGAAATCCCGGGTTTCAACGAGTTCTTCCGGGCAGCTCCCTACCACCTTCCCGGCCGCGTAGGCCGTACTGATGTAATGGAAGAAGCCGCAGCGGCTGCCGGAAGCAAAGGCGAGGATGTTCTTCATGTTCGCCACGTTCGCCTTTTCGACGGAGAGCCGTCTCCTCTCCGAGAAAGAGGTGGCCGAAGCGCAGTGGACGATCTCGTCCACCTCGGAGGACAGTGCGGCAAGCGTTTGCGGTCCCAGGCCGAGCGATGGGTCCTCCAGGTGTCCTTCAATGACGTGAAGCCTTCCGAGCCGCCTCCTGTCCACTCCGAACCAGTCGAGGAGCCGGTTTATCCTCTCCCCGGCTTCGACGTTCTTCATGGGCCTGGCCAGGATAAGCACCTCGTACCCCTTTCGAAGCAGCTCCACGGCGAGATGGCTACCCAGGAATCCTGTGGCCCCGGTAATCAGGATCCGCGAAGACCTTCGCTCCCGCATGGCGCGGATCTGTTCGGATGTGGCCCTGATACTTCCCTCGCTTTCCAGGCGGTATACCCGGAGGCACTTTTCGCTGTCGTGATCTTCAGGAAAGCTCTCTATGCCTTCTCCTCCGGGATCTCAAGAACCCCTCCGCCTTCAACCTTGGTTACCTTTGAACCTTTCAATTCCCTCACGTATAAAGAAAGTTCTCCTTCCTCGAACAACCCTGGGAAAAGATGTACTTGAGGAACTTGACGCCCTTTACCCGACTGCTCAGGTCGTCGAGCATGGGGTCGATTTCCGCCATGGCCTTCGCGATCTTCTCGCCCTCGGCCGGGTCCGTGTGGTCGATGTAGTAGTCGTACTCCAGGATACCCCTTTTCCCGAGGTCGATCGGGGTAAGGAAGCCGTAGTCATGAGAGATGGAATACCGACCGGCGATCTCCCCGAAGCGGCCGATCAGGTTCTCGATCACGTCGATCTTGTCGAGGGGAACGTAGACCAGGAAGGCGAACATGTGCTTGTGCCGCGACATGCGGGAGCTCAGGATCCGGAACATGCTCAGCCAGACGAGGTCGGTCATGTGCGGCCGTCCGTACAGCTCCGTGTAGAACTCCCTCAGATCCTCATCCACCGCTTGTGCACAGGTCTCGGGCGATGGGGAAAGGACGGCCTCGATCACAGGGATCATCTCCTCCCTGAACAGAACCTCATAGGGGTATCGGTTCCCTTCCATGCCCCTGAGGAGATCCCCCCACTCGCGGCTCGCCAGGCGGGGCAGTCCCAGGGCCAGTATCCGGAAGAGCCGATTGTCGATGACCCCTGAGGCCATCCTGCCGATGGCCTCGCGGCTGAACCGGTCCCCGACCACGGTCACCATGTATTCGATCCCCAATGCCTCTTCCAGGACGGGCCTGATCCTCTCCGCCAGCTCGGCCGATGGCGACAGAAACGTCGACAGATAATGACCTCCGAGGACACCCACGGAGAGCCCGATCCTGCGTTTGCCGAGCTCCCCCGCGAATGAGACGGCCTGTGCAAAGGATGGAAAGGGGACGAGGAGCCCCTCTTCGTCGGGGCACGTGGGGTGGATCCGCACATCGGCTGCTGTGCAGATGCCGGGGGATGGGATGACGGCATGCTTGAATGAGAAGACATTCGGGGCGGACTTGTCGTTGAGCCGGAAGACCCGCGCCTCCCCGTCGACGAACTCCATGTCCACAAAGGCATCGGCCCCTACGCCATAGGCATTGGCCCACGTGGAAAACAGACCGGTGCATACGATATTCCCGCAGACCGTAGCGGCGGGCTCGGCGGTATTGACCCGAAGACCGCGGGAGGCGACTTCCTTCTGGAGATCGAAAGAGGTCACCCCCGGTTCCACCCGGGCGAGCCAGTTGTCGGTGTCGACGGCGATCCCCTTCATCCTGTTCAGGTCGAGCACCACCCCGTCGGTGAAGACAAACCCGAAAACGCTTCCGCCGTTTCCCCGTACAACGTAGGGAATCTCGTTCCCGACCGCCCAACGAACGATCTCCTGTACTTCATCGCGATTTCGGGGCAGGGCCACGTATCGGGGCATTCTCATGCCGGCGAGGGGAAAAGGATCATTGGAGTAGGTGAGGAGGACGGCGGGGTCGTTGCTGGCCCATTCGGGGCCGACGATACCCTGCAACTCCTGGAGCCCCTTGTCCGGGTCGATCTTCAGGACCTCCCTCCCGAGCCGGAGGTGTGCTCCGAGGTACTCCTTCAACGCAACCATGACCCGCATCGGGCGCATCCCGGTGACGAAGTGGCACTGGCGGTCGCACCTGCCGCAGAGATCGCAGGTCGAGATCATTTCCGCTGCGCCTTCCGTGACCGGGACGATCGATCGGGCCAGGCCGTCGCAGAGGTCCATCCTGCCCTGGGGGAAAAAGGAGACGTAGGGACGCGCTTCTCCGGAAGGACAAAGGCCTGTTTCCAGGAAGTCGATCTTACACATGGCGTAATGGCGGCACTGTGCCGCCATCCGGCGTATCTCTTCGGGGATCGTAGGTTCCGTTTCCATGCATCTCCCTTCCCATTCGAATTCAGAACAGTTCTGATCCTCTTCCCCCTTTTTCAAAGAGGACGGACATCCGTGAGAGATGGCGCAGAGCTCAGTCCTTCAGCAGTGTGAACAAACCTGCTGCAGCCCAGGCATGAGACAGCGGCCCGGAGGCGCGGAAACCGCTCCGGCAGCAGGGCGGAAATGGATTCAAGAGCGGCGCAGGATGAGAACCATCCTCCCGGCCCGCTCTGATTTTACCTCAGGAGGGCCTCGTAGTCCGGCGCAAGAATCCTCATCTTCACTTCAAAAATCCGTTCGTCGTATCCCGGTATGAAGAAGGTACGCTCGCTCTTCCCTTCCATGAAATCCACCGGAAACTCGCGCCTGTAGACGGTGACATCGCTGATATCGGTCCCGAGGATGACGACCAGAAAGTCGCTGAACGCGTTGTTGCTTTCGTTTCGGATGGTGACTTCATAGCCGTCGTCGGCCCTTTCGAACTCCTCGAGCCTGAAACTGGAGTCGATACGGACGATCAGCTGACCGGAAACAGCGGCGACGTAACCGAAAAGGATCCACGCTATGACGATCAATGAAACATAGGGGCGGACAACGGCCCAGGTGTTTGATCCAACAAGACGGGTAACCATACTTTCTCCTTTTTGCAGCATAGATCAGCAGAATTCACAGGGTAATGGGCCCTTGCATGTATCCGGGAGGCCGAGAGCCTGTATTCGGAAATCAGGTGAGGGAGGGGGATAGCCGCCCCCCCCCGGGAGCATTTGTGTCTTGACGGGCCGGCCGAACCTAAGTAAGTAAAGGATATTTCTATTTTCTTGACATGTTCAGGAGGTGAATCATGGCGGACCCGGACAAGATGATGGACGCGCGGGGGGTCTCGGAAATGGGGCCGGAGGAGAGATCTGCGGACGGGAAATGGATCAAGGGTGCTGCCCACATGGACTGGGGTATCCGAAACCGGCTATCGAGGCTCATCAGGGCGGACGGGCATTGTCAGTTCCTTCCCGTGGACCACGGGTACTTCCAGGGGCCCACGAGGTGCCTGGAGCGTCCCGGGGAAACGGTGAAGGACCTCCTTCCCTATGCGGACGGCCTGTTCGTCACCAGGGGGGTCCTGCGGTCGGCCATCGATCCGGATATGGACGTGCCCATCATCCTGCGGGTATCCGGGGGCACGAGCGTCATCGGCAAGGACCTGGCCAATGAGATCGTCACCACCACCGTCGAGGAGGTGATCCGGCTCAATGCCTCTGCGGTCGGCCTTTCGATCTTCGTGGGAAGCGAATACGAGAAGGAGACCCTCGAGAACCTCTCCTTCCTGGTGAACGAATGCGAAGATTACGGGATACCGGTCATGGCCGTGACAGCGGTCGGCAAGGAGCTCGAGAAGAGGACCGCACGCTTTCTGGCCCTCTCCTGCCGCATCGCGGCCGAACTGGGCGCCAGGATCGTGAAGACCTATTACTGCGCCGAGGATTTTGAAAAGGTGACGAACGGGTGCCCTGTGCCGGTGGTCATCGCCGGTGGACCAAGGTGCGAGACCGAGCTGGAGGTCTTCTCCTTTGTCCATGACGGGATGCAGAAAGGGGCGATCGGGGTGAACCTGGGGAGGAACGTCTGGCAGAACCCGCATCCGGTTGCCATGATGCGGGCCCTGCATGCGGTCATCCATGAAAACGCCACGCCCAGGCAGGCGCAGGATCTGTTCGATGCTGTCCGACACGGCGGGGCGTAAAGCAGATGAACGTGAAAGAGGTTTCACCCCGATTCACCATCAAGCATCACCTGCGGCGTTGCCCTCGTCCCTGCGACGTACCGGCCTGTACGACTCGCTCCTCGGGCTGTCGGGCGCCTTGCATCTGACGCCTGCTGGTGAATCGGGAAAACCCCCAACCGGCAGGTTT
>JAGVAP010000082.1 GCA_020060215.1 Deltaproteobacteria bacterium | reverse complement strand
TGAAGTGGCGGCCGTCATGAACCAGGTGTTTGTCTCCGTCAAGGTGGACCGGGAGGAGCGGCCGGATCTCGACCACGTCTACATGTCGGTCTGCCAGTTGCTTACGGGGAGAGGGGGATGGCCGCTCACTCTCGTCCTGACCCCCGATAAACGCCCGTTCTTCGCCGCCACCTATATCCCCAAAGAGACCCGCTTCGGGCAGCCGGGGATGCTTGAGCTGGTCCCGCGCATCGGCGAGGTCTGGAAAAACCGCCGCAAGGACGTGATCGATTCGGCGGAGAGTATTGCCGCTTCCCTCAAGGCGCTGGAAAAGGACCTGCCCGGAGGGGCTCTGGACATGTCCATCATCGACCAGGCCTACACCGATCTTGCAGAGAGGTACGACCGGACCTACGGCGGGTTCGGCACGGCGCCCAAGTTTCCCAGTCCCCATAACTTCCTGTTCCTGCTTCGCTACTGGAAACGGACGGGGAAGGAGGATGCGCTCAGGATGGTGGAGAAGACCCTCCAGGAGATCCGGCGGGGAGGGATCTACGATCATGTCGGATTCGGGGTCCACCGGTATTCCACGGATAGAGAGTGGCTGATCCCCCACTTTGAAAAGATGCTCTATGATCAGGCCATGCTGGCGCTCGCCTACCTGGAGGTGTACCAGGCCACGGGGAAGAGGATGTATGAGAGGACGGCCAGGGAGATCTTCGAGTACGTGCTGCGGGACCTCAGAGACCCCGAAGGGGGATTCTATTCAGCGGAGGATGCGGACAGCGAAGGTGAAGAGGGGAAATTCTATGTGTGGAAGGAAGAAGAGATCAGGGACGTCCTGGAGCCCGGGGAAGCGGAACTGGCGATAAGGGTCTTCCAGGTCCGGAAGGAGGGCAATTTCCAGGAAGAGGCCTCCGGCAGGAAGCAGGAAACCAACATCCTCTACACCGCCCGTTCTCGCTCGGAGATCGGCTCCGGGCTCGACCTTCCGCCTTCTGACCTGGACAGGGAGATCGAAGCGGTGCGGGTGAAGCTCTTCGAGGCGAGGGAAGGCAGGGTACACCCTTACAAGGACGACAAGATCCTCACCGACTGGAACGGCCTGATCATCGCCGCCCTGGCCAGGGGGGCTCAGGTCCTCGGGGACGAGTACTACAGAAAAGCAGCCGAAGATGGGGTTCGCTTCATCCTGCAGCGGCTTCGGCAGGAAGACGGGCGCCTCCTGCACCGTTACAGAGAAGGGGAAGCGTCCATCCAGGCCCACCTCGACGATTACGCCTTTTTGGTCTGGGGGCTGATCGAGCTCTACGAGGCCACCTTCGATCCGTCCTTTCTGAAAACGGCGCTGGACCTGAACGAAGATATGCTGCGCCGCTTCTGGGATCACGAGGGGGCGGGCTTCTTCTTCACCCCGGAAGACGGCGAGACCCTGATCATACGCAAGAAAGAGTACTACGACAGCGCGACCCCTTCGGGGAATTCGATTGCCATGTACAACCTTCTCCGCCTCGCCCGTCTCACGGGACGCACCGCGCTCGAGGAGAAGGCGGCGGCCCTCGCCTCGGGCAGTTCGGGCGTGGTGAGGCAGTATCCCTCGGGGTTTACGCAGCTGCTCTCCGCAATCGATTTCGGCATCGGGCCGACCTTTGAGGTGGTCATCGTCGGCGCGCCCGGTGCTCCGGACACCAACGCGATGGTACATGCGTTGAGGGGCAGCTACCTGCCCAACCAGGTAACCATCTTCAAATCATCCAGTGAGCTGCATCCGGAGATCGACCGGGTGGCGGAGTTCGTGGAAAGCCACAACGCCCTGGGAGGAAAGACGACCGCCTATGTCTGCAGCGCAAACGCCTGCAGCGCACCCACGACCGACCCCGGCGAGATGCTCGAGAAGATCGTCTATCGTTAGCAGCATGCAGGATCCCGGGATGCAGGATTCAGGGTTAACGCTCAGGACGGGCCGAGAGGTTTCAGGTTTCACTGTTCAGGTGTTGTCAGGAAAGGGATGGACACTACCGGGGGCCGACACCCGGAACCTGACACCGGACACCCTGTCAAGCTTCCCGTTCGATCAAACTGGCCTTGGCCGGCGGTCGGGCTGGAGTTCTGACACCTCGACCTATCGCCGGTCTGAAGGCAGCGACCGGAGCGTCCTTGCAGAGCCCGGGAACCCGAGCCCCTCATGGTATGAGAGGATGAGCCCCGCAACCAGGACAGGGAAAAAACTGACTGCGTGAACGGCGGTCGCAAACGACAGGGCGGGGCCGGCCGGTACCCCGAAGAGGGCCAGGGAAACCTGGCAGAGGTAGTGGTAGGTGCCTACATAACCCGGTGAAGAGGGAACCACCACCCCGATGGTCGTGATGACCAGCAGGATCAGGGAGGTCAGCCAGGGCAACCCGTAGAGGGGGTAGAAATCGAAGGCCAGCAGGCTGAAGTGAAAGATCAGACCGTAACAGGCCCAGATGAGTCCGGACAGGACGGCGACCGTCGCGTAATCCCCTGCAGATTTGAGGGGAACGATCCCGTCGACAAAACGTTCGAGCAGGTCCCACATCTTCTCCCGGAGGTGGGCGGGGAAAGGCCTGATCAGCACGTCGACCAGCCCCCGAACTTTTCGGTAGCTCGTCTTGAGGAGGATCAGGAACAGGAACGGGCCCACGGCGCCGATCAGCATGATGTATCCGGCGCTCTTCACCCACGCCGGAAAAGGGTAGACCACGATCGCCAGGACCATGATGGCCAGGAGCGCGAAGACGTCCAGGATCCGCTCCACCACGATGGTTGCAAGCGCCGAGGACGCCGATACGCCGCGCTTCTTCCCGAGGACGTAGGCGCGGAGCAGCTCACCGAGGTGTGCGGGGGTGACCACGTTGGCCATATACCCGATGATGAGAGAGGAGAAGAGACTTCCGATGTCCAGGCGTACGATCGGATCGAGCAGGATCCTCCAGCGCAGCACCCGGAGATAATGGCTGACGAACATCACCACCAGCACGGAGAGGAGCTGCCAGTAGTTGGCCCGGCCGAAGGCCTCTCCCATCTGTCTGAAATCCACGCCGCGGAAGGCGAGGTACAGAAAGACCGCCCCGATGAGGCAGCCCAGGACCAGCCGCGTTTTGTTTCCGAACAGCGCCATATGGCTCCCCTGATTTTGCTCCTGTTCCCGGTGTGGGCAGCTATGCATAACCCAATTGTCCCTCCAGTGCAAGCGCCTTCCCCCTTTACATTGGATCGGAATGATGCAAAATCATATCGTTGACGGGCATTGTCCCTATGCCCCACAGAAAGGAGTCGACGCAATGATCCGCTCCAGAGTATGGTTTCGCTGCGCAGCAATGCACGACCCCGTCACCCCCATCGTCGCGAGGCCGGCCCTGATCGGCTGGGATGCCAAGCAGAGAAAGGTGGACCTGACCCTTGAACGCGCGTTCAAGGGCGATGAGCTCGTGATGAGGATGAAAGGCTGGGTGACCGCCGACGTCAAGCAGGTGGTGGATGTCGTCAAGTCGTACGGGTTCCTGAAGGTGGCGGACGACCGTGATCTGGTCGTCGAGGTGGAGACGGAAAAGGATTATGAACAGCTCTCGGCCGCACTCAGAGAGAACTTCGGCGGTGAGGTGGATCTGGAAAGGCTCAGCTGAAAATTCGCCGCCAAGACACGAAGACACAAAGAAGATCGTCACCCTTGGTGTTTTCGTCTCCTGGCGGCATCTTGAAAGAAAGGAGTCTCCAGGGTGGAAGATGAAGAGTTTGTGCTGCCGATCGACGGGCTCCTGGATCTGCACGCCTTCCGTCCCGACGAGGCTGCCTCTGCCGCAGAGGAATACATCTCGGCATGCCATGCGGAGGGAATTACGGAGGTAAAGATCATCCACGGCAAGGGTAAGGGGATGCTCCGGAGGACGATCCACTCCATGCTCGAAAACCACCCTCTGGTTCAGGAGTTCACCCTGGACCCGGGACCATCCGGGTGGGGAGCCACGATCGTGATTCTCCGGAAATCATGAGCGTGGCTGTGGCGCAGATCGAGAGCCCTCTCCTTCTTCGCACGCATGCCTCTCCAACCCCGAGGGGTCCCATCGAATGCCGTGTGGACCAGTCCGCCGGCCATCTTTTCACGGGCCCGTCGAAAACCTTGATTTAGGTCAATGCATTCCTCCCGTTCGTTCTTATAATGGGTGGCGAGAACGGAGTCCCGGGAGTAGGTCCTTAGGCGGCCGGGCGGCTGTTTCAGTCGATTCACGGGACACGGGACAACGGGAGTGAAGAACGAATGCGTTGGACGGACGATGCCAAAAAGATGCTTTCCCGGGTTCCCTTCTTTGTCCGGCGGCGCGTGAAGGAGCGCGTGGAGGAGGAGGCTGCACGGTGCGGGGCAAGGGAGATCACACCGGAGCTGATGGACCGGTGCAAGAAGCGGTTCCTGACCAGGATGGAAGAGGAGGTCAGGGGTTACCGCGTGGAGGCCTGTTTCGGCCGCTCCGGTTGCCCCAACAGGGCGGTCCTGTCGGAGGATCTGGCGGAAGAACTGGAAAAGCGGTTCTCTGCGCGGGACCTGAAGGGTTTTCTGAAGTCTCGGGTGCAGGGGGAGCTGAAGCTCCACCATGAATTCCGGATCTCCATCTCGGACTGCCCCAACGCGTGCTCCAGGCCGCAGATCGCCGATGTGGGGATCATCGGCGCATGCGTCCCGGCGGTCGGTGAAGGTTCATGCATCTCCTGCGGGGCGTGTGTCGAAGCGTGCAGGGAAGAGGCGATCCATATGAGCGACGGATCCCCCGTGATGGACGAGTCGAAGTGCCTCGCCTGCGGGAAGTGCATCGAGGCATGCCCCACCGGGACGCTCATCGTGCAGCGGAGGGGGCATCGCATCCTGTTGGGGGGTAAGCTGGGCCGTCATCCAAGGTTGGCGGAGGAACTGCCCTCCGTCCATGACAGGGCGGCCGCGATAAGAATCATCGAACGCTGCGCGGATGTCTTTCAAGAACACTGCAGAAACGGAGAAAGGTTCGGGGAGATCCTCGCTCGGCTCGGTCCCGGAGAGATCATCGAGTAAACGGGCGCGGAACGGACGGGGGCATTCGGAAGAGCTTGAAAACGGCATGCCGGTTTTCACCGGTATGACGAAACCAAGGCGCATCGAACATTTCGAGACGGGCGCTAACTCACGGAGGACGGACAATGGAAGAGGTTTGTTATTCAAGGGACATGGCATTGGCGCAAGCGGTGGAGATGGAGGGAAGGAGCTTCGAAAACTATCGGAGGGCCTATCTTTCTTCCGGGAAAGCAGGGGCCAAGGACCTGCTGAAGGATCTCGCACTGGACGAATTGAAACACAAGTACACCCTCGAGAAGGCCTTCTTCGAAGAAGAGGTCTTCCTCCATGCCTCGGGCCTGGAACACGGACCTGATATGAAATTCGCCCTGCTTTTCGAGGACAGGCCGCTGGGCAAGAACTCGGCCGAACAGGACGTGCTCCTGCATGCCATTCACGAGGAAAAGAGGGCGGTCGAGTTCTATTCCCGGATGGCGGAACAGTGCGGCGGCTCACCGAACGAATCGATGTTCAAGAGGCTTGCCCAGGACGAACAGGGGCACCTGGACCGATTGCAGGAGCTGTATGAGAAGCTCTATCTGAAGGACATGTGACGCGGAGTGAGGGTTTGACAGGGCTGCCCGCGATGCTTACGGTGGTGGCCGAAACAACCTTTCACACGGAAAGGAGGGCGACCCATGCCGCTCGTGACGATTTCAGGAGGAATAGGGACCGGTGTCGAGAAGATCGCCCAACTTGTCGCCTCCAGGGAAGGGATGGAGTTCTACGACGATCGTAGGCTCCATGAAGAGGCCGTCAAGATGGGCATTCGGGCGAAGGACCTCAAGGGGGTCGACGAGAAGGCCCCCGGCTTCTTTGACTCCCTGCGCGTCAACCCGGAATTGTATCTGGATATCCTGGAGTCGGTCGTGTACTCCGTCTCCAAGACCGGACAGGGGATCATCATCGGACATGGGAGCCAGGTGCTGCTCCGGGATTTCGGTTGCGCACTGCACATCCTGGTTCATGCCCCCGAACGGTTCCGCATTCAACAGCTCCTGGAGAGCCGGAGATCGTCCGACGGCGGGGAGGAATGGGCGAGAAAGCTGATCAGCAGGAGCGACGACGAGAAGAGGGGTTTCCTCCGGTTCGCCTATCACATGGACTGGGACGATCTTTCCCTCTACGACCTCGTGGTCAACCCGGCGAAGCTGGGGATCGACGGATCCGCAGAGGTCGTCCTGAATGCGTTGCGGCCCCAGGTGATCCATGAATGCACTCTGGAGGCCCTCGACGCCATCGAACGGATGACCCTGCAGAAGACCGTCCAGGCCGCCATGGCCAGGGCCGGTCTCCAGTACTACAGCCTCTCTCATGTGGAGGTGCCGGAAAAAGGCAAGGTCGTCATCAGCGGGCTCGCTACGTCGGATGATGAAAAGGCGAACATCCTCAAGACGGTGAAAGGCGCGCCCGGCGTGATGAGCGTCAAGGACGAGATCAGCGTCCAGCCTGTGATCGGGTACTAGGAGAAGAAACCGAGCGGTATCCCCCGGCCTTCTACACCCTGCACGCCATCGCGGCGGTGATGTCGTCCTCCGTGATGCCCAGCAGGTGGTAGAGGTGGCTGAGGCGGGCCTTGCCCAGCGACACATTCGCAACGCTCTCCAGCCGTTTCTTCGCGTTGTAGGCGATGCCGAGACCCGCCTGGCCGATCATCAGGGCGTCATTCGCCCCGTCCCCCACAACCACGATCTGGTCCAGTGGTATCCCGAGGTCACAGGAAACCTGGTTCACGATCCGCGCCTTTTCGGCCGCATCGATGATGTGGCCCGTCACCCTGCCTGTGAGCGCTTCGTTCCGGATCTCCAGGCGGTTCGAAAAGCAGTAATCCAGCGCAAGCCTCTCCTTCAGATGCTCTGCGAAGAAGTCGAACCCTCCGGTGACCAGCACCACCTTGAAACCGAGCCACTTGAGGGTGACGACCAGTTCTTCCACACCCTCCGACAGGGGGATTCTCTGCCGGATCTGCATGAGGTCTTTGACGGCAACGCCTTTGAGCAGGGCCACCCGCTGGATCAGCGCCTCCTCGAAGTCGTAGTCCCCCCTCATGGCCTTTTCCGTGATCCGGGCCACCTCCCTGTGGACGCCGGCCCTGTTGGCGATCTCGTCGATGACCTCCATGTCGACCAGCGTGCTGTCCATGTCGAAGAAGATCAGCCGCTTGTTCTTCCGGTAGGCCTCCATCTTCTGGATGGCAAGGTCGACGTCCAGTTCTCTGCTCTTCAGCATGACCTTCTGCTTGAAGCGCCCCAGGCCGGCGGAGCCGTGGGCGTCGATGACCATCTCCAGGGAGCGCGTACCGTGATGGCTCAGGCTGGAAATGGTCTCGATGTTCACATTCTCCTCTGCCAGGATTTGTGAAAATTCGGCAATGGCTCTCGTCCCGCCGAAATGGGTCAGGACATAGAGATTGCGCTGATTCACACTCCGGACTTCCGTTTCCGAGAAGAGCTTGAAATTGAGGGTGAGCCCCAGCTGACTGGCCTCAAACAGGAGATCCTTGATCACGCTGTCTTTGGATTCATTCGATTTGCCCAGGTCCAGGAGGAAATAGAGCCCCAGCAGGTTCTGCAGCGAGGCCTGCTCGATGTCTACGATCTCGACGGCATGATTCAGCAATACACGGGTAAACCTCGAGGTGATGCCCGGCCGGTCGGCCCCGGAAACGGTTACCATGAGCAGGTGCTTATCTTCCATGTGTACCTTTGCCTTTCCTGAATGAGCTATCATAAGAAAGCATCCGAGCCGATGTCAACCGGCTCGGATCGGCCTTCCCGGTCGTGTAACACTTTAGCTCTGCCAAGACGAGGTAGAAAGGTCTATTTTCAAGACGACGTCTCTTTCATGCCTCCCCGGAGAACTCCCCAAGGGCCCGCTCAATCGATTTCCTGTACTTTCGCAGAAGACCCCTGAATTGATGATAGGTGAGGCCAAGGGTCGCTGCCGCCTTCCTCTGGTTGAACCTTGAGGTCTTGAGCGCATCGCTCAGGAGGGAGACCTTGAAATCCTCCACGGCCTCCTGGAAGTTCCCGCCGGGAAGAGCCCGTGTCCCTCGGCTCCGGCCGTCGCCCTCTCCCCTTGCGAGGGAGCGCTGAAACGGGTGGAACTCGATATCTTCGATCACAGGGCTGTCGGAGCGGTACACGGTGCGCTCCACCGTGTTTTTCAGCTCCCGTACATTGCCCGGCCAGGGGTATTCCGCCATGCTCCGAATCGCCTGATCAGTAAACTGAGGGACCTCCTCCCACCCAAGCTCCATGGCCATCCTGGCGGCAAAGTGGTTGGTGAGGACCTGGATGTCACCCTCCCTCTCCCTGAGCGGGGGGAGGAAAAGGACCTCGAAACAGAGGCGGTCCAACAGATCCTCCTTGAACTCCCCCTCCCTCGCCATGGAGAAGAGATCCTTGTTGGAGGCCCCGATGATACGGACATCCACCTCCATGGACCTGCTGCTGCCGACGCGTTCGAAATCGCCGTACTCCACCACACGGAGGATCTTTTCCTGAACCTGCAGAGGGATGCTGCTGACCTCGTCCAGGAAAAGGGAGCCTCCGTCGGCCGCCTCGAACCTTCCCTTTCGAAGCTGGTCGGCCCCCGTGAACGCGCCCTTTTCGTAGCCGAACAGTTCCGATTCGATGAGCGAGGGCGCCAGGGCCGCACAATTGAGCGTGACGAACGGCCCCTTCCAACGCTTGGAGAGGTAATGGAGCCTGGCGGCCGCAAGCTCCTTGCCCGTGCCCCTCTCCCCTACGAGCAGGACCGGCCTGTCCACGCCGGCCGCCCGGGAAAGCTGTTCCTGAAAGGCCAGGAAGGAGGACGACTGCCCCAGGGCCTCTTTCGTTGTCGGAGGGATGGTCACCGGGAAACGGCTGCTTTCATAGGGTCTCTTGAGAGCCATTTTTGGCACCTAATGGTAAATTTCGCCAAAGGATAGCTTAATCAACCACATGATCAACCGGATGTCAAGACCAAGTCCACGAGATCGCGGACAAATTATCGAAGGGGTCCCTGGCACGCTTCCTGCGTTGGAGGATGAAAAAAGACGTGGAGGGGAAGGTCATGGGTATCTTCACAAGGTTTCGTGATATCATCAGTTCGAATATCAACGCCATGCTGGACAAGGCCGAAGACCCCGAGAAGCTGATCAAGCTGATGATCCGGGAGATGGAAGACACCCTTGTCGAGATGAAGGCGTATTGCGCCGGCGTCATGGCAGGGGCGAAAAAGATCCGGCGGCAGATGGACGAGGCCGTGGCCAGGGAGCGGTTCTGGGCGGAGAAGGCCGAGCTGGCGGTGAGCAAGGGCAGGGAGGATCTGGCCAGAGAGGCCCTGATGGAGAAGAGGAGCCACATGCAGCGCGGCCGCGCCCTACGGAAGGAGATCACCCAGCACGACGGGCTCGTCGGCCAGTACCAGGAGGATATCCGTCAGCTGGAGGAGAAGCTTGCCTCGGCCCGCGAAAAGGAGCGCATCCTGGTGCAGCGGCATCTTCACGCGGGCAAGAAACGGCGGGCCCAGGAGCAGATCCGCCAGGCCGACAGCACCGCGGTCATCGCCAAGTTCGATGAGCTGGAAAACCGCATCGAGAGGATGGAGGCTGAGGCGGAGATCGTGAATCTCCCGAAACGTCCCGACCTCGAGGCGGAGATCGAGAGACTCCAGATGGACGAGGAGATCGAAAGGGAGCTGGAGAACATCAAATCGGGGCTGACCAACAAGACGGTCCAGGGTTGAAACCGGATAGAGGCGGGAGATGATGGAGTCGATTGTCATCGTGGCGATTATCTTCGGAGGCCTGGTCCTGGCGCTGGTCGTGGCCGGGAGCACGATCCTCATGGCCATCAAGATCCTGAAGGGAGATCTGTCCAGGCGCGGGCAGCGGCTTCAGACCGATGAAGTGAGGATCCTCCAGGAGCTTCATCAAGGACTGGAGCGCATGGAAAAGCGCATCGATGCGCTGGAGACGATCGTCTTCGATCAGGAAAGGGGCGTAAAGGAATGAAGAGGTTTGGTGAGATCATGCGGGGAGGAATCTACCGTTCGCGGAGGGGGGCCGTCTTAGGCGTATGCAGGGGGCTCGCAGAGTACTTCGATCTATCCGTCTTCTGGACCCGGGCCATAGCCGTGCTTCTGTTGCTCCTGACCGGCGTGTGGCCCATCGCCGGTCTTTACTTCCTCGCCGCCCTCCTGATGAAGCCGGAACCCGTTCTGCCCCTGGCGGACTCGGAAGAACAGGACCTTTACCACACCTATCTGCACTCGAGAAGGGGGGCCGTGTCGACCCTGAAGCGGAGGTACGAGGACCTGGAGCGCCGCATCCGGCGGATGGAGGACAGGGTCACTTCACGGGAGTTCGACTGGGAAGCGCGTCTGAAGTGAGTCAATAACGGAGCGGTGGCGCAGCGGTCCTCTTTCACGCCGCGCATGTCATCCGGACGGGACGACGGCGGCCCTCCTTTTGTCTCTTCATGAAATTCAGAACGGCCCGGATGTATTCCTCCGGCTCCTGCTCATAGGTGTTGTGGCCACAACCGGGGAGGACCATGAGCTCGCCATACGGCAACCCGCGGTAGAACGCCAGCCCCTGTTCGACGCTGAAGATGAAGCTGCGGTCCGGGTACAGGATCAGAACGGGACACTGCACAAAGGGCAAGAGAGGCCTCAGGTCGAAAAAACCCCTCCCGTATTCCCCGCCATAGAGCCGGAACTGGTTGTAGGCAGGTTCCGCGAACTCCTCACCATGCCACTCCTGGAACTTCTTCTGCATCTCGGGGTCGAGCTCATGAAACTCCCTGTAAAACTTCTGCCGATTGAGCTCTTCCATGGGGACTTCGCTGTAGCACTGCGTGCTTGAGATGGTGACGCTGGCGACCCTTTCAGGGTATTTCGCCGCATATTCAAGGGCTACCACACCCCCCTCGCATTGCCCGACCAGGTGGCAGCGGCCAATCCCAAGGGCTTCCTTGAGCCCCCTCAGATCTTCCACCGCACCGGGCCGAAAGCGGTCGCTCGTGTAGAAGTCGACGTAATCTTCTCCCCTTTCGGAACGCCCGAACCCTCTCCGGTCGTAGAGGATCGCCCTGTAACCGGCATCCACGAGGGATGGATAGATGTCCGACCACATCCGGGTGCAACCGAACCCATGGTGAAGCAGGATCATGGTCTCCCCCTGCCCATACTCCTCGTAGTACACGCTGAAACCGTTCAAACAGAGAAAAGGCATGCTCCCCCCGCCTAGCGTTCAGAATGATACAAGGTAATACACGGGTAAGCGTCTTTGCAAGCACAGAAGGTATCCCCCGGCGTGTTGGGGGAGACAACTTGCAAAATGACCTTTCATGCCCATATTTTCTTTATCCCTGCCGCATCGACCACTCACCCCTTCCCCTGGCGTGCACTCACTCCTGAACGGACGTTGGACCGACCGGTTTCGCCTTGCCGCCCCTGTTCACCTTGAGAAGCTCGCGGAGGCAGGTCTCGAGCAGGGAATTCCACTGGAACAAGGATCGGAGGCCTTATGGCAAGAAACCGGAAGATCGCCTTATGGACAGCGGGAGTGATTGCGGCGCTCCTGGTGCTGTTGATCGCCTCTCCCCTTCTGATCCCTCTTTTCGTGGATCAGCAGGAGATACGGGAGAGGCTTCAGCGCACCCTGGCCGACACCATGGAGGGAACGATCGACTTTGAAAGGATGGATGTCTCCCTCCTTCCCCCCAGGGGCAGGCTGACAAACATCAGCGTGGCCATCCCGGGGAGGGAGGTCGTCGGAGTCGCAGAATCCGCCACGGCCTATCTGAAGATACTGCCTCTCTTCACAGGCCGCGTGGAAGTGGGCAGTGTGGAGGTCAGGAGGCCCGATTTCCGCATCCAGATCCCGGAGATCAAGGCCGGCGCTGAAAAGCAAGGGGCCGAAGCCTGGTCCCCCGAGGAGTTCGCCGGAGCCGCCTACGGGGCACTGTCCCGGCTCCAGACCATGCGTCCTGATCTGGAGATCCTGGTGGAAGACGGGCGCCTGCGTCTCACCCGGGAGGGAGAGCCGGTCCTCGTCCTCCACGACGTCGACGCCTCGATCGACCTGCCGCCGGACGGACTCGACATCGAATTCCGCTCCGCGTCCAACCTGTGGGAGAGCCTCACCGTTGGAGCAAGGATCAACGGCCGGCTCGAAGGAAAGGGAAGCATCGAGGTCAGACAGCTTCAGCCCCATCTTGCCGCGGATGTCCTCTTCGCGGAATCCGGACTCGGCATCGGGGATTCACTGGTCAATGCAAAGACCCGTTTCCGGATGAACGGGACGCTCCATATGGAAGGGGAGGTGGAGGCCTCCGCACCCAGGCTGACCATTCTGAGAGGGAGCTCCAGCGCCCTTTTGAAGGTCGATACGCTCAGGGGACAGTACCACCTCACGGATCAGCGGGTGCGGCTCCTGTTGACCGAACTGGAGATGGGCTACCCGGCGATGAAGCTGTCGGGCAGCCTCGACATGGACCGGACTGCGCCGATCACGTCCGTGGAACTCCACGCAGAGGGAGTGAACGTGAAGGCGGTTCGCGATCTGTCCCTGTCCATGGCCGGGGACATCCCTGCAGTGAAAAAGGGGCTGGAGACGGCCCGCGGCGGGACCATCGTCCAGGCCGCGATCGCATCCAGGGGTGAATCCTGGGAGGACCTCCTGGAGCCGATGAATATGGACATCCAGGCCCAGGTCAGCGACATGCAGGTGCAGCTTCCGGAACTGGAGCTGGAACTGGAAGGAGTCACCGGAAGGCTCTCTCTCGAGGACGGCCTTTTCAAAGGGGAGGACCTCGTTGCCACGGCAGGAGAGATCGTGGCAAGCGATGGTAGCGTCGCGATCGGGATCCAGGGCGAAAATCCCCCCTTCCGGCTCGATACGAAGATCCGTGCGGATCTGGCCCAGACGGTCTCGATCCTGACCCGCGTGATCGAGGACCGGGAGCTCCTGAAGGCGATGAACAGGGTCAAACGCGTGGACGGCTCGGCCCAGGGGAGGCTCGTGCTCGGGGACAGGCTCGAGTCGATGGAGGCCAGGGTCCAAGTGGGCCGGATGAGTCTGAGCGGGGAGTATGAGGGTCTTCCTTTCCCTGTCGAAATCTCGCAGGGCCGTTTCACATACGAAGGAGAGCGCGTCTCGTGGCAGGACGTCGTGGCGCGCATGGGCCAGACACAGGTCACGAGGGTCAACGGCGCCGTCGACCTGGGAGAACGAGAACACCTGGAGGTCGCCGTGGATCAGGCCGTGCTGAATCTGGGAGAGCTCCACCCCTGGCTTACCTCCCTGGGAGAAGTGCCGGATGCGCTGAACCGGATCGGGTCCGTGGAGGGGCAGGTCCTTCTTTCGGCCTTTCAGTTGAAGGGTCCTGTGACGGAACCCGGAGAGTGGGTTTACCAGGGCAAAGGGCGCATCGTGGAGCTCCTTGTCGAGGCCCCGCAGGTTCCGGGTGCCCTCGGGATCGCCAAGGCGGGCTTCAGCGTGGACCCGGAGATGCTGACGTTCGAACAGGCCCGGGTATCGGTTGAGGATACGGACCTGGTACTGTCCGGCACGGTCGAGGCTTATCGCGAACCCACTCGGCGCCTCAACCTGAGTCTCCAGGGGACGGTCGGGCCGGCCGTGAAGGAGTGGATCTCGAGTGCCATGCAAGTGCCTCCCGAATACCGGGTGCGTGCGCCCCTCTCCTTTTCACAGGCCACTTTGGTCTGGGCCGGGGAGCAGGAGTTCTCCTTTCAGGGGCTGGTGACGGTCGCAGGCGGTCCTCAAGTGACCCTCGACGTCGTCCGGGAGGAGCAAGGAGACATCCTGGTGAGAAACCTGGTGATCGATGGTGCGGACGGCCGCGCCGCCATGAGCATGAATCTGGGAAGGGAGGTGATCGACCTCAAGTTCCAGGGCAGTCTTTCAGAAACGACCATGGCCCGGATCATGGAGGAAGGCGCAGGACTGAAAGGCTGGATCCGAGGTGATTTCAGCGGGCGCATCCTGATGGATACGCCGGCACAGTCCCGGCTAAACGGGACCCTCGAGGCAGGAGACCTTTCCGTCCCAGGGCCTTCCGGCAGCCCGGTACTGGTGAACAGGGTTTCATTGAAGGCGCTCGGGGAAGAGGCCCAGGTCGAGACGGCCGAGCTCGCATGGAGGGGATTGGAGGCGGCGGTCAGGGGCAAGGTCGGCCTTGATCCCGAGGGCGTCCTGGTGGATCTTACGGTGGAGTCCGACGGCTTTACGTGGGAGACGGTTACCGGGATCACTGACCTGGAGGAGAACGGAGCCGACCAGGAAAAAGGAGCTGGTCCGGGGGCTGGGAAGAACGGTCTTCTCGGCGCCGTCCCCGTCCATGGGAAGATCCATGTCGAAGCCGACTATTTCCGGTACGGAGAATGGTCGTGGGAGCCCTTCGTCTTCGACCTGAACCTCACGGGCAGGAGGCTGGTCGTGGAGATCGTCAGAGGGAGCCTCTGCGGCATCCCCACCGAGGCTACCGTGAAGGTCTCCCCGGAGCCCATGGAGCTGGAGGCGGAAACGGAGGTCAGCGACAGGGAGCTGAGGAAGACGCTCTCCTGTTTCCTCGACACGAGACTCGCCACCGGCCAATTCGATTTTGAAGGGGAGGTCGTCGCCTCCGGCAGGTCCGAGAACCTCCTCCGAAACCTCCAGGGCCGGTTTACCATTGATGCGGCTGAAGGTCGGATCTACCGCTTCGGGCTCCTCGCAAAGATCCTGGGCGTGGTGAACATCACCGAGATCCTCAAGGGAAGAGGTCCGGATCTGGCCGGGGAAGGGCTCGGCTACAAATCCGCCCGATTCGTAGGCAACATCAAGAATGGAAGGATCGAGCTGGAGGAAGGGTACATCGACGCCGACTCGATGGGGCTTGCCTTCAAGGGCGGCATAGACCTGCCCACCGAAGAGATTGACCTGACGGTGCTCGTGACCCCCCTGAAAACCGTCGACACCATTCTGGAGAAGATCCCCCTCATCGGGGGGATCCTGGGAGACAACTTTCTGGCCATCCCCGTCCGGGTCAGAGGGGACGTATCCGATCCTTCCGTGACCCCCCTTCCGCCCTCGGCCGTAGGGGCCGGCCTGCTCGGGATCCTGGAGAGGACCCTGAAGCTGCCGGGCAAGGTGATCCAGCCTTTCATGCCGGGGAAGAAGGGGTAAAGACCAAAGGGACGACCGCTCCGCTCGGCCCTGAGCAAGCCGCAGGCGAGCGGTCGTCCCGGCGGAGATCTCGTTCAGTGACGGAACACTACCAGGCTGAGGCCTGCACCGAGGAGGGCCGTTACGGCCAGCACCACGTACGCCTCGGCGTATCCTCCTGCGAGGTCGTGGATGATCCCGACCACGTAGGGGCTCAAGGCGCCCATCAGGATCCCGAGCGTCATCATCAGCCCGAAGAGGCGGCCCCTCATGGAAGTGGGCACGATCTCGGCCGCCGCCGCGTCGACGACCGGAACGGTGGCGAGCATGAGAAATCCGACCACCAGGGCGAGAGGAAAGAGCGAGATCTGTCCCGCATGAGGAAAGAAGAAGACGCAGGGGGCGGCCGCCGAAAGGGAGACGGCGATCACCCTCTTTCGTCCGAAGCGGTCGGACATCATCCCCGCAAGGGGCTGGGAGAGGACGCCGGTAAGGCTCATCAGGCCGATCACCATCCCGGCCCTCTCCAGGGTGAAGCCCAGGCTGGTCTGGGCCATCGCGGGGCTGAGATAGGTGATGCCCCACCAGCTGAAGTCGCGGACTCCGAAGACCGCGATCACCGGCAGCACCGCGGCCAGCAACATCCTTCCTGGGGCATGGCTCTCCCCCGCCGACGTTCTCTCCGACCGGTCGTCCGGCATGATGGCCGCAAATGCAGCGGCGACCGCCACGCCGAATACGGCGAAGGCCATGCAGCTTGCCCTCCATCCGAAGTGCTGGGCCAGGACGCCGCTTGCGAACGGCCCCACAAAAAGCCCCAGGCTCGCCCCGACACCTGCAATGCCGAAGGCGCGACCCACCATGTCCCTGAAGAGGTTCGCGATCAGCGCGTTTCCGACAGGGTGGTAAGTCCCCCCTCCCAGCCCCCCCAGGACCATGGCAGCCACCAGGACCGGGTAGGACCCGCTGTATGCAACCATGACAAATGCCAGGCTGTTCACGAGCGTCCCCAGCACCAGCATCCGTTTCTTGCTGAAGCGGTCCGCCAGGATCCCATAGGGAAGCCCGACCACGGCATATACCACAAAATAGATCGTCCCCAGGAGCATGACCGGGCTGAGGCCGTCGATCCCAAGGTCCTCCCGTATGGCAACATACAGCGGTGGAAGGATGAGCTGGAGCGCATGGTTGAGGCCGTGCAGAAAGGCGCAGAGGATGAGACTCAGCCTCCTTCGGCCCGAGAAGCCGGCTTCAGAGAGGGACGGTTCGGAAAGGGGGTGATGGGCCAAGATGATTCCTCCAGTAGCATCTGTCGTTAGTGCATACCGCAATACTCGATCGTCCGCAACCAAGCTTGACGCCGTCTTAAGAAGTCGAAAATCGCCCATCCTATGGTCCAGGATCACACACCGCTCTGGATCATGTCTGTCTTAAGGAAGATCCCGATTGGTTTTTTCGTCTGGAGGAGGGTCGTCCCTCGGTTCTTTTCATCGCCTTCTTCAGCTCCGCGGCAAAGGCCCCCACCGCATGTATCAGTCCGCTGCTCCCTCTGTACCGGGCGATCAAGGAAACCAGCGCGCTCCCTACGACGATCCCGTCCGCACAGCGGCCGATCTCTGCAGCCTGTTCCGCGCTGGTGATCCCGAAACCGACGGCCACCGGGAGGCCGGTGATTCCCCTGAGCCTCCCCACCTCCCGCTGGATTTCCCTTGCCGTGGGCCGGGTCGTTCCGGTCACCCCGGTCACGGAGATGTAATAGAGGAACCCGCTTGCCGAAGCGGCGATCTTCCGTGCCCTCTCCTCTCCGGTGGTGGGCGCGATCGGGCTGATGTACGCGATCCCCGCGGGGTCCGTGAATTGCCGCAGTTCCCCCGATTCCTCGAACGGCAGATCCACGACCAGTACGCCGTCCACCCCGTGCGATGCAGCATCCTCTGCAAAATGCGCAGGACCATAGGCGTGGATGGGGTTGTAGTACCCGAACAGGACGACGGGGATTTCCGAACGAGACCTCACGTCCGATACGAGATCGAACACGCTCTTCAAGCAGACCCCGTTCATCAAGGCCCTCTTCGAGGCAGCCTGAATCACGGGTCCGTCGGCCGTGGGATCCGAGAAGGGGACGCCCAGCTCCAGGATGTCGGCGCCCCCCCGATCCAGGGCCAGGACAAGGTCCCGGCTCCCGGCAAGGTCCGGATCCCCTGCAGTCACGTATGCGATCAACGCCTTCTCCCCGTTCTCCTTCAGTGCCTTGAACCTCGAATCAAGCCGCCCCATCTTCTCCTGTCTCCTTTGCGATGATCGCCGCATCCTTGTCTCCCCTGCCCGACAGGTTCACCACGATGATCCTGTCTCGGCCCAGCTTCGCGGCCAGCTTCATGGCAAAGGCCACGGCATGGGCGCTTTCCATGGCCGGGATGATCCCCTCACAACGGGAGAGGTCCAGGAATGCCGCCCTGGCCTCGTGGTCGGTCACCGCCACGTACTCGGCACGACCGATGGAATAGAGATAGCTGTGCTCCGGTCCCACCCCTGGGTAGTCCAGCCCCGCTGCAATCGAGTGTGCCTCCTGAACCTGTCCCCACTCATCCTGCAGGATGTAGGTCTTGCTCCCATGAAGCACGCCGATGCTCCCGCCGGAGATGCTGGCCCCGTGATACCCGGTGGAGAGGCCCCTGCCACCGGCCTCCACCCCGAAGAGCCTTACGCCCGGCGCGCCTTTGAAGGGGTGGAATATGCCCATGGCGTTGCTGCCTCCGCCCACGCAGGCGACGATCGCGTCGGGAAGCCGCCCTTCCCTCTTCAGTACCTGCCTCCTCGTCTCCCTTCCGATGACGCTCTGAAATTCGCGAACCATTATCGGGTAGGGATGGGGTCCCGCAGTCGATCCGATCACGTAGAAGGTATCGCGGACACCGGCCACCCATTGGCGCATGGCCTCGTTCATGGCCTCCTTCAGGGTGGCCCTGCCGGCCGCAACCGGAACGATATCGGCGCCGAGGATCTTCATCCGGAAGACGTTCGGCGCCTGCCTGGACATGTCCTCCTCCCCCATGAAGACACGGCACTCCATCCCGAACAGGGCCGCCACCGTGGCTGTTGCGACCCCATGCTGCCCTGCGCCGGTCTCTGCAATGAGCCTCTTCTTCCCCATCCTGAGACCGAGGAGCGCCTGGCCGAGGGTGTTGTTGATCTTGTGGGATCCCGTGTGATTCAGGTCCTCCCGCTTCAGGTAGATCTTCGCACCTTCCCCCTTCTCCGTCAGACGGCCGGCAAGATAGAGCGGCGTTTCCCGCCCCGCGTATTCCCGGCGGTATCGCTCCAGGGTCTGCCTGAACCCCTTGTCCCGGGCCGCGGAGCGGTATGCCTTCTCGAGCTCGATGAGCGCCGGCATCAACGTCTCCGCCACGTAGCGGCCTCCGAACACGCCGAAGTGGCCGTTCTGGTCTGGCAATCTCGCTCTCATCATTCGCCTCCACGAGTCTTGAACCGCAAAGCGCAAAGTTCGCGAAGGGGACGTTTCCTCTTTGCGCTATCTATTCGTGTCAAAGATCCTTCGACCGGTGCCGCCGTCCGCACGCCGCACCCCCTCCATGAAGGCCCGGATCTTCTCATGATCCTTCTTTCCAGGCGCCGATTCGACCCCGCTCCCCACGTCCACGGCTGCGGGGGAGACTTCCTCGATCGCAGATCGCACGTTCTCAGGCTTCAGCCCTCCGGCCAGGATGAGGGGGTAGATCCTAGCCGTCTCCCTGGCCACCCCCCAGTCCGAACGGTTGCCCGTGCCGCCGCGCCGGACCGGGTCCGGTGCATCCATCAGAAATGCGCGAACCGTCCACCGATCGAGCCCTGCCATAGACTCCGCCCTCTGAGGACAAATGGCCCTGATCACGACCCCGGGAGGCAACCCGCGGCAGTAATCAACGGACTCATTGCCGTGGAGCTGGATATAGTCGAGGCGGCAGTATTCGAAGACGCGGCGGACGACCCTCGGGTCCTCGTCGACGAAGACCCCCACCCTGGCCACGTCCCCGGGGAGCCGCTCAATGATCTCCCGGCTCTTTTCCGGCGAGATGAAGCGGGGGCTCTTGTCGTAGAAGACGAAACCCACTCCATCGGCCCCGCACTCGCATGCAGCGATTGCATCTTCCCGGTTCCCGATCCCGCAGATCTTCACCTCTGTCACGCCAGCAGCTCCCTGAACTTTGCGTCCATGTCATCCGCCCTCATGAACGCCTCCCCGACGAGGAAGGCATGGATGCCGCCGTCCGTGAGCCTGCGGATCTCTTTTTTCGACCGGATCCCGCTCTCGGAGACCACGACCGCCCCCTCCGGAACAAGGGGTGCCAGATCGAGGGTCCGCCGGATGTCGGTATGAAACGTACGGAGATCCCGGTTGTTGATCCCGACGATCCGGGCCCCTGCCCTCACTGCCGCGGCGAGATCCTCTCTTGAATGGACCTCCACCAGGGAGTGCATGCCCATGGTCTCGGCAAGCCGCAGGAACCCCTTCAGCTCGGACCCGAGCAACCCTGCGATGAGGAGCACGGCGTCGGCGCCGATGAGCTTCGACTCGTAGATCTGGTACGGATCGATGATGAAATCCTTCCTCAGCACGGGCAACCCGGTGTTTTCCTTCACCGCAATGAGATCCCTCTTGCCGCCTCCGAAGAAGGTCTTTTCGGTCAAGACCGACACGGCAGCCGCCCCGCACCGCTCATACTCAACCGCCCTGAGGACGGGGTCCACATCCTCCCTGAGCGTGCCCTTGGACGGGGACCTCCGCTTGACCTCTGCGATGATCGCACGCCTCTTCTCACGGAGGGCCGCCTCGAAATCCCTGCAAGGGCGCTCCTGCAGCAGACGTCTCAACGCCTCCAGGGGCAGACCGTTCTTCTCCGACTCCACCTCGCCTCTCTTGGCCGCCACGATTCGTTCGAGGATATCCACGTCAGCCGTTGCTCCACTCGATCAGGGCCTGGAGTTTCCTCCGCGCTGCGCCGGAATCGATGCATTCCTCGGCCATGGCGATCCCCTCACGGATGGACTCGGCCTTTTCCCCGGCCATCATCGCGAGCGCGGCGTTCAGTAAGACCACCTTGCGGGGCGGCCCATCCTTCCCGGAGAGCACCCCTTTGGCGATCTCCGCGTTCGTGCTCGCATCCGCTCCCTTCAGGGACTCGAGCGGATAGACCTCGCCGAACAGATCCGCGGAGTGGATGTCATAAGTGGAGGTGATGCCGTCCCTCAGCTCGCATACCCGCGTTTTCCCCGTAACGGTGGCCTCATCCAGCCCATCCCAGCCGTGGACCACGAAGGCCCTCCTGGTGCCCAACCTCTTGAGAACGCCTGCGAAGACCTCCGTGAGCTCCCTGTCGTAGACTCCGATCACCTGGGCCGAGGCCGCGGCCGGGTTGGTGAGGGGCCCCAGCATGTTGAAGATGGTCCGGATACCGATCTCCCGCCTCGGTCCCAGGCCGTACTTCATGGCCCCGTGGAGCCTGGGGGCGAACAGGAACCCGATGCCGATCTCCCGGACGCATTCCTCGACCACATCGGGCGGGGCCTCGATCCGGACGCCGAGGGCCTCGAGCACATCCGCGCTCCCGCACCCGCTGGACACGGCGCGGTTGCCATGTTTCGCCACGGTCAGCCCGGCAGCCGCCGCCACGAACGCAGCGGTCGTGGAGATATTGAAGGTGTTGCGGTGGTCGCCCCCCGTACCGCAGGTATCCACCACCATCGACGAGCGGGCGTCGATGAAGGTGGCCTTCCTGCGCATGATCCTCGCGGCCCCGGTAATCTCTTCCACCGTCTCCCCCTTCATCCGGAGCGCGGTCACCAAAGAGGCAATCTGGGCGGAGGTCGCCTGCCCTTCCATCACCTCGCTCATGACGCTCATCATCTCCTGCTCCGACAGGTCCCTTCCCTCCACCACCATGGGTATCGCTTCCCTGATCATGGTCGAATGCTCCTTTTCCTTGGAAATCCCTTCCGCCACCAAGACACGAAGGCGCATAGAATCTTATACTCTTCGTGTCTTGGTGTCTTGGTGGCCAACCAGCTTCAAGAAATTGCGGATGATCCTCTTCCCTTGAGGGGTGAGGATCGATTCCGGATGAAACTGGATGCCCTCGACCGGGTACTCCCTGTGGCGAATCCCCATAATCTCCCCCTCATCCGTCTCGGCCGTGACCGTCAGAGAGGTCGGCAGGGATCTCCTTTCGAGGATAAGCGAATGGTAGCGGCCGGCCTCGAAGGGATCGGGCAGCCCCTCGAAGATCGTCTTTCCATCGCTGCGGACCGGGGAGGTCTTGCCGTGCATGACCCGATCGGCACGAACGACCTTCCCGCCGAAGGCAACCCCGATCGACTGATGCCCCAGGCATACACCGAGCATCGGGACCTTTTCATGGAGGGCCTGGATCACTGCGACGGTGACTCCCGCCTCCCGGGGCGAGCAGGGCCCCGGGGAGAGCAGGACCCCCTCCGGGGCCATGGCCTCGATCTCCTCCACGCTGATGCGGTCATTGCGAAAGACCCGGGACTCCGCGCCGAACCCGGCAAAGTACTGCACCAGATTGTAGGTGAATGAATCATAGTTATCGATGACGACGATCATTGGGAACCTCCTTTGGGTGTTGGTGGTTCGTTGTCGATAGTTGGTCGTACCTTCTGCCGCAAGGAGAAAGGACTCTTCTATACTCTCAATCCCCCTGCCGCCATCTCCACCGCCTTCATGACTCCTCTTGCCTTGTGCATCACCTCTTCGTACTCACGCTCCGGATCCGAGTCCGCCACGATCCCCGCCCCTGCCTGGACATGGACGCGGTGTCCGCGGATCAGGATCGTTCGGATCGTGATGCAGAGGTCCATGTTCCCGCTGTAGCTGAAATACCCGACCGCACCGCCGTAGGGGCCGCGGCGCGAGGGCTCCAGCTCCTCGATGATCTCCATGGCCCGGATCTTCGGTGCGCCGCTCAGGGTCCCGGCCGGAAAGGTGGCGCGAACCACATCAAAGCTGTCCTTCCCATCGTCCAGGCAGGCCTTGATGTTGGACACCAGGTGCATCACGTGGGAATACCTCTCCACGGCCATGAGCTGGGTGACCTGTACGCTCCCCGTGGCGGCGATCCGCCCCAGGTCGTTGCGCCCGAGGTCGACCAGCATCACATGTTCCGCGCGCTCCTTCGGATCTTGCAGCAGTTCATCCGCCAGCCGCCGGTCCTCCTGCTCGGTCTTTCCTCGCGGCCTGGTGCCTGCAATGGGCTTGAGCTCCACCACGTCGTCCTCGATGCGGACCATCCCCTCCGGCGATGAGCCGATCATGGTGAGGTCGTCGAATTGGAGGTAAAAGAGATAGGGCGAAGGATTGATGTAGCGGAGGGCGCGGTAGAGGTCCACGGGTTCGATCACCCCCTCATGCCGAAACCGCTGGGAGAGGACCACCTGGATGACGTCTCCGGCCAGGATGTATTCCCTGGCCTTCTTCACCATCGACTTGAAGACCGCCGACGGTACTTCCGGAGAGAAGAGCGGCTTCCTGTCGGGGGCCGGAGGTTCTTCCTCCCTTGCGCTTTCGGGCTGAAGCAGGTCGGAGATCAGGCTTTCAATCCTCCCCAATGCTTCTTCGTAGACTCGACGGAGGTCTTCCACCCCTTCCACCAGGGCGCAGGAGACGACCTTGATCGTGTGTCTCACGTTGTCGAAGACCAGCAGGGTGTCCGTGATGAAGAAGGCCGCGTCGTCCCCTTCGGTATCGGGGCTGGCGTGTCCGGAAGCCGTTCGAAGTACTGCGCCATGTCGTAGCTCAGGTATCCCACGGCCCCTCCGAAGAAACGGGGAAGACCGGGTACGATGACGGGTCTGAACCGACTCAGCGTCTCCTTCAGACATTGCAGAGGGTCTCCGTGGTGTTTGATGGACCGGGTCCCGCCCATGTCCTGGATCAGGACCTCGTCGCCGCGGACCCTGAAGGTGCAGTGCGGCTCCGTGCCGAGAAAAGAGTACCGTCCCCACTTCTCGCTCCCTTCCACGCTCTCGAGGAGGAAGAGGTTCGGCCGGGAGCGCAGCTTCATGAGCCCAAGGACGGGCGTGATGGTATCCGCAAGGATCTCCCTGTACACGGGGATCAGGTTCCCCTTTCTCGCAAGCGCTCTGAACGTCTCCAAATCCGGGCTGTACATCGTATCCCCCAAAAGGAAAGGGCCGTGGTGTTCACGGCCCTTTCCTAGAGAAACAAAAAGGCCGTGGAGTTTGAGAGATCCTCCACGGCCTTGATTCAAACCATAAGCGTCAGCGGTGGACGAACCCCTCCCCGGAATTGCGCCACCAGCGCCAGTT
The DNA here is from genome assembly GCA_020060215.1 of Deltaproteobacteria bacterium. The sequence continues at coordinate 196,100 of JAGVAP010000082.1, read as the reverse complement.
GTTCAGCTTGTACACGATTCGATTCACGAACATCGTCTCCTGTGAAGTATGGGCGTTATACCAACCGTTCCCATACCTGTCAATGATTCATTTGCATGATGTATTTGCATGATTCATTTGCATCCCTTCAGGCTTCTTGGATCAACTCCATGAGCCCTTCCGCCCCCCGCCCTTCGATGACACCCCTGACGCGCGAGAGATTCCTTTCGAATGCCTCTGCGACGGCTCCGGCCTTGGGATTGAGTGCAATCAGTTCGCCGTAGAGCCGGGGGTTGGTGAGAAAGATCTTGTCCCGCCTCTCCAAGCCTGCGCGAAAGGCAGGGGTCGAGAATCTCCAAAACTCCTCTTGCCCGATCCCGGATTCCCTGAGCACCAGCCCTGCTGCGATCGTGCTCAGATGGGTGAGGACCTGGACATAGCCCATCATCTCGTCGTGCTTCTCCGGGGTCGTCTCCACCAGCCGCGCCCCGTCATGCAGGAGCATGGACCTGAGCCACGGGAGCCACCTCCCGGACCTGGCCGGCCAGATGAAGACGTTCTCCTCCCGTAGGGTCGGAACGCCGGGGCCGAACAAGGGATGGAGTCCGATCACTTCCGACCTGGAGTGCTCCAGCATCGCTTTCACGGGCTCCGCCTTGAGAGAGGTGAGGTCCATGAGCAGACCATCAGCCGCCATGTGGGGACCCGCGTTCCTGATGGTTTCGATGGTCGCGGCTATGGGGACCGCCACGACGAGCACATGGGAACGGGCAGCCAGCGCGGGGATCTCACACTCTCCTCCTTTCCCCAGGACCTCCACGGCATACCCCTTTTCCATGAGGTACTCCGCAAACCATTTCCCCATCCCCCTGGTGCCGCCGACGATGCCGATGCGGGTTTTTTTCATAAGAACACCTCTTGCCACCAAGACACGAAGCCACAAAGGACCACGACTCTTCTGCGCGCCTTTGTGTCTTGGCTATCGCTTGACCGCTTTTTGTCTCAGGAGGTGATCTGCCAGGACCATGCAGACCATGGCCTCGCACACCGGGAGGATCCTCGGGATGACGCAGACATCGTGCCTTCCCCCGACCCGGATCTTCGCCGGGTTTCCGGAGATGTCGACGGTCTCCTGCTCGATGGCGATGGAGGGGATCGGCTTGCATGAGGCCCGGATCACCAGATCCTGGCCCGTGGTGATCCCGGCCAGGATCCCGCCGGCGTTGTTCGAGAGGAATCCGTCGGGACGGATGGGATCGTTGCACTCGGAGCCCTTCATGCGGGCGGCCTCGACCCCGGCCCCGATCTCCACCCCCTTTACGGAGCCGATGCTCATGAGCGCCTTGGCAAGGTCTGCGTCCATCTTGTCGAAGACCGGCTCCCCGAGCCCGGCGGGACAGCCCCGGACGAGCACCTCCACGACCCCTCCCACTGAATCCCCTTCCCGGCGGGCCTGTGCCACGGCGATCTCCATGCGTGCAGCCGCCTCGAGGTCCGGACATCGAAAGATATTCATGCCGGCCTCTTCCATGGAAAACCTCCGGATCCGTACGGAGGCCAGTTCCCTGGTGTAGGCCGTGACCGCGATCCCCTCCAGGCCGATCACCTTCCGCGCTACCGCACCGGCCGCGACGCGCGCGGCGGTCTCCCTCCCTGAAGCCCTGCCGCCCCCGCGGTGGTCCCGCAGGCCGTATTTCTTGAGATAGGTGTAGTCCCCGTGGCCTGGGCGGAGGATGTCCTTCATGGGCTCATAGGCCGAGGGGTCCGCATCCGCGTTCCGGATGAGAAGACTGACGGGCGTGCCGGTGGTCTTTCCCTCGAAGACTCCCGAAAGGATCTCGACCCTGTCCGATTCATGCCTGGCCGTGGTTCCCGGCCCCCTGCCGGGCCTGCGGCGGTCCAGTTCCTGCTGGATGTCGGACGGTGAGAGCCCCATGCCCGACGGGCAGCCGTCCACAACGGCCCCAAGCGCCGGGCCGTGGGATTCACCCCAGGTGGTCACGATAAACACGGATCCGATGCTGCTGCCGGCCATTTCTCCTCACTCAAATGAAAGGTGCCTTACTTCAATACGCATCCAGCGCACAATTGCCTCGCATACCTCTTCGATGCCGCGTTCCGCCGTCTCCACGGCAAAATGCGCGATGTTCTCATAGCTCCTTTCTCTGGACCGCAGCAGCTCAGGGGTCTCTTCCCCCCTGTCGCTGCCGCTGAGGGGCGGGCGCTGGTCCCCGCTGCCTCGGTCTTCCCCCATGCGTCTCACGATGGTCCCGGCATCCGCCCTGAGCCAGACGAACAACCCTTTGCGGCCGAGGCGGCGCACGTTTTCCTCGTCCAGGACGGCCCCGCCTCCAAGGGCAATCACGCAGCCGTCCAATCCGGAGACAGCGGCCACGGCGCTTCTCTCCTCTTCACGAAACAGCCTCCAGCCGCCCCTGTCCACCAGCTCCCGAACGGACTTCCCCGTCCTCAGCGCAACGACCTCGTCCGTGTCGTGGAATGGGACTCCGAGACGGGCGCCCAGCCTTCGGCCCACCGATGTCTTTCCCGTGGCGCGGTATCCGATCAGGACGATGTTCACCGGTAGAACCCCTCCAGCATCTCCCAGAACCCCGGAAACGACTTCCTCACGCATCCAGGATCCCTGATCTTCATGCCGGGCGCCACCAGCCCCAGCACGGCGAAGCTCATGGCGATCCGATGGTCCTTGTACGTCTCTATCTCCACCCCCCTCGGGATGCCCCCTTCGACGACAAGCCCGTCCGGCCGTTCCTCCACGCGTATCCCCGCCCTTCCCAGCTCCGCCGCCACTGCCGACAATCGATCGCTCTCCTTGAAGCGGAGGTGAGGAACCCCTTCGATGGTCGTGCGGCCCTGTCTGCATGCGGCAAGTGCCGCCACGGTGGGGACCATGTCCGGCATGTCTCCCATGGGGATGGTCATGTCTCCGGGAAGGAGGACCCCTCCCCGGACCTCTATGGCGTCCTGACCCCGGATGACCGAGCAACCCGCCTCCTCCAGGATCTCCAGGAAACGCATGTCGCCCTGCCGACTCGCGGGGTCCAGGTTCTCCGCCCTGACCCATCCCCCGCACAAGGCCGCGGCGAGAAAAAGGTAGGAGCCGCTGGAAACGTCCGGCTCGATCGTATATTCCCGCCCCCGGTACGGATTGCCTGCAGGCACCCTGAATCGATTCGGCCTCTCCTCGGTCACGGACACCCCGAACCGATCCATGGCTTGGACCGTGATATCCACATAGGGCCTCGAAAGCACGGTCCCGGAGACCTCGACCACCGTCTCCTTGCGCGCATAGGGGGACGAAAGCATCAGGGAGGAAATGTACTGGCTGCTCTCGTCTCCCCTGAACACCACCTCCCCTCCCGAGAGGGAGGAAGCGCTTAGGTCGAAGGGCGCACAACCGGCACGGCCCAGGCAGCGGTATTCCGCGCCGAGCAGCGAGAGCGCGTCCAACAGCGGCCCCATGGGCCGTTCACAAAGACGCGCGTCCCCGGTGAGCGTAAAGGAACCGGAGCCCAGGCAGACCAGGCTCGTGAGAAAGCGCATGGCCGTCCCGTTGTTCCCAAGGAAGATCTCCCTGCCCGGGTTCCGGATGCGGCCGCCTGTCCCCTCCACGCGCAGATCATCGCCTTGCCCGGAGATCCGGGCACCGAGCGAGCTCAGGGCCCGGATCAGGTATTCGGTATCCTCCGAGCGAAGTCCGTTCCTCAGGATCGAGACGCCCTCGGCAAGGGCCGCGATCACCAGCGCCCTCTGGGTGTGGCTCTTGGATCCCGGCAGTCGGACGACCGCCTGCAGGGGGCCCGCAGGCTTCACCTCGCGACGGCCGGTTCCTGAGGGTCTTCTGCATCCATAACGAGTCGAACTCTTGCCCATTCTTCCCGCCCACCTTCCTGAAACGACCGCACTCGACGAAGCCGTTTTTTCGATGAAACCCGATGCTCCCGGGGTTGAGGGAGGAGATGCTGGCCAGCACATTCGTGATGCCCATCTCGCGCCCTCTCTCTGATCTTCCCACGCTCCCGCGGGGGAACGATCCTGGACGCTCCGGCCTCCGTGCGCAGGCCCCCCGGAGCGTCCCGAACGCGCGTTCCCAACTTGACCCACTATAGGAGCCAGCTCCTGCTTGCGATCCCTTTAACCTCCAGAAGAATCGAGCAGGAGCTTGCTCCTCCAGAAGAGAAGAGCGTAGAAAATTCCTCCTCGATCAATCTTGCCGCCTCAGCGGCAAGCGGCCCCGCTGACTTCCGTTCTTCAACGCCTCCTCCACCACCCGCCTCATCAGCTGCCGCGGGGGAGGCCTGCCGGTCCAGATCCGGATCTGCTCCGCACCCTGGTTCACGAACATCCCTATTCCAGTGATCGTCTCACATCCTGCGGTGCTTGCCTCCGCGAGAAGCCGGGTGAGTGGAGGGTTGTAGACGATATCCGCCACCCATCGGAACCGTGAAAGCAGGCGTGCCGGGACCGGCGATTCGTCCGCACGGGGCATCATGCCCACGGAAGTGGTGTTGATCAGGCCTGCGGCACGGAGGGATCCGATCTCGGAGAGGGGCAGGGATGCGCACCCGAACTGCTCGGCAAGCGTCTCTCCCCTGCTGCCGGTGCGGTTCACGATTACCGGCATGCCCCCCTCCTGCTGGATGGCATACACGGCGGCCCGGGCCGCTCCCCCGGCGCCCAGGATCGCGACCGTATTTCCCCTGATCTCCCATCGACCCCGAAGGTCCCTCCTCAGCCCGGGCCAGTCCGTGTTGCTTCCCAGCAATCGCCCGTTCCTGCTGGTCAACGTGTTGACGGAGCCGATGCGAAGGGCGTCGGGATCCACTTCGTCGAGATGGGCGAGGACGGATTCCTTGAAGGGGATGGTGACGCTCACCCCACGGACGTCCCGCTCGCGGATCGTCGCGATCGCCTCTTGCAGGTCCGGTGTCTCCAACGCCTCATAGGAGGCGTTCATGCCCATGGCCCTGTAGGCCGTGTTGTGCATGAGGGGCGAGAGGCTGTGCCCGAGAGGGTTCCCGATGATGGCGTAGCGCTGAAGGGCCGTTGTCATATCTCCTTCCCGTTCACTGCGTCCGCTCCGCTTCGATACCTTACCCTTCAATGCCTCTGCTTTTCTCATCCTTCCCACGCTCCCGCCCTCTCTTACCGTTCCCGCGCTCCCGCGTGGGAACGCTTCGCTTGGACGCTCCGGCGCCCGTGCGCAGGAAGCCGGAGCGTGGGACCGGCAAGAGGGCTCGAACCCAGCATTCGGAGGATCCTTGCCATTTCACGGACCGGCATCTGTCCCGGTGCGGACCGCTCGTGTCCATCCGCGGCGGCAAACCCCAGGTACCCGCCCAGCAGGACCGACGCGACCCGGCTGATCCTCCCTGCAGGTCCCATACAGAACGCGATGACCTCCATCCCCTTTCGGCGGGCGTAGGGGATGAGACGGAGGATCTTCAGGTTGTCTTCCACGGTCCGCGCCATGGTCACGATCTTCACGATATCGGGCGACCATTCCCCGCACCCGGCGAGCTTCTCCCTCAGGAGGCGCTCCGAGGGGGTCTTCTGGAAATCGTGCCACGAGACCACGAGCTTGGGACTTTTCCCTGGGGTATTGGCGATCTCCTTCTTCAGTCCAGCCACGAGGCGCGGCCCGGTGCTCGCCTCGATGTCCACGTAATCGGCCCCAGAGGCTGCCGCCCGTCCGAGGATCGTCACACGCTCCTCTTCCGTTCCCGAAAAGAGGCCCCCCTCCTCCCTTCTCCGGTTCGTGACAAGGAGCTTGCCCGGTCTTCGTCTCAGGAGCTTCTCCGGGTCCGGATCCCGGATCCAGTCCAAACGCAACTCGAGTATGATCTCGATGGGTCGGGGGAGTCCATAGGGCCGTTCCATCTTGCGAAGCGCCTCTTGGGTGCTCTTTGCCAGGATGGGGACACAAAGCCTCACACCGCTTCTCCTTTGGGGTATGAGCCCAGAACCTTGAAAAAGGAGGTCCCGGCCTCCATATCCCGCAACCCCTTCGCGATGGTCTCCTCCCTTCGGTGCCCCTCGATATCCAGGTAGAAGAGATACTCCCACCTGCGGTTCCTGGCGGGCCTCGACTCGATGCTGGTGATGTTGATGCGGCCTCGGGCCAGAGGCCTCAGGGCATCGAAGAGCGCCCCCGGCTTGTGGCGGGTCGAGAAGAGGATGGAGGTCTTGTCATCCCCTGTGGGGTCGGACTCCCCCTTTCCCAGCACCAGGAAGCGTGTCGTGTTGCCGGGCTGATCCTCGATCCCGTCGGCGAGGATCTGCAGCCCGTAGTGCTCTGCGGCGAAGGCCCCGGCAATCGCCCCGGCCTGGGGGTCGTTCAGGGCCTGTCGGGCCGCGGCGGACGTGCTCTCCGACACCCCGAGTACGCACCTGGGGAAATGGGTTGAAATCCACCGTCGGCATTGGGCAAAGGCCTGGGGATGGGAGTAGATCTTTCGGATCCGCGACTTGCTGCGGTGTGCGGCAAGCAGAGAGTGGGAGATCCGGAGATGGATCTCGGCGCGGATCGCGGCCGGTGTAGTCGCCAGAAGATCCAGGGTCTGCCTCACCGAACCTTCCAGCGAGTTTTCGACCGGGACCACACCCCAGGAGGCGTCGCCCCTTTCCACCCCCCCGAACACCTCGGCGATCGTCTGCCCGGCCAACAGCTCCACGCCCCGGCCGAAATGGGAGAGGACGGCCTGATGGGTGTAGGAGGCCTCGGGTCCAAGGCAGGAGACCGTCACCTTGGTCTGAAGGGCCCTGGAGAAGGAGATGATCTCGCGAAACACGCGGACCACGGCTGCATCCGGCATAGGACCCTCGTTGGCCTCCCTGAGCCGGGCGTACACCCTGTTTTCCTGGGAGGGATCGTATACCTCCAGCCCGAGTTCATTCTTGACCCGGCCCACCTCGGTGACGAGGCGAGCCCGCTCGTTCAGCATCCTCAGGATCTCCCGATCCACTCTTCCCAGCTCTTCACGAATCTTCTCGAGGCTCCCCGGGTTCATGTCTTCAACTCCTCCAGGACTTCTCCGATCATCGACTCCGGTACGTTTCCGTTCACGAAGGGGACCCCCAGGCTCTTCAGCAGCACGAAATGCACCCTGTCCCCGGACTTCTTTTTGTCCACCTTGAGGCGCGACAGGACCGATTCGGTCGAACCCCCTTGCGGGGTGCGGACGGGAAGCCCCATCGCGCCGATGAGGGCTTCGATCCGCCTTGCTTCCCCGGCAGCGAGATACCCCATTCGCTCCGATATCCTCACCGCGGCGACCATCCCTGCCGCCACCGCCTCGCCGTGGGAAAGCGTATACGCCGACTCCGCCTCGAGTGCATGCCCGATGGTGTGGCCGAAGTTCAGGTACCGGCGAATCGACCTCTCGTTCTCATCGATCTCCACGATCGCCTTCTTGATCCTGCAGCTCCTGGTCACGATCGCTTCCATGATCGCCGCATCTCTTCCCAGGACACCCTCCTTTCCCTCCTCCAGCAGCCGGAGAAGATCGAGGTCTTCGATGACGGCGTACTTCACGATCTCCGCGAGACCGTTGGTGAACTCCCTCCCCGGGAGGGTCCCCAGGAAGGCGAGGTCCGTGAGGACCATCCTGGGCTGGCAAAAGGTGCCGAGGAGATTCTTTCCCGCTGGGAGATCGACGGACGTTTTCCCGCCGATGCTGCTGTCCACCTGGGCCAGCAGGCTCGTGGGAATGAGGACATAGGGCACGCCCCGCATGAAGGTGGACGCCACAAAGCCGGTGATGTCCCCCGCGACCCCGCCCCCCAGGCCGATGAGCCCCGACTCCCGGTCGGCGCCCCTTGCGATGAGCTCATCTACGATGGTCAGGGCGGTCCGGATGTCCTTCGACTTTTCCCCAGCAGGAAAGGCGATCGTCGCGATCTCCGGGTCCACGGCCGGAAGCAGATCCCGGATCCGATCGGCGTGAAGGGCCGACACGTTCGAGTCGGTGATCACAAAGTAGTTCTTCGCCCAGTTCCCCTGCGCCAGCATGATGCCGGCCCGATCCATGAAATCCCTGCCGATCACGATCTCGTAGGAACGGACGCTTCGCTTGTCGAGGTTGACTTTGATCCGATTCATGAGGCGGCCATGTTCCCGGCGTGCATCACCCTTTCCAGGGTCCGGATATCCTCCATGAGCCGGTAGAACTTCTCCGGCTTCAGGGACTGGGGTCCGTCGGAGACCGCCTTTTCAGGCTGAGGATGGACCTCCACCAGGATGCCGTCTGCGCCCACCGCAACGGCCGCCTTGGCAAGGGGGGCCACATATCTCCAGTGTCCTGCAGCGTGGCTGGGATCCACGATGACGGGCAGATGGGTCAATTCCTTCAGGACCGGCACTGCGCTGATATCCAGGGTGTTTCGTGTGGCGGTTTCGAAGGTCCGTATCCCCCGTTCACAAAGCATGACCTCCTCGTTGCCCGAGGAGAGGATATACTCGGCGGACATGAGCAGCTCCTCGATGGTCGTCATCACCCCCCGTTTGAGGAGAACGGGCTTCCTGATGCGGCCGACCTTCTTGAGGAGGGGGAAGTTCTGGACGTTCCGGGCGCCGATCTGCAGGATATCCGCGTACTCTTCCACGAGGTCCACATCCATGGTGTTCATCACCTCGGTGATGAAAGGCAGGCCAAGGCTCTCCCGCGCCTCCTTCAGGAGCCGCAACCCCTCCTCCTCCATCCCCTGGAAGCTGTAGGGAGAGGTGCGGGGTTTGAAGGCGCCGCCCCGCAGGATATGGGCCCGGCCCTTCATCACCGCATAGGCGCTCTCCATGATCTGCTCGTGGCTCTCGACCGAACATGGACCCGCCATGACGACGAATGTGCCGCCCCCGATCTGCACGTTCCCCACCCGGATGACCGTGTCTGCCTCCCTGCCTTCCCGGCTCGCAAGCTTGTAAGGCTTGCGGATGGGCACGGTCCTTTCCACGCCCGGGAGCTGCTCCGCCGCCTGGAGCCGGTCCTTGTGCCGGTCGTCGCCGATCGCGCTGACCACGGTTCGCGCGGGCCCGTGACAAAGCCTGGCCTTGTAGCCCACGGACTCGACCCACCGGATCACGTGTTCGATCTCGGACCCGGTGGCATTCTCCTTCATCATGATGTTCATGACTCCCCTCCTCGTAATCCGAATTACCGAGCGCCTCTTCGCTTTTGAAAAGAGATCCCCGTGGCCGCCCCCCTGCACCATTGAGCGCTCCTCAAAGTTTCAGGGGCCATGGCAGGATGCTCCGGCTGGCATGGCCCCTGAAACAAAAAAGCCATGGTCAGCATCTTCGATCTGTCCATGGCTTGGTTCTAGCTTACTTTTGATCCGACTCGGCTATGACCTCCTCAATGGGCAGACCGGTGCGCCGTAATAAAAGTAAAAGTACCAAAACCGGCTGTGGAAAACTCTGCTGCCCATCTCTACGGCCTTTCGTCAGATGGTGAGACTCATATCCACACCAAAAGGTTTTGTCAAGAAAAACCTCTGCGGAAAAGGATCATCCCTCTCTCATACGACAATGCCATACAGATCGGATCGGGATCACACCTCCCGCGATGTGCGACAAGCATACTGGTCGACATAAACGGCCGAGGCGTGCTGCCGTGACCGATCACCACTTCTTGTACTTCCAAAAGAGCATGAAGCCCACCACGGACAAGATGGCCAGCCCCATGATGATCCAGAAGGAAAGGGGACCCTGCTTCAACGGGAGCTGTACGTTCATGGAAAAGGCGCTGACGACGAAGGTGGGCACCATGATCGCAATGGTGATGATGTTGAGAAACTTGATCAGGATGTTCAGGTTGTTGCTCACGATGGAGACCCTGGCGTCCATCAGGCTCGCCAGGATGTTGGAGTAGATCTCGGCCTGCTTGTTGCACTGGTTGTTTTCGATGATGATGTCGTCCAAGAGATCCACTGCTTCCGTGCTGAACCCGATCTTTGCGGCGTTGTGCTTCAGCCTTTCCATGACCACGCCGTTCGCGTTGAGGGCATTGAGGAAATAGACCAGGCTCTTTTCCAGGGTAAACAGGTTGATGAGATAGCGGTTCTCCATCGAGGCGTTGATCTTTTGCTCCAGCTCATCCGTCAGCATGTTGATGGCCTTCAGGTGGTCCCGGAAGTGGGAAATGGACCGGCTGAGCAGTCGCAGCAACAGGTCCGGGAGGGAGCCGACCTTGCTGAAGGGCTTGCCGTTGAAGAGCTGGATGTCGTCGGGGATCACGGCGACCAGGCGGTCCTTGAAGAGGAAGACGCCGGTCGAGGCCACCCGGAACAGCAGCTGGTCCTTTTCGGAATAGTTCCGAGGCATCTTGAAGATGAGGGCCACGTGGTCCGGCTCGAACTCCAGACGGGAGAGCTCATCGGGGTCGAGGGCCGAATTGAGGGTATGCTCATCGATCTTGAATTCATCGATCAGGGTCCTCTTCTCATCCGCGTCCGGGTTGACGAAGACCAGGACCGAAAGGGGCTCTCTCCCTACCTCGCGGATACTGCATGCGTCCAGATCATGGATCTTGCCTGCGGCCAGGTCGTAGTTTCTCTGCATGGCTGTCGCCCTCTCCAAATCCATTCATCGGCAGGTCTCTCCCATCCGTTCACATCCTTTTGCGTTCGACCCTGTGTCCGATAGGCGCCCGTTTCGGAGTCCGGGAGGCGTTGGAAGTTGCGACATCTTACGCCGTTTTTGGAGCCTGTCAATCTGAGAAAACCGACCGCTTCGCCAGGACGACCGCTCACCTGCGGCCGACGGGGGACAGCCAGATTCGTGAGTGGTCGTCCCTCGGTTTATCTTGCAAAGCGGATCGCGCCGTCGCCGTACTTCTCGCGAACGCGATCCAGGGCCCGGGTCACTCCGGCCCGTTTCTCCATGTCCGGAGCGGGGGAGGGAAAGAGGGAGAGCTGGGGATCGGGGGGTAAAAAGCCGCTGAACCATACCTTCATGAACCGGATGCGCACCCGCCGTTCGCAGGTCTTGACAAACACCCTTTCCAGCACCGGGAAGAGATCGAATTCCCAAGCGCTGCCGGAGAGTTGAATGCGACGCACGACCTCCTTCTGGTCGGCATACCTGAACATGATCCCCGCCCTGCGCGGGCGGAGGGACCTCCGCCTGAGCTCGGAGGAACACTTCTCAACGAGGGAATAAAGGATTCCCAGGAGCTTCGGTTCATCGTTCTCATCCTGAGGAAGGACGACCTCCTCGGTGATGACAGGCTCTCTTTGAGGCGGATAGACCGGAGTAGGATCGATCCCCAGGGCCCTTTGATGGATGACCACGGCCTGGCGGCCGAAGACAAGCGACAGGCTTCCCATGTCCAGGGCGGCAACCTCCCGGACCAGGTGGATACGCAACTCCTCCAGCAGGATCTTCTTATGGATCCGGTTTACACCCGGAAGCACCCCTGCCTTCATGGGTGCAATGAATGCGGATTCCCGGCCATGATCCACATCCAGTACTCCCCCGGAAAAGGCGACCCTCGAGGCGATGCTGGAGATCAGCTTGTTGGCGGCCACGCCCGCTGCCCCGGGCAGGCTCAACCGCTCCCTGACCTCCCGCCGGATATGGAGGGCCGTATCTTTGGCCTTCCCCCAGAGGCGGTCCGTACCGGTCACATCCAGGTAGACATGCCCCGGTCTGGAAGGTTCCCAGAGGGGTGTGTAGCGGGAGACCATTCCGGCCACGGCCCGGGAGGCCCTTGCGGTGAGGTCCTGATCGGGGGGCAGCACGATCAGGTCGGGACAGAATTTGACCGCCTTTCCAAGGGGCATGCCCTTGAAGATGCCCTCCCTGCGCGCTTCCATGGAAACGGAAAGAAGCAGCGCCCGTTCCGAATGGAGAGGGGCAACGGCCACCGGCCTGCCCCGCAGATCCGGGCGGCAGACCCTGGCCGCGGCAATGGGAAAGGCGGGGATGTGAAGATGGATGATGTGGCGCTGCATCTACTGCATCTTAGAAAAAAACAAATCTTGGACAGGATGAACAGGATCAACGGGATACTGAGGAAACGGACTTCATCCCTTCCTGCTGTCATATCCGGCCTTATACTGTAATATTTACTGTAAGTCAATCGGCTGCAACCACCGACCGCGTACAACTCACTACAAACCCCCCGCCCTCTTGTGCTAATATCCGAGACATGAGTGATTTCATGGCTCAACATGAAGCGGCGGTCCGCCTGGCCTTTTTCGTCGGGATATTCGGCGCGGTGGCGATCGCGGAGATCTTCGCGCCCCGTCGGCCCCTTCTTACCTCCAAACGGAGCCGATGGTTCGCCAATATCGGGATCATCGTCATCGATACCGCGCTCTTGCGGCTCCTCTTTCCAGTGACCGCGGTCGCTGCATCCGTGTGGGCGGAGCAGAAGGGATGGGGGCTGCTGAACATGACGGATCTCCCTTTCTGGGCGGAGGTCGCACTCTCGGTCCTGGCCCTGGACTTCGTCATCTACCTGCAGCATGTCGGATTCCATGCCATACCTACCTTGTGGCGTCTCCACATGATGCATCATGCCGATATGGACTTCGATGTGACCACGGGCACCCGTTTTCATCCCATCGAGATCTTCGTCTCCATGGGAATCAAGGTGAGCGCCGTCGCCCTCCTGGGGCCGCCGGCGCTCGGCGTCATCCTCTTCGAGATCGTCCTCAACGGCACGGCCATGTTCAATCACGGGAACTTCTTGCTCCCCTTGGGCTTGGACCGCGTGTTGCGGCTCCTGGTCGTGACCCCGGATATGCACAGGGTCCACCATTCCGTGTTCCCCAGCGAGACGAATTCCAACTTCGGGTTCAGCCTCCCGTGGTGGGACCGGATCCTGGGGACCTATCGCAGCCAGCCGACCCGGGGCCACATGGACATGACGATCGGCCTCAGTCAGTTCCGGGAGCCCTCTCGTCTGACCCTGGGCCGGATCCTGGTCCTGCCGTTTTCCGGGAAGCAGGGGAGCTACGCCCTCAACCGAAGAGGAGTGCGAGCGGAATAGGCATGCGCAGGTTTCATGGATCAGACGGGTTCCTCATGAAGATCGTCCCGCCTTTGGCGGCCCTGCTGGTGAGGCTTCTCATGATGACCTGCAGGGTCGTCAAGGTCCGGGGAGAAGAATCCGGCCGTGAGGCCCTCACCCGCTCCGGGGGCGGAGCGGTCTACACGACCTGGCACCAGAGAATGTCCTATTTCTCTCAGTATTTTCGCTCCAGCAGGATCACGATCCTCATCAGCAGCAGCAGGGATGGGGAATATGCTGCAAGAATCGCCGCCTGGCTGGGGTTCAATAATGTACGGGGATCTTCGACACGGGGCGGAACCCGGGCCCTCAGGGAGATCATCCGGATGATCCGGGAAGGGGGGAAAGGCGGCTTTTTTGCGGACGGACCACAGGGTCCCGCAAGGGTCGCCAAGATGGGCGTGATCATGGCCGCCAAGAATGCCCAGGCGCCCCTGATCCCCGTTGTATGGGGGGCGGATCGCGGCTGGACCTTCAATTCGTGGGACAGGTTCCTGGTGCCGAAACCCTTTTCGAGGATAGCCGTCTCCTACGCAGAGCCCCTCTGGATCCCTCCCGATGCCGGCCACGAAGACATGGAGGCATACAGGAAGATAGTCGAAGAGCGCCTCAACGATTGCACCAGGTGGTGCGACCTTCAGTTCGGGCCCGAGAGGCCGTGGCGGAAGGGAGAATCCGAGGGACGACCCTCCTTCGCGTAAAAGCTGCGGAAGGCTGGCCGCTGCGCTAGGACGACCGCTCACCTGCGGTTCGCCAGCCTATCCCACACCTGCACCCCGCCGAAATTACTCCGCTTTACATTCCATTCAGAGTGTTTATTTTGAATTGCCTCGATTACAAATCCTTCGGCCCGATCATCTTCAGCCGTGGTCGACCGCGGAACGAAGAGAGGGAACCCGAACCAAGGAGATCATCATGCAGACGAAGACTGAAAAATATATGGAAGGAATCCTGCCGGTCCTCCCGGTGAAAGACACGGTCGTGTTTCCGAATATGGTCGTTCCAATCCTCATCAAGACGGACAAATACCTGCCCCTGATCGAGGAGGCCTCCGCCAAGGACAAGATGGTACTCGTGGTCTCCAGCGCGGGGGACGGAAAAGACGACGCCGGAGCCGGTGAATTACCGGGTGTGGGCACCGTCTGCCGCATCTCCAAGCTGACCAAGGAGCAGGAGGGGAATGTCCTGGTCGTCCAGGGGATCAGCCGGGGATCGGTGGAGGAGATCGTCTCGCGATCGCCGTTCTACAAGGTGCAGGTGAGAGGGATCGGCGACATGGGAGTCATAGGACCGGAACTGGAGGACCTCAGGAAGACGCTCATGAAGCAGTTCACCGAGCTGGTACAACTCTCTCCCAACATACCCGACGAGGTGCTCCGGCTCTCCAACCAGGTGGAAGATATCTCCTCCCTGGCCGATCTGATTGCGGCCTATTCGAACATCAAACGACAGAAGAAGCAGGAGATCCTGGAGACGCTCGATGTGGCGAAGAGGCTGGAAACGCTCATCCGTTTCATCAGTCATGAATTGCAGATGGCCAGGATGGGAAGGCAGATCCAGACCCAGGTCCAGAAGGGCATCGACAAGAGCCAGCGGGAGTATCTCCTGCGCGAGCAGTTGAAGGCCATACAAAAGGAACTGGGGATGGACGAACAGGGTCCTTCCGAGATCCAGGAACTCCGCCGGAGGCTGGAGAAGAAGAAGCTGCCCGAACCGGCCTTCAAGGTGGCGAGCAAAGAGATCGCCAAGGTGAGCAAGATGAACCCCGCGTCATCGGAATACACCGTGTCCATGAACTATCTGGACCTGCTGCTCGATCTGCCGTGGAGCGAAAGCACGAGGGACTCCATCGACATCCGGAAGGCCGAGAAGATCCTGAACACGCACCACTTCGATCTCGAGAAGGTGAAGAAAAGGATCCTGGAGTATCTTGCCGTTCGCAAGCTGAACCCCGGCCATAAAGGCCCTATCCTCTGCTTCTCGGGTCCCCCCGGCACCGGCAAGACAAGCCTCGGCCGGTCGATTGCAGAATCCCTGGGCCGCAAGTTCGTCCGCATCTCCCTCGGCGGAGTGAGGGACGAGGCGGAGATCCGGGGACACCGCAGGACCTACGTAGGTGCCCTTCCGGGAAGGATCATTCAAGGGCTCAAGAAGGCCGGCTCGAACAACCCCATATTCATGCTGGATGAGATCGACAAGCTGGGCAAGGACTTCCGCGGAGACCCGTCGAGTGCGCTGCTCGAGGTCCTGGACCCGGAGCAGAACTACTCCTTTTCCGACCACTATCTGGAGGTGGAATTCGACCTCTCCAAGGTGATGTTCATCACCACGGCGAACCAGCTGGACACGATTCCAAGACCTCTCCTGGACAGGATGGAGGTGCTGGAGCTCCCCGGTTATACGGATTATGAGAAGGTCCATATCGCCGAGAAGTTCCTGGTCCCGAGACAGGTAAAGGAGCACGGGCTGAGCAAACGCAGGGTGACCTTCGAGCGGGGAGCCGTCGAGAGGATCATCCGGGAATACACCCGGGAAGCCGGGGTGAGGAACCTGGAAAGGCAGATCGGCGCGGTCTGCAGGGGAGTGGCCAGGAAGGTGGCGGCAAACCATCACGGCCTGTTCCGGGTCGCACCCGATGACCTCCGCGAGTACCTGGGACTGCCGAGACACTCATCCGAGGTGGCGGAGCGGACATCGGTTCCGGGGGTGGCCACGGGAATGGCGTGGACCCCCACAGGGGGCGACATCCTCTTTGTCGAGGCCACCGCGATGCCCGGACAAAAGGCCCTCGTCCTGACCGGCCAGCTCGGGGAGATCATGAAGGAGTCCGCGCAGGCCGCCCTCAGTTACCTCCGATCCAAGGCGAACTCCTTCGGCATCCAGGAGGATTTCTTCAAGGATCGCGACCTGCACATCCATGTCCCTGCGGGCGCGATCCCGAAGGACGGGCCTTCTGCCGGGGTGACGATCCTTTCGGCCATTGCCTCTCTTCTGACCTGCAGACCCATCAAGGCGGATGTGGCGATGACCGGCGAAGTGACGCTGAGGGGGGCTGTGCTGCCGGTGGGGGGCATCAAAGAGAAGGTCCTGGCCGCGAATCGAAACGGGATCAAGCACATCATCCTCCCGGAGAGGAACAAGAACGACCTGGAAGAGATCCCGGAAGAAGTGAAGGGGAGCATCACCTTTCACCTGGTCAGAAAGATGGAGGAAGTCCTGGACATTGCGCTGGACACCCCGGTGGGACCGTCGTGTAACTGAGAAGACGGACCGCTTCGCTGGGACGAAAATCGACGTTCTCTGCAGAGATCGTCATCCAGGCGTAAACCCGGGACCCAGCGGAGCGCCAGCGAAGCGGTCATGCCGGCGGAGCAATCGCGGAGCGTTCACCCTAAGATAGCGGCCAGGAATCGATCGGGTCCGTGGAACGGACGACCCTCATGCCGGCTTCCGAAAACCTCCGAAAGGCTTCGTCCGCCGCGTCGGTATAGTCGATCACGTCCGGGATGACGACGGGGGAGGTGCAGTCCTCGAGGAGGAACACCTTTTCAGCCAGGGAGGGATCCCTTTTCCGGATCTCCTCCAGGAGATCATCGACCGTCCACGCCACGCAATGGCTCTTGGCCTGCCCGGCCACCACCACCGCATCGAACCGTAGGAGCTCCTCGATCAGCCCCACATTCTTTCCCGCTATGGGCCTGTCGTCGAGCCCTTCCCTGACCTCGGGGCCAAGGACCGAGTAGTGCTCCGTGAGCGGATTGTCCCCCTTGATCTGGAAATCCGGCTGACTCCGCCTGGCGATGGCATGGAAAAAAATGGCCTCTTCCACAGCAGGGACCAGGGCGTGTCCGACACCGCCCAGCATGGCATGGTAAGGCCAGATGGTCAGGTCGTATTTCCCCCCCTCCTTCAGTTTGCGGGTGTAGTGGTGGAGGTAAGAGGGGTCCGGGTAGAGGTCCCTGTTGAGTCTCCACTTCCCGGCCCTGGCCTCCTCTTCGGAAACAAGCGTAAAGGGGGAGGGATGGGCGCCCTGCTCGTTGACCAGCGCGATGGGATGGAAGATCTGCATGGCGTAGTGGGTGTCCATCGTCGGGATGATTTGGGTGATCACGCCCAGGTTGCGGTAGATGAACTCACAAACCCGCCTGCTATCCTCCACAGCGCCCGTCCCGCTGCGGCCTCGGACGAACAGCTCAAACCCGGGAAGACAGAAGGTATTCTGCATGTCCACGAGGAGGAGACAGAGTTTCCCCGCATCTCCTCTCGAAGGTCGAATGTCGTGTTTTTCGGCCCAGGACGCAGCCTCACCGGCCCTCTCCTGGTAGGGGACCTTCCAGAGTCGACCGACTTTCTCCGGATCGTAGTGGGACGGGATGGGGAGTGGTGTTGTCATTCTTTGCCCCTCCGGGTCATTGATTTTTCAGGGGCCGAACGGAATGGGCTGGATGGACGGGCCCGGCTTCCGCCGGGCGGGCTTCATGCGGCAGGCAGTCCGGAGACGAACCGGCGGGCGGGTCGGCCCCTCAATGAGAGTGAGCATGGCCGGGATCGGAGATCCCAGTACTGCCGCCGGACCGTGAGAACTTACCGCTGAGGAGTCCCCCTACAAAGCCGGCCACGAGGAGAACCCAGATGAGTACGGCCAGCCAGCTGTGAAAGATATCCCAGAGCGCCCCTGCAATGACAAAGGTGGGGACGATCATGACGATTGCAATACCGATTTTCCTGGCTATGTCCATTGTATCCTCCATGGGCAAGTTGCATGAGCCCGTAAGCTTATTGTTAGATAGCATACGTCGGGAGCAAAGTTCAAGGTTCAAAGTGGAGGGCCTGCCCTCCGTAGCCTCCCGCGAAACGACCCACGGGATCAGGGTTGACCTGCGGCCGGCCATCCATTATCCCTTTAGGTGGGAGATCGAACGGTTTTCATGAGACAGACCCTGCGAAAGCTGAAGCCCCTCAAGGAATACTTTACCGCAAACAAGTCCGCCCTCATCCCGGGGGTGATTTGCCTGCTGGCCGTCGATTTCCTTCAACTCCTGATCCCCCTGATCATCAAGAGGGCGGTGGACCACCTGACGGCAAGGGATGCCTCATCCGGCCTGCTCCTCCAGTACGCCGGCGCGATCATGCTGGTTGCACTCTCCATCGCGCTTCTCCGGTATGTCTGGAGGCATTTCCTCTTCGGGATCTCCAGGAAGATCGAAGAAGGACTCCGAAACAGGATCCTCGAGCGCCTTCTGATCCTCTCCGCCTCCTTTTACCAGAGGACCAGAACGGGAGACATCATGGCCAGGGCCATCAACGACGTGAATGCCGTACGCATGGCCACGGGCATGGGGCTGGTGGCCCTGACCGATGCCGTGGTGCTCGGATTCTCGGCCATCGGTTTCATGATCTATATCGATCTCCGGCTCACCCTGGTCGCGCTCATCCCCGCTCCCCTGGTGATCTATCTCACGCTGATCCTTACCCGACGGATGTCCGTCGGCTATGAACGGGTGCAGGGGATCTTTTCCGACCTCACCGAGAAGGTCCGAGAGGCCTTCTCCGGCATCAGGGTCATCAAGTCCTACTCGAGGGAAACCTGGGCCTCTGAGGCGGTCTCCGGGGAGGGAGAAAGGTACGTGTCGGAAAACGTCCAGCTGGCCAAGACCGTCGGCCTCTTCTTCCCTCTGATGTCCATCTTTACAAGCCTGGGGCTTGCCGCGGTCCTGTGGATCGGAGGTCGCCTCACCGTCCTGGGCGAGATCACGACAGGGGATCTGGTTGCCTTCATCAGCTACCTCAACCTCCTCGCGTGGCCCATGATGGCTACCGGATGGGTAACCAATCTACTTCAACGGGGTGCGGCTTCCATGCGTCGGATCAGCGCTATCCTGGAGGAGGAGCCGGAGATCGATGAGCCGCCCGCAAAGGATGCTCCGTCTCCGCTGAGGGGGAATATCGCGTTCAGGGGCTTGACCCTGAGACACCCGGGCCAGAGGGGTGGAGCGGTGAAGAACGTCTCCTTTGAGATAAGAGAGGGGATGACGGTTGCCGTCGTGGGTCATGTGGGATCAGGCAAGACCACACTCCTGCACGCGATCGCCCGGATGTACGACCCGGCCAAAGGCGCGATCTACATCGACGGGAGGGACATCCGCACCATTCCTCTGGGCCTGCTGAGGAGGAGTATCGGGTTGGCGATGCAGGAGGCGATGATCTTCTCGGATACGATCAGGGGCAACATCCTCTTCGGCAGGTCCGGGTTCTCCGAGGAGGAGATCCTCGGGGCGCTCGAGACTGTCCATTTTCTCGACGAGGTCCAGGCCATGGAGAACGGCATCGACACGTTCCTTGGGGAAAGGGGAATCACCCTTTCCGGCGGCCAGAGACAGCGTCTGTCCGTGGCGCGCACCATCCTCTCGAATCCCCCTGTCCTGATTCTCGACGACGCCCTTTCCATGGTGGATACACGGACAGAGGAGCGCATCCTGAGCCGCATCCTCGGATCGAGGCCGGGCAGGACCACCCTGGTCGTCTCCAATCGGGTTTCCACCATCGGCAGGGCCGATCTCATCGTGGTGATGGAAAGGGGCTCGGTGGTGGAGATCGGCAGTCATCGCTCCCTCATCAACTCGGGGAAGGAGTACATGCGCCTCTACGAGAGGCAGATCCTGGCCGAGGAGCTGGCGTGAGGACCGAGGGACGAGAATGGACAGAGGGACGACCGTTTCGCCGGGACGAGGGATGATAGGAAAGCAAGGGGATGTATGTACAAACCTCTCCGAGGCATGGCGGAAACGTCGGTACAAGGCTGTTTTCCTGAACAAGCTTATCGGTTCTTGAAATGTACGGCGAATACGGTTACATGGAAGAAGGCCGATTGGGCAGGCCCTACGACCTGAGGCTTCTGAAGAGGCTCGGGTCGTATGCCCTTCCCTACAAGAAGAGGATCTTTGCGGCCCTCTTTCTCTCCCTCGTCATCACCTCCCTCGATCTCATCGTCCCCTATCTATCCAAGATCGCGATCGATCGCTACATCCTCGCCTCCTGGTCGGAGCTTCGCCTCTCCGGCATGGAGGAGCGGGAAAGGCAGAACCTTCTTCTCCTCCACGGCGATACGATCCTGACGAACCCCCAAGGGTCCGCCGGCTACGTGTCGAGCGGAGCTCTCCGAGAATGGGATCCCGCCCTCCTGCACGAGATCAGGCGGAAGGGACTCCTCTCCGAAGGCGGATTCTACAGGATTCCCCCCGGACAACCGGAGGAGCCGGGTCTGCAGGAGATCAGGGAGAGGGCGCGGGGACTGAAGGATGGATCCTGGATCCTCCCTGAAGAAGCGCTCAAGGACTTGAGCCGGGAGGAGGTCCTTCGGGTGAGGGAGAACGACCTCGAAGGCCTCGCCAGGATCGGAATGGCCCTCCTCGCCTTTCTGGTCCTATCCTTCTCCATGGGATACCTGGAGTACTATCTGCTCGAATGGACCGGGCAGAGGATCATGTCGGATATCCGCATACGACTCTTTCGGCGGCTGCTTACGCAGGGAGTCGGCTTCTTCGACCGGAACCCCATCGGCAGGCTCGTGACCAGGGTCACGAACGACGTGGAAAACCTGAACGAGATGTTCAAGTCCGTGGCCGTGACCTTATTCAAGGACTTCATTATTCTTCTCGGGATCGTATCCATCCTCATCTATATGAACTGGCGGCTCGCGCTCCTCTCCCTTTCACTGGTCCCCCTGATCTTCGTGCTTACGCTCCTTTTCAGCAGAATGGCAAGAGAGGCGTTCAGGGAGATGAGGGCTGCGGTGGCCAAGATGAATAGTTTCCTTCAGGAGCGGGTGACGGGCATCCGGACGGTCCAGCTCTTCGCCACGGAACGGTTCCAGCGGAAAGCGTTCGAAAAGATCAATCACGAAAACTTCGTGGCAGGCATGAAACAGGTTCGGGTCTTCGCCGTGTTCATGCCCCTCATGGAGCTTCTCGCCGCATCGGCCGTGGCCCTTCTCATCTGGTACGGCGGCGGCAAGGTGATTCAAGAGCGGGTCACCGTCGGGTCCCTGGTCGCCTTCATCAGTTACATGCAGATGTTCTTCCGGCCGATTCGAGACATCTCGGAAAAATACAACATCATGCAGGCCTCCATGGCCTCTACGGAGAGGATATTCGAGTTCATGGATATCAGGGAGGAGATTTCCGATCCTGTTCGGCCGGCGAGTCCATCCGAGGTGAAGGGGCACCTGGAGTTCAGAAACGTCTCCTTTTCCTACAACAGCGGCCCCCCGGTGCTCCAGAACGTCTCCTTTGAGGTGAAGCCGGGCGAGATGGTGGCCGTTGTAGGGGCCACGGGGGCCGGGAAATCGACGGTGGTCAACCTGATCGAGAGGTTCTATGATCCGGACGAAGGCGCTGTCTGCCTGGACGGCGTCGATCTGCGTCTCTGGCCGACCCCGGCCCTTCGGAAGGTGCTGGGATTGGTCATGCAGGACGTGTTTGTTTTTTCAGGCAGGCTGAAGGAAAACATCTCGCTGGGCAGACAGGAGATCGGCCCGGGGGAGGTGGAGAAGGCGGCGACCAGGGTGAATGCAGGATCCTTCATACACCGTTTGCCGGCCGCGTACGAGCAGGAGCTCGGGGAGAGAGGCTCGGACCTGTCCACGGGGGAAAGGCAGTTGCTCTCATTTGCAAGGGCCCTGGCCTCAGACCCGAAGGTCCTCATCCTCGACGAGGCGACCTCCAGCATCGACCCCGGCACCGAGCAGCTCATCCAGCAGGCGATCTTCGAAATGACCAAGCGGAGAACCACTCTGGTGGTCGCCCACAGGCTCTCGACCATCCGCAGCGCCGATCGGATCCTGGTCATGCACCACGGACGGATCGTGGAGGAAGGAACACATGAGGAGTTGATGGCCAAGGGCGGGATATACTACAAGCTCAACAGGTTCAGGGAGATCTGAGGAGGGACATGGAAGACGAACATCGAACGTTGTATTGAATTCTGAATCTCCGAGCTTCGATCCTGGAAACGAGGTCATCGGATTTGAAAATTCACTTGGACATTGGACATTGGTCATTGGTCGTTGGTCATTCCGCGCATTCCGCATCCCTCCTTGCTCTGCTTTTGGTGATGACGTCGTTTGTCTCTGCGCAGGCGCAGCAGAGGAGCACGGTCCGGGTCTATTTCCCGAACGGCGAATTCATCACGGCCGAATTGGCCCTTTCGGGTGAGGAGAGGGCCAGGGGGCTCATGTTCCGGGAGAGCATCGCCGCTGATCAGGCGATGCTTTTCGTCTTCGAGGAAGAGGCCCCTCACTCGTTCTGGATGAAGAATGTGGGTTTCCCGATCGACATCCTGTGGCTCGACCGTGAGAAGCGGATCGTGCACATGGCCAGACGCGTCCCCCCCTGCAGGAAGGATCCCTGTCCGACCTATTCCCCACTCAGACCCTCCGGTTATGTCCTGGAGCTGCGGGCAGGCAGATCCGACGAACTGGGCATCAAGCCCGGCGATCGGCTCGAGTTTTCGATCCGGTAATCATGCTTTTCGAATGGCCGACGTCCGATGATCTTGAATGATCCGCCCTGTATCTTTCCAATGACCAATGCTCATAAAAAATGATAAATGATCAACATGTATCCGCTTGCCAAGATCATGGCCCTCTTCTGGACCCTGGCGGAAGGCGCGATCTTCCTCTACATGCGATGGGGCTACTGCAGGTTGAAGGGGAGCGATTCCAGCCAGAGGGTCTGGGTCGTGCTCTGCACCGCAGGATTCTTCCTGCTGGCCCTTTGGCTCCTCGCCGGGGAGACCCTCGCTCGTGACCTCCTCTCCGACCCTCGCCACCTGAAGCTTTACCGGTGGGGGACCTGGAACTTCTTCTGCACCCTGTGGGTGGGGCTCGAGGGGACCATCATGGTCTATGTCATCCGGATCTACAGGCTCCTTCCATCCGGTTCAGGCGGATTCGCAGGAACAAGGGTGTCGACGGTCCTGTGGCCGCTCTTCTTCTTGTTTGCCCTGTATCAGTTCGCACTGATCGAGACCGCACTGAAGCACGGCATGCAGGTCCTGGAGATCTACCATGCCTCCGCCTTTTATGTCCGGATATGCGGCCTCCTGTGGATCGCCTTTGAATGGGTAGTGGCCGTCTACGGGCTGAAGACCTATGCTCTGCTGAGACAAGGAGCAAGAAGCGGTGACGTTACTCATTGAACAGATGTTCCTCTGGCTGGGCTCGAACTTCACCACAGGGGTCAATCTCCTCACCTCCAAGGTCCAGGCCTTCATCTGGAGCGGTGCGGATGTGGTGC
The DNA here is from genome assembly GCA_020060215.1 of Deltaproteobacteria bacterium. Next base: position 172,792 of record JAGVAP010000082.1, on the reverse strand, counting down.
TCGTGCTCGCGGTGCTGAAGATCGCCGATCTGGCAAGGGACAGAGAGGGCCTGGGGAGACTGGCCATCCTTCACCTCATGTTGTGGTTGTCCGCGCTGCTCACTCCCGTACTCCTGTTGGCACAGACACCGGGACAGTTCTTTTTGCTGGAGTGTGTGATCTGCGGATCCCAGTTCCTGATCCTGCTTTATGTAGCGTATACCGAGAGGACCAGGATCCTGGCCCTTTTCCTCCAGCAGCCGAGAAAGGGAACAAGCGGCCTGCAGCCGGATCAGCCTGTCGAGCGGGTGGAGCCCTTTCGGCAGAGTTCGATATAGCCCCTGGTCCGTTCTGATTCCGGAAATCTTGAGAAGCAGGACAGGGCCTTCTCGTATTCACCCAGGGCCATGTAGCTGATCCCCAGGCAGACGTGAAGGGGTTCGCTGAAGGGGAACTCGGACACGCCCCGCTGCAGGATCCCGACCACCTCCCTGTGGTCCCCCCTTTTCTGGTTCAGGATCGACAGGCCCAGAAAACCCCGCTCATCGGGTCCATAATCCAGTCCCTTTCGGAAGAGCTTTTCCGCCACTCGCTCTTTGTCCCTGACCGACTCGTTCCTGGCATAGTCTCCATGGGTGAAGGTCATGGCGAGTCTCGAGCAGAAGTCCGCATGTCTGGGGTAGAGCTCCCTTCGATCCACGAGAGAGACGGACTCGGCGAAGGCGTGGACATTTTCATAAAAGGCCGTCCGGAGCCGCTTGCCGAAAGAGAGCACCAGCTCTCCGGAGAGGCGGGGGTCGGTTTCAAGGTATAGCAGCCCCTCGATCCGGTTGAGCCATAGGTCGTCGGTCAGCCGATGGTCCCTCTCTGCGATCTGCGCATAGAGATCGGTCCCGGGAAAGAGGTCCAGGATATAGAAGACTGCGGCCAGCGGCTTGATCTCCATGACCAGGTCGATCGTCTCCTTGATGGTCTCCCACGTCTCCCCGGGAGAACCGTAGATGAAGTAGGCCCGGGTCAGAATCCCGTATGCCCTGGTCAGCTCAAAGGCCTTCTTCACCTGAGCGGTCTTGATCCTCTTGTTCAGGACGGCCCTGATCTTCTCTGAGCCGCTTTCCACCCCGTAACTGATCTGGATGCAACCGGCCATTCTCATCCAGAAAAGGACCTCCTCATCCACACAGTCAACCCTGCTGATGGCGTTCCATTCGATCCTGAACCCCCGGTCCAGGATCATGCGACAGATCTCGATGATCCTGCCGCGGTCGGTGGTCAAGGTGTCGTCGGAGAAGTAGAAGAAGTGGACCCCCTTGCGGTGGAGCAGCTCCAGCTCGTCCACAAAGTGGCCGGGGGAGCGATACCGTATCCTGCCGCTCCAGAGTCCGGGTGATCCGCAAAAGCGGCACTTCCAACGGCAGCCCCGGGAGGAGGCGACATGGCGGTAGACAAAGTGGTTTGCGGGGATGGGCAGAACGTCCAGATCCGCAATGGGCTCGCGGTCCCCGGTCTTGACGACCTTGTCCCCCTTCCTGAAGGCGATCCCCTCGATCCCCTGCAGTTGCGGCTCATCTTTCTGGAGTTCCTGCACCAGCCCGAGGAACGCGAACTCCCCTTCCCCGACCACTACATAGTCCACGTCCTTGAAATGGGTGAGCAGGTGGTGCCAGAGAAAGGTGGCGCCGGGCCCTCCAAACACAATCTTTACATTCGGGTCGACCTCCTTGGCCATGGCTGCGATATCGATTCCGCCCCAGCGGTTTGCATGAAGGATGGAAAACCCTATGACCTGAGGACGCTCGCGGGCCAGGGTCTCCCGGATCTCCTCGGCCTTGTCCATCGCGGAGTGCAGGTTCAGGATCGAAACGTCGCACCCGTGTTCTCTCAGCAGGGAGGCCACCCAGTAAAGGCCGATGGGAGGGGAGGCGATGTCCTCGGCATCGATCCGTTCTTCGAGAAAGTAGGGGTAAATGAGCAAGACTTTCATGGTTTCTTCCTAGACAGGATAACAGGATCAAGGGAAGGGTTAAAGTCCGAACCAGAGAGGCTGCCTTTGATTGAGATCCGGTCGAACCTACCGCGCCCGGTCACCCGTGTCATCCACCGGAAGTGACAAAAGAAAACTTATTGATTTCCTGGCATAGAAGGACTAAATATTCTGCGAACCAGGTTGCGCTTGTTCCACTCGCTTCTGAGAATTTCGACCCCATGGAGGTTTGAAACAGAGAGAATGGACGTCCGATACGTCAATCCTTTCATTCAGGCGACCACGCATGTTCTGGACACACTGGCTCACATCGCGACCCAGGCGGGAAAACCCTTCATCAAGAAAGACAAGATAGCAAGGGGCGATGTGACGGGCGTGATCGGTCTCACGGGCAAGATGAGGGGGACCGTATCCGTCAGCTTCTCGGAACCCTGCATTCTCGCCATCGTCTCCGGTATGTTCGGCGAGGACATGAAGGAAATGAACGAGGAGATCAGGGACGCGGTTGGGGAGATCAGCAACATGATCTCCGGGCAGGCCAGGAGGAAACTCGAGGAGGACGGCCTCTCACTTTCAGCCGCTATCCCGACGGTCATCATGGGGAAGAACCACAGCCTGTCCCATTTTACCACCTATCCTGTCATTGCCATACCTTTCCAGACCGAGAAGGGGGAGTTCACGATCGAGATCTCCTTCGAGGAATAGCGGGTTGCGAGGGTCCCTGGGAGGGCGCGAGCCAGCATATGGACGTCGATCAGCGCTATGCATTTTCTCGGCGTCCGGATGGCGGCCGGGGACTTTATGCCCATGTCAAGAACCGTCGATCCACCATCGGACAATCGTGAGCACGAGCCCGTCTCATCCAGGGCAGCCGGGTACCTTCTTCAAAAACCGGGGCTGGCCGCTCTGCTGTCCATCCTCCTCGTTTCTGCGTGGGCCGGTCAGGCCCCTGTGGTCATGCTTTCCAGCCTCTTCCTCTCCGCCGCGCTCCTCGCAAAGGCCTGGAGCCGTCTCTCCCTGAAAGGGGTAACCTGCCGGCGTTCGCTCAAGGAGGAGAGATTTTTTCCCGGTGAATCCGCAGATGTCGGCATCAGGATCACCAACCGAAAGCCGCTCCCCCTCCCCTGGTTCCAGATCGAAAACGACCTTCCGCTGGGGATATCCGGGGGATTGCCGCTCAAGCGCTCCGGATGGCCGGGGCACGGCCTTCTTCAGCATGAGGGATCCCTGCTCTGGTACAGGAGCATGCACTGGAAATTTCGGCTGGACTGCAAGAGGCGCGGATACTACACCATCGGCCCCATGCGGGTTACCTCCGGGGATGTATTCGGCTTTTATTCACGGACCATGCCCGTCGCCGGCCGGGATCGGATCATCGTCTACCCGGCCCTCTACCCGGTGGAAAGGATAGGCATCCCCTCCCTTCAACCCATGGGGGAATACCCGATCAGGCGACGCATCATCCAGGACCCTTCACGGCCGGTCGGATTGCGTGACTACCGGCCGGGCGACAGCCTCCGGCGAATCCATTGGAAGGCAAGCGCCCGTTCCAGGAGGCTTCAGGTGAAGACCTTCGAGGCCACCACCAGCTTCAAGGCAGCGCTCTTTCTTTGTGTGGAGAGCTTCCTGGGACCGAATCCGCCGCCCGAAGAAGAGTTCGAGCTGGCGATCAGTGGTGCCGCATCCGTGGCGCGCTTCCTCGCTTCTCGCTCGTCTCCTGTAGGCCTCTTCGTGAACACCCGTTGCGCGGACTCGAACCACCCATTAACCCTTCCGCCTTCAGGGAGTCGTGAACAGCTCCCCCTGCTGATGGAGGGACTGGCCAAGGTCACGGCTTCCTGCGGAGAGCCCTTTGAACAGTTCCTGGAGCGGGAGAGGCAGCACCTTGCGGCGGGCACCACCCTGGTCCTGCTCTATGGAAGGCCGCCGGCATCCCTCTCCAGGCTTGTCATGACCCTGAAGAGCTCGGGCTGCAACCCGTTTGTGCTCCTGTTCGGCCGACAGGAGATGGGGACCGTGGAAGACGGAATCGGTTGGAAGCACATCAGGACCCCCGAAGACCTGCGGAGGATCTGAGCCGTGCATACCACGATTGTGCGAGATCATAGCCCCTTTCGGATCCTGTCCGTTGCCGGCATGGAGGTCTGCTGGCTATACGCTCTTCTGGCCGTCGTCGAGACCCGGGCGCATGGACCGGGCCTGAGTCTCCCGGCGGTCCTCGTCTTCTATCCACTCGCTTACGGGCTCCACCGGTTCCTCCTCGCCCCTCGTGGAAAGACCATCGTCCGACAATCCCTCAGCTGGGTCATATGGGTGATTGCGGCGATCTTCTTTGCAGGATCCAGCGCGGCCGGCGACTCGGGGCTTCTTGACCCGTTCTGGATCCGTTCCCTGCTGCCGAGGGTCTTTGCACTGGGTTCTTTCCCCTCCCCCGAGTTCCTGGCCATGGGGGGGTCCGCCCTCCTCTGGGGGTGCGGAATGCGCCTTGCCCGCTTGAGCGGCGACGGCGCCACCCTCCTCAGCGAGTTCCAGTTCGGGACATTCATGCTGCTGGTCGTCTTTTTTCTGGATGCGCAGTGGAAGCTGAACGTGGATGGTCTGGTCCCGCTCACCTTCGTCTTCTTTCTCTTTGCATTGACCGGTTTGCCGGCCGGCCTTCTTCGCATCGATTCAGGACGGGCCTCGAAGAGGCGGAACTGGGGCTGGATCAGCGTGGTGATCGGCGTGGTCTGCATCGTCCTCGCTGCGGGACTTCTGGCCGCCTCCCTGCTGAAGCCCGAGCTCCTGAATCAGCTCCTGGCGCTTGCGGAAGCAGCCGCAAGACTGGTGGGCAGACTGATCGCGAAGATCTTCGCCTTCCTGGCATCCATCCTCCCCAATCCCGAACCCCCGAAGATCGAAATGGTTGCGCCGCCAGCCGGCATGGAAAGGGACCCCAGCTTCATCGCCAAGGTCCTGCGGATCCCGGAGAGCGTTCGCAGCATCGCGGCCATGATCGTCTCCGCGATCTGGATCGTGCTCTTCCTCGCCGCCCTCTGGAGCCTTTCATCGGCGCTTGTAAAGTGGCTGCTTCAAAGGATGTCCAATCCGAACGGGGCGGAGATCGAGACCCTCTCCGGCGCATTCAGGGAAGACCTTTACGCCCTGATGAAGTCACTGGTGAGGGGGATGGATCGGTTCTTTTCCCTGCTCCTCGGACTGTTCGGGATCAAGAGGATTCGGAAGGCCCTGGCGCCGGACCCGGTCTCGGCCCGGTCCGTTTATCGGCAACTCCTGCGCTGGTCGGCCCGAAAAGGATGCGGTCGGCAAAGGGCGCAAACCCCGGGAGAGTACCTCGATGTCCTCCTGAAGAGAATGCCGGCTGGTTCCGGTGAATTTTCCCTGATCACCTCCGGCTACATCGAGGAGCGCTACGGCCCGGTCCCAGCAGCACCGGAGAGGCTTGAGATGATCCGGGAGAGCTGGAAAAGGGTGAAGACGAAGAATCTGCGAACCGCAAAGACGCGAAGTCCGCAAGGGTAGGATATTTGGTCTCTTTTTCTGCGGGAGGAACACCGGCAGAAGAAAACCCCGAATCCTGGCGTTCTTCTTTGCCTCCTTTTTGCCTTTGCGGTTTATAATGAGTTCGTTCTGTGTCCGAGCTTTGGGGAAAACGAAAATGAGCCCGCTTATGGAAAAGGATCGAGACAAGGGAGCGGATGTGTCCCGCACCAAAGAAGCCTCCGAGGCGTTCCTCGAGAACGTGGGGAAGGTGATCGTCGGCAAGCAGAGGATCATCGAACTGATCTTTGTCTCCCTTCTCACCGAAGGCCATGTCCTGATCGAGGATGTACCGGGTGTCGGGAAGACGCTGCTGGCCAAGGCCGCGGCGAAGTCCCTGGACTGCGCCTTCCATAGGATCCAGTGCACCACGGATCTCCTGCCTTCCGATGTCGTCGGGATCAGCTATTTCAATCAGAAGACGTCGGAGTTCGAATTTCGCAGGGGTCCGATCGTGTCCAACATCGTGCTCGTGGACGAAATCAATCGTGCCATGCCGAGGACCCAGTCCTGCCTGCTCGAGTGCATGCAGGAACAGCAGGTGACGGTCGACCTCGAAACCGTATCCCTCCCAAGGCCGTTCATGGTGCTCGCCACCCAGAATCCGATTGAGCTGGAAGGCACCTTTCCCCTTCCCGAAGCCCAGCTCGACCGCTTTCTGCTCAAGATCCGGCTCGGCTATCCTTCTCCCGAGGAGGAAGCCTCCGTGCTCTCGAGGTTCCAGCAGGCGAGTCCGCTGGACGACCTCCCCTGCGTGCTGGGTTCACGGGACCTCCTCGAACTCCAGCGCATCTGCAGGAGCGTCTATGTCGAGAAATCCGTTCGAGAATACATCGTGGCCGTGACAAGGGCCACACGAGAGCATCCTGAAATGAAACTGGGCGCCAGCACCCGCGCGGCCCTGGGCCTTCAAGCAGCCTCCCAGGCGTTTGCGGCGATGCAGGGCAGGGGTTATGTGCTTCCGGACGATGTGAAGGGACTCGCAGCACCTGTCCTATCCCATCGCACCATCGTTAGGACCGAAGCGGTCCTCAAGGGCCGTTCGGTGGAGCAGATCATAGAGGAGATGCTGTCGAGCGTCCCTGTGCCTGTGGAATGACGGGGGGAAGAAGAGAAGAACGAGAATTGCAGAGTACGATGAGGACGCTGGTCCTTTTCGTCCTCTGCGCCCTTTGCGGGCTAGACTCTCTCTTCTGGAGTTAGAAGTTCATGGAACGCGGTCCCGTTGTACTCGCCGACAAGCTTGGAAAGGCATTCGAGGCCTGCCGCTGCGGACGCGATGATCTCAGCCCCCTTATGGACATGTATGCGATCTTTGCGCCCAGGCCCGCGTCGCTGGGTTTGCCGCCCGCTGATGACGCGGTCTGCACCGGGTGGGTGAGGGGCCTCCTGGAGATAGGGGAAAACGTCGTGGCCACAAGGGACCGGAGGGTCATCGGACACGCTGCACTCATCCCCGATCGCAGGGGAGACTCCTCGGAATTCCTGATCTTCGTGCACCAGGATTTCCGCAATGTCGGCATCGGGACCCAGTTGTCGAGAGCCACCCTGAAGCGGGCGGAGTCGCTGGCGTCCAAATCGGTCTGGCTGACGGTGGCTGTCACCAATTTCGTCGCGATCCGGCTTTATCGGAAATTGGGGTTCGAGTACATTGACTTGGACGACTACGAGAGGACCATGGTCTTTCGGTTCCCCTCCCCTGAGCCCAAGAAGCTTTAACCGCGAAGACGCGTTTCTTCACCTGCCGGTGCTTTTCTCCGGAAGGTGGAAAAACAACTCCTTGCGTTCTTCTTTGCGTCCTTTGCGTCGTTGCGGTTCAACTTACCTCTTCGCTCCCAGCTGCCCGCAGGCGGCCATGATCTGTTTTCCCCTCGGCCGGCGCAGCCTCACAAAAAGCCCCTCATCGGCAAGCCATCCGCAGAATGCGTGCACCTTCGAGGGATCGGGGGGAGCAAACACCGCCGAGCCGGCCCGGTTGAAGGCAATCACGTTCACCCGCACGGGAATCCCTTGCAGGTAGCATGCGAGCTCCCTCGCGTCTTCTCTGTCATCGTTGATCCCTTGGAGCAAAACGTACTCGATGAAGATGACGCCGTCCCTGCCCGGCGGAAACGAGATCAATTCCTTCTTGAGTTCTGCAAGGGGATACCTGTCGTTGATCGGCATCAACCGGCTCCGCAGCTCGTCCCGGGCTGCGTTGAGCGAGACCGCCAGCCGCAGCCTCCGGAGATTCAAGGCCGCAAGATTTCGTATGCCGTCCGCATGCCCCGAGGTCGAAACGGTGATGCGGCTCAGCGCTATGTCGAACCCGCGCTGATCGTTCATCACGCGTATGGCCTGCGCGACATGGTCGAGGTTGTCCAACGGCTCCCCCATGCCCATGAAGACGATGCGATCGATCCGGGCCCTCAGCAGAAAACGGGCTGCATAGACCTGCCAGACCATCTCCTCTGCAGCGAGATCTCGCAAAAACCCCATACCGCCCGTTGCGCAGAACCTGCAACCCATCCTGCACCCCACCTGCGATGAAACGCAGAGGGTGGTGCGTCCTTTCGCGGGGATGACGACCGATTCGATGACCTGGCCGTCCGCAAGGGCAGCAGCGAATTTGACCACCCCCTCGTCTTCCTGCTTTTCAATGATCCGGCACGAAGGCAGGCGCAGGTCTTCACCGATCCGTGCTGCGAGGGAGGGCGAGCGGGAGAGTTCGACCACACCCGCAAGAGCGGTGTTTCCTCCCTTGAAGATCTCCCGGTAGATCGCCGATGCATGATGCATCCCTTTGCCGTAGCGTTCCTTCATTGCGCCGGCGAGCTCATCGGAGGTGAGTGCAAAGAGGTTCAACACAAGAGATCCTCCAAGACCCAAATGCCCATCATCCTGCAAAACACCCGCCCCCAATGCACGCGGGCCTTGGGCCTCCACGTGGGGAGGCAAAGCTCCCCCTCCTGAAAATTGTGCCCGTCCGCAAACGCTCGATGTGGCCTCGTTTCGTCATACCGGCGAAAACCGGACTCCGGACATGTAGGGCGGGTGTTTCTTAACCCTGCCCACGATTTCCGTCAATGAGCACAAGATCATCATAGACCAACCTCTTTAGAAATGGGGTGCCTGTCTCATGATTGTAGGCACCTTGTAAGGCCGGAGCATTTCGAAGCGCGTCTTCCGATGGAAGGCTGGGGTGGCGGTACTATCGGCGATCATCAATAGAATGAACTCGATGACCTGCCGGACCATATCTTCGGCGGTGAGCTGGTCCCCTATGGATGAATTCCCAGAGACCGCTCCCGAAGGGAATCGAGAGCATGATCAGCCCCGACAGGATGGTCGCCGCCCAGCCAAAATGCGTGTAAAGGGTTCCCACCAGGTTGATGCCGGCAAATCCCCCGAGGTAGTAACCCAGGACATAGAGGGAATTCGCGCGTCCTCTGCTCGAACTGAGCCGCCGGTTCAGTGACCCTGCCGCCGATGCATGAATGGCGAAGAAGCCTGCGCAAACCCCTGCCAGTCCGATCGCGACGGCCGGCACGGTCTCGATGGAAGTGATTCCAAGCGCTGCCGCAAACAGGATGGCGCCCGAGGCCATCACAGGGCCATTCCCGTGGCGGTTGCAGAGCTTCCCCGCAAGGGGTCCCATGAATACGCCGATGAGGTAGGTCAAGTAAAGCATGGTAATGATCCCCGTGGAGACTCCAAAAGCAGGGCCGGAGAGATAGAAGGGCAGGTAGTTGAAGACCGAGGAGAATACAAAGAAGGCGGAAAAGGCCACCATGTAGATGCGGAGCAGGTCCGGTCGGACGATCAGGTCCAGAAACCCGTGAGATCCGGTCTCCGCGGTGTCCCCTCCTTTCTCTCTGGGCAGGAGGAGGATTGCCGCCATTGTGGCCGCCAGCAGAAAGGCGGCCGCAGTGACGAATGCGTACCGCCAATGAAGCGGAGGATGGATGAACCCGCCCAGCAGTCGGCCTCCCAGACCTCCGGTCACGGTCGCGGAAATATAGAAGCCCATGAATACGTTAAGACGATCGACCGGGACGGTCCTGGCAAGGTAGGCTGCTACACAGGTGGTCAAACAGGGGACGAAAAGGCCTTGGATGAAACGGGTACCGATCAAGACCGATATGCTGCCGGTGATTGCGCTGACGATATTGCAGAGGGCGATGACTGCACCGCCGATAGCGATGATCGGTCTGACCGGGAATCGGTCGGCCGCCCGTCCCAAAGGGAGGTTCGAGAGGGCCATTCCGAAGATCACGGCTGAGATGGTGAGAGACGCCTCGGTCTCCCCCACTCCGAACTCCGTCTGCAGGATCGGCAGCACCGGCTGGGTGATATAGATGGTGGTGAACGCCGCGGTGACCAGGGAGAACACCAGCAACTGCAGCCTGGCGTAGGACACCTTCCCCGGGACGCCTTCCTTTGCGTTCATGAATCGAGTCTCACGGCTGGAGCATTTCAAAACCCGTGTTCTCGTCGAGCATTCGATATGCGGTGCTCTCGACGATCTCAAGGAGGACGACTTCCATGACCTGCCAGACCCGGACCCCTCGCCGGACGCAACCGACCACGGCAGCACCCCGGCGTCCGCAGCCTATGTGCATGTGAAGGACCGGTCTCCCTTCCTGGTTGGGGAAGAGGGTACCTACCCCCGCGACCTCGTGAACTCCCCGAAGGATCTGTTCCATGGCGACCACAGGGAAGGCTCGGGCCTGCTCAGGACCGACCACCAGCCTGCTCCCCTCATCCGCTCCGCCCAGGACAATAGCGGCCGCGCCCCGAATACCCTTTTCCCGGGCAAAGGATTCGATCGATTCGTGCAGAACATCCCCATCCTCCAAACGGAGGATGAACACGCGACCCGATCTGGCCTCAGAGTACCTCATCCAAAAACCCTCTCACAGGGGGACGTTGTTTCATCGTTGACTTGCGACCGATTGGAGCATAGCAAGAATGGCCCTGGCAGCTTTAGTGAGGTCGGGATCATTAAGTACCCGATGCGCTGCCCTGCTGACGGCGGAACGGTCAATGTGAAATCGGCGCGCTACTTCGCTTCCGGCGATCGACAACTCCCGGGTTGCAATATGGCTGACCAGAGCGCGAGCCCGGGCGACTTCAAGTCGTCGTGTGGTGCTCTCCAATTCCTTTTCTCCGACTTGGAGGTGACCGCAGACAGCACCAACCAGGGCGGTAAGATCTGTGCCCGCTGCTTTCATCCGCAGCCTCTGACCATACACTTCACCGGAGTGCTTTAATGTGGTTTCGACAAAATCGCTGCTCCCCAGAATCCGCTCGTCGCTACTGATGCGTATTCCATCGCGATACGCCTCTTTGACTGCATGCCAGCCACCGGCCGAACGGATCAGTCCTCCACCCGTCAACTCGGGACATCGTCCCCTGGTTGACCACTTCGATAGATACTCCTGAAGGCTTCTCCTAGCCTCTGAAAGGGTCCCGCCGAAGAGCGCCAGTACAAATTCCGTATCCTGCCAGGGCCGAAGCATTTTGCCCATCAACGCACTGTGACCGGTGAACGGGTATGCTTTCAATGTCGCGATATCTTCCACCATTCCAGCCCTGACAGGGTTGAGGTGTATGTAGGCAACGAGCTGTTGGAGATAAGGGTCTTCCTCGCAAAGGATGGATTTGTAGCGGTTTTGAAAAAGGTGACCGTACCTGCGGTGCCTCCGGTTGAACCCCACAGCGTACCCCGTCAGGAGACGACGCATGATCGATGCAATCGGGGAAATACCCGTACGGAGGAGAAGATGCACATGGTTGCTCATCAGCGCCCATGCGTAACACAGCGTCTTGGTCTCTTGCAGGAGTTGGGAGAGCCGCTCAATAAAATCCTCACGGTCTTGGTCATCGACAAAGATCCGCCTCCGTTCGATTCCTCGGATGGTGATGTGATGCAGTGCGCCGGCGGCGTCGATGCGAGATTGGCGAGGCATGGGGCTTCAAATAGCAGGAGAGCGCCAGCTTGTCAACAATGAAACAACGTCCCCCTGTCCCGCTGTGTCGCCTTTGTTATGAGAAGGCCGCAGTCGCCAGAAAACGAATAAGCCCCACCCCCGCTGCACCCAGGATGACGGTGACGACACCGACTTTTCCCCACTGAATCGCTATAAAGGATGCGAGGGCAAGGATCGCGCCGAACCCATTGAAGGCCGCTCCCGAGGGAAACAGCACCTGCATCCCGAACCAGACCGCGAGGTTGAGTACCACCCCCACGACCGCCGCGGTGATGCTGGAGAGGGCGGCTGTGAGTTTGAGACTTCCCCTGAGCTTTTCGATGTAGGGCGCCCCGATGAAGATGAAGAAGAAGCAGGGCAGGAAGGTGAAATACGTGGCGACCAGCGATCCGAGTACGGCCCCTCCGAGAGGGCTCAGGACGCCAGGGTAGTTCCACCCGGCCAGGAAACCGATGAATTGAACCACCATGATGAGTGGTCCTGGTGTTGTCTCCGCCAGGCCAAGGCCGTCGATCATCTGCGGACCGCTGAGCCATCCGTACTGCTCTACCCCGGCCTGGGCAATATAGGGGAGCACAGCGTATGCGCCCCCGAAGGTGAGGAACGCAGACTTGGTGAAGAAAAGCCCTTCCCTGAAGAAGACCGGAGCCCCGTCGAAACCATGGAGAGCCCAAATCGGCGCTCCCCAGAACAGACCGAATACTAGGATCAGGAGGATGCTCCTCCTGATCGAGGGATTGATGTGGCACTCCGCCGGGTCTTCGCAGATCACCACATGGCCGTCTTCGGTCACGGCCGATCGCCGGCCCTTCTGCTCGGCAAAGATCTGCGGCAGGACCATTCCCCCGCCAAGCCCGATCAGACCGGCGCCGATCACGATTGCCGGGAAAGGGACTTTGAAAAAGAAGATGGCCACAAAGGAGAGGGCCGCCATGGCTACCATGACGTTGTTCTTGAGCGCTTTCCTGCCGATCCTGATCACTGCGGCGGCAACCACCGCGATGACGGCGGGCTTCAGGCCAGAGAAGATGGATCCGATCCACTCGATGTTCCCGTAAACCGCATAGACATAGCTGAGGCCGAAGAGGACGAACATGGAGGGGATCACGAAAAGAGATCCCGCCACGATCCCCCCCGCCGTTCTGTGCAGCAGCCAGCCGATATAGACGGCCAGTTGCTGGGCCTCCGGCCCGGGCAGGAGCATGCAGTAGTTCAGCGCGTTGAGGAATCGCTCCGTGCTGACCCATCGCCTTCTCTCGACCACTTCCTGCTGCATGATGGCGATCTGGCCGGTAGGGCCTCCGAAGCTGATGAACCCGAGCTTCAGCCAGAACCGCAGCGCTTGCATGAAGGTGGGGTGAGGCGTCGGTGGGGAATCAGAAACCGGAGTATTGATCGGATGACCTTGCGAAGATGACTGCATCCCCCCTCCTCGGCCGAGAGCGAGCTTTGCTGCAGCAAATACCGCCTTTTGGTAGATGATCGTCTTTTCCTCTGAGCTCAGTCCATGACGTGGGCGACCACCATGATTCCGATAAGGCTGAGGCCCAACCTGACCAGCATGAACTTCCATCCCATCGAAAGGGGACTCGAACAGCAGCAAAGGAATCTTGGTGGTCGACCATGCCCCGATAAAGATAAGCACGTTTGAAAACCTGCCCCCCTTTTGAGCAGGATGCCGGCAATCGGAAATGCGGCATACCCTGGACCTGACGCAAAAGAGCCGAAGAAAAGGCACCCGGCCATCCCGATGTTCCCCCCATCAGCCTGATCATGGTTTCCCTTTGCACCCACGCCCATCCAGGCCGAGCGGCGCCGACATCCTTGTTCATCAGCAGCAGCACTGCATTGAACCATGGCTACGCAGATCAGCCACGAAAGATAGCCAGTTGCATGATGCCGGGTCTCTCGACCAAGGAAAGGCCCCTTTGACTCGAACGGATTTAACCTTATCCTACTTCTACGAGGAGGTCATGGTTCATTGTGGGACAAGTATACGTCGGCACATCGAGCTACAGCCTGAAGGAGTGGGTGGGGACGTTCTACCCCGAGAAGACGCCCGCCAAGGATTTCCTCCGTTACTATGCCTCCAGGCTCCCGACCGTGGAGATCAATTACACCTTCCGCCATTTTCCGAGGCCGACCACCGTCGAGAAGTGGGCTGCGGAGACCCCCGAGTCCTTCCGTTTCGCCTTCAAGATGCATCAGTCCGTCACGCACATCAGGAGGCTCAAGGGGATCGATTCGTACGTCTACGACTTCCTGAGTTCACTGGAGCTCCTGGGGCCGCGCCTCGGGGTCGTGCTCTTCCAGCTGCCGCCATCCTTCCGGGCCGATCACAACCTACTGAAACAGGTCCTGGACGAGCTGCCCCAGGACCAACCGTTCTCCTTTGAGTTCCGCCACCCCTCCTGGGACGGGCCGGAAACGATGGACCTGCTCCGGAAGGCCGGCGTGGCCCTGTGCAACGCCGAATGGGAGATCAGGGACGCAATCCCGCCCGTGACCGCAAAGCATGTATACGTCCGCATCAGGAAGGAGCCGCCCTATTCGACGGAGGAGATGGAAGCCCTCCGGAGGAAGATCGATCAAGGCGTGAATGCGGCAGAAGACGTGTACCTCTACATCAAGCACGACGAGGCGGGTCTCGCCCCGCAGGTGGCTCTTCAGTTCACCGAGGGAGGACCGCTGCGCTAGGGGACGACCGCTCGCCTGCGGCTCGCCAGGACGAGGGCTCAACGCCGCCAGAGGGGCGTTTTTCATCAACCTACACAGCGAAGCGGATGCCTTGGGAGAGGGGCAGCTCCCTGGACCAGTTCACCGTGCAGGTCTGCCGGCGCATGTAACTCTTCCACACATCGGAACCGGCTTCCCTTCCGCCGCCCGTCTCCTTTTCCCCGCCGAAGGCCCCGCCGATCTCGGCGCCCGAGGTGCCTATGTTGACATTCGCGATGCCGCAGTCGCTGCCCAGGTGACTGAGGAAGATCTCGGACTCGCGGAGATCGTTGGTGAAGATCGCTGAGGAGAGACCCTGAGAGACGCTGTTCTGATGGCGGATCGCCTCTTCGATGGTCTCATAAGCCATCAGGTAGAGGACCGGCGCAAAGGTCTCTTTCTGAATCAGGGGCATGTCCGGCCCTGCCTCGCAGATGCACGGGCGCACATAGGTGCCGCTGTCGAAGAGCCCTCCCTGAAGCACCTCGCCCCCGTAAAGCACCCTTCCGCCCTGCTTCTCGACTTCCCCAAGGGCCTCCTGCATGGACATCACGGCGGACCGATCGATCAGAGGGCCCATGAGGATGGACTCCTCCAGGGGGTTCCCCACGCGGACCTGCTTGTAGGCATCGATGAGCCTTTCACGGAGGGAATCGTATACGTCCTTGTGGGCGATCACCCGGCGCGTGGTGGTGCAGCGCTGGCCCGCGGTCCCGACTGCGGCAAAAAGGATGGCCCTGACCGCGAGGTCCAGATCGGCGCTGGGGGCGACGATCACGGCGTTGTTGCCGCTGAGCTCCAGGATCGTCTTCCCCATCCTCTTTGCCACCACCCGGGCCACATGCCTCCCCATGGCCGCGCTGCCCGTGGCCGAGATGAGCACCACCCTTTCGTCCCTGATCAGGACATCTCCGACCTGCCTCCTTCCTCCGACCACAATCCCCAGCACCCCCTCCGGGACCCGATTCTCTTTCAGCACCTCCCAGGCGATCTGGATGGCTGCAATCGCCGATAACGGGGTCTTGGAAGAGGGTTTCCAGATGACCGGATCTCCCGCAACCAGCGCAATCATCGCGTTCCAGGCCCAGACGGCCACCGGAAAGTTGAAGGTCGTAATCACCCCGATCGGCCCCAACGGATGCCACTGCTCAAACATCCGATGCCGCGGTCGCTCGCTGTGCATGCTCAGGCCGTAAAGCATGCGGGACTGGCCCACCGCGAAGTCGGAGATGTCGATCATCTCCTGGACCTCTCCCTCCCCTTCTCCCCGGATCTTCCCCATCTCCAAAGTGACCAGCTCCCCAAGCTCTGCCTTGCGGGCCCGCAATGCGTTTCCGATCTGCCGGACGATCTCCCCCCTCCTGGGGGCGGGCACCATGCGCCAGACCTCGAAGGCCGATACCGCCTGGTTCGCCACACGCTCATAATCCTCCCGGTCTGCGCACCGGACCCTCCCGATGGCGCTTCCGTCAACGGGCGAGACGGATTCCAGGACCTCGCCGTGGCATTCAAACCAGGACCCTGCACCCGCCCCGGGCAACTCACCCGTCAGGCCAAGCTTTTCAAGAACCGCATGCATGTTGACCCCCGCTGGAAGATCAGACCTCTCTCCTCTTCAACCCGCCGTCTCCCTCAGCACCTGCTCGAACAGGGTCAGACAGACATCCACCTCATCGGCGCTCACCGTCAGCGCCGGACAGAAGCGGATGGTATTCTGACCGCATCCCAGGAGCAGCAGCCCTTTTTCATAGGCGCCCTTGATGACCCTGGTCCGAAGCTCCGTGGCCCTCTCCTTGGTCTCCCGGTCCTTGACGAGCTCGACGCCGACCATGAGCCCCTTTCCGCGGACATCGCCCATGCATTCATGGTTCTCCTGGAGTTCCCTCAGCCCCCTCAGCAGACGTTCGCCCTGGATCTCCGCGTTCGAGATGAGCCCTTCCTCCAGCAAGGAGATCGTGGCCAGGGCCGCCTGACAGGAGACGGGGTTCCCGCCGAACGTGGATGCGTGCGAACCGGCCTCCCAGTCCATGATCCCGGCGCGCGCAATCATCGCCCCGAGGGGCATGCCGGACGCGATGCCCTTGGCAATCGCGATGATATCGGGGGCAACGCCGAAGTGCTCCATCGCAAACATCTTCCCGGTCCTGCCCATGCCGCTCTGGACCTCGTCGGCCACCAGGAGAATCCCGTACTTGCGCGCGACCCGGAAGAGCTCCCGATGGAATTCCGGGGGCGGCACGATATACCCTCCCTCCCCCTGGATCGGCTCGACGAAGATGGCCGCGACCTCCTCAGGTGGAATGGTCGTCTGAAAAAGCGTGTTTTCGAGCCAACCCACACATTCAGTCCCGCACCCCGGGTAGCAACGGTTGTACGGGCACCGATAACAATCCGGATACGGGATATGGCTGATGCCGGGTACCAGAGGGTTGTAGTGCTTTTTTTGGATGGTCTTGCTGGCCGTCAGAGAAAGGGCGCCCATGGTGCGGCCATGAAAGGCCCCGAAAAACGCAATGTTGAGTTCGCGCCGGCTGTGCCATCGGGCCAGCTTGAACGCCGCCTCCACGGCCTCGGCGCCCGAGTTGCCGAAATAGATCTTTTTCTCCTCTTTACCCGGGGCCAACTCCGCCAGTTTGGCCGCAAGGCTCACCTGCGGGGGATAATAGAAGTCCGTTCCCGACATGTGCAGGAGCAGTTCGGCCTGCTCCTGGATCGCCTTGACGACCCGGGGGTGGCAGTGTCCGGTCGCACAAACCGCGATCCCCGCGGTAAAGTCGAGAAAGACATTCTCATCGACGTCTTTGACCCAAAGCCCGCTCGCGCTCTTCACCACGAGCGGATAATATCTGGTGTACGAGGGCGAGACATAGGCCCGGTCCAACCGTATGAATTCGGCGCCCTTCGGACCGGGCAAGGGCTTCTTCACAACGGGCAGTTTGATCGGGGCACTATCCGCCGGCATGGGGACCTCCTGTTGAAAGGGGGATGACCGGTTTGCGAATCGTACCAGGAGAATATAACATAGTTTCACGTCTCCGAAGAGCTTGGCATCTGGGGGGGGGGATGGAGAGACCCTCGACGAAGACTCACTACCGTACGACCCCTCACCCCTTCGAAATGACACCTCTATCCGGCGATCGGTGTGCCCAAAGAAATAATAGGAGCGGCCCTATGAAAGACAAGGCGGAGATCGACTATTTCGACGTGAATTCCCTCTTCACGGAAGAGGAAAGGGAGTTCAGGGAAAAGATGTGCAGGTTTGTGGATCGGGAGTGCATGCCTGCCATCGCCGATCATTTCGACAAATCCACCTTCCCCATGCATCTGGTTCCAGCCATGGCGGAACTGGGTCTCTTCGGTATTCACGTCAACGGGTACGGATGCAGGGAGATGAGCCACATGATCTACGGCCTGGCCTGCCAGGAACTGGGCCGGTGCGACAGCGGTTTGAGGGCCATGTTTTCCGTTCAGAACTCCCTGGTCATGTTCCCGATCTACAGGTTCGGCGCCGAGGAACAGCGAAGACGATGGCTCCCGGGGATGTCCAGGGGGGAGATCATCGGCTGCTTCGGGCTCTCCGAGCCCGACTTCGGGTCGAACCCTCAAGGCATGCGGACCAGGGCGGAGAAGAGCGGTGGCGGCTATGTCCTGAACGGCGCCAAGATGTGGATCACCAACGGATCCATTGCCCATGTCGCCCTGATCTGGGCCAGGCTGGACGGGGAGATCCGCGGCTTTCTGATCGAGACCGGTGCACCGGGTTTTCAGGCCACCGACATCCGCAGGAAGTTCTCGTACAGGACATCGCCGACATCGCGGATCAGCCTCGAGCAATGTGAAGTCCCGGAAGAAAGCCTCCTTCCCGGGGCCGTGGGACTCAAGTCGGTACTCCAGTGCCTCAACCTCGCACGATACGGAGTAGCGTGCGGCGCGCTGGGTTCGGCGGTTGCGTGCTATGAAGCGGCCAGGGAGTTCGCGGTCGGACGAAACGTCTTCGGAAAACCCATTGCCTCGTATCAGCTGGTCCAGGAACGGCTGGTCGGCATGATGGTGGAGATCACGAAGGCGCAGTTGCTCACCTACCACCTGGGGAGACTCCTGGATGAAAAAAAGGCGAGACACACACAGATCTCGGTGGCCAAGCTCAACAACGTCCGGGAGGCGATCAGGATCGCCCACACCGCACGGGACATCCTCGGGGCCCGGGGCATTCTCGCGGACCATCATGTCATACGGCATCTGTGCGATCTGGAGGCGGTGAGCACCCTGGAAGGGACCGAGTCCATCCATACCCTGATCCTGGGCCAGGACCTCACCGGTATCTCCGCGTTTTCATGATCAGGATCCAGGATACAGGATGCACGAGGATAGGTCTCACGCAACCACCGTCACGTCGAAGTGGGTCGATTCATGGAGGGGGTAAAGTGTGCCGCTTAGGGCCTAGGAGGCGCCTTTTTCTCGAAGTACTCGACGATCGCGCCGGTCAGGGATTCGACGGTGTAGCGCTCGGCCGTCAGGCTGACCTTGAGCCCGCGCTTGATTGCGGTCTCCGCCGTCACCGGGCCGATGCAGGCCACGGAGACCTTCTCCATCCAGCGGGAGAACCGCTCCCCCTCCTCCTCGAAAACATCCACGAAGTTGTGAACCGTGGAGGAGCTGGTGAAGGTGACCATATGGATCCCGCCTCTCTCCAGCAGTCCCTGGACCAGGGATCGGTCGCCTGAAGCCTTGATGGTCCGGTAGGCCTCCACGACATCCACCGATGCACCCATCTTCTCGAGCTCGACCGGGAGCACTTCCCTTGCCTGTGCGGCCCTCGGCAGCAGGATGCGGAGCCCCTCCACATCCTCTTTGTGAAAGGCATCGACCACCGCCTCCGCCCGGAACTCGTCCGGCACCAGATCCGGGACAATTCCCTTCCCCGAGAGCGCCTCACCCGTCCTGGAGCCTATGGCAGCCACCTTGATTCCTTTCAGGCTGCGGGAGTCCCGCCCGAGGAAGCGCAATCTGTCGAAGAAGAATTTCACGCCATTGACGCTCGTGAAGATCGCCCACTGGTACCTTTCCAGGTCCCTGATGGCCCCGTCCAATGCATCGTAGCCGGAGGGGGCAACCACCTCGATCGTCGGGAACTCTATGCATTCCGCGCCCAGTTCGGACAACGCCGCCAGAAACGTGCTCGCCTGCTCTCTGGCCCTGGTGACGACGATCTTCTTTCCGAACAGGGGGCGCTTGTCAAACCAGGCCAGATCCCGCCGCAGATCGACCACTCCTCCCACGACGATGACGGCGGGCGGCTTCAGGCCTTCGCCGCGTGCGATCTCTGCAATGTCCTTGAGCGGGGCCGTGACGGTCTTCTGCGCCGCCATGGTCCCCTTCTGAATCACGGCAACCGGCGTATCGGCCGATCGGCCGTTGCGGATGAGGTTCTCGGCAATGCCGGAGATGTTGCCCATGCCCATCAGGAAGACCAGGGTGCCGGCGCCGGTGGAGATCCGGTCCCATGCAATACCGGAGTGACCCTTTCCCGGGTCCTCATGGCCGGTGATGAAGGCGACGGTCGGGGTAAAATCCCTGTGCGTGAGGGGGATCCCGGCATAGGCGGGCACGGCGATGGCCGAGGTCACACCGGGAACGATCTCGAAGGCAATCCCTGCGGATGCCAGTTCCTGGGCCTCTTCTCCGCCTCGCCCGAAGATGAAAGGGTCCCCGCCCTTCAATCTTACCACCAGGAGACCCCGGGAGGCGCGATCCACGATCACCCTGTTGATCTCCTCCTGGGTCATCGTATGCCGGCCCCCTTCCTTTCCGGCGTAGATCAACTCCGCCTCTTTACGGGCGTACCGGAGGAAGACCCGGTTGGCGAGATTGTCATAGACGACCACGTCGGCCTTCTCCATGCAGTCCTTCGCCTTGAGTGTCAGCAGGCCGGGATCTCCGGGTCCTGCACCGACCAAGTACACCTTGCCTTTTCTTTCCATCACCATCTTCTTCCCAAGAGACGATTCTTCGGGTGTACCCCCTCGAAGAGGGTTGGACCGAATGTCGAAGCCAGAATGTCCAATCTCAAAAAACGGTCCCTGTCAGGCCTTCTCATAGATTGCGGCCAGGATCCGGTCGGCCCCTTCCGACAAGAGCTTCTGTGCAAGGGCCGCCCCAAGCCCTTCGGGGTTTTCTCGGACACCGGCCATTCGCTCCCGGATGACCCTGCTCCCGTCGAGCTCCGCCACCATCCCATCCAACACCATGGTATCTCCTTCCAGCCGCGCGTGGCCGGCGATCGGGACCTGACATCCGCCTCCGAGTCTCAGAAGAAAGGCTCTCTCCGCCCGGACCGTCAGCTCGGTCTCCTCATCATGCATGAAGCGCAGAAGGTCTGAGACGGAGAGGTCCGCCTTCCTGGTCTCGAGACACAGGGCGCCCTGCCCTATGGCCGGCAGAAGCTCTTCCGGAGAGAGGATGCATGAAATCCTTTCGCGCAGGCCCAGTCGGTTCATCCCGGCCGCGGCAAGGATCACCGCATCCAGTTGCCCCGATTCCATCTTCTGTATGCGGGTGTCCACATTCCCCCGGATGGGGACGATCCGCAGGTCCGGTCTCCTGGAAAGCAACTGGGTCGAACGCCTGAGACTCCCCGTGCCGACCGCCGCCCCCTCCGGAAGATCCGAAAGGGAAGGAAAGCGCCTGGAGACCAATGCGTCTCTCGGGTCCTCCCTCTTCGGGAAGATACGGGCCTCGAGATCCGGAGGCAGTTCCGCCGGCACATCCTTCATGCTGTGGACCGCGAGGTCCACCTGTCCGTCCTGGAGGGCGAGTTCGATCTCCTTCACAAAGAGCCCTTTCCCTCCGATCTTGCTCAGGGGCGAGTCGAGCATCTTGTCCCCAGTGGTCCTGATCCGAATCAGTTCCACCCGCACACCGCGGTGCGCGGATTCGATCCTCTCCTTGACCCACCCGCTCTGGGTAAGGGCCAGTTTGCTGCCTCGGGTGCCTAGTTTGAGGATGGTCATGGGTCCCTTGGTCACTTGTTTAAGCTATCTCTTTGCGCCATGCGCTATGCGCTCCTCCTGCTCAGCAGAAAACGCGCAAGCTCCAGGTCATGGGGCGTGGTCACCTTGATGTTCTCCTCCGCCCCCTCCACTACATGGACCGGGGCCCCCATCCTCTCCATGAGGAGCGCATCGTCCGTGACCTCGCCCCATCCCTGTTCGAGGGCCAGGCGGTGGGCCTTCAGGATCTCCTCATACCGGAAGCCCTGGGGCGTCTGCACGAGCCAGATCCGCCGGCGGTCACAGGTCCTCCTGACCAGCCGGTCGTCATCCACCTCCTTGACCGTCTCCTTGGCCGGAAGCGCGGCGATGGCGGCGCCGGCCCGCTGCGCAGTCTCCGCGACCGCCTGGATCATCTCCGGCCGGACCAGGGGCCTGACGCCGTCGTGGATGAGGGCGAGGTCAAAGTCTCTTTTCCGGGAGGCCTCCAGTCCCAGTCTGACAGAATCCTGGCGTCTCTTCCCGCCGGCAACTACCTGTCTTACCTTTTCGAGCCCATACCTCTGAACGATCTCCCGCCTGCAGTAATCCATCTCGGAAGCAGGGACCACGAGATTCACCTCGTCGACGACGGGCACTTGCTCGAAAACCCGGAGCGTGACCGCCACAAGCGGCATCCCGTCCAGGTCCAGGAACTGCTTTGCGCGTTCGGTCCCCATGCGCAGGCCCGCCCCTGCGGCAGGGATAACGGCCAGTGTCCTCACGGATCCATCCTTCAGGCCTTACGGCCGCAACCAAATCCCGCCACCAAGACACAAAGACACCAAGAACAACAATCATGTGGTTTTCTTCGTGTCTTAGTGCCTTAGTGGCAGATCTTCTTTATGTGGATGCTACCGCCTGCTTTCTGGCGCGTTTCTTCATCCGATTGATGCGGCGCCTCAGGATCCCCACCCGCTTGCTGTCCTTGTTCTCACGGGCTTCCTTCTTCTGCTCCTTCAATTTCCTCAGGGCCTGCTTGACCTGGGCCGAGGATCCCTTCTTGGCCTCGGGCTCCTCGGGGATGCCCCGGTCCGCCTTGATGACCTTGAGAAGCTCTTCCTTCTTCATGGCGTGGGCCCCGGTCACGCCCTCGATCTTCATGGCCATTTCCCTCAGTTCCGGGGCGGTCAACTTCTCCAGCTCCCGGCCTTCCCGGAGTTTCTCCTCCAACCCCTTTTCCGTGGTCTCCGCCTTCCGTTCTTCGTCCGCCATTCGGTCCGTCTCCTCCTGTGAATGAAATCTAGCCACAAAGACACAAAGTCACCGATTGCTCTTTTCTTGGTGTCTTCGTGGCGTATCTTTCTCTTCTTCTTATCTTAATCCTTCTTCATGAATATCTTGAACATGTCGAGCGGGATTGGGAAGATGGTCGTGGAATTGTTCTCCGCGGCAATCTCCCTCAGGGTCTGCAGGTACCTGAGTTGCAGGGCCTCAGGGTATCTCTGAATGATGCCGGCTGCCTGCGACAGACGATCCGCGGCCTGAAACTCGCCTTCCGCGTTGATGACCTTTGCCCTTCTTTCCCTTTCGGCTTCAGCCTGCCTTGCCATAGCCCTCTGCATCTCCTGCGGCAGGTCGATGTGCTTGACCTCGACGGTGCTCACCTTGATTCCCCAGGGATCCGTGTGGTGATCCAGGATCTCCTGGAGTTGACCATTGATCTTCTCCCGCTCGGAGAGCAGATCGTCCAGCTCCACCTGACCGCACACACTCCTCAATGTGGTCTGGGCAAGCTGTGAGGTGGCAAACAGGAAATTCTCCACCTCGATGGTCGCCTTGGTGGGATCCATGACCCGGAAGTAGATGACCGCATTCACCTTCACGGACACATTGTCCCGGGTGATCACGTCCTGCGGCGGGACATCCATCGTGACCGTCCTCAGGCTCACCTTGACCATCTTATCGATGACGGGAATCAGGATGATCAGACCCGGGCCCTTGGTCTTGATGACGCGCCCAAGGCGGAAGATCACCCCCCGCTCGTACTCCCGAAGCACTTTGATAGCCGATGCCAGGAAAAAAACGACCAGAATGAGTATCGGTAACCAGAACATTCGCCCCCCCTTTCTTTCATCAGGTAATGGTCAATTGACGCTCCACCCGCAGAGCCCCGCTTTGGCGGGAGCCTCAGGTGATCCCCCGTTGCAGTGTTCAGTGTTCAGGAAAAGTTCCTCACTCCTCCATTTCGCTTGAAACGATGCAAATGCCAGGGGCACTGTTCCGTTCCCTCCCGCGTCCGCGGCAAGAGGCTGGGCTGAACGCTGAACCCTGAGCAACGACCTGCGTGCCTCATATCGCCGGGACGGTCGAACTATCCGCGCCCTACACCCTTCACTTTCCTGACGTTCAGAATCAACCCTTGTACGGATTCCACCATGACCTTCTCCCCCTCCTCGATCTTCTCGGGGGAGACGGCCCTCCAATACTCGCCGTGGACAAAGACCTGCCCTTCAGGATCTATGGGCTTCCTGACCGTGCCCACTTCCCCCACGATCCCTTCCACGCCCAGATGAGGCTTGGAGCGGAAGGCCCGGAATGCCAGGGTGGAGACAACGACAAAAAACCCTCCGATGAGGATGACGGTCGGTGCGATCAGCCTGAGGGAGACCCTCAGGTCCTCGAAGAGCATGATGCTCCCGAGGGTGAGAGAAATGATCCCGCCTATGGAGAGCAGGCCGAAGCTTGCCACCTTGATCTCCGCAATGAAGAAGAGGATGCCGAGTCCGATGAGCAGAAGGCCCGCATAATTGACCGGGAGGGTTTGAAACGCATAGAAGGCGAGGACGAGGGAAATCCCCCCGATCACCCCCGGGAAGACTGCCCCCGGATGGGAAAGCTCGAAGTAGAGGCCGGCCAGGCCGATCATCATCAGGATGTAGGCGATGTTCGGGTCGCTGATCGTCTTCAGGATCCGATCCCTGAATCCGGCCTGGTGGTACCTCCTGGCGAGCCCGGCCGTGCGCAGGGTCACCGTCCCTTTCTGAAGCGCCACCTCGCGGCCGTCGAGCTTCTTCAGCAGATCGTCCAGGTCGGTCGCAATCAGGTCGATGACGCCCTTCTCCAGGGCCTCTTCCGCCGTGATGGAGACGCTCTCTCGAACGGCCAGCTCCACCCATTCCCCGTTCCTGCCCTTCTCCTTTGCAATCCCTCTCCCATAAGAGGCCATGTCGTTGACGACCTTCTCCGACATGGTCTTGTCGATGTCCTTTCCGCCCGCACTCACCGGGTGGGCCGCTCCGATGTTGGTGCCCGGGGCCATGGCTGCGACGTGTGCGGACACGGTGACGAGCACCCCCGCAGAAGCGGCCCCGGCACCGCCGGGTGAGACATAGACGACCACGGGTATGCTCGAGTTCATGATGCCTTTCACCATGCTCCGCATGGAAGAGGCCAGACCTCCGGGGGTATCCAGACGCACGATCAGCAGATCGGCGTTACCCTTTTCGGCAACCTCGATACCGCGTGTCAGGAAAGCGGCCGTGCCCGGATTGATGGGGCCGTCGAGTTCGAGGACGACGACCTCCCCCTGCTCTCCATACCCGCCCGGGAGCCATAGGAGGAGAATCGACAGGAAGACAACCCCGGTCAAGGTCCAAATCTTCGCAAGCCTGATGCTCAATTTTTACCCCTCAGTCCCATCTGTGCCATGATCTTCTGGACATCCCCCCAGACCAATCCCTTCAGCCTGCGCTCCTCTCCCGGATTCCTGAGGATGTATGTCGGGTGAAAAGTCGGCATGAAGGGGATCCCTATGAAAGAGAACCACTTCCCCCGCTCCTGGGAGATCCTGCATTCCCTCCCGATCAGGGCGCTGGCAGCCACCTGGCCCAGGGCGCAGATCGCCTGGGGACGAATAAGGCGCAACTGCTCCCGCAGGAACGGAAAGCAGGACCTGATCTCGTCCGGTTCGGGCTTCCTGTTCGAAGGAGGTCGGCACTTGACCACGTTGCAGATGTAGACGTCCTCTCTGTTCAAACCAAATCCGTTCTCGATGATCCTGGTCAGCAGCCTGCCGGCCTCCCCGACAAAGGGGCGGCCCTCGACATCTTCGTCCCTGCCCGGCGCCTCTCCGACGAATACGAGCCTGGCGGACGGAGATCCCTCCCCGAATACCAGGTGGGTCCTGCCGGAGCAGAGCTTGCACCTGCGGCAATCCCCCAGGAGTTCCCTCACCTGCTGCAGGCTCGAAGGGACCTGCGGGGCCGACGATGCCTGCGGCCCTGATGATCTCCCTTCGAGGTAAGCGAGGGCCGAAGGGGAAAGGCACGGCACGTCGAGGCCCCATTCGCGGCATGTCGTCAGGCGGAGTCTGATGCTCCTCAGGATCTGTCCGACTTCGTCGGTCGTCGAGCTCATTTGGATGCTTCCCAAACCCTCTTGATCCTGTCCAGCAGGCAATCCGCCACCCGGCTCTTGGACATGAGAGGCAGGTCCTCCATGGCGCCCCCCCGGTAGATCACCTTCACCAGGTTGGTCTCCGCGTCGAACCCTGCGTCGGTCCGGGTCACGTCGTTCGCCACGATCATGTCGAGGTTCTTCTTCTCCAGTTTGGACTTGGCATTGGCCAGGAGATCGTGCGTTTCGGCCGCAAAGCCGACAAGGAGGCACCGTCTGTCCTTTCTTCCCGAACCAAGCTCCGCCAGGATGTCCGGGGTCGGCGTCAGTTCCATGGAAAAGGAGCGGTTTTCCTTCTTGATCTTGTGCTCCGCGGTCTCGCGGGGCCTGTAGTCCAAGACGGCGGCCGCCTTGATGATCACATCGCAGTCGGGGCTTCGGCTCAGGACCTCCCGCCTCATCTCCTCCGTCGTATCCACCCTGACGAACACCGCCCCCGGCGGCGGGCTGAGGTGGGTCGGACCGCTGATGAGGCAGACCGATGCGCCTCTCACCCCGGCCGCCCGGGCGAGGGCAAAACCCATCTTGCCGCTGGATCGGTTGGTGATGTAGCGCACAGGATCGATCGGTTCAAGGGTCGGCCCGGCAGTGACCATGATCTTCATGCCTGCAAGGTCCTGCGCGGAGAGGAGCACGGCGGCCTGGTCCAGGATCTCTTCGGGGTCGGGAAGCCTGCCGGGGCCTTCCGTGCCGCAGGCCAGTTCGCCGGCAGCAGGCTCCATGATGCGGATGTTTCTTTCCTTGAGCAGCAGGATATTTCGCTGTACCGCTCCGTTCATGAACATGCAGGTATTCATGGCGGGGCAGATCAGCAACTTCGCGGTGGATGCCAGGACCATGGTCGTCAGAAAATCATCTCCAATGCCGCCGGCCATCTTGGCAATGAAGTTCGCGGTGGCAGGAGCGATGATGATGAGGTCCGACTCCTGGCCCCAGGTGATGTGATCCATGGGGGCGGTTCCCGGGGACCACATATCCCAAACCACGCGGTTCCTCGAGAGTGCCTCGAAGGTCAGAGGGGTGACGAACTTCGTTGCATGGGCGGTCATGGCCACGCGGGTGTCCGCGCCGCGCCTGACCAGAAGCCGCACCAGTTCGGCCGCCTTGTATGCTGCAATGCCTCCGGTGACCCCTACAACGACCTTCTTCCCCTTGAAATGCAGGTCCTCTTCCATTCAGTATCCCGCGTACTCCGCGAACTCGGCCCGGGTCAGCTTGGTGACCCAGGAGTCCTGGAGCCCCAGAAGTCCCATGATCCTCTTCCCCGCCGACTCGGCCTCCTCTTTGGTTCTGAAAAACCCCACCCTGACCCTCATCCACTCCTTTTCGTGCACCCTTGCATTCGAGACATAGACCGTGTAGTCGTTCTTGACCAGGCTGATCACGGCAGGGATGACCTCTGCGTTGGTGATGGCCGAGAGCACATTCACCACCCAGATATTTCCCGCCCGCTTCTCCAGGTTGCCTGCGACCTCGTCGCGGGTCGCGATTCTGAGCCTGATCCCGTCCATGAGGGGGAGATCGGGAAGGTGGTCGGCGGCAGGGAGACCGTCCAGGGCCTGCGCATTCATTCGGTACACGATGGGCCATTTGAGACGATCCCCGTACACCTCTCTCTTTCCGGCAATCCCGGCCAGGGTGTCCCCCCTCTTCACCAGGTATACACCGGCCGGCTCCTCCGATGGTGTCGGCGACTTCGTCTCCTTCCGGGAAGGCTCCGGTTTCTGCGCCGATTCGGCGGCCGGCATCGACCGCTCTTTCTCGACCTCCTTGGGGCTCACGTCCGAGCTCGCGGTCTCCTCGGCCGCCCTTGTGCTGGAGGCCGCTATTCGATCATCGCCGCGAGAAGCGGGTCCGGTGTGAACAGCCGCAGCCGGCGGTTTCTCGATTGTTTTCTTCACGACTGCAGCGGCTTTCCCCTGCGGAGGCATGGAGGGTTCCTCTCCGGAACACCCGTAGAGAAGGATCGATGAAAAGATGACTGCAGCAAATATACTGAGAAGCTTCCTCATTCCTGCCTCCTAGTCGCTTCCTTAGCCGGCGCCCGTTCCGGAGGGTTCAGAAAGGGCAAGCCTTTGAAGATCTTGGTTTTTTGCTATTAAATCCTAAAAATCCTCTATTGACAACAAAAAAGACGAACGCTTCGCCAGGACGACCCCTTTGCTACGAAAAGGATTTCTCATCGTTCCCACGCTGGAGCATGGGAACGACAAGAATGGAACGTTGAAACCTCCTTGGTCCCGGCGCAGCGCTCGTTCCTTCTCGTCCCAAATCCACCGTCAACCTTCGCCTTGTTGCGTGAAACCTTCCCGTTGGGGGTTTTCCCGATTCACCAGCAGGCGTCGGATGCAAGGCGCCCGAGACAGCCCGAGGAGCGAGTCGTACAGGCCGGTACGTCGCAGCGACGAGGGACGAGGGCAACGGTGCAGATGATGCTTGATGGTGAATCGGGGTCGTATCTCACCCTTGACACACGGGACCCCCTTCCTTATACTCCGTGAATTCAAATGGTTCTCATCGAATTGCCGCAGCACCTTTCCCTTGCTTTCATCTGTGACTGGAGGAGCCCGAAGAATATGAAGGTACTCATCGTAGGCGGCGGAGGACGTGAGCACGCCCTGGCCTGGAAGGCGATGCAGAGTCGGCTCATCGACGAGTTGCATGCTGCTCCGGGCAATCCGGGGATCGGCCGGTTCGGGAGGTGTCACCCCGGTGTAAAGGCGACCGACATGGAGGGGCAGGCGGCCCTCGCCCGGAAATTGAAGGCCGACCTGGTCATCGTCGGCATGGACGATGCCCTCGCCCTCGGCCTGGTAGACCGGCTGCGCGGTGCGGGGATCAGGGCGTTCGGCCCCACCAGGGACGCGGCCCGCCTGGAATGGTCCAAGGAGTTCGCAAAAGAGATCATGACCGTGGCGGGGGTCCCCACTGCGGGCTACCGCAGCTTTACCGATTACGACACCGCCCGGGCCTACCTGGGGCTTCATGGTGCCCCCATTGTGGTCAAGGCGGACGGCCTTGCCCTGGGCAAGGGTGTCTCGGTGTGCATGACCGTGGGAGAGGCGGAGGCCGCCCTCAAGGCCGCCATGCTGGACAGGGCCTACGGCGAGGCCGGCGTTAAGGTCGTGATCGAGGAGTTCATGAAAGGCGACGAAGTCAGCGTCCTCGCCTTCAGCGACGGCCGCACCATCAAGCAGATGGTCGCCTCCCAGGATCACAAGCGGGTGGGCGAAGGGGACACGGGTCCCAACACAGGCGGCATGGGCACCTACGCCCCTGTTCAGGCCTACACCCCTGAGATCGCCCGCATCGTGCAGGACCGCATCCTCGAGCCGGTGATCACGGCCATGGCCGATCGGGGCGATCCGTTCGTGGGCTGCCTGTTCGCCGGGCTGATGCTGACGGCCGACGGTCCCAAGGTGGTCGAGTTCAACGCCCGTTTCGGCGACCCCGAAGCGCAGGTGGTCATGCCTCTCATGGAGAATGACCTCCTGGAGGTCATGATGGCCTGCGTAGAGGGAAGGCTCGGGGAAATAGAGCTGCGTTTCCGGGAAGGCGCCGCCGCCAACGTCGTGGTGGCCTCCCCCGGGTACCCCGGCTCCTATCCCAAGGGGTTCCCGATCGACGGCCTGGACCAGGCGGACCGGCTGGGTGTGACCGTCTTCCACGCCGGGACCGCCCTGCGGGAAGACGGCGTCCTGGTCACGGCCGGAGGCCGGGTACTCGGGGTCATGGCGACCGGCGCCGACCTGCGGGAGGCGCTCGCCCGTGCCTATGCAGGAGTCGAGGCGATCCGGTTCGAGGGGAAGCAGTACCGACGCGATATCGGCTGGCGATCGCTGCGCTAGGGGACGGAGGGCGTCCCAGCGAAGCGGCCTCCGTGGCTTTACGCCAAGGAGAGTCGTCCCTCGGTCTTCACCGTACGGCCTTGTTGAAGTACCCCAGCTGCAGCCCCGGGCACTCCCTCCTCAGGGTCTCCACCATCCTTCTCATGCCCATCGCCCTCGAATGCCGGGGCGGCATCTTGCGGATATACAGCTGCGGATCGATGTTGAGGTTCTTCAGATGGAGGAAGTTCAGCCCCGTCCGTCGAACGAGTCCAATCAGCGACGCCACCTCCGACTCCTGGTCCGTGATGCCGGGAAAGACAAGATAGTTCACCATGGTGTAAAGGCCCATTTCACGGGAGAGGGAGATGGACCGCACCACATCCTCCAAACCGTATCCCCTGGGCCGGTAATAGGCATGGTAGAGTTCGGGCCGGGCGCTGTTCATGCTGATCCGGATCGAGTCCAGCCCCTGCTCCGCGATCAGCCGGATCCTCTCCGGGAGGCTTCCGTTGGTGTTGAGATTGATCGTTCCCTTCGAGGTCCTGGCGCGGATCGCCCCGATGCTTTCCGCGATCAGCCGGTGTTCGGTGAGCGGCTCTCCTTCGCAGCCCTGGCCGAAGCTTACAATGGCCTCAGGTCCCTTGTTCAGGTGTTCCACGGCCAGGGAGACGATCTCCTCCTTTTGCGGTCTGAAGGAGATCCTGTGGTGGGAGGCGGCACAGGAGCCGCCGGTCTGGAGGGAGA
This sequence comes from Deltaproteobacteria bacterium, assembly GCA_020060215.1. The sequence goes on along the minus strand of JAGVAP010000082.1, from coordinate 142,602 downwards.
GGCATCCGAGACAGCGGGCGTTGCATTTACGGCTCACCGGGAGCGGGGCTTCCCATCTGCCGAGGAAGAGGTTCTTTGCGGCAAAGCAGTGGTTCGAGGTGGCGCAGGCTGCGAGGTGGTTGGTCAGGTCCCCCCTGCCGGCTCGGCGCAGGTACTTCTTCATGGCCGGGACAAGCTCCCGGTCATCGTAGTTGCGCGGATCCCATCGCGGGTTGTATTCGATCCGGAACCCGGTCGCCCAATACTGCCCTTCGAGGTAGCCCACGGCCGCATACCCCCACATGGGCAGGGTGATGGACTTCGCCCCGTAATCGACCGCCGGCAGGTGGGTCCGGACGAACCCCGGCTCCAGAAAGGCGGCCGCCCCGAAGCACTCGACGACGCCGCCCTCGATCTCCGCCTCCTCCACATGGACATACCCCCCGGTATCGGGGTCGATCCCGATCGGTCTGCACTGCGGCAGGAAGAAGATCTTGCTGAATTCGGGAAGGGGGATCAGATCTCGCTTCTCGATGGGGTACGGCGTACTGCCCGAGTACCCGGCCATACGCAGGTGCGGATGATCGAACAGTCTTCCCTCTGAATCGGAAAAGAGCATGAAAGGCAGCTTTTTCAGTGCGTTTGAAGCCATGGATCCCATGCTAAAGCTTGGGTATCCGGAAGTCAAACATCAAGAGAGGTCTCCTCTCCGACTTCCTCTTGCGGTCTTCCCGTTCATGGGATACCCTGCGCAGCGAAATACGCCAGGGAATGTGCAAAAGACAAGGGCTCGGCCTCATCTCTCATAGCCTTTTGTCCTGCCCGGAGGGTTGCCGAATGGAGATCGCACGAGTTGGAAGAAACCAGGCAAGGCAAGATCCAGAGGAAGGATACGTTACGGTACCTGGCGGGAGGATATGGTATCGGATGACCGGAGGCGAAAAGCCCGGGACCCCTCTCCTCGTGCTGCATGGAGGACCAGGGGCGCCACACGATTATCTCGAACCCCTGGAAGATCTTTCGGATGAACGGGCCGTGATATTCTACGACCAGCTGGGCTGCGGGAATTCCGATAAGCCCGACAATGCGTCTCTCTGGGCAGTCGCCCGCTTTGTTGAAGAGGTCGATCTGGTTTGCAGGGCCTTGATGCTGGAGAGAGTGCACCTGCTCGGGCAGTCCTGGGGAGCCGCGCTCGCCGTGGAATACATGCTCACCAGACGTCCGCATGGAGTATCGAGCCTGGTTCTTTCCGGCCCTCTCCTCAGCGCTTCCCGCTGGATCCAGGATCAGAAGGACCACCTTGGCGAATTCCCGGCGGACGTCCAGCAGGTTGTCCGGAATGCGGAAGCCTCGGGAGATTTCCAATCCGCACGATACCAGGATGCGATGATGCAATACTACCGGCACCACGTTTGTCGGATGGATCCCTGGCCCGATTGCCTGAACAGGACCATCGAAAAGCTGGGCTATCCGGTCTACGAACACATGTGGGGCCCGAGCGAATTCAGCGTGACCGGGACACTCAGGAGCTACGAGAGGGTCGACTCGTTGAGGCAGATAGCCGTACCGGTCCTGATGACCTGCGGTCGCCACGACGAAGCGACTCCCGCCACGACCGAATACTACCAGCGCAGCCTTCCCGGTTCGGAGTTACATATCTTTGAAGACGGTTCCCATGAGCACCATATCGAGTGTCGGGAGGAATACATGACGGTTGTTCGACGGTTCCTGAGCCGGGTGGAAGAGAAGTGGCGTTGAGAAGATCCCTCAGGTCTGCACCCGCCTGGCCGGTGCTGGAGGCGAGCCATCCGGAGCTTGGAGAGACGCATGGAGGAGAAAAAGGGGCAAGGGCTGATCAAGAAGGGCGACCAATGACAGCCGACCAGGGGACTTTTCCGATTGCCCCTCGTAGGTTCCTGCTATATAATCCGTTTTTCGAAATGGCGGCCGCGCCTCCGGTTTCACCCGTTACTCGTTCGGATTCAATGGTTCCACCCGCGATCGACAACCGTTCGGAAGGGAAACAGTTCAGGCTGCTCAAGTACTTTGCCTGGGCCAGCTTCATCGTACTCGTCATCTTCAGCTTCCCGTTCTCGGTGTTCATCTCGCAAAAGGCCAAAGAGACCCTGCTCAAGAGCTACGAGAATTCCGCCCTCCTGGTGGGCGAGCACCTGAACAACCAGGTCTTTATGAACTTTGTGCTCCCTGTGATCAACCGCTACGGCAAGATCAAGCTGAGCGACCAGGAGCAGTATGAGCTGATGGATCGGGTGGTCATGAACACGATCCAGGCGTTCAAGATCGAGCTTGTCAACATCTACGACATCGGCAAGGGCGTCGTCGCTTACAGCACGGACAAGAAGCTCATCGGCCGCATGGCCAACAAGACCGACGGGTACAACAGGGCCGTTCTGGGCAACCTCTCCTCCGGGCTGATCCTGAGCGGCGTGGAAGTATGGGGTGTGGATCTTGAGATCATGGGAGGAAAAAGGAAGCTCAGGACCTATATCCCTTTTACCGGGACCAAGCCTTCTCCCGGCAACCCCGGGTACGTGGCGGGTGTCTTCGAGTTGATCCAGGACATGAGCACGCAGTATCAATCGGTCGTGAACTTCCAGTATCTGGTATTCGCCCTTTCCATATTGATCATGGGGCTGATCTTCTTTGCGCTGCTTCTGATCGTCCACAAAGCGGAGAAGGTCATCGAACAGAGGGCAAGGGAACAGCGGGAACTGGAGGAGCAGCTGCACCAGGCGGAGCGTCTCGTGGCCCTGGGCCAGATGGTGGCCGGCATCAGCCATGAAATCAAGAACCCCCTGGGCATTATCCAGAGCACGGCCGAGCTGCTCGGCGGCATGAAGGATGCCAGCGAGACACAGAAGAGGCTCTCCGGAGTGATCCGAGAGGAGTCGGTTCGACTCAACAGGATCGTCACCGAGTTTCTGGATTTCGCAAGACCTCAGACGCCCAATTTCCAGGAGGTCCGCATCGAGGAAGTCCTCAAGAAAAATCTCGTCTTCCTCCGGCCGGAGCTTGAAAAGAGGGAAATCGACGTCAGCCACAATCTCGACGGGAGATCTTTCCCGGTCCAGGGAGATCACGACCTCCTCTACAGGGCCTTTCTGAATATCTTCATCAATTCCATTCAGGCCGTGGAGGAAAAGGGACAAATCAGGATTCAGGTAGAGGATCTGAGGGACTTCTGGATGGTGGATGTCAAGGACACCGGCTGCGGGATCAGCAAGGAAAATCTGAAGAGGATCTTCAACCCCTTCTTTACGACAAAGGAGAAGGGAACCGGTCTGGGCCTCTCCATCGTAAAAAAGATCATCGAGGGGCATCGGGGGTCCATGGCCATCGACAGCGCGGAAGGCCGGGGGACCAGCGTCAGGATCCAACTCTCCAAGACCTAGTGAAAGAACCTGCCACGAAGGCACCACGACAAGGAAGGGAAAGTGTCCAGATCAGAATGTCCAATGTCCAATGTCCAAGTGAACAGCAATCCGAGCGGATTCCGATCTCGGGTTATCACTCGATCATTGGAAATTCTACACTCTGCAATGGACATACTAAGGGTGTCTTTGTGTCTTAGTGGCCAGAGATTTCAGATATGGAAACCATACTGATCGTCGACGACGAGAAGAACTACCTGGTGGTCCTTGAGGCCTTGCTGGGATCGGAGGGTTACGAGATCGTGACATCCGACAGCGGCCGCACCGCCTCCCATATGATCCAGGAGGGGGACATCGATCTTCTCCTCACCGATATGAAGATGCCCGGCATGAGCGGCATGGAGCTCCTCGAACAGGTCAAGAAGATCAAACCCGAAGTCCCCGTGATCATGATGACCGCCTATGGCACCATAGAGATGGCGGTGGAAGCCATCAAGAAGGGGGCATACGACTATATCACCAAACCGTTCGAGAACGAGGAGCTCAAGCTGACCATCCAGAAGGCCCTGGAGAACTACCGGCTTCTGAAAGAAAACCGTCTTCTCAGCCAGGCCCTTTCCGACCGCTACAAGTACGGAAATATCGTCGGGAAGAGCAAGCCCATGCGCCAGATCTATGATCTCGTGGACAAGGTGGCCCGGTCCAAGGCCTCCGTCCTCATCACGGGCCCGTCCGGTACCGGGAAGGAGCTCATTGCCAAGGCCATCCATTACAACGGCCCCCGACGGGAGCGGCCCTTCATCTCCATCAACTGCGGAGCGCTGACCGAGACCCTTCTCGAGAGTGAGCTCTTCGGCCACGAAAGGGGGGCGTTTACCGGCGCTGTGGCCATGAAGAAGGGGAGGTTCGAGCTGGCCGACGAGGGGACCCTTTTCCTGGATGAGGTGGGAGAGATGTCGCCGCCGCTCCAGGTCAAACTCCTCAGGGTGCTCCAGGAGATGGAGTTCGAGAGGGTCGGTGGTACCAAGACCATCAAAGTGGACGTGCGGGTGGTCTCGGCCTCCAACCGAAACCTGAAGGAGGACGTGAACAGGGGGACATTCAGGGAGGATCTGTACTACCGTCTCAATGTCATCCACATCGAGGTTCCCCCGCTCCGTGAGAGGACGGAGGACATCCGGCTCCTGGTGAACCATTTCATCGAGAAGTACCGGCAGGATGGGGGAGAGCGAAAGATCGAGCTCAGCCCCGATGCATGGAAGGCCATCTACGGCTACTCCTGGCCCGGGAACGTGAGGGAGCTGGAGAACGTGGTGGAAAGGGCCGTGGTGCTGAATTCCGGGAACCGGGAAATCGGGGTGAATGACCTCCCCCCTGAATTTTCACAAAAGCCGGAGACCCTGAGCGTCGACGGATTCATCCCCCTCGATGCCCCCCTGCAGGCCACCCTTGAGAACATCGAAGAGAAGCTGATCCGCAGGGCACTGAAACACTGCAACAACGTGCAGTCCCATGCCGCCGACATGCTGGGGATCACCAAGAGCCTTATCCAGCACAAGATGAGGAAGTACAACATCTCTCTCTAGGGGGTTCAAGATTTTGTACCATTCTTTCCCCTTGTTTTCCAATGGTTACAAGAAACATCCTGAGTCATCCTGATTTGCGGTACAAGATCTTGTACCCGACTCCGGATCGGCCGCCGGAACCGCTGTAATGCCACAGCCTCTTCTGTTCGTCTTTTCGGTGATTTAAAAGAAATATACCTTGTCACGGGGATCTGGCAGGGTTCTTGCGATAACCAATACCCGAAAGCGAACATACTCTTTCCTCCTAAAAGAAGAAACCAACCTCACTCCCAGGTTGGTTTCTTCTTTTTTAGTAACCGAGTCTGCGAAGCGCCTTGGGGTTTTTGCTCCAGTTCTTCTCGACCCGCACGGTGAGGTCCAGGTACACCTGGATACCGAAGAGCTTCTCCAGCTCCAGTCTGGCGGCCTGGCCTATGGCCTTGATCATTTGGCCCTTATGGCCGATCAGGATCCCCTTCTGGCTGTTGGACTCGACGTGAATGAGGGCGGAAACGACGACGAGGTCCCTGTCTTCCGGTTCATTGATGCGCTCCACGGTCACCGCGGAGGCGTAGGGTATCTCGTCGCCCGTATGCAGATAGACCTTCTCCCTGATGATCTCCGAGACCAGAAAGGTCTCCGACTGGTCGGTCGTGATCTCCTGCGGAAAGAAAGTGGGCCCTTCCTTCAGTTTCCCCCTCAGCACCTCCTGCAGGTCCCCGAGTCCCTCGCCGGTGAGCGCGGATACGGGGACAATGTCCTCAAACGGGTAGAGGGTCCGATACTCGTCGATGATCGGCAGTAGCTGCTCCCTTGGACCCAGGTCTATCTTGTTGATGACCAGGACCGCCGGTTTGGCCGCCTGCTTGAGATTCCTGAGGACCAGCGGTATGTCCGGATCGTGCGGGCGGTGTCTTTCGATCACCACGACCGCGAGATCCACCTCCTTGAGCGCCGAGACGGCGGAGGAGACCATGCTCCTGTGCAGGGAGGTCCTCGCTCCGTGGATCCCGGGGGTATCCAGAAAGACCATCTGGAACCCCTCCCCATGGAGCACACCCAGGATGCGATTGCGGGTGGTCTGGGGCTTCCTCGAGACGATCGCCACCTTCTTGCCCAGCAGCTTGTTGAGCAGGGTCGACTTCCCCACGTTAGGGGGCCCTACGATGGCGATGAACCCGGAGTGGAACGTCATATGCCGTCTACCTTGATCTCGCCCGCGGAGAGCGAATCGTCCGGACGGATCTCCATGACCATTGCGCCGGTCTTCTCCTCGATCCGTCTCACCCCTTCGTTCTTGTAGCCCCGGATCAACGGCACCTCTCGTCTGGGAACCCGCAGTCTGATCCGCGCGACCTCCCCGTGGCGGGGCAGGAAGGACTCCACCCGGTTCCAGTAGATCCTCCACCTGACCAGGTAACCAAAGGACGGGTGCCACGGTCCGGCGATGAGTTCTCCTTTTTCCGCCAGAGAGGGTCCGTTCAGGATGCCTATCCTGATCACGGGGATGCCGTCTCCTTCGAACCGGACACAGCCCTCTTCGCACTGCCGCAGGGCCTCGTCCAGGGAAAGTGGACGATAACGACCATCGGTGTATTCCCTCTCGAGCCCGGTTCCCCGGATCACGAGGGTCGGGTAGAGCCGGACCATATCGGGGCGGAGCTCCCGCACCCGGTCTATGGTCTTCACGAAGGTCTGCGCGGAGTCGCCGGGGAGTCCGGGCATCAGCTGGATCCCCACCTTGAAGCCATATCTCTTGAGAAGACCGACGGAACGGACGGTGTCCTCGGCCGAATGACCTCTTCCGGAGAGTTCGAGTACCCTGTTGTCCATGGACTGCGCACCCAGCTCCACAGTTGCAACCCCGGAGCGTTTCAGGAGCTCCAGGGTCTTTTCATGAACGGCGTCGGGGCGGGTCGAAACCCTGATCGACCGGATCGCGCCGCTGTCCAGGTACTCCTTCACGGCAGCCAGGAGTTCGGCCATGGCGCGCTCCGGGAGCCCGGTAAAGGTTCCGCCGTAGAACGCCACCTCCGGACCCCTTTGCGGATCGAAGCCCGGCGAGCGCACCGCCTGCTCCAGCACATCCTTCAGCCCACGGAGCCCGACCGGCCCCGGGGCGGCGATCGTCTCCTGCCTGCAGAAGATGCACCTGTGCGGGCACCCCTGGCTGGGGATGAAGAACGGGATGATCAGAGGGTTTCCGGCCCTGAAGTCACGCAATGGAAAGCCTCCCTTGCCGCCTTTTGTTCGGCCTCTTTCTTGTTCTTGCCTTCGGCCTCGGCCAGGACTTTGCCGCGGAGGTAAATCGCGACTCGAAAAAGCTTGTCGTGAGAGGGACCGCTCTCGCGGACGACCACGTATTCGGGCCTCACCTTGTATATGTTCTGGGTGTGCTCCTGCAGCAGGCTCTTGTAGTCTTCCGTAGATTCCAGTGAATCCAGCTTCTTGATCAGAGGATCGAAAAGGGACTGGACGATATCCATGGTCCGATCGAAACCGGCATCGAGGTAAACGGCCCCGAGCAGGGCTTCCAGACCATCGGCCAGGATGGAGGCTTTTGTCCTTCCCCCTCCGAGATCTTCTCCCCGGCCGAGGAGCAGGACCTCTCCAAGGCCCAGCTCGCCGGCCACCTGTGAAAGGACCTTCTCGTTGACGACGGATGCCCGGTACTTGGACAGATCGCCTTCCCGGGCCGACCCGAAGAGCCGCATGAGAAGGTGGCTGATCGCCAGGTCCAACACAGCATCCCCCAGGAATTCCAGCCGCTCATTGTCGCGGGCATCCGTTCCCTCCTGCTCATGGGCGTAGGAAGCATGGCACAACGCCTCCTCCAGCAGCTCGGGCCGAACAAATGCATAGCCCAGTTTCTCTTCAAAATCCTTTAGATTTCTCATACGATTTTCAATATATGGATGCTGCAGCCCCCTAGTCAAGATAATCCACATCGGAACATCAAGCTTGTTTTTTCAGCGGAACCCCCATAAATTGAGTGAAGACCGGCATCAGAGGCGCCGCTTTGATGACACCCCGGAGGGTGAAGTCTATGGCGCGGACAAACCCCGGAAGATAGCCCACCGTCGAGCGAACAGCTCTGACTTGGGCCACAGGACCAGGTTTTCCTCCATGCAGTAAATGAGGACTCCGCTTTACATGGGCAAGAAGCATCCAAAGAAGAAGACTACCGAAGGTTCGCTCTCACCGGACGAACAGGCGCTCCTCCACGCTCTCCTCGAGGATGTCTCCCTTTTGACCCCCTCATCGGTCGTGGATCGGCTGAAGACGCCGCAGGCGGCAATCTCCTTTCTCGAGAGGGTTCCCCCGGACGAGAAAGCAGCTCCTGCCATAGTGCTCGGGATCCGGGAAGCCTTTCCACAAAAGGCGGTGCAGAAGGCCGCCAGGAAGACACTGTTCCGTTTCAAGCAGCGCGGCATCGCACTGCCGGAGAAGGGGGAAGGGGACTCTCCCTCCCTTGGCGTCCGGCCTGAGAGGCCTTCTGAGCCGAGCGCATACCTCAGTCCCCCGGACGGGCTGGGGAACCGGGCGGTCCTCCTGAGCATCCCCAAGCATCCTGCGGGCGTAGACATCGGCATGGGTGTGGTCAGTGACCTCAAGGGGCTGGTGGAATTCGTATTCGGTCACTACAGCAAGAAAAGGGCAAAGGAGATCAGGGAGGTCTTTTTTCAGAATGTGCAGGACTTGCTTGAAACCACCCTCCCCCATGCGGCCGCCGTGCTGGAGGCCGCATACTCCAAAGGCAAGGCCGGGCTCAACCCTTCAGCCGGAGACTATCTGGAGCTGAGGCCATGGCTGCTCGCCAATGTCTCCTTGCCCGGCCGGCCGCCCGTCTACGAGCGGATCCCCCCGGAGTCCATACCGGATGCCGACCTCACGGACTCGCAGGTCGACAAACTCCTCGGCCACAAGTGGATGGAAACCTGGATTACGGATCCGAATGCCCTCAAACCTCTCGTCGAAGAGATCATGAAGGTCCAACGGAGCCCGATCATCGTCTCACCGGAACAGAAGACGGCCCGCATCCTGGACTTGAAGGAAGAGTTTCTCTCAAGGATCTACACGGACGAGATGAGAGCGGTGTTCAAGGCCAGGCTGGAGGAGTCCGCCTACCTCTTTCACGAGGCCGGCGAAGAGGATTACGCGATCCTTGCACTCCGGGCCGCGCGCTCGCTGGAGCATCGGGACTCCGAATTCAGGACCAACGACTTCCTCAGGCATATGCTCGACCACAGCCTGAGCCATTTTCTCGGAAGCGTGGAGGGGGAGGAGAAGAGAGCCGCAGAGGAGAAGTCTCCGAGCGGGCTCATCCTGCCTTAGCACACGTTTTCACCTTTGCGGTAAAAAAGAGAAAAAAAAGGTGCCCGGCTCGAGAGCGGAGCACCTTCTTGTTGTTTGGACTCTGGCAGGCTAGACTACTTTGACGTTGACGGCAGCTGGGCCTTTTTTGCCTTGCTCGATGTCAAAGGTGACCCGGTCGCCTTCATTCAGGGACTTAAAGCCGGTGGCCGCAATCCCGGAATGATGTACGAATACGTCAGGACCGTTTTCCTGCTGGATAAAGCCGTACCCTTTTTGGTCGTTAAACCACTTCACGACACCATTCGCCATGGTGGAACCCTCCTTTCTCTTGTACTCTCGTCTTACCTCAGGTGGCCACTCATGACAAATGGACCTTACTCGGACGAACAAGCCCCTCGAAACGGGGGCCTTTTTGATGTATTCAAGTATAAGCCGATTTTCGTTTAATGCAAGGGAAAAATAGTGAAAAAATACCCTTGCTTGGTCCGGAGGCCGGGGTCTCCTGGATTGATTTCGACAATTAGATCCTCTTGACAAAGTTTCCTAGGCCGTATTATCTTAGGCGCACCTAACAATTGGGGGTTGCCCATGGGCCAGAAGGCGAAGGTGAGCTCCAAGATGGAAGACTACTTGACCGCTATTTTTCATCTCTGCAGTGAAAAGGGTATCGCCCGGGTCAAGAGCATCGCGGAGCGTTTACAGGTCACCAACGCAAGCGTGGTCGGTGTGCTCAAGAATCTCAAGAGAAAGGATCTTGTCCAGCAGGAGCCTTACGGTTATATCCGTCTCACCCACCAGGGGGAGAAGATCGCCACCGCCGTCATTCATCGCCACGAGGTCCTCACGCAGTTTCTGGAGAAGGTCCTTTATCTCGACCCTGACACGGCTGCACGGGACGCCTGCCGGATCGAGCATGCGGTCAGCCCCGAGACCGTGAGGAGGCTGAAGGTATTGGCGGAGTTTATCGAAAAGGATCCCAAGAAGCGGCTTGTCTGGGAATCGGAATGTACGCGCTGCTCCGAAGGACCGGGGGGCGGACGCTCAAAATGATTACGACTCTGGCAAAGCTGAAGGGCGGAGATTCCGCCGTCGTCAAAGATATCAAGGGGGGCCATTCGGTCCACCACAGGCTCGGAAGACTGGGTATCCACCCCTCAGACCGGATTCGGGTGATTCGGAACGGCTTCTTCGGAGGCCCCGTCCTGATAGAAGTCCACGGCATCGAGGTCGGCATTGGCAAGGGAATGGCGGAGAAGATCGAGGTGGAAGTCGAACAGGCATGATGAGAATCGCCCTTGTGGGCCAGCCCAACTGCGGCAAGAGCTCCCTGTTCAACAGCGTCGCAGGGTACAAGACGGCGGTATCGAATTTCCCGGGTACGACCGTCGAGTACGTCTGCAGCGACGTCTGCATTGACCTGGAGAGCTTCGAACTCGTCGACCTCCCCGGTATCTACTCCCTTTCGTCTCCCGAAAAACACGAACTCCTGGCCCGCGACTACCTGCTGAACAACAGGCCCGAAGCAATCATCAATATCATCGACGCCTCCGTCCTCAGCAGAAGCCTCGAGTTGACGATCGAGCTCCTGGACCTGAGGATTCCCCTCGTGGTCTGTCTGAACATGATGGATGAGGCCAACCGCAAAGGGATTCGGATCGACACCGAGCATTTGTCGAAGGATCTCGGGGTTCCGGTGATCCCGACGATTTCCACCCGTGGCCAGGGCATCCCCGAGCTCTTCAAGTCCACCCTCAAGATCGCCGGGAACGGCCGAAGGGGGAAGACATTCCAGCTGAGCCGAGATGTGGAGGGGAAGGTCGCCGAGCTGGCTTCCCTGTTGGAAGTGACGGCGAGGAAGGCCCACCTGCCGCCAAGACTCTTTGCCCTTCAACTGCTCGAAGTGGATGCCGAGTTTCAGGCCCTGCTCGGGAGGGTCAGGCCCGACCTCCTTCCCGAGGTGGAGCGGCTGAGAAAGACCATCTCAGAAACGCACGGCAGGCCCTCCGACATGGTCATCTCCTCGGAGAGGCACTCCCTGGCCATGAATCTCTTCGAACATGTCGCTCAGGTCAAGCCCCGCGAAAAACCGGGGCTCAAGGACCGGGTGGATCGTTATATCATGCACCCTTTTCTGGGCTATGCGATCCTCGCACTGGTGCTGCTCCTCTTTTTCTCCCTGGTATTCACCTTCGGGAGGCTCGCGGAGGACCCGCTGCTCGGGTGGTTCGAAGGTCTCCAGGGGCTGCTCAATCGCTACCTGGGCAGCAAAGACCTCCTATCGACCGTGCTGAACGGTTTGATCGAGGGGTTTTCAGGCGGCATCGGGATCGTGCTCCCCTATCTCCTCCCCTTTCTTTTCTGTCTTTCCCTTCTCGAGGATATCGGGTATCTCCCCAGAGCCGCATTCCTGATGGACTCCATCATGCACCGGATCGGCCTTCACGGCAAATCCATCATCCCTTTTGTCCTCGGCTACGGGTGCAACGTGCCTGCCATCATGGCCGTAAGGATCCTGGAGAGAAGGAGGGACCGGTTCATCACCGCACTCCTGAGCACCTTCATTCCCTGCGCCGCCAGGACGACCGTCATCTTCGCCGTCGCGGCGTTCTACCTGGGCCCCGCCTATGCCGTCCTGCTCTACCTGGTCAACCTGGCGGTCATTGCCGTGGCAGGGAGGGCACTCTCGACCCTCATGCCAGAAATCACCCCCGGTCTGGTCCTGGAGATCCCCAGCTACAAGGTCCCGAACCTCCAGGCCGTCTTGAACAAGATCTGGTTCCGTCTCCGGGAATTCATCGTCATTGCCTGGCCTCTCCTGATCGCCGGCAGCCTGATCCTGAGTCTTCTGGAGTATCTCCAGCTTTCCGATCTGCTCAACAGGGCCTTTTCGCCTTTTACCGTCGGACTCCTGGGGCTTCCCGAGGCGGTCAGCGTCACACTCATCTTCGGCATCCTGCGAAAGGAACTCACCATCATCATGCTCGTCCAGGCGCTCGGGACGAGTGATTTCGCCTCCGTCATGAGCCGGGAGCAGATGTTCGTCTTCACCGCCTTTTCCCTGTTCTACATCCCCTGTCTTGCCACGCTGGGCATGCTTCGGGGAGTCATCGGAAAGGCGGGCATGATCACCGCCCTGATTCTGAACACGGCGGTAGGGACCGCCATCGCCCTGATCTCCCGCGTTGCCTTCCGGATATTTTGATCCGAAAGGGCGTGTTCAGGGGTTCAGTGTCCTCTCTCCTCTTGTAGGGTGGATGGAGCGAAGCGAAACCCATTCCAAAAACTGTCCTGCGAGCGTGCGACCGGTGCTGGAACGGGCGTGGGAATCGCAAGCGGGAGCTTGCTCCCAGAGGCGAACACGCAAAGAGAAGGCACCCGGCGTACCGGCCAAGGAGTCGGCCCAAGGACAACGGACAAATGACCAATGAACCGCCTAGGGAGGGCTGCTCACGTCCGTCTTGTCGACCGTGATGACAAAGAGGAAGGTGTACCGGTTCAGGTAGGCGGTCCCTTCGAGAACGGGGGTTGTGTGGACGAGCCTGCCGCTGCCGGTCTCATAGACGTCCAGGTAAAAGCGGGCATGTCCCTTGTTTGCCGTGCGCTTGAACAAAGTGAGGGGGGGAAGGCCCACCGGCAACAAAGACGACTGGACCTCCTCCGTTCCCAGGACCCTCTCGCTCGCTTCGGTCCCGAGGGTTTGAACGATGACCCGGATCAGGTAGGCAGCCTCTTGCGCCTGGTCGGCGATGGAAAACCCTCTCCTCGCGAGCCATCCTGCCACGATCCCCTGCATGTACGGGTGGCGCGGCGTGAGACCGAACGACTCGACGGCTACTTTGGTGCCGAGCGGCATGAACGCGCTCAATTTTTTTGCGCTCTCTTCCGCTGCCTGGCTGACGAGCACCTGCTCCAGGGGGGTCATGAGTTCCGTAGGGCGCGGAACCGGCACACTGCAGGAGGCGGTCAGAAGAGGACCTGAACACAGAACCGCCCACAGGAAGAAACGAAAGGGGATGGACCTCACCCGCGACCTCCAGTCGGTGATATGGGAACAGCAAAAGAGAATCCTCCGTTTTCTGCAATAAGGCCCTGTTTGTATTCCCTGACCCGAATCGTGGTATGATGGGATCAAACGATCGCGTGTTCAAGGAGGGGGGACATGCCGGCGAAAGTCAGGGTTGAGACGAATTCAAGAACGGAGATGGTGGACATCACCCATATGGTGCAGATCGAGGTCTCCAAGAGCGGCGTGACGGACGGGGTGTGTGTCGTCTACGTGCCTCATACGACGGCCGGGGTGACGATCAATGAGGGCGCCGATCCAGACGTGTGCCGGGACATCATCGACAAGCTCAATCAGATGGTGCCCCCTGACATGGGGTACAGGCACTCGGAAGGGAATTCGGACAGCCATATCAAGGCAACCCTCGTCGGGAGTTCGGTCAGCGTGCTCGTAGAGGGGGGCCGCCTCGTGCTGGGGACCTGGCAGAAGATCTTCTTCTGTGAATTCGACGGGCCCCGCTCGCGCAATCTCTACGTGAAGATCTAAGGAATCGCAACCAGAGGTTGCTCCTACAGTGGGCCGTAGGATGGGTGGAGGAAAGAGAGACCCATCACTTCAGGGGTTTCGACGGGTTCCGCTCCGCTCCACCCATGCTACGCGCTTCTGATTGCCCCTTTTCGCCTTCTTCTTCCGCCTTCCCACTTCCCTTATCACACGAGCCATACCCTGTCCGGGTCGATCCCATTTCCTTCGAGCCACTCCCGGACGGCATCCATGAGCAGGCGATAATAGCGGAGGGAGCCGCCCAAACCCCTCCGGCCGAAGTAGTAGTTGATTTCCAGGATCAACGGTTGAGGGAACGGGTCGCCGAGGGGGAATACGAAATCGATTGCCGCGAGGTTGATCCCCGCATCCCGCGATATCTTTTCGGCTTGCAGAGCGCCCTTTTCCTGGAGATCCGGCCTCCAGGACTCATCGATCACGGAACCTGAGCTGATGGTCGTGATGAGTTTTTCGGGGGACGAAGGTCTCTTCCAGTAGGTATACGACCTCTTTCCCATGATGACGGCCCGGAGGACGTTCCCCCCGCATGGGACCGAATCCTGGGAGATGAAACCGGGGTCCCCCTTTCTCCGGATGTCTTCCAGCCCGCTCTCCAGATCGGAAAACCCCCGGATCAGATAGACCCCTTCGCCCTCATGCCCCTTGTCCCTTTTCACGAAAAAGGGGATGCTGTGCGGGAGATTTCCCTCCCATCCGTGTTCCTCCATGAACTCCTTGACGGAAGGCCAGCGTATGGTCGGCGGGTGAGGCCAGCCCATCTCCTCGAAGAGCCGGCTCTGGCCGACCTTGCCCTCGTAATCGTATCGCCTGTCGTAGTTGGGAAAGACCAGGGCGGAAGAGTCCCTGCAGACCCGATAAAGATCTCTCGGGCAGCTTTGAGGCAGGATAATGGCCTCCGCGCGCCGGATCGCGGCGAGATCCGCGTCGGACAGGAGCCGGTCCCCCAGGATGATCTGGACGTCCGCAACGATAACCGGGTGAAAGGATAGGATCATATTTGACTTTGCCGCGCCCCCCCGCTACTATGGTTCACTATATCATCCGGCAACAAGATGTGAGGAGAGGGAAATGCCCATTTTTGAATTCCGCTGTATGAAGTGCGGCAACGTCTTTGAAAAGATCCTGGTGAGATCGGATGACAAGGCCGATATGGAATGCCCCGACTGCAGATCCGATGTGCTCGAGCGGGTGGTCAGCAGGACGAGTCACAAGATGGCAAGGGGCTCAGGCGAACAGCCCAGGGTCACGACGCGCTCATGCGGCTCCGGCGGCTCGTGCCTGAGCGTGGATATCCCCGGCCCCACCAAGTGAATCCTCCCAGTCCCGAGGGCTGAGTCCCCCGCGTATCGTTCACAGCAAACGGCCGACTGAGGTGTCCTTTCGAGCGGAGGGAGAGGACTCGTCTCCCTCTCTGACTTTCTCCACCGAAGCGGTGCGTCCGGTCCAACCATGACAGATCCAACAAAGAAGGGTCTCGACCTGGAACTCAGCGATGAAGAGAAACATCGTCTGAGCGAGATCTTTTTCGAAGAGGTCGTCCCGAAGCTGATCCGTCTCCATGCAAGGACAGGGATGGTGAGTTGCGAGTTCGCGGGGGCTGAGTACCGGAGCTGGCAGATACGATTCACCTCAAGAGGGTCGGGCTTCGACATTGTGGATTTTGAATACGACGAGGAAGGGGCCGGCCTGGATCTGGATCTTTGAAGAAGAGACGCCAACCGCCGCCACAAAGACACGAAGGCCCAAAGAAAACACAGGAGAAACCTTTGTCTTGGTGCCTTGGTGGCACTCCTGCTCTTACTTAGGGAGAATCTCCGATTGTGATCGAAAGCAGATTGATCGAGAGCAAGTTCAAGGAAAGAAATGCCGTCCAGAAGCCCACGTGCCCCTTCTGCGCCACTCCGCTGGAGAGGCCGGTCGAGGGCCGGTCGAGCCCGATGCCGACGGGTTCCTGCGGTTGCGGCGCGGTCTATGTGTGTGATGTGACCGGCCACAACCTGGGCACGGCACTGGTCGACGCGCTCCTGCTGGCATGCGGAGGCGACTCCGCCACGGCTTGGGATCTCATGCCTGAAGAGGATTATATCGAGAGACAACTCACTGACTACGACTACGATACCCACCAGATCATCCAGGGCGGCGTTTACCAGGGCAGGCGAATCGCGGGAGCGCTCCTCTTCATCAGACTCATCAAGGGGACCGTGGAGGAAAGGTTTGAGCCCGGGACGGCAGGGACCCAGGCTTCCAGGGCGGACGAGGGACGGGCCACGGCTGCCCCCTTGAGTAAGAAGGAGGTGGAGGACTTCGTCGGCTCCTATAAGATCGAGCCTCTCCTCGCCTCCGCTTCGGGGGATAAACGGATTCTCAGGCATCTGAAACGGCTCCTCTACTCCCCGGATGAACTCCTGCGGCTGAGGGCGGCCGAGGTCCTCGGGAGGGTATCTGCTGTCATCTCCTGCACAGAGCCGCAGGCCGTCACCCGCCTTCTGCAGGAGCTCTTTTCATCGGTGACGGATACGGCTGCGTCCACCTGGGGTGCGATCGACGCGATCGGTGAGATCATCAGGTTCCAGCCGGATGGTTTTTCCTCCTTCATCCCACGGCTGGCTCAGTTCTCCAGGGATCGCGCCCTTCTCGAGGATGTGCTGAGGGCGCTTGCGAAGATCGGCGCCGGCAGACCTGAAGTGCTTCACATGAATGCGGGTCATCTCGTCCGGCTTCTCGAAGATCAGGATCCGCGCATCCAGGGCTACGCCGCCATGCTGACCGGGTTTCTGAAAATCGACGAGGCAAGGGCCGGCCTCGAAAGGCTGAGGCAAAGCCGCGCAGAGTTGACCCACTACGAGAACGGGCATCTCCGCAAGAAGACGATCGGAGAGATTGCGGCGGAGGCCATCGCAAGGATATGAATGTCCGATACCTCTTCTCGTCCCCGAACGGGGATCTCCCCGTAGACGCTGCACTCCTGGCACGTCCTTTTCTGCTGGGCCCCATGCAGGAGCATCCACACCTCCGGCTGGGCGACTATTTCAGGGCCATCGAGCAGTTCGTCACCGGCCAGGGAGGCGAACCCCTGCTGTCTCTGCTGAAAAGGATCACGAGCAAGGAGATCGAGACCTCGGATATCCATGAGCTGATGATTCGCAGTGAAAAGCACGGCGGGCTCTACCATCTGTCGAGCGTCGAGATCCTCGGCCCGGAGCTACGGCACAAGTTCGTCGTGAGCGCGGCCGTCACGGAAGGCAGCAGGCAGGCGCTGCAGCGGGAATTCGAGATCCTGAAACTTCTGAACGACTCTTTCCGGCTCCCCTTCATCCCTGAAGTGTACCTCCTCGACACGATGGCGTTGGCGTCTCCCGGCGCCCCTCCGGAGATGGCCATGATGATGGGAGAATGGTTTGACGGCTATCATGAATGGCACCTCCATCCGGGGGATTCGGGTGAGCCTCGCCTGGTCATCTGGGATTTCAGGAAGGGCTATCGGGACGCCTGCGACAGGGAGGCCTTCGAGATCTACAGGCAGTCGGCCTTGATCCTCACCCTCTACTACAATGTGGTCAGCACGCACCACATCTATCCGTGGCTCCATGCTGCGGGGGATTTCATCGTGAAGAGCGAGGGGGAAAAGGTCGACGTCCGGCTCACCACGGTCAGGGGGTATGAGCCTCTGATGGTCTTCCTGGAGGAGCAGGACATCAACAGGGTCATGGCCCTCATCACCTTCTTCCTCAACCTGACCATACGCACACGACTGGACCGGTGGGAGGGCGTGGGCGACGTGGCCTGGGCGCCGGGACGCGCCGTT
Source organism: Deltaproteobacteria bacterium (assembly GCA_020060215.1). The sequence continues at coordinate 124,977 of JAGVAP010000082.1, read as the reverse complement.
GAACCGACCGTGGAGGGTTTTTTCCAGGCCCTCAGGATCATGGAGAAAGAAGGTCGCTTCGAAAACGGAGTGGACGGCTTCGCCGGGCTGCTGAGGAGCTTTGGGCAGGATGAACTGCTGCGGCTCTCACGCCCCTTGCTGGAACTCTACCGGAACGAGAGCGGAGAGACGGCTGCCCTGGTAGAAGAACGGCTGGAGAGCCATTGCCAGACGCTCTGGAGCGCCATTCACAGCGCCCGCCCGCAGGATGGGTGGAGCGACCTGTCCTCCATAGCCTCGGCATAGGAGGAAACGAACCCCATCTGTCTGCCATGCGACTTAACACCTTTTGAATAGATGGGTTTCGCTGCCCATCCTACGCCTTACGGTCAAGAGGGGGTCCGGGGTGGGGGGTACACAAGAGAAGCGGGTCAGGCAGTTGGCGGTTTGTCCTTGTAGGATGGGTGGAGCGAAGCGAAACCCATCAGCTTTGAAGCCTGACCTTTGAATGGATGGGTTTCTCTGCGCTCCACCCATCCTGCGGGACTGTCTTGAATCCTGTATCCTGCATCTTGGATCCTGGAACGATCTATTCAAGCTCCCCGCGAATCAGGGCTTCGTAGGGTGTCGTGATGATCTTGGATACGGAGATCAGCAGGGATGCCCGGTCCAGGTCTTCCTCGCTGCCGCTGCTTTGCAGGAGCTGCGCGGAAAGACCGTAGAGGGAACGGTATACGCCGTCCAGGTCGAAGGCCTGATAAGACTCTCCCTTCTGAAAACCCGATTTCCCGCAGACCCGCGCCTTTCCCTGGATCCTGTTGGGGATGCCGTAGACGCGGCAGGTGATGGGACGGTTGAGGTAAAGCACGCACTCCTGATGGTCGTCGAGCAGCGGACAACGGATCCTCTCCGTTGCAAGGACAACCTGCTGCATGCGAGGGTCCTCTTCATGGAGCCGGACCTTCTTTTCCAGCCTGCGCAACCCCCTCTCCATATCGCTGCACCGCAGCAGCGCAGCCTTCTTGATCTCCTGATCCAGCTGCAGGAAATGCTCATGGAGATAGACCGCCTCGATCAGGAAGAGGCCGAAGACCGCGTGACAGCAATCCGAACACCGGGGGCGGCACCGGATGGCCTCGCCGTGGGCCGCGGCCATATCCGCGAACGCACCATCGGCCTGGTCCGCCAGCAGTTCGTAACTTCGCAATAGATCGGTCATCCTCATTTTCTCCCTCGAATCGACTGGTCCCTCCGGGCACTCTGCCCAACCCTGTCAACCCACAGAGCCCAAGGTTTCACGATGAAACAAAAATGCTGCCCGAAAACGGGGGCAGCATATGCCTGTGGTTCCACCGGCGAGGGAACGGCGCCGCCTTTTAGTGGATCTTGCTTCGGAGTTCCTTCCCTGCCAGGGGATTGTAGAGTTTCGTGATGGCGAACTTCATGACGTCCAGGCTCTGGACGTTGAAGATGATGTCCAGCAAGGTCAATTGAGCCGCATCCGGCAGGACACACTCGTTGGAAGCGTTGAACTCGAGATCGGGGAAGCTCTTCTTGAGTTTCTTCTGGTCCTTTTCGCTCATGGCCACCTGAACGACCTTTTTTCCCTCCATCTCGGTTATGTGGCTCCCCAGGCCCAACTCCTGTAGCTTCTTTTCCTGTTCTTCGTTCAGAAAAACATTGATGCAGTAGTCAGCCATAGAAACACCTCCTTTAGTATAATGAACTCTGTCTCCGCCGCCAAGTGCGGCATGTCGACCGGGTTGCTTTTTCTGTCCGGGACCCGCTGACCCGTTCAAGGTTAGCGAATCATAGTCGATCTGAAAGGGTTGTCAAGCTCCTTGCCCCTCCACGCGGTAGGGCGCCAGCTTTTCCACGAAATCGGGATGGGCCTGGAATCCGAGGGACACGGCCTTGTCCAGATGCTCGATCGCCTTGGCGTATTCTTCTCTTGAGCAGTACGCAACCGCCAGGTTGTTGTGCCCCAGGCCGAAATTGGGGGCCTTCGCCACGAGCTTCTCCCCTGTCTCGATCGCCTTGTCCACATCCCCTTCCTGGAGGTAGGCATTGGCCAGGTTGTTCCATGCCTGGACGATCTCCGGGTTCAGTTCAATGGCCCTCTTCAAGGCCTCGATCGCCTCTTCCGTTTGCTCCATCTGAAGATAGGCAAACCCGAGGTTGGAGTAACCCCTGGCATATCTCGGCTCCAGCTCCACCGCCCTCCGATTGGCCTCGACCACCCCCTGCAGATCCCCCTGCTTGAAACGGATGTACCCGAGATTCACCCACGCCTCGAACATGCGGCCGCTGTTCTCGGTCGCATCCCTGAAGGCATCGGCGGCCTCGTCCAGGCGGCCCTGCTCCATCAGGGAGACGCCCAGGTTGTAGGAAGTGCTTGCACACTCCGGGTTTTCGGCCAGGATCGCCTTTTGCTTCCGGATGAAATCCTCGGAATCCTGCGGCTCTCTCTCTTTCGTTTCCATACTTCCTGATCCTCAGACAACAAATAGCAGAGGTCGCCGTTCCGCCGGGAACAGCGACCCCTTTGGTCCTTCAAAACGGCAAACAGCGGAAATCGATGCTAATGATCCTCTGTCTGCCCCCGTCCCTTCAGCCCGTACATGGTGCTGCTTCCGGTGGAAAAATAGATCAGCTTCTCTTCATTCACCAAAGCCGTTGCAGCCTTCTTGATGTCTCGAGCCTTGGCTTCGGGAAACTTCTCCCTGACCCCTTTTTCCATGTCGCTGAAATAGAATTTCGTCTTCTTGTTGGTTGTCGCGAATTCAAGAATCGCTTGTTTCAAATCTTCCATGGTTTCACTCCTTCGTGAAAGCGGCCGGTTTTAATCGATGCCGCCCACCGCCTTGGAGACCTCCCAGGAGGCATCCGTGTACTTGAACTGGGTCGAGGTCCTGTAGGTGTCGTACTGAAGCCGATAGTCGTCGATGAGGTGATCCGTAAACGGGATGCCGCATTTTTCGAAGAATTTCTCCCAACCGATCCTCTCGGCCCAGTCCCCGATGCGCTCATACTTCTTCGCATCGCTCGCGTAGGCCTCCACGATCTTCTTCACTGCGTCGCAGGTCTCGGGAAAACGCGGAAAGCTGTTGGGAAGGGCCGGGATCACGACCTTGCTGAACTTGGGCGGGCTGATGCGGTTCGACACCTTGCCGCCGGCCATGATGGTCACGCAGTCCCCTTCCTTGTCGGAAAGGGGAAGGGCCATGCACATGGTGTAGCAGTTGCCGCAGAACATGCAGCGCTCTTCCTTGATCTTCACGGCCTTTTTGCCCGCTTCGGTCTTGGTGGGCGAGATGGCCGCCGTGGGGCAGGCTGCGATGACCAGCGGGATCTCGCAGACATTCTCCAGGACCTCCCCGTCCACGATCGGGGGTTTCCGGTGATAACCCAGAAGGGCGATATCCGAGCAGTGCACGGCGCCGCACATGTTCAGGCAGCACGCCATGGAGACCCTCACCTGCGCCGGCAGGGTCATGCTCTGGAAATAATCGAACAGATCATCCATGACCGCCTTGACCATGGAGGAGGCATCCGTGGCGGGTGTATGGCAGTGGAGGTATCCCTGGGTGTGGACGATATTCGTCACACCGGCGCCGGTGCCGCCGATGGGGAACTTGTAGCTGCCCGTGACGTGCTTCCGGCTCATGAGGTCCTTCTTCAGGGCCGCTACCTTCTCCAGGCTGTCCACCAAGAACTCGATGTTGTTCCTGGTGGTGAAGCGGACGAAGCCGCCGCAATGCTTGTCGGCGATCTCGCACATCTCGCGTACGTGCTCCACGGTCATGAAGCGGCAGCCGCCGACCCTGACGGTGAAGACCTTGTCTCCGGACTCGGCCACGTGGACCAGGATGCCCGGTTCCAGGATCTCATGATATTTCCACTGGCCGTAGTTCTTCTGGATGACGGGCGGGAAATATTGCCAGAAGTGCCTCGGCCCCATATCCGTCAGCCGGTTCTCCATCGGTTTCTGCGGATTATATAGACCCAATCTCTCTTTGGAAAGCGCCATTATTCGTACCTCCTATCTCTTGTGTCTGGAGCGGTAATCGTTGATATCTCTCTTCCATCCGCCGGGCACATCTTCCTCTTTCCAGAAGATGTACGGGTTGGAGCGCGGTTCCTTCACGAACTGCGGCATGGCGGGGATCTTCAGGACCTCCATGAGCTTCCGGATGCCCTGCCGTTGGATCAGCTCGCCCAAACGCTCACGGTTCTTTCCTTCTTCCATCCACCAGTCCCAAACCGGCTCGATCACGTTCTCCTTGATGCTGTCATAAGGAGGCTCGGCCTTCATGAAGGGGATGGTCAGAAGGGACATCTGCGCGCCTTCGAGGATGGGGGCCTTGGCGCCGAGCAGGATGCTCACGCCCGAGTCTTCCCCGGGCCGCAGGGCCTGAGGCATGACGTTGATGCAGTGCATGCAGCGGGTGCATTCCTTGTCGTCGATCTTGAGGGTCTTCCCCTCCATCCACATGCACTTGGTGGGGCAGAGGTCAATGACCTCTTTCTGGATGTCGAACTTGCCCCAGTTCTTGCCTGAATGGGCCCCTGCATTGGGTTTCAGGTCGCCGCCGATGTAGCCCTGGACCGCCTTCTGGTCGATCCGGATGCTGTCCCTCCATGTCCCGATGAAGGACATATCGGCGCGTGCGATGGACGCGACGCAGCAGTTGGGGCAACCGTCGAACTTGAACTTGAACTTGTAAGGGAAGGCCGGACGGTGCAGCTCGTCCTGGTAGTTGTTGGTCATCTCGTAGCACATGTCCTGGGTGTCGTAGCATGCCCATTCGCAGCGGGCCTTGCCGATACAACAGGATGGGGTGCGCAGGTTGGAGCCGGATCCGCCCAGGTCCTGGTCCAGGACATGGGTCAGCTCATAGAAAATCGGCTCGAGCTGTTCCGTGAACGTCCCCAGGAAGATGATGTCGCCGGTGGAGCCGTGGAAATTCATCATCCCGCTCCCTCGATATTCCCACAGATCGCACAGGGTCCTCAGGTAGTCGGAGTTGTAGAACTTGCTCGCCGGCTGGTTCACGCGCATGGTATGAAAATGGGCGATGGAGGGGAACTCCTCCTGGAGGTCCGAGTACCTGCCGATAACGCCTCCGCCATATCCGAACACGCCCACGATGCCGCCGTGTTTCCAGTGGGTCTCTCCATCCTCAAACGAACGCTCCAGCTGGCCCAGCAGATCCTCAACCACGTCCTGCTCGATCAGGAGCTTTTCCTTCCCCAGCTTCCTCCTGTGCAGGGCCGCGCGTTTGGCGTCCGCCACGAAGCTCGGCCAGGGCCCGCTCTCCAGCTCCTCGCACATGGGGATCTTGTGCTTGATCTTGAAATTCTTGAGCTCTTCCTCCGTGTAGTTCTTCAAGTCAGCATCGGAATAAATGCGGAGCTCTTTATACTTCAACTCCTTTTGCGGTGCTTTCGGTTCAAAAGCCATCACCCACGCCTCCTTCTTCGAAAAATAGGGTTATAGATCTCTCTAAAATGGGCGACCACATCAATGCCCTACCTCACATCCTCCCGTGAAATCCTTCTGTGCAGTCCTTTCTTGTGTCTAATATCTTCTCACCAGCGGTGGAGGAAACCGTAGGAGTGAAGTTCATCCCGCAGCCGGGCTTATCACCCGAGCGAAAATACACGGGCCTCAGGGTCCGGAGCCCAGGAGGGACTGCGAAAAAAATGTGCCCATGATCAGGTCTTCTATTTCGCGGAATGCATGCGAGGGACACCCTTCCTACTCGAAGATAACCCTCGCAATAGCAGAATAGACTTAGACTTATAGGAAGAATTCTCCATAGTTGTCAACTGAAAAATGGCCGATCCAGGCAGGATGGGTCGGTTTCCAATAATTTGCAGGGAGGCAAAAAAGGCATTTCATCACCCCGCGTCGGACGAGTATAATATCCCCGGGGCGCTACAGGAAATCGGTAGCGCTTCTGGCCCTCTGGAAGGTGAGGCCGACGGGATTTGCCGGAACCGGCTCTGAGCACAGGCATGTCGGAATGATGGAACACTGGAGTGCTGGGAAGAAGAGGAGACGGTGACACCGGTCTTGGAGTTTGGCGTTGACTCTCCTGGAACCCATTATTCCGCCTTTCCATATTTCCATCATTCCGACAGGCCTTTTTCGGCTCAGCCCAATTGTCTACAGGTATTCGTATGTCCATTCATCGACCAAGATTGACCATTGCGGCCCTCCGCGGGGGCTCGGGGAAGACCATCTTTTCCCTTGGCCTGGTCTCCGCCTGGAGGGCGAGGGACCGGCAGGTCGCCGTGTTCAAGAAGGGGCCGGATTTCATCGACGCCGGGTGGCTCGCCTTTGCCGCAGCACGACCCTGCTACAACCTGGATCCCTTTCTCATGACCGGAGAGCAGATGCTCAACTCCTTTATGCTCCATTCCGCGGGTGCGGATATCTCCGTCGTTGAAGGGAACCGGGGCCTCTTCGACGGTCTGGACCGGGACGGCTGCTGCAGCACCGCCGAGCTGGCCAAAATCATCGACACTCCGGTCATCCTCATCGCCGACGTGACCATGGCCACGAGGACCGTGGCCGCTCTGATCCTGGGGTGCCAGAGGTTCGACCCGGACCTCAGGCTTGCGGGCGTCATCCTGAACAGGGTGGCCGGCAAACGGCAGGAATCGATCGTTCGAGCAGCGATCGAGCAGTATTGCGGCCTACCGGTGATCGGGGTCATGCCCAAGCTGAAAGGGTCCGCCTTCCCTGAAAGGCATATGGGGCTCATTCCGCACCTGGAGAGCGGTTTTGCGGAGAAGGCGGTTCAGTGGGCGCGGGAGAACGTGGAGCGGAATCTCGACCTGGAGTCCCTCTGGCGGATCGCAGGGGATGTGGAGATCCCGGGACAGGACGGAACCGTACCCGATCCGGCGCACCATCCGGTGCAGACCGTACGGATCGGGGTGATTCGGGACAAGTCCTTCTGGTTCTATTATCCCGAGAACCTGGCGAGGCTCAACTGCCTGGGAGCCACCCTCGTGGAGATCGACTCCATTCACGAAAGCACCCTCCCACCGATCGACGGTCTCTACATTGGTGGCGGGTTCCCCGAGACTCAGGCCGAACCTCTTGCGGCCAACCGGTCGTTCAAGGAGTCTCTGCGTCGGGCCATCGAGCAGGGCCTCCCGGTCTATGCCGAATGCGGGGGGCTCATGTATCTGGGGGAGCGGCTTCTCGTGGGGGAGAAGGCCTACCCCATGGTCGGCGCCCTTCCCCTGTCCTTCGTCCTGGAAGAGAAGCCTCAGGGGCACGGCTATACGGTGCTCGAGGTGGATGGGAGGAATCCTTATTACGAGATGGGGGAGAGCCTTCGCGGGCACGAGTTTCACTATTCGAGACCCTTGACGGAGCGTACGACCGAGCTGAAGACGATCTTCAAGGTCCGGCGGGGCCGTGGGCTCGACGGGGAGCGGGACGGGGTTCTCAAGGGGAACCTGCTGGCCACCTATACCCATCTTCATGCAGGCGGGACTTCCGTCTGGGGAGAGGGGCTGGTGAGGGCGGCGCTCCTGGAGCGGGGCCGACGGGAGGCAAAGCAGATCCAGTGAAAAGATTTGACATCCCTGACAAAGTAGGATATAGAAAAATTCTGCAGGAAATCCAAATCATTAAACTCGCTTATATTATATCGTCAATAGGAGGTCATATCTATGCCAACGGTGGATTTTGAAGGCAATACCTTCAATGTGGATGAAGACGGCTTCATCGACGATTTCAACAACTGGAATCAGTCCTGGGTCAAATGGGTGAAGCAGTCGGAAGGGATTGAGGAGCTTACCGACGAGCACTGGAAGGTCATCAATGTCCTGCAGGACTACTACAAGAAGAACGGCATTGCTCCGATGGTTCGAATTCTCTCCAAGGTGACCGGTTACAAGCTGAAGTACATCTACGAACTCTTTCCATCGGGACCGGGAAAGGGAGCCTGCAAGATGGCCGGCTTGCCGAAACCGACTGGCTGCGTCTAACAAGCGACAGGATTCTCCCGTAAAAAATCGGGCACAAAGAAGGATTGTCTTTCATTGTGCCCTTTTTTTGTGCTCCGCGGCCTTTGTGTTCAGGCAAAGAGGACGACCACCGCGAAGCACACGAAGAGCAGAAAGGTACCCGTGGCGCAGCGGATCACGTTTCCGACTTTCGTGCTGCGACCTCCACGTACAGCTCCGGTCTCCTGAAGGGGAGGAAGTACTTCATCCTGTGATTCCTCGTCTGCGCAAGGTCCTCCGCCTTGAGGTCCACGATGAGCATCCCCTCTTGTTCCTCTGCCCGCCCTGCCATCAGCCTGCCCGTAGGATCCAGTGCCAGGGCCACGCCGGGAAACGAAAGTCCCTCCGCACTGCCGCCCGTCTGATTGCACGCGACCACGAAGAGGCCGTTATCAAAGGCCCTGCTCGGGAGATGTCTCATCCAGCTCTGAAGCTTCTCCTCCGGGGTGCCGCGCGGGGAGGCGTGAGGAACAAAGAGGACCTCTGCGCCCTCTAGGGCCAGTACGGTAGTGATCTCCGGGAAATGGGTCTCGTAACAGAGCTGGATCCCGAACGAGATCCCCAAGGCGCGAAAAGGGCTGATCTCCTCCCCCGGTGAGAACATCTCTTTTTCCGCTGGAGAGAGGTGGGTCTTTCGGTAGATGCCGATCAGACCTCCCGGGCCGGCGGCGACCTGGCAGATGAACGGCCGCTGATTTTGTTCCGACCCGATCAGACCGGCAAGGATGAGGAGTCCTCTGGATTGCGCCAGATCCTCGATCCTCCGGATGATCCCCTCCTGATCGCGGGGATGTTCCGCCTTCCGCCTCAGGGAATATCCATGGATGGACAGCTCCGGAAAGCAGACGATCTCCGCCCCCCGGGACCATGCCTCCTGGACGAACCGCTCCGTCTTCCGGAGGTTCCCCTCCACATCCCCCGGCGTCGAGGCCATGCACACGGCGGCTACCCTGACGTCTCTCATTTGTCCTCCCGCAGAACCCTGCAGTGCTCAACCCCAAACAGCATACTTCGTCCCGATCGTCACCTCGATTCGACCGGTCGTTTGAGCTTTGGCATTTGGAATTCCAGGCGATGGTTTCAGAGATCGTCGGAGGAGCTAAGCTTTTCCACGTACCCGGCCACCAGATCGCCGACCTCTCTTGTGCCGCAGCCCATCTTCCCTGCATCCAGGCTCTTCAGATCGTTCTTGATCGCGGCCTTGATCGCCTTCAAGAGGGTCGAAGCCGCATCTTCTTCTCCCAGGTGATCGAGCATCATCTGGGCCGCGAGCATGGCGGCGATCGGGTTGATCTGGTTCAACCCTTTGTACTTGGGGGCCGAGCCCCCGATGGGTTCAAACATGGATGTGCCGCCCGGGTGGATGTTGCCCCCGGCTGCCACCCCCAGCCCTCCCTGAATGATGGCGCCGATGTCGGTGATGATGTCTCCGAACATGTTGTTCGTCACGATCACATCGAAGTGCTCCGGGTTTTTGATCATCCACATGCAGAGGGCATCCACATGCTGGTATTCGATGCGGATATCGGGGTATTCGGAATGGATCTCCTGGAACACCCTGTGCCAAAGATCCGATTCATAGATCAGGACATTGGTCTTCCCACAGAGCGTGAGGAGTTTCTTTTTGTTTCTCCTCCTGCAAAGGTCGAAGGCATAACGGAGACACCTCTCCACACCCTTTCGGGTGGTGACGGAGTCCTGCAGGGCGACCTCGTCGGGAGTTCCCTTCTTGAAAAAGCCGCCACCCCCGGCATACGTCCCTTCCGTATTCTCCCTGACCACCACGAAATCGATATGCTCGGGCCCCTTGTCCCGAAGCGGAGTCTGGACGCCGTCGAAGAGGGTCACAGGCCTGAGATTGATGTACAGATCGAGCTCGAAGCGGAGCTTCAGGAGGACACCCCGCTCCAGGATCCCGGGGGCGACGTCCGGATGGCCGATGGCACCGAGGAAGATCGCATCCATGTGCCGCAATTCCTCCACGGTCTCGGTGGAGAGCAGCACCCCGTTCCTGAGATAGAGATCGCCTCCCAGCGGAAACTCCTTGAAATGCAGATTCAGTCCGCAACGGCGTGAGACGGCCTGGAGCGCCTTTATCCCTTCGGCAACGACCTCCGGTCCGGTGCCGTCACCGGGTACCACTGCGATATGGTAGGTTTTTGCCATTTCTTTACCTTTCAACAATAATATGCTCGCGCTGAGACGCGGGGATGCAGTTTCTCTCTTCTCAGCGTCTCCGCGTCTCTGCGCGGGGCCTTCTTGTCTCTTACTTTTTGCGGTTCTCGGGCCTCAGCGCCCTGACCGCCGCGCCAGCCTTCCACATCTCCGATTCCCGCATCTCCTTCAGCTCCTTCTCCAGCTTCTCGCGGTAATCGGGGGTGCTGTTGGCCTCGAGCACAATCCTGGTCTCCACCCCGGAGGTGACGCTCTCATAAAGCTTCTCGAATACGGGGGCCACCGCATCCCGGAACGGCTTACGCCAGTCCAGGGCGCCCCGCTGGGCCGTGGTGCTGCAGTTGGCGTACATCCAGTCCATCCCGTTTTCTCCCACGAGACGGATCAGGCTCTGCGTAAGCTCCTCCACGGTCTCGTTGAACGCCTCACTGGGGGTGTGCCCGTGCCTGCGGAGCAGATCATACTGGGCCTCCATGACCCCGGCCAGGCACCCCATCAGGACGCCCCGCTCGCCTGTGAGGTCGCTGTGGACCTCCTTCTCAAACGTGGTTTCGAACAGGTACCCCGAGCCGATGGCGATGCCGAGGGCAAGGGTCCTGTCCTGGGCCCTGCCGGTGTAGTCCTGAAAGACCGCAAAGCTGGAGTTGATTCCGCTTCCGTCCAGGAAGTTCATGCGCACGGTGCGGCCGGACCCCTTGGGGGCCACCAGGATGACATCCACGTTCTTCGGGGGGACGACGCCGGTCTGATCCTTGTAGACGATGGAAAACCCATGGGAGAAGTAGAGCGCATCTCCCTCGTTCAGGCAGGCCTTCACCGTGGGCCAGGCCGCCATCTGCCCTGCGTCCGAGAGGAGGTAAAGGATCATGGTGCCCTTTCTTGCCGCCTCTTCGATGGGGAAGAGGGTCTTCCCCGGAACAAAGCCGTCCCGGATCGCCTTGTCCCAATATACCTTTTCCTCCGGCCGCTGCCCGATCATGACCTCAAAGCCGTTGTCCCTCAGATTCAAGGCCTGGCCGGGTCCTTGCACTCCGTAACCGAGGACCACGATCTTTTCATTCTTGAGGATCTCCCTCGCCCTGGTCAGGGGGAATTCCTCCGAAGTGATCACCTCTTCCATGACACCGCCGAAATCGATCTTTGCCATACCGTCTCCTTTCTTGAGTCCCGCCACGAAGACACCAAGTCACAAAGAGATGCGGAAAGAGAGGTTTTCTTCTTTGTGTCTTCGTGCCTTAGCGGCAGGTCTTCTACTTACAAGCGTTCCGCCACGAAGACACCCAGAGAATGTCCGGTGCAGAATTTGGAATTTCCAATGACCAAGCGTAAGGGATAGCGCACTTTGGTCTTCACCTGGAAATTGGACATTCGATATTCTACGTTGGACCCTTTCGTGCTTGGTAGCGGAATTTCATTTCTATTTCTTCTCACGGGCCAGGGCCACGGGTCCGGTCCTGGCGATCTCTTTGATCCCCATAGGCTTGAGGAGCTTCAGAAAGGCGGAGATCTTCCCCTCCTCCCCCGTCACCTCGATGGTGTAGTACTCTGTTCCCACATCGACCACGGTCGCCCGGAAGATATCCGCCATCCTGAGGATCTCGGCCCTGTGCTCGGGCTTGGCCCTCACCTTGACGAGGGCCGTCTCCCGCTGCACGAACTCGGTCTCCGTGAAATCCAGGACCTTGATGACATTGATCAGTTTGTTGAGCTGCTTCTCGATCTGTTCGAGGATGAGCATATCGCCCACGGCCACCATGGTGATCCTCGAGACCATGGGGTCCGTGGTCTCGGAAACGCACAGGCTGTCTATGTTGAATCCCCTGCCGCTGAAAAGCCCCGCCACCCTGGAAAGCACCCCGGGCTGGTTGTCCACCAGCATGGAGAGGATATTCCTCTTGGTACCGTTGTTCGTCATGGTCTTTTCCCTTTAAAAGAATATAGGTCATATAGGTCCTGTAAGACCTGTACTTTCTTCACGTCAGCAGCATGTCCGTGATCGGTTTTCCGGCCGGGACCATGGGGTAGACGCACTCTTCTCTCTCCACAATGAAATCCATGATCACCGCCTTCGGTATCGAGAGCCCTTCCTTCAACACCGATTCCACCTCATCGGGTCTGGTGGCCCTCAGGCCCACCGCCCCGTAAGCCTCGGCCAGCTTCACAAAGTCGGGGGCGTGTTCCATCCCGGTGCAGGAGTAGCAGCGGTCGTAGAACAGCTCCTGCCACTGGCGAACCATCCCCAGGTACCGGTTGTTCAGGATCACGATCTTGACCGGCAGCCCGTACTGCACGGCGGTGGCCATCTCCTGGATGTTCATCTGGATGCTTCCGTCGCCGGCGATATCCACGACCAGCTTATCCGGTTGGGCCACCTGCGCCCCAATGGCCGCGGGGAGACCGAACCCCATGCACCCGAGCCCCCCTGAGGTGATGAAACGGTTGGGCTGGTCGAACTGATAGTACTGGGCGGCCCACATCTGGTTCTGCCCCACCTCGGTCGTGATGATCGCCTTGCCGTTGCTCATCCGGCTGAGCATCTCGATCACGTACTGAGGCTTGATGTTGGCGCACTTCTTCTGGTCGTACTGGAGCCGCTGAGCACTCTTCCACTTCTCGATCAAGGCCAGCCACGGGTCTCTGCCTTGCCTCAGATCCCCCGACTCCTCCTTCTCGAGCAGCTGGTTCAGTTTCCTCAGGGTGATCTTGCAGTCCCCCACAATGGGGACAGAGACCGGGATGTTCTTGCGTATGGATGTGGGGTCGATATCGATGTGGACGATCTTGGCCCTGGGCGCAAAATCCTCGATCTTGCCCGTAACCCGGTCGTCGAACCGCACACCCACGGCGATCATCAGGTCGCACTCGGCCGACGACATGTTGGCCCGATAGGTCCCGTGCATCCCGATCATCCCGAGCCACAGAGGATCGGTGGAGGGGAAGGCCCCCAGCCCCATCAGCGTCGAGGCCACAGGCGAATGGATCTTCCTGGCGAAGGTCCGCAGCTCTTCGGCCGCCCCGGACAGGATCACCCCTCCCCCGGTGAGGATCATGGGCCTCCGGCTCTCCCTGATGAGCTTGACGGCCTTCGGGAGCTGCCTCGCGTTGGGCTCATAAGTGGGGTTGTAGGACTGGAGCGTGATCTCGCCCAACCCCTTGTAGGTGGTGCTCGCCTGGAGCACATCCTTGGGCAGATCGACCAGGACCGGTCCCGGCCGGCCCGACCGGGCGATGTAGAACGCCTCTTTCAGGATGCGGGCCAGGTTTTCCACGTTGCTCACCAGGTAATTGTGCTTGGTACAGGGCCTGGTGATCCCCACGATATCCACCTCCTGGAAGGCGTCGTTGCCGATCAACCGCGTCGGGACCTGCCCCGTGAGGACGACGACAGGGATGGAATCCATGTAGGCCGAGGCCAGTCCGGTTACCGTGTTCGTGGCGCCCGGCCCCGATGTGACGAGACAGACCCCCACCCCGCCCGATGCCCTGGCATAACCGTCGGCTGCGTGGACCGCGCCCTGCTCATGCCGTACCAGGATGTGCTTGATCGAGCTCCTCGACAGCTCGTCGTAGATATCGATGGTCATCCCTCCAGGATAGCCGAAGATGACCTCGACCCCCTCCTCCTGGAGAACCTGCAACACGATTTGTGAACCTTTGAGTTTGATGGCTATCACCCCTTTTGAGAGAAAATTGGAATCATGGAATGATGGAACGGTGGAATATTGGGTCGGAGAAACACGCAGCTGTTCCTTACCCGTTTCCCCATGATTCGATTCCATCATTCCGGCCCTACTTGACCACCGCCCCCTCGCTCCCGGAGCTCACGGCCCGGGCGTAGCGGGCCAGGTAGCCCGAGCGAATCCTCGGCTCGGGCGGCCTCCAGGCCGAGAGACGCCGCCTGATCTCCTCTTCCTTCAGGAGGAGATCGATCTTCCGGCCCCGGATGTCGATTCGAATCAGGTCCCCGTTTCTGACAGCGGCGATCGGCCCCCCCTCCATGGCCTCCGGCGACACATGACCGATGGAGGCGCCGCGCGTCCCTCCCGAAAACCGGCCGTCGGTAATCAGGGCCACGCGTGCGTCCAGGCCCATCCCCGCGATGGCGGAGGTGGGCGTCAGCATCTCGCGCATGCCCGGCCCGCCGCGGGGCCCCTCGTAGCGTATGATCAGGACCTCTCCCTCGTTGATCTTCCCCGCAAGGATGGCTTCGGTCGCCTCATCCTCGGAATCGAACACCCTGGCAGGCCCCTCATGGAAGAGCATCTCCTCGCATACGGCCGACTGTTTCACCACGCACCCTGCCGGGGCCAGGTTGCCGAAGAGGACCGCGATCCCGCCCTCCGGCCTGCAGGGACTGCCCAGGGGCCTGATCACCCCGTGGTCCCGAACGGCCGCTCCGGCGATGTTCTCCCCCACCTTTTTCCCGGTCACGGTCATGCACTCCTCGTTGATCAGCCCCGCACCCGAGAGCTCCTTGAGGACCGCACTGACCCCCCCTGCACGGTCCAGATCCTCCAGGTGGTCCTTTCCTGCAGGGCTCAGGGTGCAGAGGTTCGGCGTGCGCCGGCTCACCTCATTGATCCTGCTCAGGTCCAGGGAAAGGCCGGCCTCCCTGGCAATGGCCGTGAGATGGAGGACCGTGTTCGTGGAGCATCCCAGGGCCATGTCGACCGCGAGGGCATTGGCGAGGGCCTCCTGGGTCATGATCTGCCTGGGGGTGATCTGCCTTTCCACCAGATCCACGATCCGCAGCCCGGTCTCCTTGGCTAGGCGGATCCTGGCCGCCATCACCGCGGGGATGGTCCCGTTGCCCGGGAGGGCCATGCCGATCGCCTCGGAGAGGCAGTTCATCGAGTTGGCCGTAAACATCCCTGCACAGGAGCCGCAGGTGGGACAGGCCTCGTCCTCGAATCTCGACAGGGTCTCGGCGTCCATCTTTCCGGCGCGAACCGTACCGACCAGTTCGAACACCGTGATCAGGTCGATCTTCTTGCCCTGATCGAGCGGGTTCCTTCCGGCCAGCATAGGCCCCCCGCTGATCAGGACGGCGGGGATGTCCAACCGGGCCGCGGCCATGAGCATCCCCGGCACGATCTTGTCGCAATTGGGGACCAGGACGAGCCCGTCGAAGGCGTGCGCCATGGCCATGGCCTCCACCGAGTCCGCGATGAGCTCCCGGCTTGCCAGGGAGAACTTCATGCCTTCGTGGTTCATGGCGATGCCGTCGCAGACGCCGATCGTGCCGAAGGTGACCGGGAGGCCTCCGGCCATGTATACGCCGGCCTTGACCGCCTCCACGATCCTGTCCAGGTGGATATGGCCGGGGATGATCTCATTGGCGGAGTTGGCGATGCCGATCAGCGGCCGCTCCAGTTCGGCGCTGGTATAACCCATGGCCTTGAAGAGGGACCGGTGTGGCGCGCGTTCCAGGCCTTTTTTGACCTTGTCGCTTCTCATGTTCTTCTCCTTGAGATGAACGTGGTTTTCTTCCCTTCGAAATTGGACATCCGATATTCGACACTCGACATTCGGTTCTCTTTCTGTCAGAAGGTCCCGCCCCTCGCCTGGATATAGGGAACCAGCCCCCCCGCCTGGATCATCGCCCTCATGAACTCCGGGATGGGCTTGGCAAAGACCCGCACGTGCTTCTGCGCATCACCGATCTCCCCTGACTCGAGGTCCACGGTCAGGCGCGAACCCTCGTCGAAGACGGAGACCGCCTCATCGCACTCCAGGATCGGGAGCCCGATGTTGAACGCATTGCGGTAGAAGATCCTGGCGAAGCTCCGCGCCACCACCACGCTCACCCCGGCCGCCTTGATCGCCAGGGGGGCGTGCTCCCTGGAAGACCCGCACCCGAAGTTCGTACCCGCCAGGATGACGTCCCCTTTCCGCACACCCTTGATGAAGTCGGGTCTCACGTCGATGAAGCAGCTCCCGGCCAGCTGGTCCTCATCCGAGACGTTCAGGAATCTGGCGGGGATGATCGCATCGGTATCCACGTTGTCTCCGAACTTCCATGCCGTTCCTTGAAATTTCATTTCACCACCTCTTCCGGTGAGGAGATCTTCCCCGTGATCGCCGATGCGGCCGCCACCGCAGGGCCGGCGAGATATACGCGGCTGCCCACATGGCCCATCCTGCCGAGGAAATTCCTGTTGGTCGTGGAAAGGGCGGTCTCCCCCTCGGCGAGGATCCCCAGATGCCCTCCGAGGCACGGCCCGCAGGAAGGAGGCCCGATCACGGCGCCGGCGTCGCAGAAGGTCTCCAGGATCCCCTCCTTGAGCGCCTGCCGGTAAACCTCCGCCGACCCGGGCAGCACGATGAATCGGGTCCCTTTGGAAACCGTCCTCCCCTTGAGCACCGACGACGCGACCCTGAGGTCCTCCAGCCGGCCGTTGGTGCACGAACCGATGACGACCTGGTCCAGCGGCACACTCCCGGCCTGGCTGACCGGCCGGACATTGTCGGGGGAATGGGGGAAGGCGACCTGGGGCTCCATACCGCTGACATCGACCTTCAGGACCCTTTCATAGCGCGCCCCCTGGTCGCTCCTGAGAAAGACGGGCCTCCGCTCCGAACGGCCGGACACATACGCGGTCGTGACCTCATCCGGCTCCACTACCCCGTTCTTCGCCCCGCCCTCGACGGCCATGTTGCACATGGTGAGCCGCTGATCCATCGAGAGTCCCCGAATCACCTCCCCGGCAAACTCCAGGCTCTTGTAATTGGCGCCCTCCACGCCGATCAGCCCCAGGGTGTGGAGGATGAGGTCCTTTCCCCCGACCCACCGCCCGAGTCTGCCTTCAAACTCGACCCTGATCGTGGGCGGCACCCTCAGCCAGGTCATGCCGGTGGCCATGATGACGCCGAGATCCGTGCTCCCGACCCCGGAGGAGAAGGCACCCAGGGCGCCGTAGGTGCACGTGTGGCTGTCCGCCCCGATCACGAGGTCCCCCGGGATGACGAGCCCCTTCTCCGGAAGGATGACGTGCTCGACCCCTCCGTCTCCAAGCTCATAGTAGTGTTTGATCCCCTGCTCCCGCGCGAAGTTCCTCATCACCCTGGCCTGCTCGGCCGAGAGGATATCCTTGTTGGGGACGAAGTGGTCCGCAACCAGTGCGACCTTGTCGCGATCGAACACAGCCTTCCTGCCCGTGCTCTGAAACACCCTGATCGCAAGGGGCGCCGTGATGTCGTTGGCCAGGGCCAGATCCACACGGACCTTGATCAGGTCGCCCGGGGCGACCGTCTCGAGATCCGCGTGGGCGGCCATGATCTTTTCCGTGATGGTCATTGGAGTTGTCATTGGTCACTTGTCCGTAGTCTGACGGTTGGTTGTAGGTTGCGGGTCCATATGCGCCCTCGAAATCCTCGTGCTTTGCAGGAGCAACCTCCCCGGTTGCGATTTCCTTCGGTCCTCGGGGCGATCGCGAGCAGGAGCTCGCTCCTGCTCGCAGCGAACGTCCTCCGGCCACCATTCACTTGCGTCTCTGCGTCACTGCGCGAGAACAGCTCCTAGAGCGACCTTTCCTCCGGTGCCAGGGACGGGTTCTTCTTCAGGTACTCGATCCGGTTCAATCCATTGACGTACGCCTTGGCGCTGGCGATGAAGATATCCGAGTCCGCCCCCTTGCCCAAGGCGACCAGGCCGTTTTCCTGGAGCCGAACCGTCACCTCCCCCTGGGCATCCGTGCCGCTGCTGATGGCCGTGATCGAGAAGCGCACCAGCTTGGATCGGGTGCCGGTCATCTTGGATATGGTGTTGTAGGCGGCATCGATGGGCCCGACCCCGAAGCCCGCGCCCTGGGTCTCCTTCCCGTCGATCTTCAGCTTCACGGTCGCAGTCGGCACGGCCACGGTCCCGCAGACCACGTTCAGGTAGTCCAGCTGGTACTTGTCCGGAATGCGGAGGATCTCCTCGGCCACGATCACCTCGATGTCCTCGTCCAGGATCTCCTTGCGCTTGTCCGCCAGTTCCTTGAACCGCTCGAAGACCTTGTTGACGTCCTCCTCCCCGAGGTCGTACCCGAGTTCCGTGAGCTTGTTCCTGAAGGCGTGGCGGCCCGAGTGCTTCCCGAGGACGAGCCGGTTGGTGGAGAGCCCCACGGTTTCCGGCTCCATGATCTCATAGGTCATCCGGTTCTTCAGCACCCCGTCCTGGTGGATCCCGGCCTCGTGGGCAAAGGCGTTCGCCCCTACGACCGCCTTGTTGGGCTGGACCACGATCCCCGTGATCATGCTCACGAGCCTGCTGGACGGGTGGATCTCTCTCGTGTGGATGCCGGTGAAAAGCCCCGTATCTCCCTTCCTGGTGAAGAGGCACATCACGATCTCTTCCAGGGAGGTGTTGCCGGCCCTCTCGCCGATACCGTTGATGGTGACCTCGGCCTGGCGCGCACCGGCCCGCAAACCGGCAATGGTGTTCGCCGTGGCAAGGCCGAGATCGTTGTGGCAATGGACGCTGAGAACGATCCTGTCCATGCCGGGGGTGTTTTCCCGGACATAGGAGACCAGCTTTCCGAACTCATCCGGGAGTGCATACCCCACCGTGTCCGGGAGGTTGATGGTGGTGGCCCCCGCCTCGATGGCGGCTCCAAAGATCCTGCAGAGGAAATCGGGATCGCTCCGGGAGCCGTCTTCGGCCGAGAACTCGACGTTGTCCGTATAACCCTTTGCATGGCGAACGGCCCGGACCGCGCCCTCCACCACCTGGTCCCGATCCATCTTCAGCTTGTACTTCATGTGGATGTCCGAGGTGGCGATGAACGTATGGATCCTCGGATGGGCCGCATCCTTGATGGAACCCCAGGCGCGATCGATATCTTCCTTCGAGGCCCTGGCGAGCGCCGCCACCTGGACTCGCCTGACCTTGGCCGCGATCTGCCGCACCGCCTCGAAGTCGCCCGGGGATGCGGCCGGGAAACCGGCCTCGATGACATCCACCCCCAGTTTTTCAAGCTGTGTGGCGAGCCGCACCTTTTCGGCCGCGTTCATGCTGGCACCCGGGGATTGCTCGCCGTCCCTCAACGTCGTATCGAAAATGATCACACGGTTACCGTCCATCGATAGCCTCCAAATGGGTCATGTCTTGAGAATCGTGGCCAGGAATCCTTTCATGACGGTGCCACGCTGCCCGTCCGGTAAGGCTATCCCATAAGGACCCTCCGCAGACTCTCTCTTGCGAGAAAATCTGCGGCGGATTCCTCCGTGCCGACTGCGGGATACGAAACCATCTTCAGTCCTCGTCCTTGTTCCTGGAAAGTTTGTACTGAACACTGTCCACGAGCGCCTGCCAGCTTGCCTCGATGACGTTTTCCGACACCCCGAGGGTGGACCAGATCTCCCTGCTGTCCCTGGACTCGATCTGCACCCGCACCTTGGCGCCTGTTCCGTCGCTCCCGTCGATGACGCGGACCTTGAAATCCACAAGCCCCATTTCGTTGATCTGGGGGAAGAACTTGTAGAGGGCCTTGCGTAGGGCATTGTCGAGGGCGTTGACCGGGCCGTCCCCCTCGGCGGCCGTGATCTCGTGCTCATCGCCTACGGAGATCTTGATGGTCGCCTGGGATGCGGACGGGCCGGACCCGTTCTTCTCAATGGTAACCCTGAAAGACTCCAGTTTGAAGGGCTCGACGAACTGTCCTGAGGCCTTTTTGATGAGGAGCTCCAGACTCCCTTCGGCGGCGTCGAACTGGAAGCCCTGATCCTCCATCCGTTTGATCTCCTGCACGATCTTATCGCTGCCGTACCCGTTTCCCCCGATCTTGATGCCCATCTCCCGGGCCTTGTAGTCGATGTTGCTCTTGCCCGAGAGGTCGGAGACCAGGACCCGGCGGCGGTTCCCCACCATCTCGGGTTCGATGTGCTCGTAGGCCCGCGGATCCTTGATAATGGCGCTCACATGCACGCCCCCCTTGTGGGCAAAGGCGCTGTTCCCGACGAAAGGGCGCTGACTGACAGGGGGCACGTTGGCCACCTCGCTCACATACCTCGAGAGCTCCGTGAGCCTCTTGAGCCGGTCCGGCGGTATGCAGGCATACCCCATCTTTACCTGGAGGTTTCCGATGACGGCGATCAGGTCCGTGTTGCCGCACCGCTCCCCGTACCCGTTGATGGTCCCCTGCACCATGGAGGCGCCGGCCTGGACCGCCACCAGCGAGTTGGCCAGGGCAAGGCCGCAGTCGTTATGCGCATGGATCCCGAAAGGTCTGTCCAGGTGGACCACGACCTTGCCCATGATCTCCATCACCTCATGGGGCAGGCTCCCCCCGTTCGTGTCGCAGAGGACGATCCAGTCCGCGTTTCCCTCCATGGCTGCCCTGATCGACTCCATCGCGTAGGAGGGGTTTCTCTTGTAGCCGTCGAAGAAATGCTCTGCATCGTAGACGACTTCCCTCCCCTTGGATTTCAGGAAGCTTACGCTCTCCCGAATCATGGCGAGGTTTTCCTCTAGGGTGGCGCCGATGAGCTCGGAGGCATGGAGGTCCCAGCTCTTGCCGAAGATCGTGATCGCGCCTGTCCCGGTTTCGAGCAGGGCGGAGATGTTCTGATCCCCTTCAGGCCTCGTGAAGGCGCGGCGGGTACTCCCGAATGCGGTGAGCCTGATGTTCTTGAAGGATTCGCTCCGGCACATCTCGAAGAAACGGGCGTCCTTGGGATTCGAGCCGGGCCAGCCCCCCTCCACATAATGGATCCCCATCTCGTCCAGTTTCCGGGCCACGCGAAGCTTGTCCTCGGCCGATAGGTTGACCTGCTCTCCCTGGGTGCCGTCCCTGAGGGTGGTGTCGTAAAGAACGATCTGCCTGCTCATAAACTCATCCTTGCCGGGGTGTTCGAGATTTGACTCCAAAAAAAAACCGTTATCAGGGGGGCCTGATAACGGTTTTTTGATACTCTGGTTCTATTTCATGCCATCATCAGGCCCGGTATTTTGGGTTTCCCCAAAAGGAGGAGGAGCAATAGGGATACAAGGACCCCTATTGCGGTGGTAATAGCGATGGTATTCCGGCCGATGGATAACATGATTAGATGCTTCTCACCTGCTCAAGTTAGTCCTATGACGATAGCGCAGGTCAAGTACGGTGTCAAGGGGTTTTCCGGATCCGGCTTCAAAAACCCCGGAGGGGTGAAATCTACGGCCGGCAAACCGGAACAATGGAATGTTGGAAATCACACTAAACGCCGTACGTCTCGGGTCCCTCAACCATCCCCCCGCCAAACGCCGAGACGGCCTCCGCAGCCAGCGCGAGACCTTCCCTGAGAAACCCGTCTCCGACTCCCGGCACGGCATACGCGTAGAAGAGCACGTTTTGGGTGGCTTCCGAGACCCTGGTCTTCTCATCCGCCCCCTGGCAGAGCACGCACACGATGTCCCGGTCGTCCCTGAGGACGATCTCCCCTTTCTTGGTCCTGAACTCTCTTCCGCCCATGCCGCTGCAGCACTCTCCCTCCGCAGCGATGTCGAGGCGGAGTCTGCCGTCGAATCGATCGAAGTCCGTGACCGCGACCAGGATCCCCGCGCACATCTCCGCGATGAAGTGGGCGTCCACCATGAGGTTGTAGCGCGGGAACCCGGTCTCTACCGTATACTTCAGGTGCTTGGGCAGGGGGCACTCGAACCCGAAGCTCCCAAAGAATCTCTCGTACGTGCCGATCCGAGCGGCAATCTCTGCCAGGGTCTCCCTCCTTTTCATCCTGCGCAGCAGCTTCCGCTTGTGTTGATCGAACCCGGGCGGGTTGGAGGGGTTGCTGCACCCCCTGACCATGGCCAGCCCGAAACCCACCCCGGGGTAGCGCTCCCTGTAGGCGGGGGTCACGGAAAAATCCCTGAAGCCCATTTCCTGATGCACCTCCTGCCTTCCTATTTGTCGGTGACCAGTATACGATTTCCCCTGTGCATTTTCCAGAAAGGAAGCGTTCTCCGTTTCATCCATTCTTGCCCGGTGCCATGGACAAGCCTTGCTTGTTCGTGCGAGGGGGTATTTGAACAGGGGTTTGCCGCACTTTTCAAAACAAGTACCTGAAGGATGTGCGCGTAAGACCGTTATGAGTGAGACTCCACCCGAAGAGCCGGTGGCCTCAGGTGCTTGTTTTCAGGGCATAATTTTCACCCCGGATCGGTAGAACCTCTCCGGGTCCGCCGCCGGAGGTGGAGGGTTTGGTGACAACTAAGCGGGTCTTCGCTGCTGATTGATCTTGACCAGATCGGCGGCAAGTTTGGTGGTGAGCTTGTTGGCGCGGTCGAGACGGCCGACCAGGAGCTGAAAAAGGTGTTTGGCCACATCGGGATACTTCTCGATCACCTCATGGAGCTTTTCGCCGGGGAAGCGTTTCACCACCGCCTTTCCGGACGCCACGATGGAGGCGGACCTGGGCTCACCCGAGATTGCGGCCATTTCACCAAAAAAGTCACCAGGTTGAGCGATCTCCGCGATCTTCTTCCCGTCCTTGACGACCGCCAGGGCGCCCCGCACAAGTTTGTAGAAATCCAGGTCCGTATTCCCCTCTCGGATGATGATTTCTCCATCCTGGCACTCGATCACGTCCGGATTCACCAGGTAGGCCGGCATGGCCTCCTTGGTCGCAATGGTCCTCCTGGCGACCTCCTCCACGGAGGTCATCCCCTCGCGGATCTTCTGGAGCCCCGCATCGCGGAGGGTGACCATCCCCTCCTGCATGGCGACCTTCCGCAGCTGGTCCTCCGGCACGCTTGCGTTGATGGCCTTGCCCACGTCATCGGTCACTTCCATCAGCTCGTAGAGACCCACCCTCCCCTTGTACCCGCTCCCCTTGCAGATCTCGCATCCTTTCGGGCCGTACACGGTGAGCTTGGGGATTTCGTCCTTCGGGAATCCCAGCGACTCCAGTTCCTTGGGATCTACCTCTACCGGGGCTTTGCACTGGCAGAGCCTCCTCACCAGCCGCTGGGAAAGGACCATGGTCACCGCGGAGGCCAGCATGTAAGACGGTATGCCGATGTCCACCAGACGGCCGATGGTGGAAGGGCAATCGTTGGTGTGGAGGGTACTGAAGACCAGGTGACCGGTCATGGCGGCCTTGATGGCGATCTCGGCCGTCTCCATGTCGCGGATCTCGCCGACCATGATGATGTCGGGGTCCTGGCGCAGGAAGGACTTGAGGGCTGCGGCAAAGGTCATCCCCACTTCATTTCTCACGAGGACCTGATTGATCCCCCTGAAGTTGAACTCGACCGGGTCTTCGGCCGTGAGGATCTTGGTGTCTTCCTTGTTCAGGGCGTTGAGGATGGAGTAGAGGGTCGTGGTCTTGCCGCTTCCGGTCGGCCCCGTGACGAGGAGGAGGCCGTAGGGCCGGTAGATGCAGCGCTTCAGTGCGTCGAAGGTCTTCTGTTCGAAGCCGAGCTTCGTCAGGTCCACGTTCAGGGCACCCGGGTCCAGGATCCTCATGACAATGCCTTCCCCGAAAAGCGTGGGCAGGCTGGATACGCGGAAGTCCACCGCCTTGTCCCGCCCCACCCGCAGCTTGATCCTGCCGTCCTGGGGCACCCGGCGCTCGGCGATGTTGAGACCCGACAGGATCTTGATTCTTGAGACGAGGGCGTTCTTGATGGCCAGGGGCAGGTTCATGGACTTGTAGAGCGCTCCGTCCAACCGGTAGCGGACCTGCAGGGCCTTCTCAAAAGGCTCGATGTGGATATCGCTGACGCCCTCCTTGATCGCCCTCAACATGATCCCGTTGACCAGCTTGATAATGGGGGCACTGGCCGCCGAATACTCGTTGGAGCCTTCTTCATCTTCCGTAGGGGTCTCGATCTGGATATCCGCCGCGGCCTCGGACACCAGCGCGCCGAAGTCTTCCACCTCGATGACCGGAGTATCGTCCTCCTGCTTTTCATCCTTCCTGCCGAAGAACCCGTGATACTCCTCGTCGCTGATGTTGTAGTGCTTCTTGAACGCGTCGACGATGTCCTTCTCCGTAGAGATGCTGATCCGCAGGTTTTTCCGCACCGCGGTCTGGAGCTCTTCGACCGCCGAGGTGTCCGTCGGCTCCACCATGGCGACCTCGAGGATGTCGCCGTCGATCCGGAGAGGAAAAGCCATGTGTTTCTTGGCGAGATCATAGGAAAGGACCTTCACGGCTTCGGGGCTGACGGTCTGCCGGGAGATGACGACCGGCGGGTAATGGTGGAGACGGCTGAGGACGCTGATGATCGTATCCTCGTCGATGTAGCCCAGGTTGATGAGAATACTCCCCAGTCGCCCCTGATTCTTCTTCTGGTAGTTCAGGGCCTCCTGGAGCTGGGTGCTGGTGATGTATCCTTCCTTGGAGAGGATTTCCCCTATACGGGTCTTGCCGGCTCCGGACTGATCCTTGATGGTCGCCTTGAGGCTCGACTTGGATGGGATCGGGGGCTTCTTGATCGGAATGGGACCTTTTTTGATCGGCTCCGGCATAGGTTACGACCGCTCTCCGCAATCCGTCCTCCGGGTAACCGGTAGAGGACTTCTATCCAGACATCCTTCCAGACCGTCCGCCGATTCAAGACCCACGACAAATGCACCTGCGTGCGGCCCTTCGTGTATCTCGCTCTTGTGCCGGACAACGGCCGAAATCCTCGCTAGCAGGGCCTCTCCGAAGAGGAGAATCTCCGGGATCGTGTCCCCCGGCTCCAACCTCGGGAGCAGGGATGAATCCTCTTCTCCAACGAGCAGGCCCAGGCCATGGCTGGAGTAGTTCAGGACGCTCAGCTCGTACCTTTCCCCGTCCTCTTCCTTGCCCAGCATGAAGACCGCGGACAAGAAGCCGGGCGAATCGGGGTAGAGGCGCTCCTCCCTCCTCTTCTCCTCGACCTCCACTATCCCCGGGTACCCGATCATCAGCCGTTCTCTGGGAGGTTTTCCGTGTCCGGAGGCGAGAGCGGAGTGGAACCGGCAGTGGAACCGGCTGAAAGGAAAATAGATGTCGACCACAGCGGCGTCTCGGACACGTTGATTCCCAATCCGGGGGGACAGCTTCTCCAGAGCGAGTTGCAGGCCTATTCCCCTCCCCTCCCGCCTTCCGCCACCGTCCACGGGCAGGATCTCGGCCAACTTCGAGAAATAGGTCTCCTCGTCCCCCGGGATATGAACCTCAATGTCCGTGCCTCTTTGGATGACGAGATCAAGGATCCTCTTGATCTCTGCTTCATTCCTCAGAGAATGCCAGGCCATCAGTGATTTCCCCTCCAGGGCTCATATTCTCATTCGCTCTAGCTATCGGCAAAATGGATGGTTTTCTGAAGCACTAAATCCGGAAGAGGCATGAACCAAATCCGAAGACGAGTCATTGCGGTGGGGATAGGGTCTGTCCGGCACAAGCCGGGGCCGGGATCCAGGTTTACCGCTGCTGATGCCGTTTCTCACCGGGCTTTCGTAGGATGGGTGGAGCGGAGCGAAACCCATCAGTTCAAGCGATTGGACGTGCCACCTCAACCGACGGGCTTCCCCCGGCTCAGGGCCTGGCCGGGGTCCACCCATCCTGCAGGAATTCATGAGGTGAACCCTGGAATGTGGGCGCCGTTTGGCTCCTTGGCATCGAAGCCCCAACATCCCATCATTCCAGCTTTCCGGCAGACGGCTTTGCCGGACCGAGCCCGTCGTTTGCGACCGACCCCCAGAGGCCCTGGGTTTCCGGGTCACACTACATCAGTGCGGTCACATCGATCTCGAACAAACCGGGACTCGTCAGTTCCGAGAGCTGCATGAAGGTGCTGACCGGCGGGTGTTCAACGAGATACGGCGCGTGCTTCTCGTAATACTCCACCTCCGCCTTTCTCATCCGGGGATAATCCTCCAGCCTCTTCAGCAGCATAAAGGTCTTCACCATCTTCTCCATGCCGCTTCCGGATTTCTCCAGGGAGGCCTTCACCTTGTCGAGGGCCTGATGGATCTGGACTTCGATCGCACCGGTTTGGACTCGTCCCGTCTTCGGGTCGGAACCGTCGCAGCCGGAAAGGAAGAGCAGCTGCCCCAGCGATGCAGCCGAAGCCGCCTCTTGGTTTCCCCGGATAGATCTTACCTCCCAGCCCGCGGCATCCCTTTTGATCGCCCCAAAGGCCTCCACCTCCATCAGGAACTCGGGAAGGGCGAGACTCGCCGCCTGGATCACGGTGCTGGCAGGCGGGTTCCCGGCAAGGTCGGGGGCATGCTCCTGGAAAAACTCCTGCTCGATCTTTCGATACTTCGGGAGGTCGTTCATGTTCCGCAACAATACGTAAGTCTTCACGAGGTTGTTCAAAGAACCGCCCGCCTCCTCCATACCATGGATCATCTTGCCGAGGGCGATCCTGGTCTGGCCTTCGATGTCTCCGGCCTCCACCTGGAGATTCTCCGTGTTCTGACCGGTGC
Source organism: Deltaproteobacteria bacterium (assembly GCA_020060215.1). Next base: position 98,425 of record JAGVAP010000082.1, on the reverse strand, counting down.
AGCCCGAGACCATGATCAGGTTCCCCACGGTCTCGGTCCTGGCGAACTTCGGAGATTCCTTCGGCACATGAGGAAACGCCAGCCTCTTCCCGGCCCAGGACTCAGGATAGTACTTCAACGGCCACCCCGGTGCGTCCCTGTTCACCACCCCGATGACGTCCACCTCGACCAGGAATTCGGGCCTGGCCAAAGAGGCGGGGACGATGAAGGTGCTGGCCGGCGGGAACTCCACCAGGTAGGGGGCGTGCTGCTGGTAGTACTCGACCTCGGTCCTCCTCATCCTGGGGTAATCATCCCGGTGCTTGATCAGCATGAGGGTCTTGACGACATTCTCCAGGGAACTGCCGGCCTCTTCCATGGCCATCTTGACCTTGTCCATAGCCATGATCATCTGATCCTCGAAGCGGTCGGCCGTAGGTTTCCCGCTGATCGTATCCTGACCCGTGCATCCGGACACGAAAACCAGGTTTCCTGCGACGATGCTCCTCGCAAACTTGGGGGATTCCTTCGGTACATGGGGGTAGGCAAGCTTCTTCCCCGCCCAGTATTCCGGATAGTATTTTATGTCCCAGCTCATCTCTTTCCTCCTTTGGCCGGCGTCGGGCTCGCGGCTCGGTGACTGCGCATGAATGACACCTGGCGTTGTATCAATCTCCTCCGCTTGCGTTGCCTGTATGCTAGAGACCGTTGCTTTTTTCTGGAGCAGATGATCGAGCTTGATACCCGATGCTGGATACCCGGCAGTTCACCGAAGATGAGATCCAGTACCGGTTATCCAGAGACCGGCATCCGGCATCAGCCGAAACTGCAGTTCCTCAGCGTCTACCCGCAGCTATAGCACGAAAGCCGGCGGGTCGCCAAATCATCTCGATCTCTACAGCAAGACACCCGCCGTCGCCCCTGGCCGCATACGGGCACGGGACCGGAAAATACGAAATTGAGTGTATTGTGAGGAGACATGCCATCCTGTAGTTTTGACGCACCCCTACTATACCCATCCCGAATGGATATGAAATGAACTGGATCGTGTTTCTGATTTTGTTCCCGCTCCTGCCCGCCGCCCTGCTTCTGATCACACGGTCCACCGTTATTCAGAAGTGGATCGTCCTCTTCTCCTCCGCGCTCATCGGCGCAGGCGTGATCGGTCTCGCCATGGCTTGCGCCCCGGGCTACTGCCAATATTTCAGGGTCGAATCCACCCTGATGAGTGGAATGCTTACGGCCGGCGACGTCCTCCTCGCAGTCGCTTTCCTCTTGGCCTGCCGTGGTCTTTCCCTGAAGCGCTACTACATCCCGCTTCTCGTCCTCGTTCAGTATGGGCTCGTGACATGGTATCACCTGAGCGGCTGGATCCCGGAGTCCGAGAGGTACCTGTACGTAGACAATCTCTCCGTGATCATGGCGCTCATCATCGGCATCATCGGACCTCTGATTGCGATCTATACCGTCGGCTACATGGAACGCTACCACAAGGATCACCCTGAGGTCCCGGATCGCCGGGGCCGTTTCATGGCGGCCATGTTCCTCTTCTTTTTCGGTATGTACGGCATCATCTTTTCCAACACCATCCCTTGGATCTATTTCTTCTGGGAAGTCACGACCCTGTGCTCCTTCGTCATGATCCGGTATTCGCTCGGCGCCGAGGCGGTCGAAAACGCATTCCGCGCGCTCTGGATGCTTCTGATCGGGGGCATGGCCTTTGCCGCTTCCATCGTCTTCGCATCGAACCGCCTGGGGACCGTGGAGCTCAGCAGCATCGTGGAGATGAAAGAGGGAGCGTACATGTTGCCCGTTCTGCTGCTCGTCTTCGCCGGCATGAACAAGGCCGCCCAGTTTCCCTTTGCCAGGTGGCTGCTGGGGGCCATGGTGGCTCCCACACCGTGCTCTGCCCTGCTCCATTCAAGCACCATGGTCAAGGCCGGGGTTTACCTTTTGCTTCGATGCTCTCCGGCCCTGGCGGACACGGCGGGAGGTTCGGTGGTGGCCTTCACCGGAGGGCTCAGCTTCCTGGCCGGATCGGCCTTGGCCATTTCCCAGCGGGATGCCAAGCGGGTCCTTGCCTACTCGACCATTGCCAACCTCGGTCTGATCACCCTCTGTGCCGGCGTGGGCACCTACGGGGCCCTCTGGGCCGCCGTGCTGCTCATCATCTTCCATGCCGTGGCAAAGGCGCTGATGTTCCTTTGTGTGGGGACCGTCGAGCAGCAGGTCGGAACCCGGGACATCGAGGACATGCACGGGTTGATATCCGAGCGGCCTGTCCTGACCATCGTGATGCTGATCGGAATGGCCGGGATGTTCCTTGCCCCCTTCGGGATGCTGATCAGCAAGTGGGCCGTGATCCAGGCCCTTGCCGCCAGAAACCCCGTCTACCCGCCGATCGTGATTTTCGGGAGCTCGCTCCACTTCTTCTTCTGGGCCAAATGGATGGGGAAGCTGACCGCCGTGACCGGGGCCAAACCCTCGAAGGGAAAGACCGTCGGCACCGAGTGGCCCGCCCTCTACGCGCTGGCGTTCCTCACCATCCTGGCCACCGCACTCTATCCCCTCGTGGGGGTCTACCTGATCGAGCCGCTGTACGGGTATGACCCCATGCTCAGCCGGGGGTCCGTCCTGACGGTGATCGCGATGCTGGGGCTCATGCTGCTCCTCCCCTTGGGGTTCTTTATCCATTGGAAAAACCTCGTCCGGGTGGCTCCCTATCTTTCGGGTGCCAACGTGGACGACCCGCACCAGTTCATGGGGTCTTTCGGCCGCCCCCGGGAATGGTCTTTCAGGAACTACTACCTGGACCGCTACTTCAGCGAAGGGGTGCTCTTTCGAGGTACGCTGGTGGGTTCGATCGGCCTGCTGGTCCTGATGTTCCTTGTGGAGCACCTATGAAGCCCCTGTACCTGGTGCCGGCTTTCCTGGTCTTGGCCCCTGTCCTCGGCGGACTCCTGGTGGGGGCGGATCGCATCGTCACGGCACGGATGCAGAGCAGGGTAGGACCGCCTGTGCTCCAGTCTTTTTACGACGTGTTCAAGCTCCTGGGGAAAGAGAACCTCATCGTGAACCGTTTTCACAGCTACTACCTCTTCATCTTTCTCATCTTCATGATGGCGAGCGGCTCCCTCTTTTTTGCCGGCCAGGATCTCCTGATGGTGATCTTCGCCCTCATCCTCGCCGATATCTTCCTGGTCCTGAGCGCCTATTCCACCAATTCGCCCTACAGCTCCATCGGGGCCGAGAGGGAGCTCCTGCAGATGCTCTCGTCGGAGCCCATGCTGCTGATCTCCGCCGTGGGCTTTTACACCGTGACCGGGAGCTTCGACGTGGCCGATATCGCCGGGAGCGACAAACCGCTGATCCTCCACCTGCCCGGCGTGTTCGTCGGCCTGATTTATGTCCTGACCATCCAGCTCCGAAAGTCCCCCTTCGATCTCGCCACCTCCGAGCACGCCCACCAGGAGCTCGTGAAAGGGGTGACCACCGAGTTTGCCGGCCCTTCCCTGGCCCTGATCGAGATCGAGCACTGGTATCGGATGATCCTGCTCCTCAGCATGGTCTACCTCTTCTTTGCGTTCAACCCGCTCCTGGGCGTGTTCTCCGCCCTGCTCGTCTATTTTCTCGAGGTCCTCGTCGACAACAGCAGCTCGCGGGTGAAGTGGGAGCTCATGGTCAAATCGGCCTGGGCGGTGACGCTCATCCTGGGGGTCGGCAACCTGCTGGTGCTCTATTTCATGCAGCAGGGCTAGCGAGAGGAAAGGGAATGAACTTTTTCAGAAAATCCCCATGGGTCTTTCACTACGACGGGTCGGCGTGCAACGGATGCGACATCGAGGTGCTCGCATGCCTGATGCCCATGTACGATCTCGAGCGGTTCGGGATCATCAACACCGGCAATCCCAAGCATGCGGACATCCTCCTGATCACCGGTTATATCAACCATCAGAACCGGGAGGTGGTCCGGACGATCTATCGTCAGATGGGGGATCCCCGGGTCGTGGTGGCGGTCGGCATCTGCGCGACGAGCGGGCACTTCTTCAGGGAGTGCTACAACGTGCTGGGGGGTGTGGACACGACCATCCCCGTGGACGTCTACATCCCGGGATGTGCAGCCCGGCCTGAGGCCATCATCGACAGCGTCATCGAGGCCATCCGGATCCTGGAGGAAAAACGGGAGCGCATGAGGGCGGAGCGACCCGGGAGGTGGCACCGGAGAGCGCGTATCTAGAAGTGGGAATGCGGAAAGCGGAAGGCGGAATCAGGAAGAATAGGATCCAGGATGCAGGATACAGGATTCAAGACAGGTCCGAGGGTGCAGCAAGGTTTTTCATCCTGAATCATGCATCCTGCATCTTGCATCGTTCAAGTGACCAAGGGCAAATAACAAAGGAACAACCGACCATGTTCGAAGAGCAGGAGACCATCGTCATTGAAAAGGAAGAGCTGACGGGCCGCGTCCGAGGGATGTCCGAAGAGGGCTGGCGACTGGTCCAGATCGGCTGTACGAAGCTCGACCGGTTCCTGGTCGACTACACCTTCGACAAGGCGTACCGCTTTCTCAACCTGCGCGTCATGGTGCCGGAAGACGACGCGGTGCTCCCCAGCGTGACGCCGTCCTATTCATGCGCCTTCACCTACGAGAACGAGATCCGCGACCTCTTCGGAGTCGATTTCGTGGGGATCGGCATGGATTACGGCGGAAAGTTTTACCGGGTGGACGTGAAGGCGCCATTCAGCCGGACGGATACGGCGGAGGGGACATAAGCCATGGCCAGGACCGTCATCCCCTTCGGCCCACATCACCCTGTCTTCCCCGAGCCCATCCACCTCGACCTGGTCCTCGAAGACGAGAGGGTGGTCGAGGCGATTCCGTCCCTCGGATTCATTCACCGGGGACTGGAGCTGCTCTGCCGGAAGAAGATCTTTCAGGAGATGGTCTACGTGGCCGAGCGGATCTGCGGGATCTGCAGCTTTATCCACGGACTGGGGTACTGTCAGGGCGTGGAGAAGATCATGGACCTGCCGGTGCCCCCGCGCGCCCGCTATCTTCGAGTCTTCTGGAGCGAGCTCTCCAGGATCCACAGCCATCTCCTCTGGCTCGGGCTTGCGGCCGATGCCGCCGGCTTCGAGAACCTCTTCTGCGGCTGCTGGCGGGTTCGCGAATACATCCTCGACATCATCGAGGAGACGGCCGGGGGGCGGGTCATCTTCGGGGTCTGCAAAGTGGGGGGTGTGAGAAAGGATGTCGATGACGACCGCCTGAAGTCGATCGAGAACCGGTTAAAGGAGATCGAGGCCGACTACGCCCGGAATCTGGCCGGGGTGTTCGCGAGGGATTACACGATCCGGCACCGCTTTTCGGATGTGGGCATCCTTTCGGCCGAAGACGCCTACCGACTCGGAGCCGTCGGCCCCACCAGCCGGGGGAGCGGCGTGGACCAGGATCTGCGCAAGCTCGGGTACGCGGCCTACGGGGAGCTCGATTTCGAGCCGGTGGTCGAGCTTGCGGGCGACTGCTACGCCAGGGCCATGGTTCGGGTTCGAGAGGTCCATGGGGCCTTTGACCTGATCCGGCAGGTGATCGAGAAGATCCCGAAGGGCCCCGTCGACCTTGCGGTCAAGGGTTTCCCGGAGGGCGAGTACTTCTCGAGGCTGGAACAGCCCCGCGGCGAGGTGGTTCACTATGTCAGGGGAAACGGGACGAAGTTCCTGGACCGCTACAGGATCCGGACCCCTACGTTTGCCAACCTGCCGGCCCTGCTCCACATGCTGAAAGGGTGCGACCTGGCCGATGTGCCGGTCGTGGTCCTCACCATCGACCCCTGCATCAGCTGCGCTGAAAGGTAGGTATGGAAGACACCCTCCTCGTCATGCTGAAGACCGCGGCCAGGAGCCTCTTTTCCAAGTCGGCCTGCAAGATGTACCCCGATCGGCCGTGGGTCCCGTATGAAAGGACGCGGGGCCGCATCGTCATCGAGTCCGTCCGGTGCATCCTCTGCAAACAATGCGAACGGAGGTGTCCCACAGGAGCCATCCTGGTGGACCGGGACAAACACCTCTGGATGATCGACCGCTTCAAGTGCATCCTCTGCGGCAACTGCCTGGAGGGATGCAAGCCCAACTCGCTGAGAATGGACACCTATTACGCCGGACCCGTGGTTCAGAAAGGGGTGGAACTCCACTCCGTCCCCGCGCCGAAGTCCCGCAAGCTCGGGAGGATCGAAAAGCCCCCGGGTCCGCCGGGGGAGTAAAAGGGCCCAAGCTCCAAGGATGTGCCCCCTTCAAATCTGTCCACCACCGCCGTCCTCGTACTCCCGTCTTCTCCTCCTCCCGGTTTTCGAAGACGCGGTCCTATGCTTGATGAAACTCCCGCCGGACTCCGAAACCGTCACCCCAATCGGGCGGATCCACTAGCGCCTCGCAGTAATCAGATCATGATCGGCCTTACCCATCCATCTCTGAATGACCGTCTTCTTCTGCTCATCCATAGAAGACAACCCCGCTTTCGGTCACTTCACGGGCCAGTGTGTTTGCGATCGCTTTCTGCATTTCCAGTTCATGGGGTGTGAGTACGAAAACATCCATCGAAAAATCGGGGTGCTTGAAAAGGCTGTGAACCTCCAACTTCACCTCACGCTTGGACTTCGGCCCGGCATAGACGATCAGAAGGTCGATGTCGCTTTCAGAGGATGCTTTTCCTTGTGCCCTTGATCCAAACAGGATGATCTTCTCAGGCCGAAGGTGATCGGCGATTCTCTGAACGATTTCTTCGACCGATGGCTTGGAACGCTCCATACTTCTCTCCATTTAGCTCATCCACTTCCGGGGAACGCACGTTAACGCAGTCGCGCGGCCTGTCTATTACTGCTCCCGACCTTTCCGTATTCTCTTGTGACTCATGATTGAACTGTCAATTCTTAGATTATCACGCTTGAGTAGTCGAAAAAACGCAAACGGCATCGGAGCAGCCTTGACCCCTCGGCCGACGGGGGATGGCGAGGTGGGTTGATACAGGAGTCAAGGTTTATGGCTCAAAGGATCACTCCGGAGACCTCCAGGGAAGGAGAAGGTTAGATCAGGTAAGGTTGACTTTTCCGGATTCTCAGATCCTTTTCGCTGTCCGCACCAATTACTTTAGCCATTTCTCGGCCAGAGAATTCATGATTTGGACCCACGCGTCGAAGGTCGCCGGTTTGGTGATAAAGGATTCCGCCCCGGCCTCCCTGGTGAAGTCGGCATCCTTTTGCTCTTCGGATGTCGTGAGAATCACGATTGGGATATGACGAAGGGCGGGATCGGATTTGATTTCGACGAGAGCCTGGCGGCCATCCTTTCGCGGCATGTTTAAATCCAGGAGGATGAGATCCGGCAGCCGTTTCTCCTTGGAACGGGAATGCTGCGAGAGGTAGTCCATGAGTTCGATTCCATCCGGGACCGTGGAGAATGCCGCCTTTGCCCCGCTCTCTGCAACGGCAAGGGTGGCCAGCATGCAGTCTTCCGCATCGTCGTCGGCCATCAACACGGTTTTACAATTGCCCTCCGACATCACTTATCCTCCAGGGTGATTTGTTTTGCAGGCAGACGAATGATGAACGTCGAACCTTTTCCCGGTTCACTCTCGGCCCTGATATTTCCCCCGTGTCGCTCGACGATCTTACGGCAGATGGACAGCCCCATCCCGGTTCCCTCATATTCGCTATGGCTGTGCAGTCTCTGGAAAGGCTTGAAAACGAGCTCGGCATACTGCGGTTCAAATCCAATGCCGTTGTCCTTCACCCGGATCTCGAACATGGATTCAGCCTTTTCTGTATGAATATGGATTCGAGGGGGCTGATCGCTGCGAAACTTCAACGCGTTGCCGATGAGATTCTGGAAAAGCCGGATCATCTGACTTTCATCCGCTTCCAGAACCGGCATTTCCCCGATTTCGATCCGGCTGCCCGCATCTTTAACCGTTTTTTCGAAGACATCCGCCGCCTCCCGCACAATCCTGCCGAGATCCACTCTCCTGAATGGTTCCGGTTTTAAAGCGACCCTTGAGAACTGGAGCAAATCCCGCAACAGCCGCCGCATGCGGTCTGCCGAATGGAAGACCCGATCAAGGTATTCCTGGCCGGTGCTGTCCAGAACAGGCCCGCACGTTCTTTTTGCAAGATCGCAGAAGGTCTGGATCTTGCGCAGGGGTTCCTGGAGATCGTGGGATGCGACATGGGCGAATTCCTGCAGTTCCTGATTGATTTGTTCAAGTCTGGATATCGTTGTCCTGAGTTCGGCGGTGCGCTCCCGCACACGAATCTCGAGCTCTTGATGTGCCTTATGCAAGGCTTCCCTTGAACGCCGTTCTTCTGTGACATCACGGAAAACAAGCACCATGCCGGACAGGTTGCCGGAATTGTCTCGGATGGGCGCGGCGCTATCCTCGATCGGAATCTCGCGGCCGTCCCGGTGGATCAGAGCGGTGTGGTTGGCCAGGTCTGCGTTACGCCCTTCCACCAGCACCTTGTGAACGATGTCTTCGGCTGGCTTTCTGGTCGTTTCATTGATTATCCTGAACACCTTTTCAACCGGCTGATACAGGGCTTCTTCGGGCTGCCACCCAGTCAGAGATCCGGCCACCGGATTGAGGAACGTGATCCTGGCGTCGGTGTCGACGGCCATCACCGCGTCCCCAATGCTTTCAAGTGTGACCCGCAGCCATTCCCGGGACTGACGCAGCTCTTCTTCAGCCTTCTTGCGCTCGGTGATGTCGCGGATGACGAACAGATGCCGGCTCTCCATGATGTTGGCCACGCCGTTGCAGTCAATGTGGTGTACTCGGCCGTCCCTGCCGGTAAAGAGCGTCTCCCCTTTGAAAACGCCGGAGGTCAAGTACGCCTGCCAGTCGGACTGGTTTTCGAAGCCGCTGGAAACGAACTCCGATATGCGCCGGCCCAACATCTGCTCCGGAGGCAGGCCGAAGATGTTCTCGGCTGTCGGGTTGGCCTGGACACAGACTGCCTCGTCGTCTGCTATCACGAAGGCGTCCCGGCTGGACTCGAAAATCGCCCGGAAGCGATGCTCGCTCTCCTCCACAGCCTGCTGGTGCTCACGAAGGATACGGATGGATTTCGCTGAAGCCTCGATCTCGGTCAGATCGGAGGCGACCAGGCAGATGCTCGTGCTCGAGTCCTCACTTATCAGGCTGGCTGCAAGTTGAACGGGCACTAATGCACCATCCGAAGCACGGAGCGTCAGACGACGCTGGACGGGACCCGACTGAACTTCCGCCAGGAGCTTTTCCAGGGGCTGCACCTGCGGACGGGACACAAAACTGGTAACCCTCCGGCCAATCGCTTCATTCATGGGTGTTTTCATGAGGTCCGAGAACCGCTGATTGCAGAAGAGGATCGTCCCGCCAAGGTCCACGTTAAGGGCGGCTTCATGCATGGTTTCGGCAATAACGCGATAAATGTGTTCTGCGCCGGTGAGGGAGAAGACGCGGTCGCCTTGGGGTCCCTCCACCACCAGGGCATCCACTTCCCCGGAGCGAATCGCCTGCAGTGTCTGCTCCGCCTCTTCCAGCCTGGAGCGCAGTTGCTCTATTTCATCGAGCAGCTCGGCCTTTGTACGATTGTCAGCACTTCTCATTGTCTATACCCCGCTGAGGTCTGGGCCGCAGGTCCAGTCCCACCAGCACTTTTTCCTTATCCGCCATATTGCCGATCAGCTTCCGCAAGGGTGCCGGCAACTTCTTGATCAGCGTTGGGGCGGCGATGATCTGCTCCCCCTTGGCCAAAACCGGCTGCTGGTAGAGATCGATGACCTGAAGATCGCACCGGCCCGCCAGGTGCTCCTCACAGATCTCCGTAATACTCCGGATCGCCTCCTGCGAACGCGGCGTGGTGCCTGCTACATAGAGGCGCAGGACGTACTTCTCCTTCTTTGCACGCCGGCCCGCGGATTCCGTGGCCTTCGTTGTGGGACTATCTGATTTTTTAGGCATGTTTTCTCCTGTTCCTATCGCCGCCGGATGTCGAGGCCGACCAGGACCCGCTCCGTGTTCGAGAGGTCTCCGATGATCTTCCGGACGGGCTCGGGAAGCTTGCGGACAAGTGTGGGTATCGCAAGTATTTGGTCGCCGCGCGCGAGTTTTGGGTTTTCAAGCAGGTCGACGATTTCGATGCTGTACTTCCCGCAGAGGTGTTCCTCGCAAATCCTCTTGAGGTTTTCGAAAGCCGCAACCGACCTTGCCGTCGCACCAGCCACGTAGAGACGCAGCTCCCACTTCTCAGATGAAGCCGACTCTTTGACGGGGCTACGCTTCTCTACCTTTGGATTCTTGGGTTTCACCGGCATGTATAATCCATCCTTTCTCAGTCGGCCTGTCTCGCGCGGATGAGATTCAATTGTTCCTGGGCGGCGAGCTTCTGGCGTGCGTCCTCCTCATTTGTGAGGGCCTGCATGTCTTCCTTTAGAGAGGCAATCCTCAGTTGGAGCGCTTCCAACTGTCCATTCACCTTCAATTGCTCCTCCTGAAGCTCACGCTTGCGGCGTTCGATGCTCTGCTGCTCCGAGACTTTCTGAGCCATATCCTTTGTCTCCTGCACCAAGCGCGCAGCCCCGGTCAGGACCTCGCCCGGGCCGACATAAACGTCCTTGAGCTGGATGCCGTCGTTCGCAAGCAGAAACTCGCGGACCTGGTTGGAGTGGGCCATGCCGCGGCTCTTGAGGATGAAGAGCAATCGGTTTCGCTCCCCGCCGAGTTCAATGTTTCGCAGAAGGAGCCATGTGTCCATAATGGAGGAGATCCCCACCTGGCTCTCCTCGGCCATGCTCGCCCCGGACGTGAGGCTCGTGAACAGAGCTGTCACTCCGCGCCTTTTCAGAAAGTCGATGACCCGGGTCAGCATGGACCTAACCTCCAGTTCTTCACCGATTTTCAAGAGGTTGGTGATCGGGTCCATAATGACGGCTTCGGGTTCGAACTCGTTGACCAGTTTGTGGATAGTCAATAAATGCTCTTCCAGTCCGTAGGCTGTCGGACGCACCGCGTGAAATCGGAGGCGGTCCTTGCGGACCCAGCCCTCCAGGTCAAGGCCGATGGAGCTCATGTTCCGGATAATCTGCGAGGGCGCTTCCTCATAGGCAAAATACAAACAGCGTCCGCCGCGGCGGCAAATGTCGTTTGCAAGGGCAACCGCCGTGCTGCTCTTGCCGCTTCCCGCAGCACCGGATACCAGTATGCTGCTGCCTTTGAAATAGCCTTTGCCCCCAAGCATCGCATCCAACCGATCGATTCCGGATGAAACTCGCTCGCTGCTGACCGTGTAATCGAGGCCGAGGGAGCTGACCGGCAGAATACTCAGTCCATGCTCGTCGATCATCGTCGGGTACTCGTTGGCGCCGTGGGCTGAGCCCCTGTACTTCACCACCCGCAGCCGCCGGGTAGCGGTTTGGTTGGTCACTCTGTTGTCCAGGTAGATGACACAGTCGCTGACATACTCCTCAAGGTCGTGACGCGTGAGCGTTTTCTCGCCTTGCTCACCGGTAATGACGGAGGTGACACCCCTGTCTTTCAACCAGCGAAGGAGACGGCGAATCTCCGCCCGCAGGATGCCTTCGTTGGGGATGCCACCGAAGAGCGTCTCTATAGTATCAATGGCTACGCGTTTGGCGCTCACCTCCTGGATCATGTTTTCCAGGCGCAGAAACAATCCTTCAAGATTGTATTCCCCGGTCTCCATGATCTCGCTTCGCTCGACATGCACATAGTCCAGTGCCAACTGGTTGCGGCGGATGAACGATTGCAGGTCGAACCCCAGAGAAGAGACATTTTGAACCAGCTCTTCCGATTTCTCCTCGAAGGACATGAACACGCCAGGCTCGCCGAAGTCGCGTATGCCTCGTACAAGGAATTCCATGGCGAGAAGCGTCTTGCCACATCCAGGTCCGCCGCAGACTAATGTGGGTCTCCCGCGCGGCAGCCCCCCGGAGGTGATTTCGTCCAGACCGCGGATACCGGTACGGCACTTCTCAAGTTCCGCGTGGCTCCCGGTGGATTTGGATCGGTTCTTCTTGGGCATGGGAGTCTCCTTCGCGGATTTCTCAAGAATGGCGCTAATTGGATTGGACATGGCTTGTCTCCTTTCTGCCATCGTGTTCGGAATATGCCGCTTGGAGTTACATAAATGAGGAACGGGCGGAACGGATATGGGCAGATCTCGATCTTACTGTTCGGCGAACTGCATAGTTGTTGACGCAGACGCAGGCAAGGCTTCGTAAAAGCCGGTGCCCACGTCTTGCACATGTCTTTCAATGACTCCTTGGACACGGACGCAAATGAGAGCGGCACTCCCGTATCCGTTTTAAGCAGGAATTGGGGGGGGGGGGTAAACTATTGGATTTCGGCCACTTATATTCAAAATTGGTTTTGCCAGGATGGCGGCCTCCACCTAGACCTCTCAATCACCACTTGAACACCTCTGAAGAATGAGTTCTTGAATATCTCTTGGAAAGCTTCCTTGGCCGATACAGAACGGTGGCTGACTCGAAGGCCTTTGAAGCGTGCCAATGCTACCCCATAACTAACTCCAATTCAAGAGGATTTGGAAGGATGCCAGCAATCGCAGATGCAGTCAACTCTCGTCAACAAGGGACACAGTGACACAGGGGGACGTTGTTTCATCGTTGACTTGTCCTAATTTGAAGCGGCACAACGCTTGTGATCTGTCAGGCAGCGTCTTCTCTTAGGAACAATTTCATTGCCCCAGAAGCGCCTTCAGGAGATCAATCAGGTCCACTCTTTTCCGCACAGCCGTGCAATGGATCTCCTCTACCGGGGGCAATCCATCACCGGTATCAAGAACCGCCTAGTTCATGACAATCTCCAGTCCACCATGACCTACCTGCAGCTCGATCTCAACCGCAGTCGTCACATCCAGAGCGGCTCCATTAGGTACATGCAATCAGTCGTCACCGACGACCCCAAGATAGATGAACTACTCCAGTGGGAGGGAAAACAGGACATCTTGGCGTGGTTGGACACCATGTAGAACCAGGGGGGAAATGGACTGGCGACGCCATGGAGAGGTGCATTTGGAGGACAAAGATTATGTTGCCGGCAGCGAACCTCCCCATCGCCCAAATCGCCGATAACGCGTTGTCCTATAGATCGATTTTCCATAATCTCAGGCAGCAGCACAATCCTCACGCTCTTCAGGGGGTTAGGGGAACTCGCAACATAGGGCAAGAAATCAAAACTAAACGCCCGGAGAAGTGTTGGTTCCGGATTGCATCATCAGTTTTTGCTTTCTTACTTTGCCTTCCTTTTTCCATGGTTTGAGCGCGGATAGAAAGACAGCAAGAATCAATGTAGAAATTTGAAGGGTCCCAAAAATATGCAAATACAATCGGTTACTGACGAAGGTTGGATCCGATAGGGCCGCTAAGCCTTGATCTCCTGCAATTTCAACAAGGCTGGTCATCCATGGACCTAGCGGGTAGGTTCCAAAGCCAATCACGAAGATACAAATCGCCCACTTGACAGTTATCCAATTATGTTTGAACCATCCCCAGTTTGTCCAGATGGAGTAAACAATGCCCGTTAGAAAGACACCCATAGCTCCAGGAATAACTAAAAACTTATTGATGAAATCCATGGTGGCAACAATGCCAAACAGCTCTCCGGCGCTTGTTGGATTTATGAAATGATTTTTTACACACAATGAGAGATCTGCACCAATCCAAGCACAAGCAAACAACGAATGAAAACCCTTCAGCCATCGTTGACCCTTCGGACCTAGTTTTTTCATCCCGGATGCCTTTCGTGTTCAGTGAAAAACCAGAAGTCATTGGCGGAGGCTTTCTAAATTGGCTAATAACCGCTCATGGATCCTAATGAATGTTTCAATCTCGACCTTGGACAGACCCTTGAAAGCCTGCTTCAAATAGTTAATTACAATGGGTGTCAGTTTTTGCTGCAATTCCTTTCCTTTCCGCGTTAAGAAGACTTTCAATCGTCTTTTATCATCAGGATCGACTTCACTATAAATTATGTTTTTGTTCTCCAAAAGATTTAGAATTCGACTTATATTAGGGCCGTCCTTGCTAATTCTTTCAGCTAATATTTTATGGTGTATACCGTCTGACTCCCAAAGCCTGCATAACACTCCCCATTGTTCAGGCGTAATATCGAAGCCTTTCGTCTTAAACGCCCGACTAAGGCCCAGCTTCAGTTGCATATCTGCACGGTGAACAATATGACCCGGTGAATATTGAACTGGAAAAACTCTAAATATCATAGTACCTTCCCTTGGTACATCGTGTTACCCGTTATTATGACAACAATTGTCGTGACAACATATTAGTGATAACAAGAGATGTCAAGAGACTTTTTGATACCAAGTCCAACCGCAAAGGTCTCAGCTCACTATTGCGGTTTCTTGAGATTAGGTTCCATGCGGAAGCACCCGGGAGCAGGTGGAATGTCGGATTACTGCTTGTTCCAAACGCCTTACCAACCGGGAAGATCCTTTCGTCCGGCTCGACCGATTTCCCCTTCAGGTAATCCTTCAGCCGGTCGGCAACCTTCTGCGGGATGAAAGCGGTTTCCTGAACCGAAAACAGCGAGCGGATCCATTAGCGAGCGAGTCGAAAAAGACAAGAAGTCCTCGTGAGGTGGGAGACTCCCTGCGGGTTTGTGCACGGTGGTACTCCAGCCAGATGGCTGCTGCTCGAGAGACTTGCGTTCTTCTTGGCGAACCCAAGATCCTGAGAGATGATGTTGGTATATGAGGTTTCTTGGATTTCACCCCACCTTGGGTCAGAATGGAGATTGTCGGTCCAGCGCATCGCTTCGGTATCGGTCACCTTTGGGTGGTCGAAAGATTCGTGTGCCGGAGGATATCCGCTTGTGCTGTTACCACCGATCAAGAACCGACAACCTGTAGAGTACGTGTTGACCCCCTGAGAAATTGCATGATCTCCACCGGGACTCCCGATCGGAACGCGTGAGTGGCCGCTTGGCGCTTATACGTGAGCCGTGTAGGGAAAAGGCGCAGCTGCGAAGGGCCGCGGCGAAGGCGAGGGATCTCTGCCCGCAGCATTTCGCCCATGCTTGGAGACCTAATCGGTCCAAGGAACTTGACAGGTCTCCCTCGGTTCGCATATGCTCACGCAAGTGATCGATCACTATCTTTTGGGTTCTCGGATCTCCTTTCTCCTGCACGGGGGATCCGGTCAAAGCGCTCGTGGAGCGCGCACTTGGGCTCCTATCCGGTTTCTCGCTTTCAATCGTTAAATCCATTATGGGGGGTGGTGAGATGGCACGCGCCTGGCTTGCCCGGGTCCTCTTTCTCGGCTTTCTTCTCTGTTCAGGATGCACGATCGCGCAGCAACGTCAGGCTTCAGAGCACACGTTGGATTCTGTCATCCCAGCCGCGGAAACCACGGATTTCACCACCACCGGGGCCGGCCCTGAGGAAAAAGGGGAAGAACCCCCGCCCGAAGAGGTCTCGGCGATCCTGCCCGGTTCCCCACCCGAAGAGGAGTCGTGCCCCCTTTCCGAGGGGGAGAACACCGGTCCGTCCGATCAGGAGAGGATCGAGAACGCCATGGAGCTTCTCCAGGCTGCGGGTTACTTCCGTGAGCAGGGAGATCTCGACGGTGCCGTGGCGGCCCTGGACAGGGCCTATGCCGAGCTTCTCCTGGTGGACGAAGGGGGGGACCCCGAAGTGGTGCAGCAGAAGGAGGACCTTCGCTTCACCATCTCCAAGCGCATCATCGAGGCGTACGCTTCCAGGTTCAGGACGGCGAACGGGCTGCACAATGCCATCCCCCTGACCCTGAACCGCCATGTTCAGAAGGCGATCGATCTCTTCACCGGCCGGCAGCGGGATTTCTTCCTGGAGGCCTACAGGCGATCGGGGATCTACCGGCCCTTCATCCTGGAGGCATTGGAAGAGGCGGGTCTGCCCCAGGAGCTCTCCTGGCTTCCCCTGATCGAAAGCGGTTTCAAGGTCCAGGCCTTTTCCAGGGCCAAGGCCCTGGGGCTGTGGCAGTTCATCGCATCCACGGGGTACAAATTCGGCCTGAAGAGGGATCGATGGGTAGACGAACGGATGGATTTCAAGAAGTCCACCATGGCCGCCATCGCCTACCTGAAGGAGCTCCATCGCATGTTCGGGGACTGGACGACCGCGCTGGCCGCGTACAACTGCGGGGAATGGGCCGTGCTCAAACGGATCCGGGCGCAGAAGATCAACTACCTGGACAACTTCTGGGACCTCTATGAGAGGCTGCCGCAGGAGACCGCTTTTTATGTTCCGAGCTTTCTCGCCGTGCTCCATATCGTGAATGATCCGCAAACCCACGGGCTGGATCTTCCGACACCGTACGAGCCCATGGAGACGGAGACCGTCACGGTAAGCAGGCAGGTGAGTCTGAAAGAGATCGGCAGGCTCATCGATGTGGACAGGACCGTTCTCTCCGACATCAATGCGGCCTTGCGGCGCGGGGTCACCCCCAACAGCCCCTACGAGCTCCTGGTGCCTTCAGGCAAGGGTGAGCTCCTGCTCTCCAGACTCGAGGACATCCCGGCCTGGAGAAATCCGGTCCCCGCCTATCAGGTCCACAGGGTAAAGAGCGGGGACACGCTCTCCGGAATCGCCCTCCGGTACCATGCTTCCGTGGAGTCGATCAAGGCCGTGAACGGCCTGAGGAACGACTTCCTGCGGGCCGGTGCCAGGCTCAGGATTCCGTCTCCGGGCGGAGGAGGAGACCGCTCTCCCGAGAGGACCGCCATGCAGTCGGACGCGCTCAAGGGCAAGGTGTTGTCCTATGAAGTCAAACGAGGGGATTCCCTGTGGAAGATCGCCAAGGATTACGGGACCACCACAAGCCTGATTCGATCGCTCAACCAGCTCCGAAACACACACCTGGCCGTCGGGCAGATCATCAGGGTGCCCTCTTGGCGCTCCGAGCCGAAGTCCGTGAGGACGAGGACCTATCGTGTCCGGCGGGGAGACTCTCCGTATCTGATCGCCCGGAGACATCACATGGATCTTTCCGAGCTGCTCTCTCTGAATCACCTGACCCCCCGGTGCAGGATCTACCCCGGACAGGAACTGCTCATCCGTGAGAACTGATCTTCAGCCCGTTCAGACAGGCGCACGGTCCTTCCTGCCCGAATCGCCGTTTCTCTGATCTCGAAACAGGCCCGTAAACAGGCTGAAGGTCGCGCCCGCAATAGGTTTGATCTGGCTGATCCTGAAGATGAGCTCTCCATGGCCGATGGGCTCCACGGTCCTGACCTCTTTGAACCTCCTCAGCAGGATACCGGTGGCCACCAGTCGAATGAGCCCCGAGATGAGAAAGATGACGGGCAGGATGAACTGGGGCTCCCAGGCCCATGGACCCAGGGAAAATCTGCCGGGGAGATGGAGGGCGGCGTATCCTCCTGCCATGGAACCGAGGAAGGTGAAGACCCCGTTCACCAGACCCTGATAGGCCACGCAACGGGCACGCTTCGGGGGTGTGACGGCATCGAAGAGGAAGTTCGCCGAGGCGAGACTGAACCCGGACCACACGAATCCGCCGAAGATCTGCACCCCAAGGAGATAGGGGATCCAGGCGGAAAAGAGCCAGAGGGCCGGAAGCACCGCCACCCCCCATCCGCACACGTTCAGGATCTTCTTGTTTCCGAAGCGGTCGCTCAACCCTCCCCAGTATCGGAAGGTCAGGAACTGCGTGATCGTGGCCGTGGCGCTGACCAGGGTGAACTCGACATATGAAAACTGGAGATCACGAAGCATGTAGAGCGCAAAATAGGGCCCGGAAAAGGCCACACCGAAATTGATGGCCCCCACGAAGAAGACGAACTTCGCGAAGTTGGAATGGGGCGAGCGGCGCAGGAACTGGCTGAAGGTGAAGACCTGGTCGGGCAGGACCCGCAGTTCGGGGTCTTCGTATCGGGTCAGCCAGCGTATGGAGTTCATCCGGGCCAGGAAGGCTGCGGAGAAGCAGATGAAGAACCCCACGGCCGGCACTCCCGATTGATCGAACACGTGGAGGAGCCCCCCCGCAAGAAGAAGGGCGATGAAGGTGGCCATACCGGTGAGCATGTTTCGATGCCCGAAAAACCGGCCGCGTATGGAGGGGGGGACGAGATCTCCGATCAGGCTGTTCCAGACCGGCACCGTGGCGCCGTTTCCGCCATGGTAGGCCAGGGCCAGCACGATGAGGAAGAGGACCGACAGACTGCCGCTCCCGATCAGGAAGGGGAGGAGCGCCATGGGAATCAGGGTGAGCGCCTGGGCCGCCGCGCCGGCGATCACGACCTTTCTGCGACTCCGGATCCGATCCATCTTCAGGGCGCTGACCCATTGCATGACGGCTCCGAAGAGCTGGGGCAGGCTCGCCAGGAGGCCCACCTGGAGCGTGCTTGCCTTGAGAAAGATGCCGAATGCCCCAAAGTAGGTCTCGGCGGTTCCCATCATGACCGCATAGGACACGCCGTCGCGAATGGACGCATGGAGGGAAGGGTCTCTTTCCCCGACCCCGATCCTCTCCGCGCCTTCCCGGACGACCCCTGTTGACATGCCTGGACCCCCGCACCGGCTGTTCGAAAGCGGGCCACTATAGCCTTGCTCCAGGGCTGTTGGCAAGTGCCGGCAGAACTCCCTGTAGAAGGCGAGGGGCTATTCTCCTCTTCCATTGCCGTCCCTGATTGGATATGCTGGCGCCACCCCGAGAAATCGTGCTTATTCTTTCCCAAAAGGAGCGGAGCGTGGAGACTGGAGAGAAGATCGTTTTTGAAAATGGAAAGCTGAAGGTCCCGGATCAACCCGTCATCCCTTTCATAGAAGGCGACGGCACGGGTCCCGATATCTGGCGCGCTGCAGTGCGGGTGATGGACAAGGCGGTTGAGATCTGTTGGAAAGGGAAACGGAAGATCCTCTGGCAGGAGGTGCTTGCGGGAGAAAAGGCGTTTCGGGAAACGGGATCGTGGCTCCCGGATCAGACCCTGGGAGCCTTTCAGGAATTCCGGGTCGGCATCAAAGGCCCCCTCACCACCCCTGTCGGGGGCGGGTTCAGAAGCCTCAATGTGGCCTTGCGCCAGAAACTGGACCTCTATGCGTGCGTGAGGCCGATCCGCTATTTTGACAATGTGCCCAGCCCCATCAGGGAGCCTCACCTGGTAGACATGGTGGTGTTCAGAGAGAATACCGAGGACGTATACGCGGGGCTCGAGCTGGAGGCGGATACGGACGCGGCGAAAACCCTCCTGCTCTTCCTGGAGAAGTCCTTTGGATGGCATGTCCGGCCGGATTCAGGGGTGGGCATCAAGCCCGTCAGCCGGACCGGAAGCCGCCGGCTCATCCGTGCGGCGATCGAATATGCCGTAGCCCGCAAACGCAGGAGCGTTACCCTGGTGCACAAGGGGAACATCCAGAAGTTCACCGAAGGGGCCTTCCGCAAATGGGGATACGATCTCGCAAGGGAGGAGTACCCCGAGCTGACCGTGCCCTGGGACCAGGTGAAGAACCCGGGAGGGGATGAGAGGATCGTCATCCAGGACGTGATCGCGGACAACTTCTTCCAGCAGGCCCTCCTGAGACCGGAGCAGTTCGACGTCATCGCCACGACGAACCTCAACGGCGATTACATCTCCGATGCGCTGGCCGCCCAGGTCGGGGGCATCGGCATGGCGCCCGGGGGGAACATCAATTACGAAAACGGGTACGCCATCTTCGAGGCGACCCACGGCACGGCCCCCAAGTACGCGGGGATGGACAAGGTGAACCCCTCCTCTCTGATCCTCAGCGGCGCCATGATGCTGGACTACATGGGATGGGGGGAGGCCGCGAAACGGATCGAAACAGGGGTCGAGCAGGCGATTACTTCAAAGAAGGTCACCTACGACCTGGCCCGCCTCATGAAAGGTGCGGAAGAGGTCTCGACATCCCGCTTCGCCGATCTGATCTGCAGCCAAATGGACGCTGCATGAAGTTCCCTGAGTCAGCCCCGCGCCCCTGCGCCCCTGCGGGAGGACCGTCTTTCTTCTTCTGAACCGTCCATATTCACCTCGATGGTCACGTGGGACAGGGTGGGGATGGCGCAGAGACGGTCCTTCAGATCCTCGGGCCGGACGGGCTCGCGGGTGGTCACGCTGACGACCGCACTGTGGTGGCCGGGTCCCAGCCGCCAGACATGGAGGTCGCCCACCTTGACCCCATCCTCCTGCTCCAGGGTCTGCCGGATCCGCGAGGTCAGTCCTCCGTCACAGTCGTAGTCCAGCAGCACACGGCCTGAATCCCGCAGCAGGCCGTACGCCCACCGGCTGATGAACGCGGCGCCGACCACTCCCATCATCGGATCCAGGAAGACCAGCCCCCAGAACTTGCCGATGACCAGCGCCACGACGGCGAGGATCGAGGTCAGGCCGTCCGCGATCACATGCAGGTAGGCCGCCCTCAGGTTGTGGTCATGGTGGTGGGCATGGTCGGGGCCGTGATCTCCCTCACCATGGACATGTCGCTCCTTGAGGATGACCGCGCTGGAGAGGTTGACGAACAGCCCGACGGCCGCAACCAGGATGGCCTGATCGAAGTGGATGGGAACCGGGTCGGTAAGGCGCCGGACGGATTCATACGCCATGTAGAGGGCGATCAGGGCGAGGAGCAGCGCACTGCTGTACCCGGCCAGGTCGCCGATCTTCCCGGTTCCGAAGGTGAAGCGGCTGTCGTCCTGGTGTTTCCTGGCCAGGTAGTAGGCCAGGGCCGTAATGCCCAGGGCCGAAGCGTGGCTGGCCATGTGCCAGCCGTCCGCGAGCAGGGCCATGGAGCCGAAGAGGAGGCCGCACACGATCTCCACGACCATGGTGACCGAGGTCAGGACAATCACGACCCAGGTCCGGCGCTCGTTGGTCCTGTGTCGGTCGGAGAGGAAACGGTGATGGTGAGGGCAGGTGAAGGGCCGGGATCCGAGCAAAGCTTTTCCTTTCTGAATGGGCTCGGCGAACGTTCTGCAGTCCGACCGAGGAGGTTGTTTTCAGTATGCAAAACCCTCTCTGCGAACGCAAGGGAAAGTGGGGGTAGACTCGGGAATCCATGCATGGTAGGATCCGAATCGGCCAAAGGAGTAAGGCAGGAAAGGATCCTTCGCGAGGGTACGCTCATGGCACTCAAGAAGCTGCTCGGTGAGATCTTGGCAGACCTCGGATTCGTCACACAGGCCGAACTGGATACCGCTCTCGAAGCGCAGAGGAAGATCTCGGAGACCACCGCCCTCCCCGAGACCTTGGACAGGGCAGAGCTTGTATCGCAGGCGCGGTCCGCACAAAGGTCCGCCTCCATCCCCTTTCTCGGGCAGATCCTTTTCCAGCTGGGCTATCTGACCGAACATCAACTCCGGGAAGCGCTGTCGATCCAGGACAGGATGCTGGAGGGATATCGCACCCTCGCGAGCGCAGCCCTCTTCTCGATCCTGGACATCGGGGCCATCGTGAACTCCACCCTGAACCTGGTGGAGGTCCTCGGGCTGATCATGAAAAACGCCAACAAAGTAACCCACTCGGTGGCGAGCACGCTCATGCTGGTTGAAGAGAAGACGGGAGACCTCGTGTTCAGCGTACCGACGGGACCCACGGCGGATCTCCTGGTGGACAACCGGATCCCGCGGGGCAAGGGCATCGCGGGATGGGTTGCGGAACACGAGCAGGCCGTCCTGGTGCCCGATGTGACGAAGGATCCCCGCTTTTACCCCGAGATCGACCGGATCACCGGAATCGAGACCAGGTCCATCCTTGCGGTTCCCCTCAAGGCCCGGTCCAAACTGATCGGTGTGCTGGAAGTGATCAACAAGGAGGACGGGTCCTGTTTCACCGAAGAGGATGCGCTCCTGCTGAGCATCTTTGCGTCTCAGGCCGCCATGGCCATCGAAAATGCCCGGCTCTACGGTGAGCTCAAGGGCGAGTTTGAGAGAAGAAGCCGCATGGAGAGGGAGTTGGGGGAGGCAGAAAAATTCCGGGCTCTCGGCCAGCTGTCTTCAGGCATCGCCCATGACTTCAACAACTTCTTGGGCGGGATCAGGGCCCTTGCGGAGATGTCGCTGTTCCAGTTGGGAGAGCCTGACCGGGTGAAGCAGTGTGCGGAGCAGATCATCCACGCGACCGATCGTGCAAGAGACCTCGTGAGCCAGATTCTCGTGTTCACCAGACACGGCCTGAAAGGAAAAGTGGAGATCCGCATCAGCCAGACTGTTCGCGAGGCGATGGAGTTCATCAAGTCCACCCTTCCCCCCACCGTAGACGTCCGCCTTCACATCGCCCCCGATGCGGGAAAGGTGCTGGCCAACCCGACCCAGATCCATCAGGTGCTGATGAATCTCTGCATCAATGCTTCCCATGCCATGAAGGAGAAAAGAGGCCTCCTCGAAGTCTCGTTGACGGCTGTCGAGGCCCGGAGGCCGGGGCCGTCTCCCGAAGGGAATCCGAAGTCCCACGCGAAGCTCAGCGTGACCGACAACGGCTGCGGGATGGATGATCCCACCCTCAAACAGATCTTCGAGCCTTATTTCACCACCAAGGAAAAGGGGGTGGGGACGGGCCTGGGGCTTGCGGTGGTGCATGGGATCGTGAAGGGCCATGGGGGTTCCATCAGCGTCACCAGCCGGCCGGGCAAAGGCACCACCTTCGATATCCTATTTCCCACCGTCCCCTGATCCCTCCTGACACGCTCCTTGACAAGATTCTCCACCATGTTCAACTTGGTGGAGAAATATGCCGAAACGCAAATCCGTCTTGAGGATGTGTTCGGTCAGCCACTTCTGCAGGAAGTTCATTATATCGAGGGTCAGGTGAACGCTCCCTGAATCGAACTGCCTTTGGATGTCCAGTACCTTGCGGGTCATCTTCTCATGCTTGTCCTTGTGTTCGGAATACCCCGGATAGTGGTTCTCCTGCATGAAGCGTTCTTCGGTCGTGAAGTGGGACTTGGTGTAATGGACGAGGTCTGAGAGCAATCTGCCCAGGAGCTGCTTCCCCCTCCCCTCCTGCATCGCCTGATCCAGTTCATTGACCATGGCGAAAAGCCTCTTGTGCTGGACGTCGATTTCAAAGATCTTGGTCGCAAAGTGATCGCTCCATTCCAGAGATCCCATGGATCCAACCTCCTTTTCCGAAGATCATCGGCCGGGGCGGGCGTATCCATGAGTGAAAGATGCAGCCATGTTTCCCGACCCGGAGGTGGTCCGACCATGGAGTCCCTGAAACGGCGCCGGCCTTTCGCAAAGGCGCTCCTCGCCTTTGTGTTCTTCCTCTGCTCCACCGGTGGGTTCGCTGAAGCCGCCACGGCCGTGCATCACCGCCTGGAGGTCGAGTTGTCCCCCGCCCAGCATAAGCTGGTCGGCCGCGACCGGATGCGCATCCGGATCGAGGACGAGGAACGGCTCTCCTTCCATCTCTCGGACCGTGCAACAGCCCTGCGGGTCTCCTCGAACGGGGTGGCAAGGCCCTTCCGTTTCTCGGAAGCGGAGTTGGCGGTACCGATCGATCCCGGGGAAAAGGGAACGTGGATCGATCTGGACGTCCGGTACGAGTCGGAGTTCAAAGACCCTGTCCCTCTCGACCCTGCAAACACGGACAGTCCCGGTTATGGCGTGACGGCCTCCATCGGTCAAAGGGGGACGTTCCTCCTGTCCGGCGCGGGGTGGTACCCGGAGCTTGGGGGGGGACGAGCGACGTACTCGGTTCGCGTGCAAGCCCCCGAGGGCATCATCGCCGTGACCGCCGGCAAGAGCCTCGGCCACAAGAGCGCGGACGGAGCGACCGTTTCCGAATGGCTGGTGGAGCACCCTGTGGAGGGGCTCTCCCTTTCGGCGGCGGCCTATGAGGTCCACGAGCGGCTCGCCGGGCCGGTCACCATCAGCCTCTATCTCCTCCGCGAGAGCCGTGGTCTGGCACCCGCATACCTGGAGGCCACCGAGGGTTACATCCGGCTCTATACCGGCCTATTCGGTCCCTATCCGTTTCCCAAGTTCGCAGTGGTCGAGAACTTCTTCCCGACCGGGTACGGTTTTCCATCCTATACGCTCCTCGGCAGTTCGGTGCTGCGGCTGCCCTTCATCGTACAGACCAGCCTGGGCCACGAGATCGCCCACTCATGGTGGGGGAACGGCGTGCATGTGGATTACGAATACGGCAATTGGGCTGAAGGGCTCACCAGCTATGTCGCCGACCACCTCTACGAGGAGAGGAGATCCCCGCAGGCAGCGGAGGAGTATCGCTTGCAGGCCATCCGCAACTACTCGGCCCTAGTTCCGCAGAAAATGGACTTCCCCCTGTCGGAGTTCTCTTCTCGCACAGACCCGCTCACCAAGGCGATCGGGTACGACAAGGGGACCATGGTCTTCCACATGCTCCGCAAGACGGTGGGCGAGGAGTCGTTCTGGAGCGGACTCCGGGATCTCTCCCGTGAGCGTCTCTTCCGGAAGACCTCATGGAAGGACCTTCAGGAGACCTTCGAAAAACGGGCAAATCGTTCCCTGCAGGAGTTCTTCGTTCAATGGGTGTACAGGGAAGGGGCACCTCGCATTCGTCTTCAGGAGGTTCGAGCCCGAACCGAAGAGGGCCGGCGGGGTGTGGAAGCGAGAATCGTCCAGGAACCCCCTCACTTCGAAGCAACGGTAAGCGCAGCCTTGGAATGCGCAGGGCGTCGCACCGTCAAGGAAGTTCGTATCGCCGGGCACTCCACCCCTCTGGAGATGGAATGCCGGGGTGCGCCGGAGCGGCTGACCATCGATCCGCATCATGACCTGCTGAGAAGATTGGACCCATCGGAGATCCCGCCCGCCGTCAACCTGCTGAAGCGCTCCCCTTCGGTGCTCCTCGTGATCTCAGGGGAAGGGGCCGAGTCCATGGAACCGCTCGCCAGGACCCTTGCCCTCTCACTGGGTCTGGACAAGTACCGGACCGTGTCGGAAAAGGATCTGCAGCCCGATAGGTTTGGATCCCACGACATCATCCTGGTGGGCTTGCCCTCGGATCGGCGACTCTGGCCGCGATTGCCTGCCGGTGTAGCACTCGAGAAGGATCGCTTCACCGTGGGGGGCCGGGACTACGGGAACCCCTCGGATGTCTTTTTCGGCGTATTCAGACATCCCTCCGGGGGAAACCGGGTGCTGGCGGTTTTCCATCCCCTTTCCGGGAACGATTCGGAGCGCGTGGTGCGAAAAGTGCCGCACTACGGAAGGTACAGCTATCTCGCCTTCCGGGATGGGGTGAATCAGGAAAAGGGCTTGTGGCCGGTAGATCATTCGCCCCTCCTTCACGAATGGAAAACCGGGCGATAGAATGTCCATCGCAACCTGGAGGTTGCTCCTACATAGTTGATTCGAGCTTCGGAGTCCGGCCGCGTCTTCAAACTTGGACACTTTCCTCCGCCCCGGGATGAACTCCCCTCGAGCGCAGCGGATGCAGCCCCAAGATGGACCCCCAACAGCGTTCCGGTGATTGGGAGCGAACACCGGCCATTTGACTCCTCGGGGGGCGGCATTTGAATGCAGGGCGAGATCGCGGCCTGCGTAGAAGAGCGCCCCGGGGGTGGGGTCGGCCGGGTCCACCCCCGGGGTGCTCTTCGGAGTCCGGCCGCGTCTTCAAACTTGGACACTTTCCTCCGGCCCGGGATGAACTCCCCTCGAGCGCAGCGGATGCAGCCCCAAGATGGACCCCCCAACAGCGTTCCGGTGATTGGGAGCGACCACCGGCCATGTGACTCCTCGGGGGGCGGCATTTGAATGCAGGCGAGATCGCGGCCTGCGTAGAAGAGCGCCCCGGGGGTGGGGTCGGACGGGTGACCGCGACCCGAGGCAAACGAAAAGGGCGCTCCTTCTTTCGTCGGCCGCGCCCTGGGCGTGTGTTTGTCTTCAGTATGGACTACTTCACCGGGTCTACAAAATTCTTCTCCTTCAATGGATCTCGATCTTCCTGGGTTTGGCTTCCTCGGACTTCGGAAGCACGATCTTCAGTATCCCATCTTTATACGTGGCCTCGATCCTCTCGCGATCCACATCGCCGGCAACCTGGATGGTTCGTGCGAAGGGGCCGGAAAATCTCTCGGAGCACTGGCAGCATTCCCCTTCGGTGGTCTCCTTTTCCTTCTCCCCCTTGACGGTGACGCCCCCATCTTCATAGGTGATGTCCAGCTTCTTCATATCGACGCCGGGCAATTCCATCGTGACCACATAGGCCTTTTCGGTCTCTGCCACGTCCGAAGCGGGAGCCCAGTTTTCACAAACGACCGCTGCGGGGTTGACCCATCCGAAGAGCTGATCGAATACCCTTTCGGCCGGAAAGGTTTCAAAATCGAACGGCACAAGCATTCTCGTCATCATGGTCACCTCCCTCCTTCGTTTCTGCTGGCACCCAAATTAATCACCCTTCAGATCAAGTCAATGCCGGCGCCTCTTGCGAGACTGATCAAGCGCCCCCTGCTCCATACTCCTTTGCGAACTCCATCATCGCCCGGACATTCTCGGGCTTCGATCCCTGCATGCCGGCGCCTGTGGAGAAGATGAAACCGCCTCCGGCGCCCGCCACGTCGATCAGTTCCCTGCACGAAGCGGTGATCTGCTCAGGCGTGCCGGTGCACAACAGATCCAGCGGCACATTCCCGGCGATGCACGACACCCGTCCGACCGTCTCCTTCGCCCTCTTCATATCGGTCCGGTCGAACCACCAGAGGGCCTTTCCCTTGGGGATGTCGGAGATGATCTCGAGCCGGTCATTGTACGCCCCTTCGGCGAAGAGCTGCGGCACCAGCCCCTCGTTGATCAGGCCGATGATGAGTTTTCGGAGGGTGGGCCAGTAAAAGGCCTTGAACTGCTCCCGGGACATGAAGCCGTCCGCTCCCTTGTGGAGGGGAATGAAAGGCATGATGTGCCCGGTGACGCGGCAGGCGGCCACCCCCGCCTTGACCATAAGGGGCGTCAGCCGTTCACACGCCTCTCTCAGCTCATCCTTGTAGCGGAACATGTCCAGCATGATCCCCTTGGTGCCGCGCAGGCTGTCTCCCACCACGTCGAAGGGGGCTTTGGTCATACCCCCCGAGAAGGCGGGAAACCCCAACCCCATCACCCTGCCGCTGATCTCCCGGACCGCCGTTCTCCAGCGGACCGCCTCTTCACCGGCCCTGCAAAGGACATCCAGGGATGCCTTCATTTCGGGAGAGGCGAAGGGCATGCTCAGGATGGGCACGAGCGGGATCTCGTTGACCTGAGGGATGAGGGGGAAGGTCACGAAGGATTTGAGGGTTCCGAATATCCGCGGAAAGTAGGTGTTCAGGAAGAACGCGGTCGGATCGTCGATCAGATCCTGGTATTCTTCAGCCTTCATGTATTCGTCTTCGACGAATTGATACTCTCGTTCCCTCGAAACGCCGTGGCCCGGCCACTGGTAGAGTCTCAGGTCCAGCAGGTCCAACACCTTTCCCGGAACGATGGTGGCGGGGCCGCTGTAGGTGTCGGGGGCAAAATCCCGGTGATACTTCTCCCACGCCCTCCCCAGGGCATCGTAGTCGTACATGGCGTCATACATGCTGATCCCCGCATATTCCATGGGGAAAAACCCTGCGGAGGGGCAGACGGGAACCCGCTTCGGTTCTTTCCTGAGCTGCAGTGCATCCTTCAGAAGGGTGGCGCGCTCTCGGTAGGCGGCTTCCGCGGCCGCATCCGCAAACGGCACACCTCTTCCGGAGATCCAGTCGGCGAACTGGGCCTCTTGCTTTTTCTCGGCTTCTGAAGAAACCTCGATGTATCTCTCCCTCATCCTATTTCCCTCCGATCCATTCCTCTGCAAGCCTCACCCCGGCCAAGGCATCGGAGCCATAGCCGTCGGCACCGGTGTACTCCTTCACGTGCTCCGTAACCTGCCCGCCCCCGATCATGACCCGGACCCTGTTGCGAAACCCCGCCGCCCGGATCGCATCGATCGTCTCCTTCATGGAATCGAAGGCCAGGGTCAGCAACCCGCTCATACCCACTACCTGAGGGTCAAACTCACGGATCGCCCGGACGAAGTTCTCCGGCGGCTGATCGATGCCGAGGTCCCTTACCTCGTAGCCGTTTGCCTCGAGAAGGAACCGCACGATGTTTTTCCCGATATCATGAATATCGCCCTTGACCGTCCCGATCAGCACGCGGCCCTTCGCTGCACGGGTGTGGTCCTCCTTCATAAGGGGCTTGATCATGTCGGAGACCTGCTTCAGCATCTCGCCGGCCATCATGAGATGGGGAAGGAAATACTCCCCCTTCTCGAACCGCTTCCCGACGAGTTCCATGGCCCTGGAGCAGCTCTCCAGGATCTTCATGGGATCGGTCCCTTGTCCCAGCAGCCTCTTTGCCTCTGCCAGGGCCTCGCTCTCCTGCATTTCCACCAGGGCGTGGATCAATTCTTCCGTCACCTCGACATTCTCCTTTCTTTTTTTGCCACGAAGACAAAGATGAAGTCTGCTTCGCATCTTCCATGCAACCCCCTGCCGCGCAGGGGCTCTCCGGGGCGGCGAAGCCGCCTTGTATCCAATCGTGAAGCGACTTTATGGTGTCTTTGTGGCAGCATTTTCTTTCTTCTTTAGCTTCCTAACCGCCCTGCCCGGTATGCCTTGATGAAGTTCATGCAGAACCGGTCTCTTCCCGCCAGGGTCTCGGCCGCGAGGATATTCGCCATCATGGACTGGTCGAGCGGATTCAGAATGGCGGCATCCAGCCCCTTGGCAATGGCCATGCTCATGAAGGTCTGATTCAGAAACTTCCGGAGCGGCAATCCATAGGATACATTCGAAAGCCCGCAGATGGTATGTATCCCGGGGAACAGGGTCATGACCTTCTCGACCGCTTGAAGGAACTCCCGTCCGAAGGTCTGGTCCGTCGAGACCGGCTGGACCAGAGGATCCACGAATATGTTCTCGACCTTCACGCGATGCTGCAGGAGCAGGTTCACGATGGTCTCGGCGATCCGGACCCGATCTTCCGCCGTCCTCGGCATTCCCGAGTCGCTCATGCACAAGGCCACCACCTTGAGGTCCGTGCCGGCAACCAGGGGCAGGAGGTTCTCGGCCCTGCCCTTTTCCAGGGAAATGGAGTTCACCATGGCCGTGCCCTGGTGGACGGACAGACCGGCCTCCAAAGAGCGCGGGTTGGGGCTGTCGATACAGCAGGGGAGGCCGACCTCGTCCTGCACCTCCTTGATCAGCCATCTCAGGTAATCGGACTCCTGCCCCTCGAAGGCCCCGGCATTCACATCGATGTATCCGGCGCCCCGCTCCGCCTGGTCCCGCGCGAGCTTCCTGATCGCCCCTGCATCTTTCTTTTCGATGGCGGCGGCAACCGCCTTCCGGGTCGAGTTAATGAGTTCTCCGACGATGATCATCCCGATCTCCTCCCTTGAATGTCGCGCGTTCCCTCGACGATCGCTGCACGCTCCGTGGATCACGCAAAGTTCGCACGGATGGCGCCGTCCCTGGGTACCGGACGGTGCAGTACCCATACTGAAAACCGCCCGGAGTGTCAAACGCGATAGTACCGCCCTCTTCGGGCGATGGCATGCCCCGAATGGAGCCATGCCGTTATTCAATATGTTGACATATCACATATTGACTTTCACTTCCAAACAGGATAGGCATGGCCCATGGGGCGTGAAACCGGTTACAAGAGCAACCTGAGTACGGATGAAAAGGTGCTCATGGCCCTCGTCAGGGCTGCGGAGATCTTCAAGAGGGCCCACTCCGCAGTCTTCCGAAGCTACGGTCTCTCCTTCCCGCAGTACAACGTGCTCCGGGTCCTGGATGCATCGAGGGGCGGTCATAACAAGATCACCGATGTGAGCCGGATCATGCTCGTTCCGGGCGCCAACATGACCGGAATTGCCAAGAGGCTTGAAAGAGGGGGGTTCATCGTCCGGAAATCAGACCCCAGGGACGAGCGGGTGACCATGCTCCAGATCACCTCCAAGGGAAAAACGACCCTCCAGCGCATCGAGCATGAGAAAGACGAATGGGTGGAGTTGATTCTCAATGGTTTCTCTGAGGAAGAGAAACATCACCTCCTGGGCAAGATCAAGCGGCTGATTTCAAACCACATCCATTTGGCCGGCAAAACCTTCGTTCGATATCAGGCGGTTCGTCGCCTCGGAAATTCCTGGAAACCCAGCAGGCCAGGTCCCTGAAAGAGAAAGGGAGATGCGGGGGAAGCCCGTGATTCACCGAGCACTTCCCTTTGACACCGGAGACAAAAATCGATAGTCTGATCACCTAATGAAGACGGTTCCGGGAGAATTGCCTTAGGGGTCCGGGGGCCTCATGGAAGCCCTTGTCAAAGCAATCACCTGCCTGTGGAATGAGGATGGTGGGCGCAAGTTCATCGTCAGAGTCTCTCCCGATCATGCTGTAATCTCAATACCCTTGATCACCCCCGGCTCGCTCGGGAAAGGAGCGATAGAGAGGTGCGTCTGTAAGTCGGTTCGTTCTGAGAGTCTGCGGTTTACGCTGCTGAGGGTCACGGCGCCGCCGTGGAGGAAGAGATGATAGAAGGTTCTCAGGCATTCGAACAGATTCAAGAGGTCCTGCATCTGGCAAACCTTGCGGTGGAGCCCCACCGGGTCCGGTCCAAGATCCTGGAGCTCCTGTTCAGCAAGATCTACGTCGAATGCTCCGTGTTTTTTCTTCCCGGCGACGCCACCGGCGGAATCGAGGTCAACCTGCAGGAGAAGTACGTAAGGCAGTACAAGGAGTATTTCCACCGGTATGATCCCATTCGGATGATCGAAGGGTCCGGTTACAGGGGAAGGGTGATCCGGTTGGAGGAAATGATCGACTATCGCTCCTTCGTCTCCAGCAAGTTCTATTGCGACTTTCTGAAACCCCAGAACATACACCACAAGCTGTACGTGAACCTCTACACGGGCGACCGATACCACGGCCGGATCGCCCTGTACAGGCCGGTCAAATCGAAGGGGTTTTCCGAAGAGAGCGTCCGCATGCTCCATATCATGGCCCCCTTCTTCGCCTTTGCCCTGGACCATAACGACCTTCTCATAAGGACCCGACTGCAGGAAGGGGCCTTCAACCTGCTCGACAAGAACTTCTCCATCGGGATCATCCTTGTGGATGATTCCATGCGCCCCTTATACATGAATGAGAAAGCCAGATCGTTCTGTCGGAGCTTCTGGGAACGCGAGCGTTGCGGCGACATGGCCGACCGGTTGCCGCCGAGACTGCTCGACGACTGTCGCGCCATCTCCGAGGAAATCGAGAAATCGGGAGAGGACCGGATGGCCCTGCCGAAATACAGGGTCCTGCGAAGCGGTCATCTCCGCGGCCTTCACGTCTCCTCACGCCTCCTGGGAGAACCCGTATCGAATCATGGAAGGGTGTTCATGGTCTCCATTGAGGAGACGCATGAAGGGATGGGTTTCGAACCGGCCAGGCTCAAGGAGATCTACAAACTGACCAACCGGGAGATCGATATCGTACTCCAGACCTACCAGGGGCTGAAGAACGCGGAGATCGCCAGGAAATTGTTCATTTCGGAGATCACCGTCAAGAAGCACATCCAGAACATCTTCCAGAAGATGGGGGTCAGGAGCAGGACGGCCCTGGTCCACAGGATCCTGCAGGAAAACCAGGAAAATCATACTTTCGTATAATTTACAGGAGAAAAGCCAAAAGATTAGAATGGCTTCCGGAATTGCGGAAAGGCAATGTCGGAGGATTCGACCCGGCCGATGAAAAGGCGTTAAAGGTTGCGGAAGACACCCCTAATCGGGAGAGGAGGTGAAGCGGGGAGAAAGGGGGGGATTGATCGTTTCGGTAGTCCACTCTTAGACAAGGGAAGGAGGCTTGCGATGAGGAGAAGTGCACTTCTGGCGATTCTGGTGGCGTTTTCATTGGCCGCGGCATTGTTCTGCAGCCCGATGGACGCGGCGGCCCAGGCAAAGGACAAGATTCGCGTGGGCTGGGTGACCTCGCTCTCGGGCGTCAATGCGAGCGGGGTACCCGTCACGAGCGGGAATGTATACACCATGTGGGTCGAGGAGATCAACGCAGCGGGGGGTCTGTACATCAAGCAATACGGAAAGAAGCTCCCCCTGGAAGTGATCAAATACGACGACAAGAGCGACATCGGCACCATGACCAAGCTCCTGGAGAAGGTGATCCTGGAGGACAAGGTCGATCTCATCTTCAGCCCATGGGATACGGCCTTCCTCTTTGCGGCAGCCCCGATCGCCAACAAACACAAGATGGTGCTTATGGGAGGCTCGGGCGGTGCCCAGAAGCTCAAGGGCATCATCGGCAACTACCCCTACTACTTCCAGGTGCTGAACTTCTCGGACACCCAGGTCCCCGTGCTTGCCCAGATCTTCAGCGACGTCGGCGTCAAGAGGGTATACTCCGCGTATATTCAGGACCTGCACGGCATCGAATACAGGGACGTGGCCCAGCAGGAGTTCAAGAAAAAGAACATCGAAGTGGTCGCAGCCAGGAGCTTCCCCCTGGATGTGCAGGATCTCAGCCCCCTGTTGAAGGAGGCCAAGGCATCCAATGCCGACGCCTTTACCGGTTTCCTCTATCCCCCCCACGCCTTCCTGGCAACCGGACAGGCCATGGAGATCGGGTACAATCCCAAGGCGTTCTTCATGACGGTCGGGCCTTGTCTCTCCCAGTATAGAGACGCCTTTACCGCAAAGGGGATCGACGGTGTCATGGGCGCCGGCGCATGGAACCCAAAGACTTCCCCAGGCGCCAAGGAGTTCTTCGACAAATTCGTGAAGAGATGGAACTTCGAGCCTGAAGGGTGGGGAACCCTCTTCTACTACTCTTCCCTCCAGTTCTTCCAAAAGGCCATCGAAGAGGCCGGGACCCTGGACAACACCAAGATCAGGGAAGTCTTTGCCACAAAGACCTATGATACGGCCCTGGGCCCGTTTAAATTCGAGGGCAACATCTTCCGGAATCACCCGGGTCAGGTCGGCCAGTGGCAGAACGGTCAATGGCAGGTCATAGACCCTGGTGCCAAGCGTACGGCAGCCCCCGTATATCCGAAACCGGCGTGGCAGCCGCCGCCCAAGACGGACAAAAAGTAATCCC
This sequence comes from Deltaproteobacteria bacterium, assembly GCA_020060215.1. The sequence continues at coordinate 65,324 of JAGVAP010000082.1, read as the reverse complement.
CTGCCGTCAGGCCGCGTGAGGGGGCCCCCCCCTCATGCGGCCTGCTCCAGAAACTGCAGGATCGTTCCTTCGCAACCGGGCTGTTATGATGATCAGAGTTCTGGATGTGTTCATCGGCGGGATGCTCATGGGAGGCATCTACGCGCTGATCGCCGTCGGCTTCGGCCTTCAGTACGGCGTGGCGCGCATTCTGAACATCGCTCATGGGGAATTCATCATGCTGGGCGCCTTCTGCGCGTGGACGCTCTTCACCATGGCGGGCCTCAGCCCTCTGATCGCCATCTTCATCTGTGCGCCTTTCTTTTTCGCCGTCGGTTTCGTCATCTACCGGATACTCTATACGCCCCTCAGGATCTCTTCGGGTTCACCGGCCGTCTTTGAAGGCAATTCCATGCTGACCTCCTTCGGCCTGCTCTTCGTGGTCCAGAACCTGGCCCTGATCATCTGGGGCGCCCCTGTGAAAGGGTACTCCTATCTCGCCTTCCCGGTCAGCGTCCTGGGGACGGTCTTTTCGGCAAACCGCCTGGTCACCCTCCTCGCTTCCGTGCTCCTGGGGGCCGCCTTTTATGTCTTCCTGACGAATACGCGCACCGGCAAGGCCATCAGGGCGGCCGCCCAGGATCCCCACGCAGCCGAGCTGATGGGCGTGCGCATCAATACGGTTCTGGCCCTCTGTTTCGGCCTCGGCGCCATGATGGCCGCCTCAGGCGGACTCCTGCTCAGCATGACGTCGGTGATGGTCTCGCCGGTCATGGGCATGGAGTATACCCTGATCGCCATCATCGTCGTGGTCCTGGGCGGGGTGGGGAACCTGAAGGGGAGTTTCCTGGGCGGATTCATCCTGGGTCTCGTCGGGTATATCGTCACCTCCATGCAGCCGGGACTGTCCACGGTCGCCTATTACGCGATCTTCCTGCTGCTGCTCCTCGTGAAGCCCACAGGGCTTCTGGCGAAATGAGGACCGCGTCCTTTATGAAGACTCAGAGAAAAGGGGTCACCTTCCTCGTTCTCATCGCGCTCTTTGCGCTGCTGATATGGCTTCCGGGAGCCATCTCTTCCTACATGGTGGTGCTCATCACCAACATCCTCATGTACGTGGTGCTGACCCTGGGCTGGGCCATTTTTTCGGGACCCACCGGTTACATCTCCCTCGCACCCGCCGCCTTTTTCGGCGCCGGCGTCTATGCCTCGGCCCTGCTCAGCTTCAGCATGCCGATGCCCGTCATCATCTTCACCGGGGGGGTCTTCAGCTTCATCCTTGCCTTCGTCGTCGGCTCCCTGACCCTTCGGTTGAAGGGCATGTATTTTACCATGTTCACGTTCGGCCTCGTCCAGCTGATCAGAAACTCTCTTCACTGGTGGGAGGTGAACGTCACGGGCACGGTAGGCAGGATCATCATCTCCGCGGACAACAAGACCATCTTCTACGCGATGGTGGTGATCTTTCTGGGCGTGCTCCTCGTCTCCTACCTGATCCGCCGCTCCAGGTTCGGCCTGGCCCTGCAGAGCATCGGTGAGTCCGAGGAGGCCGCGGCCCACACCGGCGTGAATGTCACTCTGGTCAAGGCATTGACCTTTGCCGTGAGCGCCTTCTTTATGGGTGCTGCCGGGGCCACCATGAGCCTCCGGTGGACCTACATCGACCCCACCACGGCATTCAACATCCAGTACTCCTTCATGCCTGTGCTCATGGCGATATTCGGCGGCGCCGGACAGATCTACGGTCCCATCATCGGTGCGACCATCTTCTCCATCCTCGAGGAAGTGTTGACGACCAAGTTTCCTTACTACTATATGCTCCTCTTCGGCCTCACCATGATCGCGGTCATCCGGTTCATGCCGCACGGGGTGGAAGGTGTGATCGAGAAATGGAAGAGAAGAGAAAAGGGTTACGAGAGGGCCCATGAGAATCCTTGAAGTGGAGCGGCTGAGAAAACGGTTCGGCGGACTGGTGGCCGTCTCCGACATCGGCTTTCACGTCGACCGTGGGGAAATCGTCGGCCTCATCGGTCCGAACGGCGCCGGCAAGACCACGGTCTTCAATCTCATATCCGGCGCCTTGTCTCCGGATGGAGGGACCATCCGGTTCAAGGGCCGGAGGATCAGCGGCCTCAAGCCTCATCACATCTGCAGGGCCGGCATTGCGAGGACCTTCCAGTCCGTGAAGGTCTTTCCAAGGGTGTCGGTCCGTGATCATGTCTTGCTGGGATCCATGTTCGGGCGCCCGAGATTCGGAGAGCCCGGCTCCAACGGAGGGGCCGTCGAAAAGATCCTGGAGTTTGTCGGGCTGGCCAAGACGAGGGATCTGCGCGCCATGGACCTGACCCTGGTCCACCAGAAAAGGCTCGAGGTGGCGAGGGCCCTGGGGACGGGACCGGAGCTCCTGCTGCTGGATGAGCTCATGGCCGGGTTGAACCCCTCGGAGCTCGCCGAGGCCATGGGCCTCGTGAAACGAATCAGGGACAGGGGGACCACCCTGATCGTGATCGAACACGTCATGAAGGCCATCATGGAGATTTGTGACCGGATCATCGTGCTGCATCACGGCGAAAAGATCGCTGAGGGCAGTCCGGGGGAGATCGCCGGGAACGAAAAGGTGATCGAGGTTTATCTGGGAGAGACCGATCCCGTCGCCCCCCGGTAGTGGGGTGCAACGGATCAACCGGAGAAGGATACCATGCTTCGCCTCGACAGAGTAGGCACATTCTATGGAAAGGTACAGGCCCTTTGGGATGTAAGCCTGGAGGTCAAGGAAGGGGAAATGGTCACCCTCGTCGGGGCGAACGGGGCCGGAAAAAGCACCCTCCTCTACACGATATCGGGGACCCTGCACCCCCGTTCGGGGAGCGTCGAGTTCATGGGGAAGCGGATCGACGGGCAGCCCGTGGCCGGCATCGTGGACCGGGGGATTGCCCATGTCCCCCAGGGTGGAAGGCTTTTCCCGGATATGACAGTCATCGAGAACCTGGAAATGGGCGCCTATCCCTGGGAGGCGTGGAAGCGTAGAAAGGAAACTCTCGATCAGGTCTATCAGATATTCCCGCGGTTGAAGGAGAGAAGGAACCAGATCGTGAATACCCTGAGCGGCGGCGAAAAGCAGATGGTGGCGATCGGCCGCGGGCTCATGGCCAGACCCAGGCTCTGCATCCTGGATGAACCCTCCTACGGGGTGGCGCCCATCGCCGTACGAGAGATCTTCCGCGTGGTCAGGAGCCTGCGGGAGCATGGCATAACGATCCTGATGGTGGAACAGAACGTCAGGCAGGCGCTCGAGATGGCGGATCGGGCCTATGTCATGGAAAACGGGCGGATCGTCATGGAAGGAAAGGGCCATGATCTCATCGAGAACGACCACGTCAGAAAGGCCTACCTGGGACTCTGAGTGATGAAGGTCAAGGTCCGCACCATTCTGACGATCAAGAAGGTCCTGGGGAGCGGAGAAGTGGATTTCACCCTGCGGGAGCGGAGCACGCTGGGAGATCTGATCTCATCGATGCTGGACAGGTGGGGCGAACCATTGGCGGCTCTCCTCATCCAACCCGATCAGGAGGCGGTCGTGCCCCACGTCAGATTCATGATCAACGGCCGGGACATCGCCTTCCTGGACCGCATGGAAACGGTCCTACACGACGGGGACGAGGTCCTGATCCTCCCCCCGGTCTCGGGTGGATGATGGTTTATCAACCGAACCCCTTTCCTTTTGCGCGAGACCTGGCAGACAGCCGTGCTCCAAACGAGTGCTTGCGCTCCATAGATCCTTAAGGGCGACCAGTGAGCCGGATCGAAGGGTGAACGCGACTTTTTGCGGGAACATCCATGTTCAATGAACAACCGAATAAGTGAAAAATGAAAGATGGAGGCATCACCATGTACAAAGGTGGATATAAAGGCAAGATCCTGAGAGTCAACCTGACCGACCAGACCGCCCGAGAAGAGAAGCTGCCCCAGGAGATGGCCATGGACTTTGTCGGGGGCGCCGGCTTCGGCATCAAGTACCTCTTCGATGAGGTCCCTGCGGACACCGACCCCCTTGGGCCGGAGAACAAACTCATCTTTGCCCCCGGGCCCTTTTCGGGGACCAACATCCCCTGCGCCAGCCGAATGGCCGTGACCGGCAAATCCCCTCTCACCGGTGCGGTCGGCATGGCCCTGACCGGAGGGTATTTTCCCGTGGAGCTGAAGTTCGCGGGCTATGACGCCCTGATTGTGGAAGGCAGGGCAGATCAACCGGTCTACGTCTGGATCAGGGACGGGGAGGTGAAGTTCCGCACCGCCAGGAAAGTCTGGGGCATGAAAACGACCGACTGCCAGCAGATCATCAAGAACGAGCTGAACGATCAGAATGTGCGCATTGCCTGCATCGGTCCTGCGGGGGAAAACCTGTGCAAGACCGCCTGCATCATCAATGAGCTGAGGGCTGTCGGCCGAAAGGGCCTGGGTGCCGTCATGGGGTCGAAGAACCTGAAGGCCATCGCGGTCCGGGGGAGCGGGGAGGTCGCCGTTGCGGACAGGGAAAAGCTGAAGACCGCAAGGGCGGCCTTTGCCAAAGCCATGAAGGAGAGCCCCATCCTCTATTCCCAGTTCTCCAAACACGGGACCCCCATGGTGGTGGATCATGCCTGCGCCATCGGGATCTTTCCCGGCAAGAACTTCTCGGCCACAGGGGAGTTCGCACCGGCGGACAAGATCGGGGTAGAGGTGCAGGTGACCAGGGACACGGGGAGCGAGCACTGCTACGGGTGCCCCGTGGGATGCAGCCAGTTGAAACTGGCCAAGACCGGTCCCTACGCCGGCATCCTGGCCGAGGGGCCCGAATACGAGACCTTCTTTTCCTTCGGCGGGGAGACCGGGGTGGACAACATCGATGCCATCATCGCGGCCGACCGGCTCGCCGATGAGCTGGGGCTGGACACCATCTCCGCGGGCGTGGCTATAGGTTTTGCCATGGAGCTTTACGAAAAGGGGATCCTCACGGAGAAAGACACCGGGGGACTGAAACTGAGCTTCGGCAACCACGAGGCGATGATTACGCTCCTCAGGATGATGGCCTATCGTGAAGGGATCGGCGATCTCCTGGCCGACGGCACCAAGGTTGCTGCAAAGAGGATCGGCCAAGGCGCGGAGAAGTACGCCATGCATGTGAAGGGGCTGGAACTCCCCGCCTATGACGTTCGGGGTCTCAAGGCGCACGGTCTGAATTACGCCACCAGCTACACCGGCGCGGACCACAACCGAGGGTACGCCTTTCAGGAGGTCTTCGGGATCCCCGTACCTGTGGCGGTCGACCGTCTCGCCGTGGAAGGCAAGGGCAAGCTCACCAAGTGGAACCAGGACACGCGGGCGGTGACCTGTGATTGTGCCACCATGTGCGCCTTCCTGCTGGACATGGCGGTTCCGGCGATCGCCACCCAGAACACGGCCGACCTCCTGGAGGCCGTCACCGGGATCAGACTGACCGCGGACCAGGTCTACAGCGTGGGCGAGAGGCTCAACAACCTGGCCAAGGTCTTCAACACCAGGGCGGGTTTCACCCGGGACGACGATACCCTGCCGGAGCGGTTGATGACCGAACCTTTGAAGGCAGGGGCATCCAAAGGGAACATGATCAGCAGGGACGACCTGAAGAAGATGCTGGACGAGTACTACAGCGAAAGGGGATGGGATGTCCGGAGCGGCACCCCCACCCGGAAAAAGCTGGTGGAGCTCGGGCTCGGTTATGCGGCCGATGCCTTGGAGCACTAGTTTGGAGTCTCCCTCCCCCTGGCCCCTCCCGTCGAGGGAGGGAAAGTACTGAGTGCAGCCAGGGCGGGGTCCTGGCAAGGGGTCTGGCCACTTTGGACCAAGACGGATCACGACTGAAGCGAAATGGACACATTCGAGAGCGGAGGAGACAAGATGAAAACGAAAGCTGCAGTCGTTTTTGAGAGGTCGGGAAAGTTCAAGATTGAAGAAATCGAGATCAGCGAGCCCAAAGACGACGAGGTGCTGGTCCGCATTGCGGCCACCGGCATATGCCACACGGATCTGGCCGGCAGGGAGCAGTACCTGCCGATCCCGCCTGCGCGCGCCTTCCCCGCCGTCTTCGGACACGAGGGCGCCGGAGTGGTGGAAAAGGTCGGGGCACGGGTGACCAAGGTCCAACCCGGGGATCATGTGGCCTTGAGCTGGAACTCCTGCGGGGCCTGCCCTTCGTGCAAATCGGGCAACGAACCCTACTGCGACAATCTCTTTCTCTACAACTTCAACGGGGCCCGCCCGGACGGCACCACGACCCTGCGAAAGGGCGACCAGGTCATCCATGGTTCTTTCTTCTGCCAGTCTTCCCTGGCGCAACTCGCCCTGGCCTGCGAAAGGAACGTGGTCAAGGTCGACAAGGAGATCCCCCTCGAGATCCTCGGCCCCCTGGGGTGCGGCGTTCGGACCGGCGCCGGCGCCGTCATGAATACCCTCAAGCCGAGGCCCGGCTCTTCCATCGCCGTCTTCGGCGTCGGCCCGGTGGGGATGAGCGGACTCCTCGCCGCGGTCGTGTGCGGCTGCACCAAGATCATCGCCGTGGATGTCATCCCGGAGCGGCTCGAGAAGGCCAGGGAATTCGGCGCCACCCACACGATCCATGCCGGGAAAGGAGACCCGGTCCAGGCCGTGATGGAGATCACCGGCGGGGGCGCGGAATACAGCCTGGAGTGCGCAGGCAACCCCAAGGTCCTTCGCCAGGCCGTGGACATCCTGCACCGAGGCGGGGTTTGCGGGCTTCTCGGGGTGGTGCCCCCGGGGACGGAGGTTGCCCTGAATATGGACCTGCTCATGAACGGCCGGACGGTTCGAGGGGTGCTGGCGGGCGATTCCATTTCGGACCTCTTCATCCCGAGGCTTCTCGACCTCTATGCGCAGGGACGCTTTCCGTTTGACAAGTTGATCACCTTCTACCCGTTCGAAGAAATCGATCGGGCCGTGGAAGACATGGAGAAAGGGCGGGTGATCAAACCCGTACTGCGGATGCAGTAGGTCGGAAAGGAGGCGGCCATGAAATTCATCAAAGTGAACATGAGTGAGAAGACCGTGCGTGTGGAGGATGTGCCCCGGGAGTACCTGGGGCTCGGAGGGAGAGGACTCACCTCCATCATGGTCAATGCCGAGGTCCCGCCGACATGCGATCCTCTGGGACCGGAAAACAAACTGATCTTCGCGCCGGGCTCCTTGAGCGGCACGACGCTCGTCAACACAAGCCGGATTTCCATAGGCGCCAAGAGCCCGCTCACGGGGACCATCAAGGAGAGCAACGTCGGGGGGACGGTCGCCGCAGCCCTGGGCCGCTTGGGGATTACCGCGGTCATCGTCGAGGGGCGTGCGCCGGAAGGGGATCTCAGCCTTCTCCGGATCGACGAGAAGGGGGATGCGAGTCTCCTCCCGGCCGGGGAATACAAGGGGATGCGGACCTACCCGTTCGTGGAAAAGATTCTCGCGGCCTGTGGGGAGAAGAACTCGGTCCTCTGCATAGGTCCGGCCGGCGAGTGCAGGTTCAAGGTGGCTTCCATCCAGGGGACCGACATCGACAGCCGACCTTGCCGCGCGGCGGGCCGAGGGGGACTGGGCGCGGTGATGGGCGCCAAGGGACTCAAGGCCCTGATCGTGGACCAGCGGGGGAAGAGCCCCGACCCCCTGGCCGATCCCGCGGCCTTCAAGGAGGCGGCCAAGGACATCGTCCGGGCCATCAAGGAGGACCCCATGAGCGGCCACGTCATGCCCGAGCTGGGGACGGCCGGACTGGTCGCCCCGGTCAATTCCATGGGGGCCTTTCCGAGCTATAATGCGAGAAAAGGCGTGCTCGAAGGGTGGGAGAAGATCAGCGGAGAGGCCATGGCGGGGCTGATCAAGGAACGGGGCGGAAACTCGACCCACATGGGATGTGCGCAGTGCATCGTCCATTGCTCCAATGTGTTCGTGGACCGGGCCGGCAAGTATGTCACCAGCTCCCTGGAGTACGAGACCCTCTGGTCCATGGGCGGCATGACCGGCATCGACGATCTGGACACGATTGCCCGCCTCGACTACCTTTGCGACGACATCGGCGTGGACACCATGAGCACGGGGGTGGCGCTTGCCGTTGCGATGGATGCCGGACACGCGAAGTTCGGGGACCGGGAGGCCGCCCTGCGCATGGTGGAAGAGATCGGTCGGAATACACCTTTCGGCAGGATCCTGGGGAACGGGCCCGTGGCCGTGGGCAACCATTTCAATCATTCCAGGGTCCCGGCCGTCAAAGGGCAGAGCATTGCCGCATACGATCCGAGGGCCATGCTGGGGAACGGGGTCACGTTTGCGACTTCACCCATGGGCGCCGATCATACCGCCGGGAACGTCGTGGGGGCCTACTTGACCCGTCAGCTCGATCCCTTGAGCAAGGAGGGCCAGGTCGAGACCTCCAGGATGCTCCAGACCGCCATGGCCGCCGCCGACTGCACCGGGATGTGTTTCATGGCGATCGTGGCGTTGGCGAACCCCCAGGGCGGTGCCGCCTTTCTCAAGGCGATCAATGCCAAGTTCGGCACCCGGCTGGGGCCGGACGATGTCACCGCGCTGGGGATCCGGGTCCTCAAGGCGGAGAGGGAATTCAACAGAAAGGCGGGGTTCACGAACAAAGATGATCGCCTTCCCAGGTTTTTCTATGAAGAACCCCTCCCGCCGCACAACGTGGTGTTCATGATCAGCGACGAGGAGCTGGATAAGACTTTCGATTTCTGAAAGGCGGATGGAGGGGGGTTGCGCTGATTACGAAGAGGAGGGGTATTCATGTCGAATCGGCGTGATCTGCGGCCTCTGCCCGATCTGCGTTCACCCGGGGATATCGCTCATGAAGCTGAAGGTGACGCTCTACGGCACTTTGAGCCGCCGTTTTCCGGATTACCGGCACGGGCAGGGAATGGAGGTCGAGGTCCCGGAAGGGGGAACGGTCAGGGACCTCCTGGCCCTGCTGAATATCCCGGATTCCCTGGGGCCGGCCGTCGCCTCGGAAGGACGCGTACTCAAACCGGACGATCGAGTCGGTTCCGGTTCATCGCTGGTTGTCTTCCAGGCCGTTCACGGCGGGTGAGTTGCGCCGCCTTGCTCATGAAGCACGAAGAAGAGCACCCTCCAATGGAAAACGCCGATCCGGAATTGTTCCCCCTTCGCGGCTTTGTAGCCGGGCGACTTGCTAACCGAATTCAAAGGAGGTCATACGATGTCAGGGGAATTGGAGAAGTTGATCGCGGAATTGCAGGAGGCAGAGGCCATTCGGTTCGTTGAGGAGTCCCTGGCCAAAGGGGTCGACCCGACGACGCTCCTGGATGAGGCACGAAACGGTATGAACGTCGTAGGCAAGCGGTTCTCGGAAGGGACCTATTTCATCCCGGACCTGATGTTCTCGGGAGAAATCCTCAAGGGGGTTGTGAAGATCCTCGAACCGCACCTGAAGAAGGGCAAGGAGGTCCAGCGCCATGGGAAGGTGGTCGTCGGGACGGTGGCCGGCGATATCCACGACATCGGCAAGGACCTCGTCGTCTTCATGCTCGATGTCAGCGGATTCGATGTCGTTGACCTGGGGATCGATGTGCCCGTACAGCGGTTCGTCGATGCGATCCGGGACTCCGGCAGCAGGGTGGTGGGGTTGAGCGGTTTTCTCACCCTCGCCTTCCAGTCCATGAAGGACACCGTCGATGCCATCGAAAAGGCGGGCCTGAGGGACAAGGTCAAGATCATGATCGGCGGCGGACAGGTGGACGAACATGTCAAGAAATTTACCGGCGCCGATGCTTATGGAAGGGACGCCATGGAAGCCGTAGCCTTGGCCAAAGGCTGGATAGGAGGGTGAGCCATGGAAAAGAAATGGCAGGAGATGTCTTCACAGGAAAAGAGAGAGTCCAGGTTCCAGACGTGGATGTCGGCGCCGGGAGTGAAATTCCAGAGCCCGGAGGCCGAAGCGAACTACAAGGCAGCCGTGACCAGGTTCAGGAATGTGGTCCTCCTGGAGAAGCTCCCCGACAGGGTGCCCGTATTCCCGCTCGGCACCTTCATGCCGGGACACCTCTACGGCGTCACTCCCCATGAAAGCATGTACGATTACGGGAAGCTTCTGGGTGCGCACAAGAGGTATCTGCAGGAGTACAAGCCCGATTACTACGGCTCCCCCGCCTTTATCGGCTCGGGCAAGATCCTGGAGATCCTCGATCTCAAGCAGTACCGGTGGCCCGGTCACGGGGTATCGGAAAAATCAGGGTACCAGTGCGTTGAAGATGAATACATGGCCCCTGAGGATTACGACGCGCTCATCGACGATCCGAGCGACTTCTGGCTCAGGACCTGGATGCCCCGGGTGTTCGGCGCCCTGGAGCCCCTGAAGGAGGTCTATCCCTTCCCCAACCTCTGGGAGATCGTGGGGGTCTCCGGCCAGATGATCCCCTTCGGGATCCCGCCCGTCCAGAACGCCTTGAAAGCGCTCATCGAGGCCGGGAATGAGGCCATGGCCTGGATCCAGCAGATCATGGGGTTCGAGATGGAGGCGAGGGGGATGGGTTTCCCGACCGCCATCGGGGGCGCGGCCAAGGCCCCCTACGATATCCTCGCCGATACGCTGAGGGGCACACGGGGCATGATGATCGACCTGTACAGGAGGCCCGAGAAGGTCCTGAAGGCGATCGAAAGAGTCACCCCTCTTCAGATCAAGCAGGGACTGGGTATGGCCACCTTTGCCGGGAACCCGGTCGTGTTCATCCCCCTCCACAAGGGCGCGGACGGGTTCATGTCCGATGAGCAGTTCAGGACGTTCTACTGGCCCTCCCTGAAGGCGCTCATCCTCGGCCTGGCCCATGAGGGGTGCGTGCCTTTCCTCTTCTGCGAGGGAGGCTACAACACGCGGCTGCAGTACCTGACCGAACTCCCGAAGGGCTCGTGCTTCTGGATATTCGACCGGACCGACATGGCCAGGGCCAAGGAGCTTCTCGGCAAGACCCTCTGCATCGGCGGCAATGTCCCTGCAGGCATGATCCTCACCGGCACCGCGGAAGAGGTGAAGACCTACTGCAGGAAGCTGATCGACGTGGCCGGGATAGGCGGGGGTTATATCATGGCCTTTGGAACGGCCATGGATGAAGGGAAACCGGAGACGATACACGCCATGATCGACTTTACCAAGGAATACGGCGTGTACAAGTAGAAGAGGCGGAATGGGTGGCGGCAAGATCCACGAAACCCGCATGAGCCTTACCATCGGCAAAAAAGGAGGAGAAAAAGATGAAAACTTTTCCGGTCGCGCTGGCAGCATTCCTTCTCGTCACCCTGCTCACCATGGGCGGAGTCGCCTTTGCCGAAGACGCCCCGACCTCTTCCGGCAAGGTGGCCCCGATCGTCTCCACCGAGTGGCTCCACCAGAACAGCCGGTTGAAGGACTTGGTGATCCTGGATGTCCGATCCAAGGAGGAGTACGCGGGAGGCCACATCCCAGGGGCCGTGAACGTGCCGTTCCAGGTGCCTGTCTCCGCCTGGATCGTCATGCGGGACGAGCTTCTTCTCGAACTCCCCGACGACGCGGCGCTTTTCAATACCATCGGCTCGTGCGGGATCAAGCCCGATTCGAGGGTGGTGATCGTCACCTCCGCCCCCAAACCGGGGGAGCCCCCCTACTCGATCGCCAATGCCACCAGGGTTGCCGCCACCCTCGTCTATGCCGGAGTGCCGAGTGCGTCCATCCTGGACGGCGGGCATGACCGGTGGCAAAAGGAGAACAGGAGCATTTCCAAGGAACCGGCCAGCCCCTCCACCGTGACCTTCAAGGGCAAACCGCGAAAGTCGATGTTTGTCTCCAGGGAATATGTAAAGGAACGGATCGGGAAGGCCCTGATCATCGATGCCAGGGATGCGGATGTCTACTTCGGAGTCACGGTGGAGCCTTTTGCAGGCAAGCCGGGTCATATTCGTACGGCCAAGTCCTTTCCCGCGCCTTGGACGTGGAATCCAAAAGACTGGACCTACAAGGATCCGAAGACCCTCAAGGCCATGGCTGCGGGCATCACCGGGAAAAAGAAGCCGGAGGAGATCATCCTCTACTGCGGCGTGGGGGGATATGCCAGTACGGCGTGGTTTGTCCTGGCCCAGGCCCTTGGATACAAGAGCGTGAAGATCTACGACGGTGCGGCCCAGGAGTGGGTCAGAAAGTACGACATGGTTCCCTATCAGTGGGAATGATCCCGCCCTGATCTCCAGCGCTCCCCCCCAAAAGGCCTTCCGGGAAACCCGGGGGGCCTTTTCTGCGAGGAGACCAAATTTGCGTTGACAACCTCCGCCGGCGGAATTACATACTAGTGCAGTATGAATTCCAGGGCAGCCCAAGTCGCGACCCTCGCGATCGCGCTGATGTTCCTCCTGGCCGAGGTTTCCGGGGCCATGGGGAGCATTCGGCCTTGCAGCATGCTCTGCTGTAAGGAAAAACCCGGCGCATGCCGTACGCCGGAAGAACCGTCGTTCAGGGCGAGTGGCTGCTGCGGCGCGAACGAGGGTTCTTTTTCCTTCGGATCGGGATGCGGCTCCGAGCGGAAGGAGTCATGGGACGTGGCGAATGTCTCGCACACTACGACCTCTCCCGCTCAAGGGGACGATGAATGGATCCGCGGACTGGTTCCCCCCCCTTCAGAGCGCCCCCATCCGATCCTCGCCGGGGACGTCATGCCCGGCAAGGCCCCTCCGCTTTACCTTCAGAACCTCATTCTGCTGATTTGAAAAGACCTTCCCCTCTATCCCGCCACGGTGCTGTTTGCGTTGGTCAAACCCGCTGTTGCAGAGAAGATCCGCCGCGAAGGCTCTAAGGCACAAAGAAGAACACGATATCTCTCTTGGACTCTTCCGCCTTCGTGGCGCGCACGCCGCGCAAGCGCTGCCGCTGCGGGCCACTTCGGCGCGACGGCGGTCGTGCCCTGGTGGCGGAATCCGGCTGCGTCCGTAGGGCCTGCATTGGGTGCAATGACGCCCCCATAAGAAAGGAGCATCCCCATGCCCAACATTGGAAAGAAGGAGAAACTGGAGGCCAGGAGGGCCTCTTTTCAAGGAGAGAAAAGGAAAAGGCCTCGCCTGTGGATCACCTCTATCGGCGCCGGACTGCTTGCCGGCGGTCTGATTTCCTATCTCTATTTCCATCCCGGAAACACCGGCAGCGAAACCGTATCGCTCGCGGGGGCGTCAGGAGATTCGCCCATGGTCCTGCCGGTGTCGACCTTCGAGGACGGTCGAGCGCGCTACTATGCCCAGAAGGATGGAGACGTCGAGATTCGGTTTTTTGTCATCAGGAGCTCGGACGGGGTCCTCAGGGCCGCGTTCGATGCCTGTGATGTCTGCTGGCGTGCAGGAAAGGGTTACGCCCAGGACGCGGATCACATGGTGTGCCGCAACTGCGGTCTGCGCTTCCCGTCCGCAAGGGTGAATGAGGTCAGGGGCGGGTGCAACCCCTCCCCGCTCACCAGAAGGGTTGAGGACGGCAACCTGATCATCGAGGCCAAGGACATCCGCCTGGGGAAGGCCTACTTCGATTTCGGCAGGAGGGGGTGATCCGATGACGCTCACATCCATATCGTTCCGCAATCTCCTGCGCAGGAGAGGCAAGGCGGCCTTTATCCTCGCGGGACTGGTCACCGGCATCGCCACGGCCGTAGGCATCTTCACCTTCGTGGAAACCGTGACCCATGACATCAACCACAAGATGGAACAATACGGGGCCAACATCCTCATCGTGCCCAAGACCGAGAACCTCGCCCTCAATTACGGAGGCCTCTCGCTCGGAGGAGTATCCTTCGAGATGGAGGAGATCAGGGAGTCGGACCTGGCCAAGGTGCACACCATCAAGAACGCCTCGAACATCGCCGCCCTCGGCCCGATGGTGCTGGGCCTTGTATCCGTGGGCGGAAACCGGGTCATGCTGGCCGGGGTCGACTTCAACGCCACGGGAATCCTCAAGCCATGGTGGCATATCGATGGGGTCCTTCCGAACACACGGGGGGCGGTCCTGGGCGCTGAGGCGGCCCGGGTCCTGAACCGCGGCGTTGTGGACTCGTTGGATTTCGGGGGAGTCACCCTGCCCGTCACCGGCATCCTTCAGCCTACCGGCTCCCAGGACGACCACCTCATCTTCACCGGTCTTGCGGACGCGCAACAGATCCTCCAAAAGGCCGGGCGGATCTCCATGGTGGAAGTGGCGGCCCTCTGCAAGGATTGTCCGGTGGAGGACATGGTCCGGCAGATCGGGCAGGTGCTGCCGGGCGCGAGGGTCATGGCCATCCAGCAGGTCGTAAAGAGCAGGATAGAGATGCTCATGCAGTTCAAGAAGTTCGCCTACGGGATCTCCGCGGCCATCCTTTTCACCGGCGGACTGGTGGTGCTGGTGACCATGATGGGCAGCGTGAGGGAGCGTACGGACGAGATTGGAATCTTCCGTGCGATCGGGTTTCGCCGGTCCCATATCATGCGGATCATCTTCATGGAGGCGGGCATGATCTCGGGGATGGCGGGTCTGATCGGTTCGCTCCTCGGCGCGGCATCGGCCGGCGCCGCCATGGCCCTTTTCGGGGAAGGGCACGGCTGGCATATGCCCTTGAGCCATGTGACCGTACTCGGGGCGATGCTCCTGGCGCTTTCGGTGGGACTGGCCGCAAGCGCCTATCCCGCGGCCCTGGCCTCCAGGATGGACCCCAACGAGGCGCTGCGCGCCATATGAAGTGAAGCTTTCAGCTGTCAGCGTTCAGCGATCAGCTGAATCTCTGTGATTCAGGTCCTCGGCTGACCGCCGAGGCTGATCGCTGATCGCGCGACTCCGGAACTTTTGAGCATGAATGAAATCAGGCACCACCTGCCAAGGAGAACCATCATGACCTATATTCAAGCGGAAAACCTGACCAAGAGCTTCGGCAGCGGGAATGCTTCGGTCTTGGCCGTCGCCGGAATCAGCTTCGAGATTGCAGTGGGGGAGTTCATCGGGATCATGGGTGAATCCGGAGCCGGGAAGTCGACCCTTCTAGGCATGCTGGGGGCCATGAACGCCCCCACCTCGGGCCGGTTGCTGGTGGACGGGATCGATGTCTATGGGCTCACCCAGGAGCGGCGCTCCGATTTCCGAAGGGAGTACCTGGGGTTTGTCTTTCAGGGGTTTCATCTCATTCCCTATCTGACGGTCCTCGAGAATGTGATGCTCCCGTTGGCGGTGAGCAAGGAGACGAGGAAACAAAAGCGTTCCATGGCCATGGAAGCCCTCTCACGCATGGGACTCCCGGACAAGGCGGGCAGGCTGCCGGGGGAGATATCGGGAGGTGAGAAGGAACGGGTGGCGGTCGCAAGGGCCATTGTCAACGAGCCCCCCGTGCTGTTGGCCGACGAGCCCACCGGGAATCTCGACTCCCGGAACAGCAGGGAGATCATGTCCATGTTTCAGCGGTTGAATGGATCCGGAATGACCATTGTCATGGTCACCCATAGTGAAGAGTGCGCCGGCTATGCACAGCGGGTCATGTACGTCTCGGACGGCAAGATCGCGGGAGACCGGGCCGGCGTGAAGTTCTGCCGCAACTGACGGGGTTTCGATGCGCAAGAAAAAGGCAGGCATCCAAGCCTGCCTTTTCCGGGTAGGATGACCCATCATGTCCTGGTAATCCTTCTTCCGATTCCGGCAAGCGCAAGGAGTCCGGAGCCGAGAAGCATCATGGTGTCCGGTTCCGGAACGCCGCTGGGAGAGCCGTCGCCGTCGGCTGCGGCTTCGATCTCCTCATCGCTCAAAGGGGGGGTGAAAGGGGGTTTGGACAGCGGGTCTCCTTCGGGCTGAAGGTCTATCTTCATGGATGGATGGATGCCGAGATCGCCCTGCAAGTCCATGGCTCCGGAAACCAGTAACCAGTCCGGCCAAATGTCCTTGCCGCTTCCCTTCCATGCAATACGAAAGACGGAACTGCTGCCGCCAGGGGTTGTAATCGGATCTCGGACCTGAAGCTGGACCCGAGCCGCGATCGAACTCGAATGGGGTTCCCCGCCCGTCCGCACGCCGAAATGGTGCTGGCCCGGGATCCCGTATACCGGCCCGTGGTTCTCCACTGCCTGTGCTGTTCCGGACAACAGGCCAAACGTGGTGAGGAGCAGGAACAGACGCCGCACCCAATTCATTTCTTTCCTCCTGATTTCTGGCACCCTATGTCGCTGCAGCGGATCGCCCCCGACGGCCTTGCCTCCGCAGGGGCGGTCAAAGCAGAACTTCAGCGGGTACTCCACTGCTCTTGCTGGAAAGCCTCCTCCTGATTTGCGCAAGCGGGACCTCCCGGGATCGACATCTCCCAACGACAATCCATGACGACGGCTAACCTATAAGCATCCGCTTCAGACCCATTCCATTGGTAAACCGATGTAATTTGGAGAGGGGCGGATCACACGGGGGGCATGCGTATGCTTAGGTTTTACGCATGCGGTTACGTATCGATGTGGCGCGGAAATCGGCATGGAGGAGACACGAATTCCGTGTCACGGGAGGGGGAGGATGTAACGGCAGGCGTGTCAACATCCGGAGGGGCGGGGGAAGGAATCGCGGCCTTGCGTGTAAGGAGCGGCTCTGATATGGTCCTCCACCATGAGGCCCCGCGTGATCATCATTGCCATGGACCAACCCCTGGGCAGCGACGCCCAGCTCAGGGGAAAAATGGCCAACCTTGAAAAAAGGGCCGGCAGGCAGGCGTCCCGTTTCCCCGGCATGGATCTCCCCTCCATGCAGAGGGAGGTCAACCGGAACCTCCTGAAACTGCCGTTACTCTTTCAGGGTAAGTACATGGGACTTCCGGACCTGATGAACTATGTGAGGCTCGGGCGCCGGGTTCAGGACATCCCTCCGGAAGAAGCGTCCTCCCATTACTCCTTTGCGGACGGACTGGCTTTGAACGGCATCTTCCTCTATCAGCACCTCCAGAGATACGGGTATGAGCCGGTGCTGATTCAGAACTACTCCCTGGCGGACATGGACGAGAGCTTGAAGGGCGACCCCCTCGCGGTCTGTATCTCCTCCACCTTTCTCTATCTGGACGATATCAAGGAGATGGCCTCAAGGATCAAGGAGCGGAACCCGTCCGTCCCCGTCATTGTAGGCGGCACCCTTGCCAAAAAGGTGCTTGGCGCCGGATGGGACATAGCCCCTCAGGTCATGAAGTGGATCTCGGGGTTCCGGGGGATGGTGGATGTCTTCGTCATCGAGGCCCACGGAGAGCTTACCCTGTTGAAGCTCCTCGAGTCCCTCGAGAGGGGCCGCAGGCTTCATGAGTTGCCGGACATCCCCAACCTCATGGTCTTCGATCGGTCCGGTAAACCGCTCTTTACCAGGCGGGAAGAAGAGCCCGTCTCCCTCGATGAAACGGCGATCGCGTGGCGCGACATACCTCGAAAGTACCTGAGGAGCACCCTGTCGGTGATCACGAGCCAGGGCTGTCAGTACCGCTGCAGGTTCTGCACCTATCACCGCCTTTACCCGAAGGTGCGATACAAGTCACTGGAGGCCCTGAAAGAGGAACTGCGCCAGATCCGGGATCTCGGTTTTGTCCGTCATGTCCGGTTTGCAGACGACAATTTCACCGCAAACCGCAACCGGCTTCGGTCTGTCCTGAACATGATGAAGCAAGAAGGATTCGACCTCCGGTGGTCCGCCTTTGCCAGGGCGAGCAGCCTGTCGCCCGAGCTGGTCCAACAGATGAGGGAGGCCGGATGCGAGTTCCTGAACATGGGTCTTGAGTCCGGAAGTCGCTCCATCCTCGGCCACATGGACAAGAAACTGGACCCGGACCAGGCCCTCCATGCCATAAGGCTCTTGAGGGATCATGGGATTCAGACCCTCGGCGGGGTCATCGTCGGGTATCCCGGGGAGACGCGTGCCACGTTCCGGGAAACCGTCGACCTGATCGTCCGGAGCGGGATGAATTATTACCATCCCTACCTCTTTTACTACTCCAAGGATATGCTCGTGCATCAGGACAGGGACAGGTTCCGGATCGAGGGGGTCGGCTGGGCGTGGCGCCACGCCACCATGGACTCGGTGGAAGCGTCCCGTCTGATGGCGGAGATGATTCCGATGATCGACACCGGTTTCACGGACGGGCAGCAGAAGACCTGGGAAACCTTCAAGCTGCTGCGCGGAGCAGGGTATTCACCGGAAGAAATCCTTCAACTGCACCGCCTCAAGAGGGATCTCCAGATCGCCCTCATGAAGGGGACCGGGGACCCTGTCGAGCAGGAAGTGGACGCGATCCTCAAGGGGATGGAAAAGATCGTTCGCACGCAAACCGATGAGAAGGATCGAATGAAATGAAGCTCACCCAGAAACAGAGCCTGTTCCTGCAATACATCTCTCAGTACCATGCCGACTGGGGAACGGCTCCGAGCTTTGAAGAGATCCGGACCCATTTCGGTTTCTCGTCGTTCAACACCGTGACCACCTACCTCAAGGTCCTGGCTCGGAAGGGATACGTCCGGCTCCCTGACGAAAAGAATCGGAAGCGGGCGTTCGAGGTGATACGCCCCGTGCAGGCGAAGCGACATGAGGTTCCCCTTCTGGGAAATGTGGCCGCGGGCAAACCGATCGAGGCGCTGGAGAGTGTGGACGTGATGGAGATCCCCCCATCCATGATCGGGACGGGAGATCACTTCGTGCTGCGGGTGAAGGGCGATTCCATGAAAGAGGAGGGAATCCTGGACGGCGACTTCATCGTCGTTCGGAAGCAGCCGCAGGCCGAAAACGGAGAGACCGTGGTCGCCCTCGTTGAAAATCAGGCCACCGTAAAAAGATACTTCAAGAGAAAGGCCGAGGTGGAGCTGCGACCCGCGCACGGAGGCATGGAACCGATCATCGTCAAGGGGGATTTCCGCATCCAGGGCAAGGTGGTGGGGGTCATCAGGAGGTACAAATAGGGATATCACACCCGTTTTGCCCCGTCTGAAAAGATGCGGTCGCGGATTGCACGACCGACCGCACCCGTTCAGGCTGCCCTGGGCTCCTCTTCCCCCGGTGACATGGGGAAGGAACCCTTGGGGGTCTCGACGGTATAGCAGGTGCTGCCGCAGAAGAGGCATCTGCGGCTTTCCTCCTGGGCCGCCTCCTCGGTGAGGACCTGGTCCACCTCCACGAACGAATGAATCCGCTCCGATACCGGAAGCTCGACCATGGCGCAGCGCGGTTTGCGCTCGATCCCCGCCACCTGATCGAAGATCGTCCCGGGGATCAGCTTCCTGGCGAGTTCGCCCGGCTCGTCATGGACGGCTTCACCCATCAGGAACTGGTGTATCGAGCGTGCCGCCCTCCTCCCGCCCCCGATGGCCTCGACCACCAGGGAGGGGCCTGTGGCTGCATCCCCGGCGGCGAAAATGTAGGGGATATTGGACTGGAGGGTCCTTGGATCCACATCCACCGTGCTCCACCGGGTGGTCTTCAGCTGCGCAAGCCGGGACTGGGTCCTCTCGGTGAAAGAGACATCCGGTGCCTGGCCGATGGCCGTGATGATCATGTCCGCCTGGAGAAGGGTCTCCGATCCTTTCACGGGGACCGGGCGGCGCCTCCCGCTGGCGTCCGGTTCTCCGAGCTCCATCTTCAGGTACTCCAGATGAGTGACCTTCCCCTCCTCATTCCCCTTGACGGAGACCGGGGCTGAGAGAAAGAGAAACTCCACCCCCTCGTGTTCCGCGGCCTCGATTTCCACTTCGTTGGCCGGCATTTCACTTCGGGTGCGGCGATACACGATGTAGACCTTTTCAACCCCGAACCGGATGAGGGTACGGACGCAGTCGATGGCGGTGTTCCCGCCGCCGATCACGGCCGCGGTACGGCCGAGTTCGATCTTTTCACCCTTCCCGGCCCGGGCCAGAAAATCAATGCCCGTGTAGCAGCCCTTCATGTTCTCTCCCTCCACCCGGAGCATGGAGTCCTTCCATGCACCCACGCCGAGGAAGATGGCGTCAAAGCCGGCAGCCACCAGAGAACCGAGATCGATATCCATTCCGAAGGTGACGTTCGTGCGGGCCTTGATGCCGAGGTCGAGGATCCCCTCGATCTCCCAATCCAACACCTTCTTGGGAAGACGGTACTCGGGAATTCCATACCGGAGCATTCCGCCCAGCCTGGGCATGGCCTCGAAGATGGTGACCTCGTGGCCGAGTCTCCTGAGGAAGAAACCGCAGCTCAGCCCTGCCGGCCCTCCCCCGACCACTGCGACGCGCTTGTTCGTGGAAGGGGCCACGGAGACGGGGAAACGTTGGCCGGAGTTCATCTCGTAGTCCGCGACAAACCTCTTGAGCTGATTGATGGACACGGCATCGTCCTCGATCCCCCTCCGGCAGTTCGTCTCGCAGGGATGGGGGCAAACGCGGCCGCAGGAGAGGAGGAGGGGATTGCGGTCCCGGATCGTGTTGACGGCACCCTCGTAATCGCCCTTTCGGATCTGGGCGATATAGAGGGGGATGTTGATCTCCGCCGGACAGGTCTGTCGGCAGGGTGCGAGGCACTCGTCCAACTGATTGAAATGCAGGAGGCGCTCCGAAGGGGTTTTCACCTCGAGGAGGCCCCGGGGGCAGACGCGTTCGCAGGAGCCGCATCCGACGCACTTGTCCTTGTCCACCACGGGGAATCCTTCCGGGCCCATGGACATTGCGCCGAAGAGGCAGGCCTTCACGCAGTCTCCATGGCCCAGGCAACCCATATCACACTGCCGCTGTCCGCCGAACAGCATGGTCTGGGCCTTGCAGCTCCGGATCCCGTCGTAGAGGTACTTCACAGGGGCCCTGTGGCCCCCCACGCAGGGGTTCAGGGCGGAGGGAGGTTCTCCAACCCCGACGCTGACACCCATGATCTCGGCGACCTTGGCCGCGGATTCCGCCCCGCCGACGATGCAGACGTTGGCCTTGGCCTTCCCTTCAACCACGGCGACGGCGGCTGCAGAGCAGCCGGCAAAACCGCACCCGCCGCAGTTGGCGCCCGAAAGACATCCTTCCACCTGCTCTATCCGTGGATCCTGCTCCACATGGAAAACCCTGGCGGCCACACTGAGGACCACCCCGCAAAGTGTTCCCAGCCCCAGCATCACGAAGGTTGCATAGATCATAATTTTCCTGAGGTGCCTTGCTCCGCCTGGACCAGTGCCTCCGGCAATATCCTTCCGGTCACCTCCACTTCCTTCCGGATCAGGTTCGGAAGTTCAATCCAGGGCGGCCGGATGGATCTCCGCCGCACGGTCCATGCTTCTTTCCGAATAGAAACGGGAGGGAACCGGAAGGAGTTAAGAGGACGCACTGGAAACGGAGGTTATCCGTTAATCTTTGCTCCTTTTTCCTCGTTGACTCCGAACCGAAACAACGCCGTGATCGCGTAGATCACTTTTGTGGTGCGCCTTTGAAGAATATAGAGAAAGGCGCGGCGGTGTCAAGACGAAACGGAGTATGGGTGATGCCGCTTGCTCCTCCCGGAATGGACGGGTCGGGGATGGGCCCTGGCCCGGAATGACCGATCTCCCGGTCGCCGTCCCCTGAAAATCCGGGGCAGGCCGACCGGGACGAATCCATGGGTCTATTGCACACGCAGGTTGGAAGGGGCTCCCGGAGCGGTCACCACCTCACCCCCGCCTGAACCATTGGTCAGCGGATGCGGATAGGTGTAGGGCGTATAGCCGGGTTTCTGGGCGTCGTTGAAGTAGTCGCGGCCCTGTTTGACATGGGTGGCCCCCGTGTGGACGACAAAATTGGGATTGCTGCCGCCGGCGCCGCAGCCTTCCTCACAGACGTTGTTCCACTCGTATACCGGAGACGAGGCCTGGATGAGATCGTCGCGCCCGTTATAAGTGATGCCGATCTGGTCGCGGCAGGGATAGCCTGTTCCATCGATGTTGCCGTCGATCGGGATGGGGACACCCATGCCTGGAGGGCATGTTCCGGTGGTGCACAAGGGGTTTGTGTCCCCCTTGAAGATCGAGCAGATATATTCGGGTG
Source organism: Deltaproteobacteria bacterium (assembly GCA_020060215.1). The sequence goes on along the minus strand of JAGVAP010000082.1, from coordinate 43,319 downwards.
TGGAGTCGCACTGGTTCAGCCAGGGGTCCCCCGACGCACTCCCGCCGGCGCGATACTCGGCGATGATGAAGGGAGAGCCGCTGTTGCCTCCGTGAAAGATGAACTTGTTGTTGTGGATTACGCCCGCACCGCCGCGCAGGTTCAGGGCGACCCATACCAGCTGGTCGTACTCGAAGGTATTGTTGTAGATCTCCCAGGAGAAGGTGCCTCTCGCATGGCGGGACTCTGCGCCATGATGGCCCGCGAATCCGTTCTTGATATGGTTGTACCTCACGACGTATCGCGCCCCGGAGCGCGCGTCCCAGACCGGGCTTGTGCTCCCCTGGACAAAGCGGTCGTAGCGGATATCGTTGGACTCGATGTAGACCGCGTTTTCCGTCCCGAGGGACAAAGGCCTGTTCCAGGCATAGGAGCCGGCGTCGTAGGGGGCGCAGAACGTATTCTCATAGGGCCGCACGAACCAGTGGCGGGGCTCGGGGCCGGTGACGCGGCAGTTGTCGACGACGCCGTACGTATAGCCGTCCACCCCGATCATCCCAAACCCGCCGGACGTGCTGTCAAAGTGGATGTGATCGACGCGCCACGCCCTGGAGGTCCCCATGATGTTGATGATAAAGCTGGTGTATCCGTTGCCGCCGGGGGACCCGCGGAAGGTCATGCCGCTGATGCGGAAGAACTTTCCATAGACCCCCTCGATGTTGAAAGCGTTCCTGCCGTTGCAGGTGATGACGGTGCTTCCCATCCCCGCACCGATCACGCTGACGGCCTTGTTCCTGATGGTGACCGTAGAGGACCAGGTTGCGCTCCCGGCCGGGATCGTGACCGTATCGCCATCGGCTGCGCTGTCGACGGCCGCCTGGACGTCTGCCGGCGAAAGGCTCCTTGCAGCGATGGTCGCACCGTTTCCTTCTGCGCCCCAAGCGAGGAAGACAGAGAGAAGCACCAGGGCAAAAGCTCGACGAAAAATCATTCTAATCCTCCTTTGAAATGCTGTGAACCAGAGGTCCTGTACCGCTTTGTCCGAGAATGTGCAGCATGCTCACGCGGTCCAGCCAAGAGCAAGATGCGTACCAGTCTGCAGCGGTTTTAAATGCGCTGGAGTTACGGAAGATTTCATGCCCGAGGGAAGGAGGCCGGCCTTCCTGCGTATACGTCAGGGGTCGGTCTGTTCAATAAATGTAACGGGGCTCTGCTTTCAGTCGGACTTTTCCGGCTCGGGGATGGGGGCTTCGTCGGATTTCGGCGGTTCAGGCCGATGCGGCTGGGCGTCTTCCTCTGAATCGGTCGGCTCGCTTCGACCCTCTGCAACCCCGGCGCTGTCGTGCTCTCTCCGGGCAGGCGGTTCTTCAGGGGGGGGAGGTGGAGATTTCCGGCCCGGGAGCGACCGTTTCGGCGGGGGCTCCTGGATGAGCGTCCGCCCCGGGGGAGTCACCGGACGGCCCGGGGAGGTTACGGTCCTGCCTTTTTCGAAAATCCGTACTTCGAGGGAGGCCCCCTTCTCGGGACCATAAGACCACACAAGGGAGTGGCTGGTGCCTCTCAACAGATCTCTTACCATCTGGTCGATGGTCTTTTCCTGATATCTCTTCCATACCCTCGTATCCAGGGTCCTGGTCGCCTGGATCTTGACGCCGGTTTTCTGGGAGAGGATGTTCAGAGCCTCCGAGACCGTCACCCCTTCGAAGACCACCGACCACCTCTTTTCGTCGATCTTCCCGGCGCACAAGGGGTAAGGACAGCCGAACCCCAAAAGAAGGGCGATTCCTGCCAGGAGGCGGATCCTCTTTATATTCCCGCAAAGCGACAAGGTGGTTCTCTCCTCCCGATCAGGTCCTCCTGACTCGAAAAGGCCGACCACCTGCGACACTATCTTAAACCGGGTCCGTTTTCCAAACAAAAACATCTCCTTTCAGAGGTCTCTTCATCCCCTTGCCAAGAGTACAAAGTAAGAGTTGACTATGCCGGGCCGGTCCGTTACCATAGCCGAGCTTTTAGAGGCATGCAGTTGAAAACCCTTGATTTTTTCTAGCAGCGAGCGGTTTTGAAACGACCCTATGCGGCGTCGCGCCCGAGTTGCACCGGAAGGAAGCGGTTGTTGAACTCATGTTCTTGAAGGCAAAGGGAAAACAAGAAAGGCAACTCCCCACCGAAGCGGGTCCCCATCTTCTTCAGCCGCAGAGACAAGAGGGCACGGAAGAGGAACGGTTGAAATCCCTCTCCGATCACCTCGGGCTCCCGGTCAAGAGGCACATCCTCGAAGAGCTTCAGTTCAAGGAGACCCTCAATATCCCCATTCACTATCTCAAGAGGAAGGGTTTCGTCCCACTGCGCAGGGAGGAATCCGAGTTGATCGTCGCCGTCAATGACCCCTTCTGCTTCCACTGTGTAGACGAACTGGCCCGATCCCTGGGATGCAGATCCGCACGGCTGGTGCTCAGCCCGATGGAGGAGATCAATACGGCCGTCAATGTGCTCTTCGACCAGTCCAGCGAAGATGCCGAGAAGATGGTTCAGGATCTCGAGGCGTACGAATCCGACACAGAGGCCTTTCGAGAGATCGAAGACATGGGGGACCTGCTGGATGCCACCAACGAGGCTCCGATCATCCGTCTCGTCAACGTAGTGCTTACCCAGGCCCTCCGACGCAAGGCGAGCGACATCCACATCGAGCCCTATGAAAAGGAGGTCAAGGTCCGCTTCCGCATCGATGGGATCCTTTACGAGATCTTCTCCCTATCGAAGAAGTTCCAGGCCCACATCGTATCGAGGGTGAAGATCATGGCCAACCTGGACATTGCCGAGAAGAGGGTGCCCCAGGACGGAAGGATCCGAGTCAGGATGGCGAACCGGCCCATCGACGTCCGGGTCTCCATCATCCCCATGTCTTACGGGGAGCGTATCGTCCTGCGACTGCTCGACAAGACCGTCTCTCTCATCGGGCTGGAGCAGATGGGGATGGCGAGGGAAAAACTCGATCTGTTCGGAAGACTGATCCGGAAGAACAGCGGCATCCTCCTGGTCACCGGTCCTACGGGGAGCGGCAAGAGCACCACCCTGTACGGGGCCATCAGCAGGATCAACTCCGCGGAAAAGAACATCATTACGATCGAAGACCCCATCGAGTACGAGCTCAAGGGTGTGGGACAGATCCAGGTCAATCCGAAGACCTCCCTGACGTTTGCCAAAGGGCTCCGATCGGTCCTGAGGCACGATCCGGACGTGATCATGGTGGGTGAAATCAGGGATATCGAGACGGTCGAGATCGCCATTCAGGCCTCCCTTACGGGCCACCTGGTGTTCAGCACGCTCCACACCAACGACGCCGCGGGCGCACTGACGAGACTCGTGGACATGGGGATCGAGCCCTTTCTGATCGCCTCTTCCCTGCTGGCCGTGGTGGCCCAGAGGCTGGTCAGGGTGATCTGCCCCGACTGCAAAGAACCCTTTCGCCCGGATCGGGCGACCTTGTCCGAGCTGGGGCTGCCCGGAGATCGGTTCTTCTGCAGAGGAAGCGGTTGCCCGTCCTGCATGAACAGCGGGTTCAAGGGCCGTACCGGGATCTTTGAGCTCCTGATCATGGACAACGAGATCAGGGACCTCGTCACCTCGGGAAAGGACTCGGTCACGATCAAGGAGGCGGCCGTGAAAAGGGGCATGTCCACCCTCTTCGATGACGGCCTGCGAAGGGTGTTGGAAGGCATCACGACCCTGGATGAGGTCATGCGGGTGACCCAGGAATAAAATCGTTTCACAAAACCGTGAAACGATTTTATGCAGCGCGGCTTCGCCGCTTGATCGTCGGGATCGGAGGGTGCGCAAGGCTTGCCTCCCGCGACTTGTTCCTTCTTTCATCCTGACAACTGCATCTTGGATCCTGGATCCATCGAATCGGCGGGTATCGAACCATGAACGCTTCATCAAGGATCAAACCGGCCCTTGGCCGGCGGCAGGGATGACATCTGGATTGGACGATGCCGGTTTTTGAATACAAGGCCATCAATCTCAAGGGGAGGACGGTGAAGGGGATTATCACGGCCGACGGTCCGTCCATGGCCCGGATGAGACTCAGCCAGGATATGGTCTTCCCCACGGAGGTGCGGGAAGTCAGGGAGGAGGAAAAGAAGACCTCCGCCACGCCCCTTCTGCGGAACCTCCCCGGGTTCCACAAGGTCAGCGCTTTCGAGGTGACCGCCGCACTGAGGCAGCTGGCCACCCTGGTCGGCTCGGCGATTCCGCTGGTGGACTGCCTGGGCGCCCTGATCGATCAGACTGAACAGCCGCGCCTCAAGAAAGTGTTTACCCAGATCAGGGAAAAGGTCGTCGAGGGCAGTTCCCTGTATCAGGCCATGACGGCCCACCCTGCCGTCTTCAATCAGATCTACGTCAACATGGTCAGGGCGGGAGAGACGGGGGGAGCCCTGGATGTCATCCTGAGAAGGCTGGCGGACTTCTCCGAGAGGAGCATGAAGCTGAGGAAGAAGATCGAGGCGGCCATGACCTACCCCATGTTCCTGCTGATGATCAGCACGGTCATCCTCATCTTCCTCATGTCTTTCGTGATGCCGAAGGTGATCGGGATCTTCAAGGGGATGGAGGTCGCCCTTCCCTGGTCCACCCGTATCCTGATCTGGTCCACCCATGTGGCCCGGGAGTTCTGGTGGCTGATCATCCTCATCCTCCTCGCGGGCTACGGCCTGACCTCCTTCTGGTTGAAGTCCGAGGCCGGAAGGAAGACATGGGACGGGTTGCGTCTCCATATACCCCTGTTCGGGAGGTTGCACCATCATGCGGTGGTCGCGAGATTTACCAGGACCCTGTCCACCCTGCTGAAGAGCGGGATTCTTCTGGTCGACGCCCTCGAGATCGCAAGGCTCTCCATGGGCAACCGGATCATGGAGAATGTCGTCAGGGAGGTCATCCGGCTGGTGGGAGAGGGCAAGGATTTTGCCGGTCCGCTGAAGAGCACCGGGAGATTCCCCCCCCTGGTTGTCCAGCTCGTGCGCGCAGGAGAGCAGAGCGGAGAACTCGAAGAGATGCTCGCCAAGGCCGCGGAGGTCTATGAGGATGAGGTGGAATCGGCCATCGCGTCCCTGACCTCCCTGGTCGAGCCCGCGATCATCCTTGGTATGGGGGCCGTCGTTGGATTCATCGTCATGGCCATCCTCCTGCCCATCTTCGACATGACCGGCGGCATCCGGTAGCCGTGGCGAATTACGATGCGTCCCTTCGGGGACTCACGAGCAAATCAGGGTTTTACCCTCAACTCTTCTACGAAAGAGAAACGATGATGAACGGAAACGAAGCAAGGAGCATGCATGATCGGCAGCACGGCTTCACCCTTTTGGAGATCCTGATCGTCATCACCATTCTGGGGATCCTGGCCAGCCTGATCGCCGTGAGGGTGATGGACCGACCCGGTCAGGCGAGGACCATGAAGGCGCAGCTGGACATACAGACGCTGGAAAACGCGTTGAAGCTTTTCAAGCTGGACAACGCATACTATCCGACCACCGAGCAGGGGTTGCGCGCACTGGTGGAGAAGCCGACCCTCGGCAGGCCCGCCCCCAAGTGGAGAGAGGGGGGCTATATCGAAAAAGGCGAACTGCCGACCGACCCCTGGGGAAACAAGTACTTCTATATGAGCCCGGGAGTCCACAACCGCGATTTCGACATCTGGAGCAACGGAGCCGACGGCGAGGAAGGCGGCGAGGGTGAAGATGCGGATGTCATCAACTGGAAGAAAGAAGGTTGATCGATCCGGCTTCACGCTCCTGGAGCTGGCCGTCGTCCTCCTGATCGTGACGACCTTCCTCTGCGCCGTATCGCCGAGGATCGGGGCTCTCTTTACGGACGGGGACCTCTCGCTGGCCTCCCGAATGCTCGTAAGGGAGATCGGCAGGATTCGAGGCCTGTCGGCCTATACGCACAAGGGCATGGAACTGGGATTGAAGATCGGCTCCGGCTCGTTTTACCCGATCGAGGTCCCGGCTGCAGGCGTGGGTGGATGGACGATCGAGAAGAAGGAAGAGGCGCCGGAGGCGTCCATCCTGCCCGAGGGGGTGCTCATCGAGGATGTCGTCCTCTTGAGCAGGGGCAAGATCCAGGAGGGTGAAGCGAGGATCAGGTTCTCCCCGAACGGTTGCGTGGAAAGGTCGCTCATCCACCTCAGGAACCGGAGCGATGACTCCTACACGCTCAAGATCAACCCCCTGACCGGACAGGTGAAGATATACGAGACCTATGTCGAGGAGAAAGCGCGATAACGGGTTTACGCTTCTGGAGGTGGTGGTGTCCATGGCGCTGATCTCCACCGCCCTCCTGGCCGTGTTCAAGCTCCAGGCGCAGAACCTGGATCTGCTGTCCGAGGCCCGGTTCGTGACCCTGGCTACACAGCTCGGCCGTGACCGACTGTCTCAGTTGCAGTCGGAAGGGCTGAAAGAGTCCACCTCATCGGGGGGTTTCGGGGAGGCATTCCCCTCCTTCTCTTTCGAAGAGAAAGTCACCCCCGTTTCCGGAATGGATCGCCTCTATCACGTGGCGCTCCGCATCTCCATGGACGGCGGTGACCGCGCTATCCCAAAGGAGCATTCATTCGAAACCTACATCTTCCAGGATTAGGCCTGAGGGGTCTTACGCTGCTGGAGGTGCTCATCTCGGTTTCGGTGATCGCCGTGGTGATGACCGTGGTCTATGCAGCATACACCTCCAACATCGAGGCGATCGAAGAAGGCCGCTTTGGCTCTGCGACCGATCAGGCGGCGAGGATCGTGCTCGATCAGATCTGCCGCGACCTCCAGTCGGCGTATCTTGGAACACCGCCGTCCGACACCGGGATCCGGATGGGGATGATCGGGATGGATCTCGAGAAGTCGGGGAGGCGTGCGGACCGGCTCGATTTCACCTCCCTCTCCCATATGGTCCTCGACGAAGGGGATCCGTCGACCGATCTTTGTGAGGTCGGGTACTTTCTCGAAGAAGACGAGGGGGAGACCGAGGACGGGCCCATGATCCTTTACAGGCGGGACTCCCCCGTCGTGGACGAGGACATCACCACGGGAGGGCAGGTATTGGAGCTCTGCAACAGGGTGGGAGGGTTGGACATCGTCTACCTGGACAATCAGGGGAGGGAATATGAAAGCTGGACGACCCTTGAATCGCCTCACCATGACACGCTCCCGAGCGCCGTACGGGTATCCCTCGTCCTGCTCGATCACCGGGGGAGAGAGCGGCCGTTCAGGACGACCATCCGTCCGGAACTGGCATCGCTCTCCCATTGACAGGGCAAGGACGGCGCGGATGCAGGGCGGCTCGGCGCTGATCATCACGCTGCTCGTCATATCGACCCTGACGGGGCTTACCATCGGGTTCAGCCAGGACAGCGGCGTGGAGTTGAGCCTGGCGGAGTACTCCAGGGATGGGTTCAAGTCTTATCAGGCGGCCCGCTCCGGGGTGTTTCTGGCCATGGCCGTGCTGGACGGGGAGGAGGAAAAGCTCATGGACAGCTACCGGGAGGAGTGGGCCAAGTTCGGCACGGAGAAATGGCCGGTCGACCTCCCGGAGGACATCGCTCTTGACGGGGCCATCGTGGATGAAAGCGGCAAGTTCAATCTCCATTCGGTTCTCGATCAGAATGGGGAGATCCATGAACGGGGGGCCGCGCAGCTGGCCAGACTCCTCGGAGTCCTCGGGGTCGAAGAGAATCTCTTGAACCCCGTCCTGGACTGGCTGGACAAGGACGACATCGAGCGCTTGGACGGAGCGGAAAACTACCACTACCTGCGGCTGGAACAGCCATACCCCTGCGCGAACGGACCCTTGAGGAGCATAGGGCAGCTGTACCTGATCAAGGGGCTGAAGCAGGCGGGCCGGCTCGGGGAGAAGAAGGATCGCAGCCTCACCGACTTCATCACCATCTATTCGGATGGAAAGATCAACATCAACACGGCCCCGGTTGAGGTCCTCCAGAGCCTGAGCGAGAGGATGGACCGGAATCTGGCCCGGGCGATCGCCGAGTACCGCACGGAGGAGGATTTTCTCGGTCCGGAAGACCTGAGGAAGGTGCCTGGAATGACGGAAGAGCTGTACAACGAGATCAAGGAACAACTATCGGTGAAAAGCACGGCTTTCTCCATCGGCATCCATGGGAGATGCGGGGAGGCGGAGACCAGGCTTACCGTGTTCGCCGGCAGGGACTCGGGGAAGTTGAAGCCGATATACTGGCGGGTGCTCTGAATGCTTCACCACTTCAAGAGCCTCTTGGCACCAAGAACGGTGGCGGCCCTGGCGACGGACAGCCGAACCATCAGAGCGGTCCGCATGGCGACATCGCCCAAGGGCATCGAAGTCACCGGCTTCGTTCTCAAGGAGGTCGAGGATCCGGAAAACCTGCAAGAGGAGTTGAGATCGGTATTTCGGTCGGGAAAACTCCATCACGAGGTTCTGGTCTCCTGTCTCCCGTCCTCTCGGGCCGCGCTCAGGCAGTTCCCGGTCGCTTTCGACAGCACGAAGACCCTGGAAAAGATCATCAAGTTTCAGCTGGAGCCTCACGTTCCCCACCCGATCGAAGAGCTGCTGGTCGATTTTCTGCCTGCCGCCCGCGGGAAAGAGGTCGTTGCGGCGGGGGTGCAGAAGGCAGAGATGTCCAGACACCTCCAGATCCTGTCGGGGGCGGGGCTCGAGCCCGGCATCGTGGGCATCGACGACCTCGCGCTCTTCTTCCTCTACCACCATATCCACCAGGGCGGCGGCCGCACCGTTGCGATGATCAACCTGGATGACGGAAAGGCCGGCGTCCAGATCGTCTCCGATGCGGGGATCGAGTTCATCAGGATCTTGCCCCTCCGGGAGGCCTGGGAGCCGCAGCTCTCCGAAACCTTCCATCTTTACAGCTATGACCCTCGGGCCAAGCCCCTGGAGGAGATCCTCTTGACCGGATCCGCCGGAGACAGGCCCGAGGAGGTCCGGACCGCGATCGAATCCGTGACGCAGGTGAAGACCTCCTTCTGGAGGCCGATGGATCATCTTGATCACCGTCTGGGCGAGATCCCCGAGGATATCCAGGGCAGGCTCAGCGTCCCCCTGGGGCTTGCCCTTGGCTCCCTTTCTCCAGCGACCAGGTTGTTCAATCTCAGGAAAGAGGAGTTCAAGGTGCACAGCGCAGTGGAGGTGAGGAAGAGCTCTTTCTTTTTCCTGGTGACCCTCGCCGTCCTGGCGTTCTTCACCTTTCATCTCTACTTCAGGCTCCATATCCAGGAGAGACGCTACCGGGAAGTGGAGAAGTCCGTTCAACAGGTGTTCAAAAGGACCCTCCCGGAGGTCACCACGGTCCTGAAGGGGCGTGAACTGGCCCAGATGAAACAGCGGATCGATGCGGCCAAGGCCGAGTACCAGTGGCTCCAAAACGTCAACAGGGAAGGGACCACGCTGGACCTGCTGCTGGCATTGAGCAGGGCGATTTCGGCCTTCCCGGACGTGGCGGTGGAAAACATCTCGATCGAGACTCCTGAGATCCGTCTGGACGGCTATGCCTCTGCGTTCGAGACGGTGGACAAACTCGAGAAGAGGGTGAACGGCTCGGGATCTTTCCGGGCGGTCAAGCTGGTAGGGGCCAAGATGGACAACAGGGAAAATCTCGTGAGATTCCAGTTTTCGATAGAGAGGAAATGATGATCTTCGCGAGGATCCACAGACGCCAGATGCTCGTGCTGCTCTGCGCGGGGATTCTGCTTCTCCTCTTCTACTATATGCTTGTGCTTTCACCCGCGCTGACCCGCCAGCTGCGGCTGGAGAAGCGGATCGCGGACAAGGAGGCCGAGCTCGCGCAGATGCGGGAGCTCAGCAGGGAGTGGGTGCAGCTGAACAGCCGCAGATCGGCGGCGGAAAAGAGGATTCGGCAGAGGAAGGCCGGCTTCACCCTCCTCTCCTTCCTGGAAGGGATCTCACGGGAGGCCGGCATCCAGAGCAAGATCCAGTACATGAAACCCCGAGTCGCAGAGGAGCAGGGGTCGAAGACCGAAGGCATGGAGATCAAGCTCGACGGCATCAGGATCGAGCAGCTCGTCGATTTCCTGTATCAGATCGAGTACTCCGATCATCCCCTGAGCATCAGGAGGATCAAGATACAGAAACCATCGCGGGGGACGGACGATTCCCTGGGGGTGACGATTCAGGTGGACGCCTACACGCCTGCATGAGAGGAGAGAGGAAGGGTGTCACGTATCACATTGAACGCGTCACGTAAGGGTGTCTTCGTGCCTTGGTGGCGGGATTCGGTTGCGGCCGTAAGGCCTTCGTCAGGGGGTCGCCGAATTTGAAAGGGAAAAAGAAAAGATGGGCGGCATACGGGCTCTATTGCCTGGTCCTCATTTGCGCCCTGCTCCATTACCGCTTCCCTGCCGATGAGGTGAGGCGGTTTCTCGAGTCCCGGCTGTCCACGGCGATCGCCGGGATGGAGATCGGCGTCGGCCGCACGGAGCCTGTACTCCCGCTCGGCCTCGAGATCGCCCCATTGAGCCTCTCGAGGAGAAACGGAGGGTCCATCCTGGTCCGCGCAGAGGCCTTCACCATCGAGCCGGCCATCCTGTCCCTTCTGAGAGGAAAGCACGAAGGGACTTTCGAGGGCCGGGTCCATCAAGGGAGGATTCATGGGAACATCTCCCTGGGGAAGAAAGGGTTGAAGAGCCCCTTGCGGATCAGCGCGGCTTTCAAGGGGATCAGCGTGAAAGAGAATCCATGGATCCAGGAGTTCCTGGCCCGGCCGATCGAAGGCAGCCTGGAAGGGGAACTCACCTGGGAAGGGACCCATCAGGGAGTGCGCAGCGGGAAGGGGGAAGCCGCCTTCCTGCTGAGCAATGGGAATCTGGGACACCTTCAGCTCCATCCCCTTTGGAGAATCAACATGTTCTCTTTCAAGGAAGCGAGAATCCAGGCGACCTTTCAGGATGAGACCCTCTCGGTCAAGAGGATCGAGTTCGGCGGCGGGCAGATCGGCGGTGAGCTGAGCGGAAGGATCCGGCCGGCGCCCGATATCCTGGCGAGTGCGATACAGATCCATGGGGAGTTGAGGCCTAGCTCCGAATACCTGCAGGAGATCTCCGACAACCCCGAGCTCCTGCGCCTGATCCGGGAGCTTATGAAAAAGGGGACGATATCGATCACGATCTCCGGGACCATGAGGGAGCCCGTGCTGGAGCTCCTCGAAGCTCAGCGGTGACACAGGAATCGGCCGGCCGCTGACGGCTGTCGCTGATCGCCGGATCCGAAGCGGGTCCTTTCCGGATGAGCCCTTGGTCGAGGGAGTCGGGAGGTTCGATGGGTACGGGAAATCTGATCCGAACACTGTTTGTCCTTGCTTCCTTGACGGTCTCCTGCTTCATCGGGGTCGATCTTTTTTACCTGGTTGTGGCCGAGAAGATCCGTCCCGAAAGGACGGAGGAGATCCGGGAGCAGACCGCTCAGGAAGCCCCGCCTTCCGTGAAACCCTCCCTTCACCAGTTCAAGTTGATCTCCGAGAAAAACATCTTCGGCATTGCCGAGAAGGGGATCGTGCCCCCCCCCCAGAAAAGGGAGGCTGAGGAGATCGTGCCGACCACGCTCAATCTCGTTCTCCTCGGTACGGGCGCGGTATCCGATGAGGAGAGCGCTGTAGCCGTCATTCGCGATACGGTCCAGAAGAAACAGGATTTCTACAGGGTCGGCGATACCGTCGAAGGCGCTGTGATCACCAAGATCCTCAGGGGAAGGGTCATCGTCCGGGTGGGAACACGGGACGAGGTCCTGATCATGGAGAAGGAGCCTTTGTCGGTCGGAGGGACGGAATCGCCTTCCCCCAGGCCTCCTGCGGACCGCTCTACGGTCCGGTTGAGCCGTGCGCAGATGGAACAGTCTGCGAGGAGTATCAACCACCTCCTTTCCCAGGCGCGCGTACGTCCCGCTTTCAGAGATGGAAAGCCCGACGGGCTGTCCATTACGCAGGTCTCGAACGGATCCTTTTTTCAAAGACTCGGTCTTACAGACGGGGACGTCCTCCGGTCCGTGAACGGGAAACCGATCCAGGTTCAGGATGACATCGTGAGCCTGTACCACGCCGTCCGGTCGATGCCCAACGTGACCCTGATGATCCTGCGCGGAGGCCGGCCGAGGACCATGGAATACAACCTCGAGAGATAGATCGATGGTCTTGATGAGCCATGTATAACAGCTTCTTCCATCTCCGCGAGAGCCCCTTCAACAACACCCCGGACCCGCGGTATCTCTATCTCAGCCCCTCTCACAAAGAGGCGCTCGATCACCTCCTCTACGGCATCCAGGAGAGAAAAGGGTTCATTGCCGTAACCGGAGGCATCGGCATGGGGAAGACGACGCTCTGCCGGGCCCTCCTGGGCAGACTGGACCGATCCACCAGGACCTCTTTGATCTTCAATTCCTTTGTCTCGGATATGGAGCTCCTGCAGACGGTCAACCAGGAGTTCGGAATCCTTCCCCGGCCGCAGCCCTGTGAAGAGGTCCGCAGAGGGCGCGAAAGGAGACCCGGGAGGGAGACCCCTTGGGGCAAAGAGAGCAAGAAGCGCTATATCGACGCCCTGAATCTGTTTCTGATGGACAACTTCAGAAGCGGTGGGAACGCGGTCCTCATCATCGATGAGGCGCAGAATCTCCCCCCCGATGCGCTCGAGCAGATCCGGATGCTCTCCAACCTGGAGACGGAGCGGGAGAAGCTCATCCAGATCATCCTTGTGGGACAAAGCGAACTGAAGGGGCTGCTGGCCGCTCCGTCCCTCAAGCAGCTCAACCAGCGCATCACGGTCCGCTACGACTTGAAGCCTCTCGATCCACAAGGGACAAGGGGATACATCGCCCACCGATTGGCCCTGGCAGGGGCGAACGGGAGCCTGACATTCACGAGTGGCGCATTCGCCCGGGTCCACCGCTATTCCCAGGGGGTGCCCCGGAGAATCAACTCCATCTGCGACCGCGCCCTCCTCCTGGCGTACGCTTCGGAGCGCCACACCGTCTCGAGGAAGATGATCGACAGGGCCGAGGAAGAACTCCGCGGCGACCTCGCCATCGGGAGGCCCGCCGCCGGCCGCCCGAACCTGGGCATGGCCCTGCGGTGTTTTCTCCTCGCCGCTCTCGTTGCCGCCGTCGCGTTTGGGGGATGGCGTTACAGGGGCGATTTTCATCGGCTCCAGTCCCTTGCATGGGCCCCGTTCTCATCGGGGGAAAAAACGCCCCTCCGGGCCGAGCCGGACGAAGCGCCGGAGGAAGACCTCCTCCTGGATGACAAGAACAGCATCGCGGCCCTTTTCGATCTCTATCGATCCGCGGCGGGTGACTCGAACCCGGCCCCTTCCCTTGCGTTGTTTTCGTTCCGGCTCAGACCGGAGTACTACGTGATGATCAGGAAGTGCTTCCGGGCAAGCTTGTCTTCGGATTCCCCGGAGGGATACGGACCCAGGCGGTTTCTGGTGATCAGGAGAACCCTTGAAGAGGGGGCCTTTGTCGCGAGTGAAAAGGATGGGGAACGATTCCTGCCCAGGTCCATCATCCTGGACCGGTGGGGAGGGAATATCGACCTCATCTTCCCCTATGATCAGAGTGTCGTAAGTCTTCGCAAGGGCATGAGCGGCCCTGAGGTGGCGGAGCTCCAGAAGGGTCTCCAGAGGCTGGGCTACCTCGTGGGCACGACGGGAGATTACGATTCCGATACATCCGATCAGGTGAGAAAGTTCCAGAGAGATTTCGGCCTGGAGCCGGACGGCGTCGCAGGACTGAAGACCCGGGCCCTCTTGTACGGGATGACCGACCCGTAGCCTGCCGCCCCCTGTTCGTGAGGGTGGGACCGATGAGTGGGTGATGAGCACGATCCATGACGCATTGAAAAAGGCGCAGAAAGAGAAGGACGATATCGGTCCGGGCGGCAGCTCCATGCTTTCCTCCCATGCCGCTGAAAGAGACCGTCTGTTCCGGAGGATAGCCGCCTTCGGGCTCGTCCCGGTGGTGTTGATTTTGCTTGCTTTTGCCTCTTATTCGTGGTTGGATTCCGCGAATTTCAGAGCCCCCGGGGAAAGGGTGTCGCGTGCTGTGGGGGAGGGGGAAAACCTGGAAGAGTGCTATCGAAGCGCCAAGAGCTTCCAGTCCGAGGGCGACCTCGAACATGCGAGGACGCTGTATCAGAAGGTCCTGAGAATCGATCCCGGCCATGTGGATACCTTGAACAATCTGGGGGTGATCTATCTACAATCCAGGGACTTTCTTGCTGCACGGAACTTTTTCGAAAAGGCGATTCACCTCCGGCCCGGTTGTGTCGAGCCCCACTACAATCTCGCATGCCTCTACGCCCATTCCGGCGAATCAGAGAAAAGCCTTCATTATCTCAGGAAAGCCGTCTCCCTCGAACCGGCGGCAGGGGAGTGGGCCATGCAGGATGAGGATTTCCAGAACCTCAGGGGAACGGAAGAGTTCCGGAAGGTCGTGTCGTACCATTAGCCCTCGAGGCGGGATCGGTCGGAGCTCCGGAGCGGTCTCCGGAACGAGATGGATGTTGCTATCGAACACCGGATGAATGAAGGTCGTACCGCCCCATGTGTCTCAACCACAGAATCTCCTATCTGGTGCTGCTGATCTCGGTGTGGCTGATATCGAGCCCGTTCACGGCAGTGGCCGCCCGCATCTCGGGCCAGAAAGGGGCCGGTCCAACCGTTCCCTCCGCTCCCAGGAGCGAGCCTCCACCCCCCCAAAGCGGACCTGCCGACCCCGTTGCACAGGAGCCCCCCCCTTCGAAGGGACCAGGCTCGACCCAGGCGCAGAAAACCACCTCGGCGGACGAGGAAGACGGGAAGGGAGCGAGCCGGGGCGAGCGCTATGTCACCATCGATTTCGATGAGGTGGAGATCGCGCTCTTCATCAAGTTCATCAGCGAGCTGACCGGGAAGAATTTCGTCCTGGACAAGGCCGTAAAAGGCGCGGTCACGATCGTCTCCCCCACCAAGATCACCGTGGACGAGGCGTACAAGCTGTTTGAATCGGTCCTGGAGGTCCATGGCTTCAGCACCGTGCCCGCCGGAAACATCATCAAGATCGTTCCTGCAGTGGACGCCAGGACGAAAGACGTTCGCACCATGCTCGAAAGGGAGGCCCTCACGGCCGAAGACAAGGTGGTGACCCAGCTGATTCACCTCAAGTACGCGGACCCGGAAGAACTGAAAAAGATCTTCGTCCCCCTGATATCGAAGAACAGCGTCATGGTCTCCTACCGCCCGACCGGCATGCTGATCGTCACCGATGTTCAATCCAATATCCGAAGGCTGCTCCACATCATCAGCGCGATCGATACCGAGGGGGTGGGGGAGGAGATCGCGGTCATACCGCTCCAGCACGCAGCGGCCGTGGACACGGCCAAGATGCTGAACGAGCTCTTCCAGAAGAGGACCACCGCGGAAAAGAAGGGGACCCTGCCTGAATCTCCCGTGAAGATCGTCGCGGATGAGAGGACCAACACGCTCATTGCCATGGCCTCCGAGGGTGTCAGCAGCAAGATCCGGAAGCTCATCGAACTGCTCGACAAGCAGGCCCCGCGGACCGAAGGAAGGGTCCGCGTGTACTTCCTGCAGAACGCGAACGCCGAGGACCTTGCGAAGGTCCTCATGGCCATCCCGACGAAGTCCCCCGACAAGGGAGCGCCGCAGCAGCCAGCAAAAACGCCCGTCGTCTCCAAGGAGGTCCTGGTGGTTGCGGACAAGGCGACCAACTCCCTGCTCATCACGGCGAGCAAGGAGGACTATCAGGTCCTCGAAGAGGTGATCAAGCAGCTGGACATCCTGCGGAGGATGGTCTACATCGAAGCCCTTCTCATGGAGGTCTCGGTCAGCAAGGACTTCAATGTGGGCGTGCGCTGGTCGTTCGTGGAGACCGTTGGGAGCAATGAGGGAAGAACCATCGGGGGCTTCGGGGCTTCCCATCCCGGGGGGGCGGACCTGACGCCCGACAGCAGCGGTTCGGCTGTCTTCCCGGGCGGTTTTTCTCTGGGCGTCCTGGGAGAAGCCATCCAGATCGGAAAGTTCAGCTTTCCCAATCTGTCCGCGCTGATCCGCTTTGCCCAGACCGACTCGGACATCAATGTGCTCTCCACCCCGCAGGTGATGACCACGGACAACGAGGAGGCCGAGATCAGCGTCGGCGAGGAGCGTCCCTTCCTGACCCGCCAGGAAGCGGGGGCGGCTGTGTCGGTCACCACGTTCGCCAACTACAACACCTATGAGCGAAAGGACGTGGGCGTCAAGCTCAAGATCACCCCTCAGATCAACCAGGAGAGGTTCGTCCGGCTCAAGCTGGCCCAGGAGGTCTCGCAGGTGGTCGAGACTTCCATCTCCGACTCCAAGGCGACGGACATCGGTTTGCCGATCACCCGCAAACGGACGGCAAAGACCACCGTGATCGTGAAGGACGGCCATACCGTTGTGATCGGAGGACTGATCGATCAGCAGTTGAATCATAACGTCGGCCAGGCGCCCTGCCTGGGGGATGTCCCCGGCCTGGGCTGGTTGTTCAAGAGTGTCACGAAGAGGGACAACAAGACAAACCTGTATATCTTCCTGACGCCCCATATCGTCGAAAGCCCCGTAGAGGCCGCGAAGGTTTATGAGGAGAAACGGAAGCAGATGGACGCGGTGAAGGAGGGGGTCATCAAGATGTATGACCGGGGTCCGCCCAGGGAAGACAGCGCTCGATGATTCCGCTTCGTCCCTCTCACTCCATACCCGCTGTGGCACGAGCCACGATATTGCGTGTCGGTCTTGCCCTCCTCCTCTCCTTTTTCCTCTCTGCAGGAACGGCATCGGCCCTGGACGTCCGGTTGTCGAAGGATAAACTCAGCATTCAGGCCCGGGAGGAGCCGCTTCAGGGAATCCTGAGAAGGCTTGCCGCCCAGGGCATCCGGGTCCGGATGGACCCGTCCATCAATCCGCTTGTCACCGCATCGTTCGAGGGCCGGGATATCCGTAGGGGGTTGGAGTCCGTGTTGCGGCCCCTCAACTTCGTCCTGCTCTGGGGTGAGGGTGAAGGAGACCGCGGCCCGGCCCTCGTTCTGCGCGAGATCCAGATCTTCGAGCCGGGCAGGAAGGAGCTCATGAGGCCCCTCGGCCCGGGATCTCCCCTGGCCGTCCGCCCAAATCCCGCAGACGGGTCCTTCCTGGTAAAGGACGAAATCCTTCTCAGGCTCGGACCCGGGAAGAGGATGCAGGACCTGCAAAGGTTCCTGGAAAAGATCGGCGGGGAGGTGGTGGAAAGCTCCACCGCGGGCGGCGTTTACCGCATCCGGGTCCCTGAGGGAGCGGATTTGCCCGCAATCCTGGACCAGGCGCAGGGTGCGGGGATGGAGAGGGCCGAGCCGAACTACGCCTATCCCGTCCCGGTCCCCACCAGATCGCCCACAGCGTCCTCCCGGAACACCTCGCCTGTGCCGCTTCAACCGGCCGAAGGGGCGGCGATCGTAGCCGTGCTCGACAGCGGCATGAAGATAGCGTCGGGTATGGAAGGGCTTATCCGCGCTTCCTACAATGCCTTGAACCCGGAGGCTCCGATCGACGATTCCCTGGGCCATGGCACGCAGATGGCGCTGGTCGCCTCCGGTGCCGTGAAGCCGTACGGCGGCCGGACGGACACCGAGGTGGTCCCGGTCATCCCGATCAGGATCTTCGATGACAACGGGTTCACCTCCAATTTTCACGTCATAAAGAGCATCGATTTCGCCCTGATGAGCGGCGCCCGCGTGATGAGCCTGAGCTGGGGATCCGAGAGCAGGAGCCGATTCCTGGAGGAGGCCATGAACCACGCGGTCTCGAAGGGTCTCATCGTGGTGGCCTCGGCCGGGAACGAAGCCACCGGCAAGCCTTTTTACCCCGCAGCCTTCCCATCCGTCATCGGGGTGGGCGCACTCGCGCCGGACGGGAAGCGATGGGAGGATTCCAACTACGGCGATTCGGTCATGGTCTATGCCCCCGGGTTCGCCGGCATGCCGGTGGGTTACAGGGGTGAGCCCGGGATCTATGCCGGCACATCCATATCGGCCGCCTACACGGCCCATCTGATCGCCGGGGCCCTGACCCGAAATCCGGACATTTCCGTCAGCGAAATCCTCCATCTCCTGGCCGCAGCACAAAGCAAATGACTTTGCCCTGGCGTTGCAGAAATGGGGTAGCTTCGTAGGATGGGTGGAGCGCAGCGAAAGCCATCAGCTTGAGCGACCGGGGGGAATGGCATCGAGCTTGTTCCCCGTTGGGAGTTCATTTTTCTATCGGGCATCCGATGGCCTTGCAGGCGGACATGGAGCCCAGACTGTCCTCCACAAGGTCGAAACCGTTCTGCTTCAGAATGGATGCCGCGATGATCGCCCTCTGGCCGCTCCCGCAGAAGGTGGTGATCGGACGCTCTCCGGGGATTTGATCCAGTTTCTGAGGGAGTTCCCCGACATAGTGGTGGACGGCGTTCGGAAGGCGGCCCTGTTTGAACTCATCGATGCTCCGGACATCCAGGAGGGTGAAGGGCTCGCCCGATTGAATGCGATTCACGAGTTCCCCGGCGTGCACTGCGGGGATGCGGTCGTATTTGCGGCCGCTCACCTGCCATGCATGGAGACCCTGTTGCAGATAGCCTGAAATCCTGTCGTACCCGATTCGGACAAGGAAAACGACCGCGCGTTCCACTTCATCATACCCGCTCGTGATCAG
Organism: Deltaproteobacteria bacterium; assembly: GCA_020060215.1. Next base: position 24,594 of record JAGVAP010000082.1, on the reverse strand, counting down.
CCCGATGTCTCTGTCATAGGGGAGGAAGTATCCGGCAAAGCCCGGGATCATCTCCAGGGGTATGGCAAGACTCCCGGGGATGAACGACCCGGCGATCGCCTCGGCGCTCCTGGTATCCAGAACCAGCATCCCCTTTCCCATCGCCTTCTCGAACTCCGACGGGCTCATGGGAGGCGGTTTCGGGATCTCCATGAGCGGGGGGGCCCCCTCCCGATTCAGCTTTTCCATCATCTCGAAGTAAGGAGGTTTGTAATGGTGCTCCTGCACCTTGTACTGAATGAACTCCTTTCGATCCGTCCGCTGAAGCAGGGGGTTGTGTCTGCGTTCATAGCCGAGGGTGGAGAATTCCCGGTCCGCCATGCCCGCCCCGCAGACCGAGCCCGCCCCGTGCGCGGGGTTCAGGATGACGTGGTCCCCCAGCGGCAGAAGCTTCTTGAAGATGCTGTCGTAGAGCAGCCCCGCCACCTCTTCCTTGCGGTCGGGGAAGAAGTCCGTCCTGCCCACGTCTCCGACAAACAGGGCGTCCCCCGTGAATACGGAGACCGGCTCTTCGCCGAAGGCCCTGTCGACCAGTGCGACGGAGATGCTGTCATAGGTGTGGCCCGGGGTCTCCAGGACCCTGATCTCCACATCCCCCAGTTCGAATCGGTCCCCTTCGGAAACCGGGTTCCCGTACTCGAACTCCGTGGCGCCGCTGTGGTAAATCCGCGCGCCGGTGCGGCGCGCCAGGTCCAGGGACCCGATCACATAGTCTTCGTTCCTGTGGGTCTCGAAGATATGGGTGATCGCCGCCCCCCGCTCGTGGGCCATATCCACATAAATCCGGCTGTCCCGGCGCGGGTCGATGACGGCGGCCTTTCCACCGTGCCCGATGAGATACGACAGGTGCGAGAGTCCTTCCGAACGAACGGTCTCGAGGAACATCTTTCCCATTTTTCCCTCCCCGCCTTCTCCTCACCCTCTCGGAGAGGCTTCGCTTTTCTTGTGAGAATTACGCGCTTCCCTCCAGGGGTCTGGGCAAGAGGAGCATGGCGGCCGATATGGCGCCGGCCCAAAGCCAGGGCGAGGTGCGGGTGATCTCCGGGAGCGTCCGCTTCCCCATGCCTCCTTTTTGGATGATCGGTTTGAGATAGGGGTAGAGCTTGACAAAGGCCATTGCCCCGCCGAACATCCCGATTGCGCCGGCAGCCGCATCTTTGTGCCCCCGGCCCAGGGCGGCCATGTTCGTGCCCGGGCAATAGCCCAGGATCGCCATACCCGCCCCGAACAAGGCCCCTCCGAGAAGGATGCCCCCGGTGTTCAGCGGCTTGATCTTCGATTCCGCTAGGCCGGATCTTGTCAGAAGCTGCGTCCCGACCGCTCCGACCGCCGTGGCCGTCCCCATGATCTTGAGGACCGACGAGTCTTCGAGACGCAACTGGCCGCTGATGGCGTGGTGTTCGGAGGCCCTGCCTTTGTGCAGGAAAAACCCGAACAACGTGCCGGTGCCCAGCCCCAGCATCATCCTTCCTATGGAATCCCTTTTCATCTCCCCCTCCCGAACAGGACCCTGGAAACCATCGCCCCTGTGGCGAATATGATCGGAGTGAAAATCCAGCTCGAAGCGGAGAGCTGCATGGTCCCGCTGATGCCGTGCCCGCTCGTGCAGCCCTTGGCCATGCGCGCCCCGAACATCATCAGGGCGCCGCCGGCCGCGGCCGCACCGTAGCGCAACGCGCGGGAAGGCCCCACCTCTCGACGCCACGCCTCCGGAACGGCCGGGGGGGTCTCATCACCCGAAAACCGGGCGCTCAGCATGCTCCCCATCACGACACCGGCCACAAGCGCCGTCTCCCAGCCGACCTTGGGCTCTCCCTCTTCCCGCTCGTAGTGGTTGATATCTCTCGATTCAGGTCCAATCTTCCTCGCGGCCAGCGCGGCGGTTTTCTCAAAAGCGGTCGTGATACCCAGGGGCTTCTTGGCCGTGAGCATGGAAAGGATTTCCAGACCGCCGATTGCCGCTCCCGCCGCATAAGGGGACCACGAAGACCTGCGTAACACTTCCATTTCATGCCTCCTCTCTTCTTCCTCTCCGTGAGACAGGAATACTCTATCGGAAGGGCGACAGGGGAGAATATCGGCAGAAACCCGTAATCTCCGATGTGGAAGGGCTTATATCCATTCGAAACCCCGAACCCGTGGGCGACGAAGCACACCATCCACAAGGACATGATCGATTACGCCTCTCCCGCCCTAGGGTTGGCATGTTCGATGCCCGTATACAGGTTCGGACCCATTTGCCGCCTTCCCCTTCCCGACTACAATGGAGTTCCAAGTTCCTGCAGCATTTGAGTGATCTTTCTCCCTTCCTGTTACATTGGGGCGGGCCGGCGGCAGAAAGGTTGGGATGTACTTATGGAATGGCAGTCCTTGGTGGACGGAATCCACGTGGTCATCGGTTCGGACTCCGATACGATTACCTGGTGGCAGATGTCGATCCGTGCGATCGGCGTCTTCTTCTACTTGTTGCTCCTCATCAGGTTCGGGAGTGAACGGATCTTTGGAAAGAACACCAGTTTCGACATCGTGGTGAGCTTTGTGCTCGGGTCGAGCCTGAGCCGTGCGCTCACAGGAAACGCCAGCTTTTTCCCCACTCTCGCCGCCTCTGCCGTGCTGATCCTGCTTCACATGCTCCTCGCAAAGGCCGCCTTCAGGAGCAGGCGGCTCGGCCACATGCTGAAAGGGAAAGAGGTTCAGTTGATCGATTCCGGGAAGATCCTCTGGGACGCCCTCAGGCGCACAAGCATAACGGAACACGATGTGATGGAAGGGCTACGCTCAAGTGGAGGGGTTATGGATATCGAGCAGGTCAGGGCGGCCTACCTCGAAAGGAGCGGCAAGATCAGCGTGATCAAGAAGACCTGAGCGCGGGGTGCTTAGGGCTTTCCCCCATTGGGCAGCGAAAATGACGGCATGCAGATTCCCGACCGAGTCCTTGCCGGCGAGAGAAGAAACCCATGATCAGCTTTCAGGCGGCGACCGTTCTCGTCATTCTGGCCGCGGCGGTCTTCTTTTTCATTTCGGAGTGGATTCCGGCGGATGTGGTGGCGGTTCTGACGCCGGCAACCCTTGTCCTCTGCGGAATCCTTACGGTCGAGGAAGCCTTTTCGGGATTCAGCAGCGAAGCGGTCATTGCCGTCGGGGCGCTGCTCATGATCAGCGCCGGACTGGTGCGGACCGGGGTAGTGAAATGGGTTGCGGATCGGCTGAGCGCGTGGACAGGGGAGAGCTACCCCAGATTGCTCCTGGTGGCGACGACGGCGCCGGGGGTCCTCTCCGGCTTCATCAACATCGTTGCTGCGGTATCCATATTCATCCCGACTCTCCTGCGAATGGCGCGGCGAACCCGAAAAACCGAAGCCGGGGCTCTTTTGATGCCCATGGCCGCCTGCGGCCTTGCGGGCGCGAACCTCTCCCTGATCGGGGCCTCCCACAATCTGGTGGTGAACAGCCTGCTGCAGGAGCAGACCGGAAAATCCTTCGGCTTTTTTGAATTCACTCCCGTCGGGGTCGTCCTTCTCGCCTCCATCATCGTGTACTCCCTGCTTTTCAAGAAACTCCTGCCCAAAGGGGAAAAGCAGCCGAGAGACAGGGCCCCGCGGGATTCCATCGGCGAACTGGTGCGCCGGTTCCAGTTGAATGAGCGGTTATGGGAACTCCAGGTATTGCGCGAATCTCCCGTTTGCTGCAAGAGCGTCGCGGAGATCGGATTGGGGCGGGATTACGGGCTCAGCCTGCTGCTCGTGTTGAGGGGCCAGAAACAGCTGCCGGTGGAGAATGGCCGTTTCGTGATCGAGGCCGATGATGTGCTTGCCGTTTCCGGCCGGCGTGATCACGTCGAGACCTTCACCCGGGAAAACGAGGGGCTCGTGCTCATGGGGCAGCCTGTGGCGGAAGAAGAATTCACCTGGAGCGCATTCGAACTCGTGGAGGTGGTGGTTCCTCCCCATTCGAACATGGTGGGACGAACCCTGCGGGAAGCGGATTTCCGGCACAGGACGGGCCTCGTGGGTGTGGCGCTCTGGCGTAATCAGCGCCCTTTTCGTACCGGGATCCGCGATATGCCTCTGGAGCCCGGCGACGGACTCCTTCTCTTCGGAACGAAGACGAACGTACGTGATTTCAAACCAAGGCCGGATTTCCTTTGGGTGCAGAAACCGCGGAAAGGGGAATCGGTCCCCGCCCTGCACCATCTGCGTCCGCTTGCCGCGCTCATCTTCCTTCTCGTCGTCGCAAGCGCCGCCCTCAACTGGGCCTCCATCGCGGTGGCCGCCCTGACCGGGGCCTCAGCCATGGTGCTGATCGGTGCGCTGACCACCCGGGAGACTTATCGCCGCATCGATTGGCGCACCCTGATTCTGATTGGTGGGATGTATCCTGTCGGAACGGCCCTTCAGAAGACGGGGGCCGCAGCACAGGCAGCGGATCTGATTGTCCTCCTCTTTGGATCGCTCCACCCCGCATGGTCTCTCTTCCTGGTGGGACTGCTGGCGCTTCTTCTGACCCAACCGATGCACAGTGCGGTGGCCGCACTGATCATGGCGCCGGTCGCGATTCAGGTGGCAAACGAACTGGGGGCCGATCCGACCCCCTTTGCCGTTGCGGTCGTGGTAGGGGCTTCCGCCAGCTTCCTCATGCCCGTAGGCCACCCCGCGGTCATGCTCGTGCGGGGACCCGGGAGGTACAGGAACATCGATTACGTCCGTTTCGGGATCGGCCCGGCCCTGCTGGTCCTCGGTGTCATTTCATTCATGATTCCGCTTCTCTGGCCATTGACCGGGTGACGTACCGGGGCTTGCGGCACGCGGAATGGACAAGCCGGCTAGCATTAGAGATCTGCCTTTGATGCCAAATTCCAGGCCAGGTGGAAAGATCCGAGCTCCCGCGGCCGAAGGCCGTCGTACGATGCTCCAGCCTCAGCCGTACCAACCTCGCCCTCTTTGAAAAGGCGCTCGCACCTCCGTCTGCTTCCTCCAACCCGCTTCTTTCCTCTCAAAAGCCTGACCGCTTGCTCCGGTTCCCTGTAGGTCGCGCTTTCGGCCGTCCTCGCATCGCCCGCCCCGGGATCGTGTCTCTAGAGCCTGATGAACCCGTCGTGCTTCTTGTCGCAAAAGAAGCAATATTTGCCGTATACGGTCGGCCAACTGACGGTCGATGTCAGCTTGTCTACTCGGTTCTGGTACTTTACCGCCGGGTGTGACCTGTCAACCGCCTTCCCGCAAACGGTGCGCACTTTACATAGTTCACATAGCTTTTCCATACTCGCTCCTCTCATCGATCCTGCCGTTTAACCCGGTTGCCGCCCGAGGACCCATACGAAAAGTCTACGCCGTATGGAGGCCCCGACCTGCAGTAAAAGTGGAACCGTGCTTCAGGGGTTTGTTGCTGTCGTCGTTAAGAGACCCTTCTCGAAGGCTGTTGACGTAGGGCGGAAGCGGTGTGCACATCGAGCTTTCGCATGAGGTTGCTCCGGCGACAACGTCTTACGTTTCAGCGTCTAAAAAAGCGCCGCCCCATGACGTCATTATGCTGAACCGTTCCTGTTCAAAGAGCAGCTGCGGAGGACCGAGTGTAACGTTTGGAAGCGGATAGAGTTCTGAAGGCGATGACGATGACGTGAGCTATGCCAGGCCGAAAGCTGCGCCCCTCGATTGCCTCCATTATACAACAAAAAATTAGATATAGGATTTTTAATTTGTTTTTATTTATTTTAGTTGCTTTTTGCAGGGGCCAAGTCGCTGGAGAAAAGACAAGTTTTGCTGTTTTCCCATTCACCGGATAGCAGGGATCCGGCTCTAGGGGGCGGCTTTGACTGCGAAGGGGTGAAGTTCATGGCGCAGCCAAAACGAAAATGCTGGAATGATGGAATTTTGATTAATTTTCCACCATGCATAAAAAGCTTTTAATTAAATTGAATAAATTTGAGTTAAGACTTATGTTATTAAACATCATGAGTGCCTGCATCTGAATGCCGGCCCGTTTCCTTCTGCAGGAATCCATTTGGCAACAGTGGCAACCCTAAGGTTTGAAACCATGAAAATTCATCGAAAGGAGGGGTGTCACCATGGCCAATGGGACAGTCAAGTGGTTCAATGACCAGAAAGGCTTCGGCTTCATAGAGCAAGAAGGCGGCAGTGATGTGTTTGTGCATCATTCAGCGATTGCCGGGAGCGGTTTCAAGTCGCTCAAGGAAGGCGATGAAGTTTCTTTCGAAATCGAGAAAGGGAAAAAAGGCCCCGCTGCAGCGAATGTCCGTTTAGTTTAGCCGTACTCCAGGAGGAAAGGGTTCCTCGGATGTGGTGGAGTGCCTTTTTCCGCCCTTTAACAACCCCCTTTGAAATGGAGTCCCCATGAATATCTACGTCGGTCAACTCCCATACAGTGTAACGGAAAACGATCTGAGGGCCATGTTCGCCGAGTTCGGAGAACTGGAAAGCGTCAGGGTCGTTTCGGACAGAATAACAGGTCGTTCCAAGGGCTTCGGCTTCGTGGAAATGGCGAGCAACTCCGAAGCGGACCGGGCGATCAAAACCCTGAACGGGAAGATGGTTGATGGGAGAAACATCAAGGTTATTCCCGCAGATTCAGGAGCCAAACGTCCAACACGCGAGAAACGGCCATTCGGCAGAAACCGGTATTGAACCCCATCTCTTCAGGGGCCGGCAGCTTGTTCGTGGGCCGGCCCCACAAAGACCTCATGACGGGCAAAGCTCGTTTCGCAGGGGACGGGAGAAGGAGAGAGAACTTATTCGGTGAAGCGACGGCGCTATGGAGAGGGAGGGAGAAACCGTGGCAAACCATAGGGGAATAAATTATTTTTGCACTGTGGTATCTGAGGATGTTCTGATTGCCCTGAAGAATAGACCTTCACTCAGCCGTGAATTTAAGAGAGAGCCGTTTGTGCAATGCAACCAGCTTGAATGCCAGTATGTCGGCGTCAATCAGCCCCCCTGTCCTCTGCGGCTCGATCTCTTTGCCGAGGAGATCGAATACCGGAGAAGGAAGAATAGCGATAGACAAATGGAGTAGTGTTCACTGTTTGAGGAGTCTTGGCCGTTTCTTTGTCGGGAAAATGGGAGGAGCGAAAAGAGCGCGGTTGCAGGGGGAAGATGGTCATGACACAGAGAACCGAAACCAGGAACATGGCGCTTTTTTGTGATTTCGAAAATATCGCGTTGGGTGTCCGCGACGCCAACTATTCACAATTCGACATCGGCAAGGTGATCGAGCGTCTTCTTCTAAAAGGCAGCATTGTGGTCAAGAAGGCTTACTGTGATTGGGCCCGCTACACGGAATACAAGAAGACCATGCATGAGTCTTCCTTCGAGCTGATCGAGATTCCTCATGTGCGCCTGTCGGGCAAGAATTCGGCCGACATCCGCATGGTGGTAGACGCACTGGACCTGTGCTACACCAAGGGACACGTGGACACCTTCGTCATCATCAGCGGCGACTCCGACTTCTCCCCCCTGGTCAGCAAGCTTCGGGAAAACGACAAGGTGGTCATCGGTGTAGGCGTGAAGAATTCGACGTCGGACCTGCTGATCGCAAACTGCGACGAGTTCATTTACTACGACGACCTCGTCCGGCCTCAGCCGCCGCACCCGGCCAAGAACCGCCGCAGACCCTCCAAGGGCAAAGCGGTGAAGAAGGACGCTCCTCCCGGAGAAAAAAAGGAGGAGGCGCTGGAATTGGTCGCTGGGACGTATGATGCTTTGCTCGAAGAACGGGGGGAGGGGGAAACGATCTGGGGCTCCATGATCAAGCAGACCCTGAAGCGACGCAGGCCGGGCTTCAACGAGACCTCTTACGGCTTTAGATCATTTGGCCAGTTACTGGAGGAAGCGGAATCTCGGGGCTACCTTGAACTGGAGCGAGACGAGAAATCGGGCGGGTTCATTATCAAGGGGGGTCGCCATCGGTAGGGACTGAACGATTCCGGAAATGGACCTAAGAGTTTCTCTCCAGGTATTTCCGATGGGCCTGCACCATTTTGATTTCACCATAGGAGTATCCGTCGCCCAAAGCACGCTTGATCTCCCCGAGTGATCGGCCTTCCATTTCGAGGAGCTTCCGTTCGACAGCCTGCCGCTTTTCCTCCGCCAGCATCCTGCCGATCTCGATCTCGCCCGTTTCCACGAAAAAAGAGAGGTGGCTTTCAACGGTCGAGTGGGCCAACCCTCGCTCTTTGGCCACTTGCTCGATGGTCAGTCCCTTTTTGAACAGCTCGAAGCTTGCTTGCCTGGTGACATGGGCGGAAGGTCTTCGTTCCTTTACGGCCGCATCCGCTGCAGGGTTGGGCGGGGGCACTTTCACTTCTTCCATTTTGTGTTTTGGTCGATAGGACGAAACCAGCGCCAGCAGTTCTTTGCCGTATTTTTCGGCGGTGCGCTCGCCAAATCCCTTTATTTTTCTGAGTGCCGCCAGATGTTCGGGGAGCGTCACGGCGATCTGGGTCAACACACGCTGGTGGAGTATCCGGTAAGGAGGCACTTCCCATCGGGCGGCCTTTTCGGCACGCCACTTCTTCAATGCCTGAAACAGCTCGGGATGGCCCACATCGGATGTGGTGTACTCCATCGCATTCTTGTTTCGTTCCTTTTCCGGCTTGAAGTCGATCTCGGCAGATGACAGGGCGCGCAAGTAATTCTCGGGCGAAAACCCGCTCCGGCAGCTTTTCACCGCCGCCATTTTCACTGCGGATTCCTTCCTGAACTCATCGAGAGCTTCGCGCGCCCTCTTGTCGATCTCCTTGTTGTCGGTCCCGACTCGCAGTTTGCGGAGGCAGTCGCCGAGGGCCGATTCCATTTTCTCCTCGAAATACACGGAAGCCTTCGTCACACGCTCCGAAATGGATGCATCCGATTGAGGCAGGTTGTTGCTGCCGAAGAGCTTGATCAATTGTTCGCTGACCAGGAAGATCCCCTCTTCGGCCTTCTTCTCCAGATCTCCAAGGTCCTCCACACCCGACACCTTGACAGTTCGAGCGTTAGCGAGCACCCTTACCATCCGGTTGAAGCACCGGCGCAGCTGTTGAAAATCGAAGCATTCCGTGAGCAGCCTCTGTTGGTAGCGGACCTTGGATGTTTCGAGCTCTTCCCGTGATAAAGGGTTTTGGGTCACCTGAGCAATGAAGCGGGATACCGTCTCATCCGCTCTGACGACGTGTGGCGAAATGGGCGAGCTGAGCACCATGCCCGCAAGGGTCTTGCAGCGGCTCAGGGCCACATAGACCTGGCCATGGGCAAAGGCGGCCTTGGCGTCGATGACGGCGCGCTCGAAGGTGAGCCCCTGGCTCTTATGGATGGTGATGGCCCATGCCAGTTTGAGCGGGATCTGCACGAATTTTCCGACCTTCTCCTCGGTGATCTCCCTGGTCGCCGGATCGATTTTGTACTTGATGTTCTCCCAGGCAGTCGGCTCCACGGCTATTTCACATCCGTCGTCCGTACATTTCACGAAAACGGTCCGGTCGGAAATTCTCGTTATTTTCCCTATTTTTCCGTTGAAGTAGCGTTTCTCGCGTGAAGAGTCGTTGCGGACGAACATCACCTGGGCACCCTTTTTCAGCTTGAGTGCCGGCGACGTGGGATAGGAGTATTCGGGGAAATCTCCCTCGATTTGAGCATCGAAATGATGCTCCTTTTGCCGCAAGGCCTGAAGCCTGGACTTGTTGATGGCTTCGGCGCTGCTGTTGTGGGTGCTGAGAGTGATGTACCCTTCGTCGTCGTCGGGAGTGAAATGGGGGATGAAACGGCTGTTGAGCTCTTGCAGGGTGGCCGGGTCGAGCGTGTTGTCGCGCACCCTGTTGAGAAGGTCGATGAAGCGCTCGTCCGATTGGCGGTAGATGCGCTTCAGCTCGATAGAAACCAGATCGGTCCGCCGCAGCGCATTGCTGCCGAAAAAGTAGATTGAATCATAAAACTCCCGCAGGATGCTCCAATCCGCCTCTTTTGCCACCGGGGATAGCTGGTGCAGGTCGCCGATCATGAGGAGCTGCACGCCCCCGAACGGCTGGTCGTTCCGGCGATAGCGACGCAGGGCCGCATCCACACCGTCGAGCAGATCCGCCCGTACCATGCTGATTTCATCGATCACCAACAGGTCCAGCGTTCTTATGATGTTGATCTTGTCTTTGTTGAACTTGTGCCGGTTGCCGCGGTCGTATGCCTCACTGCCCGGCACGAACGGACCGAAGGGCATCTGAAAGAACGAGTGCAGGGTGACGCCTCCGGCATTGATCGCCGCGACGCCGGTCGGCGCCGTGACAATCATCCGTTTGCGGGTATTCCCTTTGAGACCGTGGAGAAAGGTTGTCTTGCCGGTGCCTGCTTTACCGGTCAGGAACACATTGCGGTCGGTGTACTGAACAAGATCGTGAGCCAGTTGCAGCTCTGGGTTGGGGGAGATGCTTATCGCCACTGGAGAGCTCCGGATCATCGGTAAGCGTTCTGAAGCTCCTGCTTCTTATGGGGACATCAGGGGGCCTAGCCTGTCTTCCACTTCTTTTATGATTTCAGCAGCCGTTGTGTCAAAATATTTCAAGCCTCTCTTTCGCCAATCAGTGCGTTTCACGCGGCCGGCGCGACTGACTTTGTGTCCTGGGGGACTGAGGCCTCAAAGGGATCGCCCTTTGCCCGCAGGGTGATCGGCACCACGATCGCTAGGCCCGGCCGGGCTCGTCCCACCAGCCGCTGCCGTGGTTCCAGAGGATCAGGAAGTGGAGATGCCCGGGATGCTCGACTCGTCTTTGATGATTCGCCTTCTCTTCATGGCTATGCTCCGATCCGTTTCCTATTGGAGCGGCTCTCCGGCACGAGGGTCCAAGGATAGGTCTCAAGCGTTCCTGGAATCGAGGAAGGTAGGCAGGGTGTGACAGGAGAACGCCGACCGCGGGGGAAGTGTGCGGGTCCCGCCGCGGTCGTGTTTGTCTCTACTTTCTGGGTTTCTCGGTTTCCGGCTTCGCTGTCTGGGCATCCTTTGGCTTGGTGCCAACGCAACCGCAGCCGCAGCCGCCCTGCTTTTCCACAACGGGAAGCTCGTTCTTCTCCGCCATCTTTCTCACCTCCTTTCATATGGACGTTCAGGGCTCAAAGTTCAGATTCAAGGTGGTCACTCATAAACCCAGCGCCGCCTTGGCGATGTCCTGCCGAAGCCACTCGGATGTCTTGAAGTGTAGTGTCAAACCCCGGGCGTCGCGGAAAAGCCGCTCGACGACATAGTCGCGGCTATAACCGTGCCCCCCATGCACCTGTATGGCCTTGTTTGTGACGTCCACCGCCGTCTCGGACGCATGGAGCTTTGCCTTGAAGCCGTTGAGGGCGGCCGTGGCAGGAGCTGCATCGGACTCGGCGGCCGATGCCTGGAGATAGGCTTCCGAAGACTCGCTTCCCAGGATCATATCGGAGATCGTGAACTGAACCGCCTGATGGGCTCCGATGGGCTGGCCTGCAATGGTCCGCTCCTTTGCGTGCCTCACCGATGCCTCCACGGCCGCCTTGGCGATCCCGACCGATATGGCGGCAGCCCCGTAGAACCCCCACCCCACAACAGTCTTGCCGATGACCTGCAGCCCTTCGCCCTCGTTCCCGACGAGGTTTTCTTTCGGTACGCGGCAGTCGCTGAAGGACATCTCCCTCGACGAGGTGCCTCTCAGTCCCATCTTGTCTTCGGGCCGGCCGAAGGAGAGGCCCGGCGTTTCTTTCTGGACAAGTAGGGTGCTCATCCCCAAGGGACCCTTCTCCGGATCGGTCCGAACAAGAACCAGGTAGAGGTCCGCCTCGCCTCCGGAGGTGACGAAGAATTTCGAGCCGTTCACCACGTAGGAATCGCCCTCCCTTATGGCTCTTGTGGTGATGGCCCCGGCGTTGCTTCCGGAGTTCGGCTCGTGTACGGCAAAGGCCCCGAGGGTCTCGCACCGGAGCATCCCGGGGAGCCATTTTTTCTTCAGAGACTCGCTCCCCCCTGCCTCAACGGCTTTCTCAGCAATCACGTGCGAAGTGTAGATGAGCGAGGTAGAACCGCAGGCCCTGGCGAGCTCCTGCACGACGGATGCAAGGGTGGTCCGTCCTCCGCCGATGCCGCCGTGTTCTTCCGAGATGACCAGTCCCGGAAGGCCGGCATCTCCGAGTAGACGAAGGGCCTCCCTGGGAAAGGCGCCGCTTCGATCGAGCTCCGCCGCCCGAGGCTCAATCCTTTCCTTGGCGATCTCGGAGACAAGTTCCAGGATCTCCTTCTCCTGTTTCGTGAAATCCGACTGCACCTTCATGAGACTTCCTCCTTTGCGGCATGTACTTCAGCTTTTAAGCATTTACTGAAATATCGGCGCAAAAAAAAGAGCCTACTTCTTTTTCTCCAGCTCCTCGATCCTGCACCGCACCTGGTTGACCTCCCGCTGGAGTTCCAGCTCCCACTTCTTCAGCAGACGCAACTTGTCGGTGGCCGATTCCAGCTCCCCTTCCCGGGTTCTCCCGCTCCCCTTGCACCCGCAGGTGCAGAGACGAGAGAGAAGCACCTGGCATTCTTCCAGTGCGTCCGGGTTCACTTCGTAGGGAATCCAGTAACCCTTTCGCTCGTTGCGGACGAGCCCTGCATTCTTCAGAATCTTGAGGTGCTGGGAAACGGCGGACGGAGTAACCCCAAGGGCATCGGAGAGTTCGTTTACCCCGAGAGGCCCCTTGTCCTTGAGGAGCTCGATAATCCGTACGCGGGTCTCGACTCCGAGGGTCTTAAATAGTTCCGCCTGTGTGAGCGCCATCCTGAGTCCCCTCATTTCAGCATTTGCTTAAATAATATAGATGGGGGGCACGGATGTCAATCCCTTTTGAAGGTTTTCGAAGAGCTCACCGTTTGAATAATCCAGGGTAACCCAAATGATGTCTTAACTCGTAGGTCCACTCCCTCGCCTTCGAGGCCAAGTGGAAAGATAAGGTAGGGCCTTTTACCGTGTTCGACATGTTCCCGGCCTGCGTGTAGCCTGGTTGATCTCTCCTGCAATGAGGATTCTTTATTTTATGGGCGTCTCTCTGCTCCCCATATCTCACTTCTTAAAACAAGGACTTCGTACCCCTCGCCCACTAATGTCTCTTTGCGGTCGCTCCTGCAGTAGCTCAACCGACAAAGCGCGAGTCGGTCTCTAAAAATCGGCTATTTACATATCACGTTGGCGATCATGGGCGGTGCAGGGTGGCAACCTTAAACCCTACAGCGTCCCCATTCCCCACATAAAACAAGGGCAATGTCGTCTTCGCAAATGGGGAGGCTACATGAATTGTGGAGGAATATTGTCAGTAATGAATACCGAGCATTGCCCCTCTCGGTCTCACTGCCAGTGAATTCCTGTAGGATGGGTGGAGCGCAGCGAAACCCATCGGTTTTGAGGTTTGCGGCATGTTCAATCGCTCGAATGGATGGGTTTCGTTGCGCTCCACCCATCCTACGAAGGCACCCGAATTTGTGCAACGCTAGGGTGAAATCGTCTGCGAATGAGCTGGCTGCCGGCCTTCTGGACGAGGGTTTGCATCTTGGCATGCCTTTCAGTGTCGGCCGTCCCTTTGACAAAGTTGACTCGCTAGCCAATCCCCGCAAAAAGCCGCCCGGATTGCGCTCGCTAATTCGGTTCAGTTCACCGCATTTCCGGGGCGCCTCCCCTGAAGGACGTCGATGATGCTTGCCGCCGCCGCTCTCTCTATGGCGAGCCTTACCTCCGCTACCGCGGAACCCAGGTGGGGCGTGAAGACGGTGCGGTCCGATGCGTGGAGCAGTGAATTCGGGATGGAGGAGGGACGGTTGGGAAGGGAGAGGTCTTCCATCTCGAAGACGTCCGCGGCATAGCCCGAGAGTCTGCCGCTGGAGAGGGCCTCGGCCACTGCACCCTCGTCCACGACCGAACCCCGGCCCACGTTCACCATGAACGCGCCGGGCTTCACCCTGTCGAGCCTCTCCTTGTTGAAGAGATGAAAGGTGGCAGGCCCAAGCGGGGCCGCCAGAATCAGATAGTCCGAATCGCGAACGATCTCATCCAGGTCGAACGTTCTGCGCACGGCTACAGGGGCTTTGTCCTCCTTGAGGTTGGGATCGAAAAAGGAGACGCTCAGGTCAAAGCCGATCAGTCGCCGGGCGATCAATCGACCGACCCTTCCGAATCCCACGATCCCGGCCTTTTTGCCCTGGAGGCCGCTCCCGTAAAGGACCGGCCGCCAGCCCTGGAAAGCGCCGGATCGGACCTGCCGGTCCCCCTGCACGATGTTTCTGGTCAGGGCCAGGAGGAGAGCCACGGCAAGGTCCGCTGTGGGTGCGGAGAGCAGATCGGGCACGATGCTCACCCATATGGACCTTCTGGCGCAGGCCTCCACGTCGATATTGTCGTATCCCTTGAGCGCGCATGCCACGATCTTCAGTCTTGGGCAGCACGCCAGGAAGGCTTCATCGATCCGGTCGGGCATGAAGACCATGAGCGCCTCGGCACCCGCCGATTTCTCCTTGAGCACTTCGGGGTCCAGGCTCTCTGACCCTTTATTTGCGAAGACGCTGCCGTAGCGGCTCAACTCCTCCGCAATCTGGGGGTGGACCCTGTGGGTAATGACGATACGCGAACCTTTCATCCTATCTGAACCTCTTTCGCATCAATGAGCTCAACTCATCCACCATGGTTACACAGGCGAGAATGACCAGGAGAAGGGCGGTGACCTGACGGTAGTCCATCAGGTTCAGCGAGGAGATGAGCTCGAACCCGATGCCCCCCGCCCCGATCATCCCCATGACCGTGGAGGCACGGAAATTATACTCCCAGCGGTAGAAGGATACGTCGGCCATCTGCGGCAGCACCTGGGGCAGGACCCCATGGAGCAGGACCTGGGAAGGGGTTCCCCCACAGGCCTGGACCGCCTCTACAGGGGCGCTGTCCGCATGCTCGATCGCCTCGGCGAAAAACTTCCCCACCATGCCGATCGAGTGAAACCCCAGGGCCAGCACACCGGGCAGGATGCCCAGGCCCACCGCGGCCAGAAAAATGATCCCGAGGATCAGCTCCGGGATCGCCCTCATGAAATTCAGAAACATCCTGGCCACCGAGTAGACGAGCGGGTGTGGGGTGGTGTTCCGGGCGGCAAGAAAGCCGAGGAAGAAAGAGAAGACGATGCAGAGGGCCGTTCCGGCAATGCTCATGGCAAGTGTATCCAGGAGCGGTTTTCGCCACTGGAGCACGCGGCTGAAGTCGGGCGGCAGCCCCTCGCGGATGATGATCTGGAAGACCCCGATCGCGCCCTGGACATAGCGCTCGATATTAAAGAAGTCGGCATACCAAAAGGAGGCGAGAACGAGAAGGACGATCACGCCCGCCCGGGCCGCCCCCTTGTAAAACAGCGTTTTCCGTTCGGCCAGGACCGACTTCATTAGCTGGGGAGACCCCTTTGGATGAAGGAGTGCTGCGGTTTTCACGGCCTTCAACTACTTTTCCAGGGAGCCCAGGTCCAGGTTCAGGATCCGGGCGGACTTGCGGATGACGTCATAATCGGAGTCCCGGATCGGCGCGAACCCGTCGGCCTTCAACGGCTTCAGGATCTCAGGCGTTCTCAGGTTCAAAAAGGAGAGCCGCACCTTCTCTTTCAGCTCCGGCGCCAGGTCGGACTGCATCACCCACGGGTATTCGGGGATCGGGTCGGACTCGGCAATGACAAGGACCCGGGCCTTATTGATGGTCCCCTTTTCAATAAGGCTGTTGAAGATGGTCTGGCTCAGACCGCCCGCATCCACGTTCCCCCTCATCACATTGAGGGCAACGGCATCGTGTTTTCCAAGGAAGCTCTCCCGGTAATCCCCCGGTCTCACGCCCCGGGAGGCCAGCACTCCCTTGGGAATGAGGTGACTCGAAGTGGACGCCTGATCCCCGTAGGCCATCCGCTTTCCCCTGATCTCCTCTACGCTCTTGATCCCAGACTCGGTGTTCGAGATGATCACGGCCTTGTAGGTGGCCGAGCCATCCTTGAGCTTGGCCGCAAAGGGCTCGATGGCGCACTTGTCTTTGGCCATGCAGTAGGAAAGAGGCCCGAAAAAGGCCAGATCGATTCGCCCGTTCCGTGTGGCCTCGATCATGGCCGCATAGCTTGTCAGCACGTGGAAAGAGATCTTCCTTCCAAGCTCCTTCTCAAGATAGGCCTTCAGATGCTCGTTGTCCTGAATGACCTTCGCCGCGTTCTCGTCGGGGAGGAGCGCGACCTGCAGCGTCTTCGGGTCGCGCGCCGCCGCGGAGGCGAGGCTTCCGGTCGCGATACTACATAGAAGAAGGATCAAAACTGAGGTCAACCATGGTCTTTGCATGATAAAGGCTCCTTTCTTTGTGGGCCTGAGGTTGATGCAAAGCGGCATCGAGGCGCGCTTCGCAGGTTGAGGATCCGGGATAGATCGTTGCGAGAGGGTTCTCGGTCAGCTCTTCCGGTCTGCCGTCAAAGACGATCTCGCCCTGGGCGAGGCCGACGATCCGTTCCCCGAAGCGGCAGGCAAAATCGATCTGATGGAGGCTGAAGATGACCGTTAGGCCGTCTTCTCTCGATATCCGGCGGAGAAGTTCCAAAATGGAGAGTGCGGTTGTCGGGTCGAGGCTTGCGACCGGCTCATCGGCCAGGACGATCCTGGGCTCCTGCGCCAGGGCCCTGGCGATTCCCACCCGTTGCCTCTCCCCGCCGCTCAGCCGGTCCGCTCTCTGCATAGCCTTGTCCGCAAGTCCTACACGGTCAAGACACTCCATGGCCAAGCGAATATCGGATAAAGGAAGGGGGAAGAGGGTTCGAAAAGGGGAGTGGTAGCCGATCCTCCCCATGAGAACGTTTTGAAGCGCCGTGTGTCTCCCGATCAGATGATGCAGCTGGAACACCATCCCGGTCTGCCTTCGAAGCTCCTTCCATGTCCCGTTCTCGCCTAGCCTGCCGATGCCCGCCACCCGGATGGAGCCGGCCGTTGGCCTCCGCAGCCCGTTGATGCAGCGGAGCAACGTCGACTTGCCTGCGCCGGACTTCCCCAGTAGGACCACGGATTCCCCGCGACGAACGGCCATGGTGATTCCCCGGAGCGCTTCCCGGCCGCCCGGGTAGGTGACCGAGAGATCATTGATCCGGATCAATGCGGATTCCACCAACAATGACGTGAGATTTGTTTTCATGGGGGGGAGTATGGAGCCGGCGGATTAGATCCGGGTGAGGGAAGGATTAGCATTCCGTTAGAATGGGAGGAGACGCATTCCCGTCCCCCGGAAAGGCGACCGACACGGAAGCGATCAGGTGGATCGACAACGTCTCCATGAATAAGTATCGGAAGCCCCCCTGGAAGGGGGTCTCACACCAGCCCCCCTGTCGTTTAATGGAGGTCATATCCAATCGCGGGGTAACTTATATGGCTTTCTTGGTTTTCTGCAGGAGCTTGCTCCTACATGAGGTTCAACTTGAAGCCTATCCGACCGTGGTTTCTGAAGAAAGTTCTGATCCATTTGAACCTTCGGTGTGCGCTCGGCGATCTCAAAGGAAGTGATTTCTTTGTTCTCAGTACTAATCACCGGCACAGCCATTGTTCATACCACTGGCATGCCAGTGGAATATTCCTTCATTCAGCTGAGCTCCCAGGCAAAGTCACAATGAATGTGGTGCCTTTCCCCGGTCGTATTCGTTTTTGCCATGAAGCCGCTGGAAAGGCTTGAAGATCCGGCTTAGATATTCCTCCTTAAATCCGATCCCATTGGGGTAATGGAGGGGCATTTCAGACGGCCTTCTTCAGCATTCTCTCGCAAACGCAAAAATCAAGAAGCGGTAGCGGAGCAAACCCGGAACTGAAAGGGCTCTTGGCATTGTTGAACGCCAAAAGCCCTTTGTATTGTGCGTCTCAGGATCTCGGAACGTTGAAACCCTTGTCAATCCTGGCGCGCCCAGCAGGATTCGAACCTGCGACCTACGGATTCGTAGTTCTAAAATATGGGAAATCCCGGGAACGCCTAAGAATCAGAGTGAACCTGAAAAGAATCAGGATTTCAGGACATTACACATATTGAAGGAAGCAAAGTAAACCGTGTGATACCCCGAAAAACAGGGGGGTATTTTCATGCAAATGTTGACCAAATGTTGACCAAAAATGCCTTCCGGATGGCCTCGCCAGGGTATTCTATCTTTATGACCCTCACAACCTGCCCTCACGCATTGCGCTAATGCCGTCCGATAATGATCCCGCGCAGGTCTCCAAAATCTCCTGCACCCCGAGATATGCTCGCTTCTGTCCAACCGTAGGAGCGCTCTTTTGTTTCTTGAGATCAAGGACCAGTTCATAGACGCTCATCAAATCCTCTGGAGGCACTCTTGAATTTCCTTGATCAATCTCTCTCGCACCTGCATCTTACTCATCCTCGAACTGAGATTACGTCCCAATACCTCAGCTTGGCGTTTCTCGACTCATTGGCTATTTTTTCCTTGGTCAAGCCAGAGGCGGAGAGGGACAAATAAAGCTGTTCCGGTAATTCCATGACAATCTGTATGTCTTGCATGAATCACAAGGCCCCTATTCTTCATCGGCTTGTTTGAGAGCCATTCTTACAATGTCATCGTGAATCCAGTAGCCGACGGTCCGCATCCCCTGAAGTGCGGCTCGGACACTGGAGATGAGTCCCAGATGCTTCGCCTCTACAAGAATTCGCGCTGACCCCACTACTCGGATCCCGTAAATCTCCCTGGCAATCTTCCTCGCCTTTCTTTCATCGATCAGGGCGAAATCAGCCTCTTTCTCTCGGGCAAGCTGAATCACGGATGCTTCGCCGTTGTCGAGGAGGGTCCCGAGAAGAGGCTCGACCGCAGCTGCAGGAGACAGCACCCTGATCCAGGTGGCTTTCCTGTAGGCCCCCAGACCAGTGAAGTCTTTTCCACCCTCCATGATTTCATTGTGTACATTTTCCGGCAGGATCACCTCCTCGAAGATCTCCTTGAGGATCTCCAGGTGGTCGATTGCACTCAATGCGATAATGGGTCACGTATTGGAGACAAGCTTTCCCTTCATGACTGGGAGTCCTGAACTCAGTCTGGATTTCCTCTCGATCCCATTCCACGGTGGAGGCCCCGTATCGGTGGCAGTTCAAAAGGAAAGTGACTCGGGGCATCCCCGCGAGGGCAGCCGCTTGCCCCGAAGAAAGCCGTCCAAGCTCATAGAGTTTGACGGCAAGGGCTAATCTTGCCTCCTCTTCAAAAGACTCAGGGGAGACGTTGAGCGCAGCCGGTATGGATTCCGGGTATTCGATTTGTATGGTTTTCATACTTGACTCCTATCGTCCGCTCATCTCTATTAAATTTTGCCAAAGATTCCTTGAAGAAGCAAATCATTTGGTTACCCTCCGGCGCTCACCCAGATCAGGCCGTCGACGTGGTTGCCCAGCCCGACCAGGACCTCGTAGCAGAGGCGGGCGGTGGTGCCCGAGGTGATGCAGTCGTCCAGGAAGAGGACGGCGCTGTTTTGGACGTGCCAGGACTCTAAGAGTTTTGGCCTGGAATGCGAAGGAGTCGATTATATTTTGCCCCTTTCTTTTCCATGCGTTTGCTCCGTCGATACATACACTTGTCGCAAATGGGCGGCAAACTCGGGCTTAGAGCTTGAAGAATCAGGGCGCCTGCGAGTTCAGCCTCGCTAGGGTTTGGAGGATCGTATCCAGGATCTGATCGAGGCGGGTCCCCAAGTCTTCTGCCAGAAAACGCAGCACGAAGTAGCCGTTTTGCTGGAGCAGGAAGTCCTTCCTCCGGTCGCGGCGGTACGCGTCCGGATCGGACAGGTGCTGGGCGCCGTCCAGTTCGATCGCCAAACGGGCCTCAGCAAAAAGCAGATCGATTTCCATTTTCCCCCAACCATCGAAGGGAATCGGGAGTTCGGCGTTCAAGCGGAACTTCCCAGCGGTCTCCGGTAGCGTTTCCAGCCTTCGGTACAGGAAGGCTTCGCTGGCGCTTCGCGCGCGGTCCGCGCCTTCTGAATCAGAAGGAAACGATCGCGCAGCATGGGCGAACAAGGTTGCCAACGGCTTGTCCACCCCATCCCGAACCAGCCTCCGTACGCTGGCGGCATAGTCCTTCTTCCATTGGGGATCGACGGGAAGTGCTACCTCTGCCGGCCATCCCGGCACGGCGCTTGCCGGTAGAACGATGGTGTAGCCGGTCGCCTCATAGCCCCGGCAGCGACGGTCGAACATCCTTTCGAGCATGGGCACATCGAGATCCGCGTAATCGTAGATACGCACTTCATGCTTCCGCTCATGATGCCGATGCAAACGGCCAGCATACTGTGCAACAGTCCCTTTCCACGAGATGGGGAGTGTCAGGAACAGCGTATCGAGCCTCGCATCATCGAACCCCTCTCCGATGTAACGTCCTGTTGCCAGCAGCACTCTTTCTTCGTTCTCGGGAATGTCGGCAAGCCGCGTCATGGCGGCGCCAAGTTCCTTACGGCTCATGCCCCCTCGGAGCACGACCAGGTGCCGGACCTCCGCAGCGAGCATCTCGGCCAGTCGCTCCAGATGGTTTTTCCGTTCGGTCAGGACGAGAGGCGACCGCCCTTCCCGCACCACCTGAACGATGTCCCCTACGATGAGCCGGTTGCGCGATGCGTCCTCAACGAGATTATCGTAGATCTCGTGAAACCGGATTCGAGGCTCCGGTTCGGCCGGGTGTACTGGGAGGAACCCTGTGGAGCGGACCAGAACCGTGTGAGAAAAAGGGTGCAGCCCAGCCTCTCTCTTTGCATTTACGCGGTACCGAACCGGTCCGCACTGCATGAAGATCATGGGGTGACGGCCGTCCTTACGCGTAATCGTGGCAGAGAGGCCGGTGATGAATCTCGCCTTTGCCCTCCTGGCAACCTGCTCGAAGCTCGGGGCCGATATCCTGTGACATTCATCCACAACGAGATGACCGTATCCACCGACCAGATCATCCCCCACGCCCGTACGAACCAGACTCTGAAGCAGGGCTACGTCCAGCATTCCCGTAGGCTTCTTTTTCCCGCCGCCGATCGCTCCGATGGCGCCCTTGGGCAATCCCAGGAATGTCGATAACCGCATCGCCCACTGTTTCAGCAGCTGAACATTGGGAACAAGGACAAGGGTGTTGACGCCCCGCCGGGCAATGAGCCATGCTGCGATCACAGTTTTCCCGAAAGCGGTGGCGGCGGATAGGACCCCGGTGTCATGACAGCACATCGCTTCTACCGCCATCTTCTGTTCAGGCCTGAGAACGCCGTGAAAGGAAACGTCCAAAGGCTTCCCCTCAAAGCGCTCGTCCCGGACCAACGGTTCGATCTTCAGGTCTGAGAGGAGTCTTTCCACATCCTCGAGACAGCCGCGGGGGAGACCGATATGGTTTGGATGATCCTCGGCACAGGCAATGATGCGGTCCTTCCCATAGGTCGACTGTCTCATCGCCTGGGCCCTGTAAAACTCCGGGTTGTGAAATGCCGCCAGCCGCAGCAAACGGTTCCTGAGCCCGGGGGTTAGGACGTCTTTGGCGACATAGATCTGGTCTCCCAAAACCAGCTCCATTTTTTTCGGAAGGGGGCCGGCAACCGGCGGTTCTCTTCGGCGTGAAGGCGGGGCCGTCCAAGGGGCGCTGTCATCCTCATCCGCCGGCGCAAGCCGCACTCCCACGACTCGTTCCCCGGCGGTCCGAACAATTTCCTCCACCTCGTCCCGGCCGATCCTGCGGATGCTTGACAGGAAGGCCCACTGATCGGGGTAAGGATTGAAATCTTCGTCAAGGAACAAACTGTTCCCCCGCTCTCGCGGACCCTTCTGGAGGGGGAGGGCGATGAGGTTTCCGAATCCGCCCCCAGGCATCGTATCCTGGCCGGGAACAAAGCGGTCATAGGATTTAAACCCCATTTCAGGCCTTCGTTCCATTGTCTCGGTCAGGACATAGGTGCCCAGCCTCCGCGCCAACCCGGCCGGGATGGGCTCCTGGAAAAACAGCCAAATGTGGCCGCCACGCCCGGAGCGCGAGCGCTCCAGATAGGCTGAAAGGCCCAATTAACGACAGGTTTTCAGGTAGGCCGCCGCATTCTCACACCATGATTCCTTGTCGAAATCCGCAGCCAGGAAAAGGCACGTCTCGTCCTGGAGCATCGGGTAGATGCCCATCACAAAGTCGCGGCCTGTTTCATCCCGGCCGGAAAGATGCCAACGGATCACATCGTCGGTTACTGGCAGAAAACGACGGTTCGGGCAATCAGAACACTTGACCCTGGGTTTTTCACAGAGAACCCTGTCCCATTCATTGCTGCAGGCAGGTTGATATCCGGACTTGCCGGTCTTTTGGCTTTCAAAACGGCGGGGATAGACGTCGCCGCGTCCCCGGAAGAGGTTTCGGAACAAAGCAACCTTGGCCTCAGGCGGAGAACGGTGATGGACGGTTTCCTCTTCCACCGGCTTTTTTCAACCTCGATCAGCTCAAGAATAGCGGCATCAGCCGCATATGTAAAATAACCACCTGGTTTAGTGGGTTTTTTGGGTAAACCTTTTCAAGGGCATTTTTGAAGACGGGCCAGATCAGGTAGAGTTCAAGCATGAAAGGCGGATGGAACTGCTCCGAACATAGGCCCCCACTGAATGGCACAAATCCATTCTTACGCCATTATGCGGGACAAATGGAACCAATAATGGCGCACGCCATTTATGTGAATTCATTTACCCCTGTCCCCCGAGAATCCACTTCGCCCCCCGACCTCGCCCCTCCAGGCGGGCAGTGTTTTCTTTCGAGAGTTCGGCCATGAGCCGCTTGACCTGGGCGCGGTCGAAATGCGTTATCCCGCAGACTGTCGGGATTAGTCATCCATCCTCGTATGCAAACCATCTGATCCTGGGATCGGCCAGGTTGACCTTCCCGATCTCCCTCCATGGAGTAGGTACCGTAGGAATTCCTTCAATCCAGGCCAATATCTCAGCCGCCAGCCCAAAGCAGATATGGTGCAATCGATGGGAACCCGCCAAGAGGGAAAACACAGAGATAGGGAACGAGGACGCTAAGAGCGGCTCTCAAAGGATTAACATCATACTCATCAATAAGTATTTGCCAGTAGAAAATGAGGCAGTAGAGAAATATGCTAATCTGTAGAAAATAGGGCATTTTCTTAGAAAATGCCCAGAGTATAGCGTTTCCAAGCCACACAAATAATGCCAAATAAGATAGACCTGCAAAGGGAACCGCAAACTCTCTGAATTTTCGGTAAGATCTTGAACCAGAGAGGATGAATGCAAGCCACAGAAAAAAAAGGAATACAGACAAAAGCCATATTACCATTCCAAGTGGAGAGTAAAGTGCCTTCACTACTGCAATAAATATATCTTGAGAAATGCCCGTCAATGAATCGAAAAAGCCAATTAGAGCATACGGGTCGGGTCGCTCATTATGGAGGTAGCCCTTGATCGTGGCCAACGCCATACAAAAGGCAAGAACCCCAAAGGTAGCCCCCCTATTCTTCTTGGAAAATCTGCTAATAGGTCGGACTGGAAAAATAATTCTAATGCCTGCCAGTATGTTCCTCATTGTGCAAACATAACAGAAAATAGTGCATTTGCATTCGGCTTCGTGCTGGGGCATGTTCTCCGCCCCCCAGGGGGGGATGGTACTTCTTCTTGAGGCCTTGACCGATAGCTGAAAGGTCTCCGTTATCCCGACATCATAGGTCATCCCAGACTTCGTTCCACGGTTTGGTTCTCCTTGTCTTGATGTCCTCCAGTTCCTTCTTGACCAGCTTCTTGAACTCCGCGGATTTGGATAGGATCTTGCTTTCTGAGAGGAGGTCCGGCCAGGTCATCGGACTTCCATGAAAAAGTTGATGCCATCCTTACAGTTGTGAGTTGGACTGGAGAGGTTTTCAATGGTACTCCTCTATTTCCTGTCTGATCCGATTATTGTCTTATCCAGCGGCCCTTTCTGATTATCGCTTTTCCGCCCCTGAGTCCTTTTCCGGCGAAGTAAATGTGGGGAGGGAATCCTTTCACGAAGACGATAATATTGTCGTCAGATATAAAACTCGCCCCATGGATACCCACCTCTCTAAATTCACGTACCGCCCCTATCAACAAAGAAAGAACGCTTGTTCTTACCACTCGCGCCGGCAAAAGCACCTTCCCAGAAACGTCTGCCATGGTCTCTATCTCACCGCGCTCGCCAAGACTATACTGATACCAGATCTGACGGATGACAGCAGGGCCCAGAGGGCGGTCATGATCATCCACGATTTGAAATTGCCTTTGAGGCGCCATCTCGAGTTCAAATGGAAGAAGTGAAAGGAGTATCGACACCCCGAGAACAGCGGCAAACCAGTAAATCTTCTTCGCGTTAAGTAAAGACATGGCAAAATCGTAATTCTCCAAAGGGCCGGTAATCAGCGCTCCATACGACTGCTCCCGACTCATCGGTCATCTTCATGGGGGTGCCGAGATGGTCGGTGATGAAGTAGAACACCTTGGACTGCGGTTGAACCTGGGCAACAGCGGCCTGTGAAAGGATGCCGACGTAGGTCCCGAGGCTGGCCACCTGCACGGGGTCATGA
>JAGVAP010000115.1 GCA_020060215.1 Deltaproteobacteria bacterium | reverse complement strand
CTCAATGATCCGGATCTCACCTCAACCGCCGAGGCCATTCTTACCATGCTCCTGTCGATGACAAGTCAACGATGAAACAACGTCCCCCTGCGGGCACCCCTGGCAGCACCTCTAGCCAGGGAAAAGGTGAGATGAAACAACCCTGTCACTGGAACAGGCCCAACTGCTTACGACCCTGTTCCCCAACCTCCTCTTTTTTCCTCTTCCCCGTTCTTCCCGTGCAAAGATGCCCTTTCATGTCCGGGTTCTTGCACGCGCAGATGAGCGGGACGATGCCGGCATCCTTTGCTGCCGCGTGGAACCGATCATAGCCCCTCTTCCGGACGGCCGGGGCAGTCAGCCTGCTCTGTGTGAACGGGCCGCCCTCTTTCATGGGCCGGTTTCCGAAGCAGCCCCTGAGGAGCTCGAACTCGGTGCGGGAAAGCTCATTCCTGAGCTGATCGAGGACGGCGGGTCTCAGGTGGAGATAGCTGAGGGAGATCCTCCTTACCCCCCGTGAGGCCAGGGCGCTGCAGAGATCGGTAATGGAGTCCGGGTCGTCGGTGATGAATGGGATGATCGGGTCCACCCTCACGTCCACCTCCAACCCCGCAGCCTTCAGCCGTTCCACGTTCCGGAGCCGCTCCGAAGGGGCGGCGGCATGGGGCTCGAAGATCTCCTGGTAGCGGGAGCGGGTGGAGACAAGGCAGATGGTCGAATGGACCAGTTGGGGATACCTGGAGAAGAGCCGGATGAATCGATCGGGAACCCGCCCCTTGGTCAGGTAAGAGAATCCGATAGACCTCTCCAGCAGCATCCTCATGGCCTCGAGAGCGACGTCCTGGACGGCCGGGTGGGTCTGGAAGCAGTCGGACGCCGTATTGAATGCGACCCAATGTACTCGGGACCTTGTCCTTGGGCTTTCGAGCTCGGCACCGAGCTTTTCCGGAAGGTTCCTGTAAAGGAACACCTCTCCCGGAACCGGCGCATTCGGATACCCGCGCGCGTAGCAGTAGACGCACATGAACTCGCAGCCCCTGGTCACGTTCAGGGTGAAGGTGTCGCGGAGACACCCGAATTGCGCCTTGTGCAGGACGCGGCTCTTTCTCTCGATCTCGATGATCTTCATGGCCAAGCGACTCCGGTGATATTACATGATAGCACGCCCTGGGGGAAGGAGGGATGCCAGAAGCTGGATGAGCTTTGACCGGTTTGCGGTCCATTTCTTCCGTGTGATGGGGGTTTATTGGCTCAGGCTGCTGGTTGTCCGGTGCCGCAGCGGGGTGGAGCTTACCTCTTGCCGCCGGGAAAAACGGTGATCCCCATCACAGGGGATCCGTGACGGGGATTACCGCCGGAAGGGACCATTTCCTGCCAGGTCTGAGAATCCGCCGCCTTGATCGTGGTCACGGGTCATTTCCGCTGAGCAGCTTGCTCCTACAGACGACCAAGCATCCATACCAGCGCCGGCAGGAGGTACCTGAAATCCCTCTTCAGTCAAGGACAGTCCCCTTGTCTTCGGGGCGGCGAGGCGGGTACCCGCGGGACGGAGGTGCAGACTCATGCTGCCCCCGCTGCGGAACGCTCTCGTGGGAGCAAGAGATGAACGCGACTGCGGGTAAGAAGGAGGGATCAGGTGAATGGGGGGGGCGCTGGCAGTGGCGGCGCCCCCAAGGAGGCTGAGCCTACTTTTTCGTGTAGATGTTGCGAATCGGGGTGAGACCCACTTTCACGACCTTGCCTTTCTGGACCTGGTCAATTCGCACCTGGTCCACTCCCTGCACATCCCCCTCGCCATAGGTGATGGGGGTGCTGCTCACACCGCCCGTGTCGAGGTCCTTGATCTTGTAGAAGCCCTTCTCCAGGACGTCTTTGCGCGTGAGCTTCTCGACAGGCATCGCCTGCAAGGCCAGCCTGAGCGCCTCTACCTGGATCATGCCCTCCAGGAAGCCTCCCTCGTACATGATGTTCTTGTTGAACTTGTCGGGGTGGTACTTCTTCTGCAGTTCCATCATGAATTTCACCCCGGGGGAGTCCTCGTCCCAGTTGGGGAAGCTGCCGGCGCAGACATACCCGTCCCCCAGTTCGCCCATGGCCGGGGCAAAGATGCCCGCGTGACCGGGCGAGGCGACGCCGAAGGTCATCTTGTGGGGTTGAAATGGTCCCATCCCCAGCCTGACCATCTCTTTCACCGTCGGTTGCGAGCCGGGGTTGATCATGACCCCAATGGCAAGATCCACGCCCTTTTCCTTGAGCCATGTGAGCTGGGTCGTCGGCGGTGAGGTGGGCACCAGGGGCACATACTGGGTGCCCGCGAACTCATAGCCGATCTTCTCGAGATAGGCCTTCATCTCGGGGATCTCGATCGACCTGCCCATGGCATTGTCCGCAGTCAGGTAGGCGACCTTCGGCTTCCGGGTTTCCTTCCAGTTCGCCTTGAACCAGTCGGCCACGGCGGCGATGCAGTCGGTGTAAATCGGGTAGTAGGTAAAGATGCTCTGGGGGGGCGTCAGGAGGTAGGATCCCGTGGCCATGCTCGTGGCGCCCATCTTATCCTCCCACATCCGGTCCTTCAGGGCCAGCGCGATCGGGGAGCCCGAGATCCTGCCGAGCAGCATGCCCTTGGCCTTGAGCTCCTCGTAGATCGGCATCGCCTTGGCGGGTTTCAGCTCGTCGTCACGCCACATGACTTCGAGCTTGACGTCGGCGGGCCATTTCTCTTTTCGCCAGGGGGCCAGGCTCTTGGTCTCGTTTACGTACTTCACATAGTCCTCGATGGCCAGCAGCACCGCCGCCGAATCCTCGGCAAAGGGGCCGGTGAGCGACTGGGTGCCGCCCACATAGAGCACCTTCTCGGCATGAGCGCTGCCCTGAAACAGCGATGCGGCCATCACCAAGACTGCACCAACTGCCAACAACCACTTCATCCTAGACATGTTTCGCCTCCTTTTCTGAAAAGTTTCATGGGTTTCTCACAGAGCACCCAAGAGGAAGCAGAGATGCTCTCCCATCTCCTCTCAGGGCTCCGGCGCAGCGAGCGACAGACACGCCTTTTACTCCGAAGCTTCATGGGAGAAGGGCCAAAGCCTGATGTAGGCCTTGATCAACTCCCAGCGGTGATGAAGCCCCCGCGGCTCGAAGATCAGAAAGACAATAATGATCAACCCGTGGGAGATCAGGGCCAGCGACGCGGCCGCCTGAGGGGCGACGGCGGCGGAGAGGATCGGCCCGGCCACCGTGACCAGCTCGTCGAGGAGTTTGAGGGCCACGGCCCCGAACACGGCGCCCGCGGTGCTGCCCATGCCCCCCACGATCAGCATTCCAAGATACCACACCGAGTCCATGAAAGGAAACTGGTCGACGCTGGCAAAGCTGTAGTAGTGAATGAGCAATGCCCCGGCCGCCCCCGCATAGACACACCCGATGAAGAAGGCCTGGAGCTTGTAGCTCCAGAGGCTGACCCCCATGACCTCCGCCGCCAGGTCGTTGTCGCGGATGGCGATGAAGGCCCTGCCCGCCCGGGTCCGCACGATGTTCTTGGCCACGAGCGTGGCGAGGCAGGCCAAGACCATGACCACATAGAAATAGTTCGTCTTGGAGCTGAGCACGATGGACCCGATGGTCGGCCTCGGCACGCTCAGGCCGTCCGTCCCGCCGGTGACGACTCGAAGCTGGATGATGGTCCAGATGATGATGAAGTGCGCGGCGATGGTCGCCATGATGAGGTAGAAGCCCTTGATCTTGAGGGAAGGGAGGCCGAAGAGCAGCCCGGCCACTCCTGCGGCCAGGGCGCCGCAAGGCAGGGCGGCCCAGAAGGGCAGGCCCAGCTTGGCGCACAGGACGGCCGAGGTGTAACCGCCCACGGCCATGAAGCCGGCGTGTCCGATGGAGACCTGGCCGCAGTACCCGGTCAGGATGTTGAGCCCGTGGACGGAGACCACGGAGATCCCCATCATCGTCAGGATGGTCAAGACCCTGTCGCTGCAGAACAGCGGGCAGGCGGCAAGCAGGACGAGGAAGACGATCAGGCTCCCCCACTGCAGCCCGGAGTGGAAGATGGCCATCTCCTGCGCATAGTTCTCGTGAAAGGTCCCGGTAGCCGAACCCATGGATCAAACCCTCTCGATGGTCTCCAGGCCGAAGAGACCGTGCGGCCTGAAGATGAGCACGATGATCATCACGATAAAGGGGAACACCTGGGAGAGCCCGCCGCCGGGCAGCAGCGGATCCAGGTACCCTGCTGCTACGTTTTCCAGCATCCCCAGGATGATTCCGCCGACGATCGCCCCCCCGATGGAGTTCACCCCTCCCAGGAGGACGACTGCAAATGCCTTCAGTCCGATGCCGGCCAGTTCCATGTTGGCGCCTGAGACGCCGCCCAGCAGGATGCCGCCGATGACCCCGACGACGCAGGCGATGACCCACGAGACCGCATAGACGGTGGTCGCCTTGATGCCGACGCTCTGCACCACCTGCAGGTCTTCCGCCGTGGCCCGCATGGCCAGCCCGATCTTGGTGTACCGGAACATGAGCATCAGGAGCCCCACGCATACCACCGAGACGATGAACCCGATGAACGATTCCGAGGGCACGGAGATGGAGCCGATCTTCAGCGTGATCGTGGGGAGCAATCCGTGGTAGGCCTTGTATTCGGCGCCCCAGATCAGGGTGGCCAGCCCTCCCAGGATCGTGGCCAGAGCGATCGTGGCCATGACCACGGCAAGGACCGGTTCACCGAGCATGGGGCGCAGGACAAGACGCTCGATCAGCAGGCCCATGATCACCGCAGTCACGATCGCCAACCCCAGGGCGGCCCATACGGGCAGGCTGAACGTCACCAGAAAGGTGTAGGCGAGATACCCGCCGATGAGGACGAAGTGGCCCTGGGCGATGTTGAACACCTCGGAGCACTTGAGAATGATGACGAAGCCGATGGCGATCAGGGCATAGACCATGCCCTGGGCGAGACCGGTCACCACCAGCTGGAGAAAGAAGGTCATGCGTCGCCTCCTGGAACGGACTGGATTCGAAGGATGGTGCGTGCCCCCGGGCTCTCGATCGAGAAGTCGCTCCGGTCCCTGTACAAACCATCCAGCAGCTCGCGGTAGCGCGCCTCCAGGAAGGGTCTCCGCAACTTCCGCGTCCTGGTCATTTCACCCTCCTCCGGGTCGAATTCCCGGTGGAGGTTGACGAACTTTCTCACCCGAACTCCCGGGGACAACGTCCCGTTGACCCGGCGGATCTGTTCCCCTACCAGCTCGTAGACCTCCGGCCTTTGCGCCAGTTCTAAAAAGGTGCTGAACGCGAGCCTCCTCTGTCCGGCCCAGCTCCCCACGCTGTTGTAGTCAATGACGACGATCGCGGACGCATAGTCCCGCTCGGGGCCGCCCACGACCCAGGCGTCCATGATGTAGGGGCTGAACCTCAACCGGCATTCGATCTGCTGGGGGGAAAGGATCTCTCCGTTGGCGAGCTTCACCAGATGCTCGACCTTGTCCGTGATCACCAGCTGGCCGTCGTCCCGGATGAATCCGCCGTCGCCGCTCCGGAACCAGCCGTCTTGCATCACCGAGGCGGTCTTGTCCGGGTCCTTGTGGTAGCCGAGAAAGGTGCCTGAATGCCGGTAAAGGATCTCCCCGACGTCGGAGATCTTCACCTCGGCCCCGCTGTTGGGGAAGCCGACGGTGTCCGGACGGATCTCTTCGTTTTTCGCGCCGCTCAGGATCCCGCCCTCCGTGGTGGAGTAGAGGCTCTTCAGGGGGAGACGCAAGGCATGATGGAACCTGAAGGCCTCCGGGCTGAGAACGGCTGCGGTGGAATAGCAGATCCTGGCGTTCTGGAGGCCCAGGCTGCGCCGAATGGGTCGGAAAAGGGCGAAATCGGCCAAGGCATAGAGCGCCTTCAGGGACAGGCCGGGCTCCTTCCCTTGGTATTTCAGGTCCGCGACCCGGTAACCGACGGGCATCAGCAGATTGAAGGCGTACCGGTGGAGGATGCCGGACCTCAGGATCCTGGCGTGGACCATGGAAGCCAGGCTCTCCCAGATGCGCGCCCCGTGGAACACGATGCTGGGGCCCGTCTCCCTGGCATCCCGCTGCTGGGTCTCCAACCCCTCGGCGAAGTTCAAGGTGCTGGCCGCAAGGAGATGACAACCGAGCCCCAGCCACTGCTCCCTGATCCACACGGGCGGGAGGTAGGGGACGACATTGTCGTCCTCCCGCCACGGGTCGAGCCGGAGGTGGGCCTCGGCGCCCGCCCTCAGGGTCCTGTAGGTGTGGACCGCCGGTTTTGGCGGACCGGTCGTTCCCGAGGTGTAGACGAGGGCGCATACATCGTCCGGTTTCCCGGTCTCCACGTTCCGTTCAAACAGGCCGGGGTGGTCGGCCTCGTACCTCTTCCCGAGCTCCAAGACCTCCCTGTACCCTTTGAGGATCGGGTCCTCGTAATGGGCGAGTCCCTTGTAGTTCCAGTAGATCACCGACTCGAGCCTGGGAAGGGCCTCCCGGATCTCGAGAAACTTGTCCACCTGCTCCTGATCCTGCACCACGGCAAACCTGGCCTCGGAGTCCTCCGCAATGGACCGGATCTCTCCGGGCGTGAGCTCCGAAAAAGCCCCCACGACGACCCCGTGATCGGCCTGGGCGGCCAGGGCGGCGTAATACCATTCCGGTCCGTTGTCTCCCACGATGAGAAGCTTGTCCCCAGGCTCGAATCCGAGGGAAAGGAGGCCGAGGGCCAGGAACCTGGTCTGGAGGCTGTACTCCTTCCATGTGTAAGGCTGCCAGATCCCCTGGCGCTTGTGGCGCATGGCCGGGCGGGTATCCCCGTACCGCTCGCCGTTGTGCTTGAGCACCTTGGGCCAGGTATCCCCCTTCTCGCGGTAGAGCTGCTCTGTCTCGGTCGTCATTTCCCGGTGCCCTTTTGGGTTACCCAAGCCACCGCTTCCTGCGTCGGTAGTGTTTCACTTCGCGATAGCTCTTCCTGGACCCCAGGGCCGAAAGCCCCAGGTAGAATTCCCGGATATTCTCATCGTCCCTCAGCTTGTCCGCGGGGCCGCCCATCACGATCCTGCCGTTTTCCATCACGTGTCCGCGATTCGCGATGCCGAGCGCAGCCCTCACGTTCTGTTCCACCAGGAGGATTGACATCTTCTGTTCGGTGCCGATCCTGTGGATGATCTGGTAGATGTCCTCCACCATCAGAGGAGCCAGGCCGAGGGAAGGCTCATCCAGGAGCATCAACCTTGGATCGGCCATGAGCGCTCGTCCGATGACCAGCATCTGCTGCTCCCCGCCGGACAGATATCCGCTCATGCGGTGGCGGAGGTTCTTGATCTTGGGAAAGTAGTTGAAGACCCCTTCCATGTCCCTCCTGACCGCTGACCGGTTTTTCCGGCAGTACGCTCCCACCAGGAGGTTCTCCTCCACGCTGAGGTGCTCGAGGACCCTTCGCCCCTCCATGGCCTGGCTGATCCCCATGGCCGCGATCTTCTCCGGCCCCAATCCATCTATTCTCCTGCCGTCGAACTCGATGGTGCCTTCGGTCACCGCCCCCTCTTCGGTCTTGAGCATCCCGGAGACGGCCTTGAGCGTGGTGGTCTTGCCCGCCCCGTTGGACCCCAGCAAGGCAACGATCTCCCCGCCGCCGACTTCGATGGAGACGCCTCTCAGCACTCGGATGACGCTGATGTAGACCACTTCGATGTTGTTGACCTTCAGCATGGTGCTCCGTCCGTCCGGCGTGCCCTCCTTCGCATTACTTGCCCCCTCCCAGGTAGGCCGTGATCACGTCCTGATTCCGGCTGATTTCCTGCGGGGTCCCTTCGGCGATCTTGCGTCCGAAATCCAGCACGACCGCCCTGTCCGCGATGTCCATCACCACTCCCATGTCGTGCTCAATCAGGACGATGCACTTCACCCCGTCCCTCAGCACCGGTATGTCGGGATAAGTGGCCCCCTGGCCTTCGAAGACATCCAGGATGAAGCGGGCGATATCCTCTTTCTCCTCCAGGTTCATGCCGGCCATGGGCTCATCCAGCAGGAGCACCTTCGGCTCCAGGGCCAGGGCCCTTGCCAGCTCGACCCTCTTGCGAAGGCCATAGGGCAGAAGGCCGACCACCTTTTTTCGGATGGGCGCGATCTCCAGAAAATCGATGATTTCCTCGACGGCCTTGCGATGTTGGATCTCTTCCTTCCGTGCCCATCCGAAGTAGATCCCGCCGGTGACGAAATTCTGCTTCATCAGCACGTGTCGCGCCGCCATGATGTTGTCCTGGGTGGTCAGGCCGGTGTAGAGCTCGATGTTCTGAAAGGTCCTGGCGATCCCGAGCTGCGCGAGTTTGTCAGGGCGCATGCGGGTGATCTCGCGTCCCTCGAAGCGGATCACTCCCCGCTGTGGCTTGTAGAACCCGTTGATGCAGTTGAGAAGGGCGGTTTTTCCTGCTCCGTTCGGCCCTATAATGGCAAGGATCTCGTTCTTGCGGATGTCCAGGCTCACCTCGGAAAGGGCGCGAACCCCGCCGAAGTTCAGAGACAGGTTCTCGATTCGGAGTCTGACCGGGTCGCTGGTCTGCACTGCTCTCCCTGCTCAGAAGCGTCTTCTCACTGCCGGTCGCGGCCCGGGTGGAAACCACTGCGGCCTTGTTTCAGCAAATAATGTTTGAGGGCCTTGCCCAAGGGGTTCTCGGAGAAGATACGGTTAGAACATGATTCTCTTGGGCCGGAGGTGAATGTAGAGGATTTCATCGTTGTGTGTCAAGCTTATTGGGCCACCCCATCTGCGCTCCACACTTCCACGTGCACCGCGTTTATCTACAGATAATCGAGGATGTATCGATACGGCGTTTCCGGGTCCGTAAGGACGTTGCCCGGCTTTTGAGCGCCTGTGAGGGAATAGATGCGGAACAGCGCGAGACCGTCCAGGCAGGAGATTTCCGCAATTCCGTTTGGCCGGCAGTTCCTGACCATCTCGAGAAGACCGCTGCCGAGATAATGCTCGGGATGTTCCTCCCTGGGGCCGTAGAAATCAACGTGTTCAAACCCAGGCAGATCGGCAGAGCGAACGATTTCCCTCCCGTTCATTCTTCCGATTTTCCCAAAGTCGAACAGGCTGTACCTCTTTTGGGACCGAACCATCCAGGACCCGGGCCCATAGGTATTCGACCAGAGGCTGACATAGAAAGGGTCTCTCTTGTGTTTTCTCAACGGAGCGAGAAGGTACACGCCCTCGACCATGGACTTCGGCTGTGCAAAGCCGGTAACTCTCATGAAAAAGATCTCTTTCCCGCTGGCGGTCGATTGATGGCAATCGACGATCTTCACCATTCCAGGAGACGGCGAGACCGCTTTCGCGAGACCGATGCGAGGGTCACGGGCCACAATGATTTCCTTCATCCGCTCTCTCTGCTCGGGAGCTTCCGCGAAACTACGGCGCTTGAGGAAATCGGCGTTCAGGGAACCCTGCTTCCGCATGTCCCAGAAGACGGTCTTTGCCGAATGTCCTGCGATCATCAGGACGGCACAGGAGACGACCAGGATCAGAATCGATTCCATCGAGAGTGCTCACCATCCGGTAAGTTTGAATCCTTCTTCGAATCTCACGGCTATTCCTGTTGAATCAATTCGAAAGATGGTGCCTTTCGCCTTGAAGTGCTCACCTTTGAGGGACTGAAAGGTGAGGACAACAGACTGGTTTGCCCGGAAAGACTCCCGGGTCTCGATAAAGGCTCCGCTCTCGCTGATGTCCCGGATGTATCCGGCGTACGCCCTGCCTTGAACCGCGAAATGCGTGGGGATGCACCATGCCTTCCGCGGGCTGCCTCGTCTTTCCTCGACTTTCCGTTCAAAGGCCTCGAGGAACCCTTTCTTCTCCTCCAGCAAGCGCGCGGTATCATGCCCGTCGACGTCGATCTCGTTGCACAGACTCCGGACTTGGGCGGCAGCCTTACTGCGGGGCGCGATTTGGAGCACGGAGGCACCCTTCATGAAGGATTTCACGAAATCCATACGGTGTTGGATCTCGAGGTCGAACAAACCCATGCCGAAGGGGGCGAGCATCTCACGAGCCTGGCGCGCCGTGGTGGTCCCGGACACGCTCTTGGATATCAAAAGGCGGGCTTCGAGCCGCTTGTTGAACTTCATGGCCTTCCGGACGAGGTTGATCGTCCTTGGGCTGGACCAGATCGAAACGGCGGAGGGATCGATGGGGATGATGGCAAGGTGGGAGGTCATCAGGCTCGAGAACACGATACTGTTCGTGCCCGGAGGGGTATCGATGAGGATATGCCTGTAGCCCCTGGAGAGAGGATCGATCTCCTTGTGCAGCGGACCCTCCGGGTAATGGACCACGTCAAAGTTCCTTTTCTCCGAGAAGCCCTGCCATTTCACCACACACCCAAGCGGATCCGCGTCGATCAGCAGGACTCTCTCCTGTTTCTGCGCCATGCAGAAGGCGAGATTCACGGCAATGGTGGTCTTGCCGACGCCCCCTTTGTTGTTTGCGAGACAGATAATCATAGGCACCCGTCCTGGTTGATGGACAACAAGGGTTGCAAGAGAGGTGCCAATTCCCGGTCCCTTTTCGCAGGAAGAAGGAGCGCCCGGTTCATCGGTAGAGGAGGGCCCACTCTTCGATCCTGTCAAAAGCCCGGCTCAGGTCTTCCCGGGCGGCCCCGAAAGAGAGTCGGATGTGGTCCTCGCCGGTGGGGCCGAAGCCGCTTCCGGGTATGGTGATCACGCGGGCTTCATAGAGGAGTCTGAGGGCGAGGTCCATATCCCCAATCCCCTCAGGGACGATCCTGGGGAACACATAAAGAGCTATGGATGTTCTTATGTCCCCAAGGCCTGACGCGGAGTAGAGAACGGGTACGGCAGGAACCGCGACGCAACCGGCTCTTGAGCGTTCGAAAGCGCTCAAGAGCTTGAGCGGCCGCTGTCAACGCTCGGTGATCCGGCCGCGGATGAGCCAGATGTGGCTGGACTGATTCGGCTTGAACGTGCTGTTCACGACAGCCACTTCGCCCTTGCCGTTAACGGCGAGTTTGTTCATGTACAATCCCTGCTGGCTTCCGTGAAAGCCCAGTTGAGGATCAAGGGTGCCTGGGACGATCACGGGCGGGGCGAACGTCCGCCCCCCGTCCATGGAAAAGGTGAATCCGTGCCCCTCGGGCATGGCTCCCCTGTTCGGGAAGAGCTCCCAAAGCACGTACAGATTCCCGCTTTCATCCAGATCCAGACAGGGGAAATTGACGCTCTCAAATTCCTTGGACTGCGGGCCCGATATCTCCCTTGTCTGTCCGAACCCGTGCTCGTTCTCGTCATGACGCGTGTAGCGGACGTGATACTTCTCCAGCGGTCCGCCGGGGCTTTCGCCGTAGACGAGGTGCACGGCTCCCGTCCCGTCCGCTGTGATCTTCGGCGCTTCGGAGTGCCCGCTGCTCTTTGCAAGGACCTGCGGTTCCTCAAATGTCCGTCCTGCGTCGCTCGACAGCGTGTAGTGGATGTCGGCATCCCGCTCCTCGCCCACACTCCAGGCAAGCCAGACGGTGTCCTCCCCCTGAGCGGCCAGGGACGGCCCCCTCGCAGGCGATTCATCTTCCCCTCCTGCAATCAGCGATGGAGTGGAGAAGCTTTTCCCTCCATCCACGGACCGACTGAAAAGCAGTGGGCCTTCGTACGCCGTCCAGGCAGCGTAGAGATTGCCGCCCGGGCTTCTGGCCAGGTCCAGGCTCCCGTTGTACCAGATTTCTCTGGTCAGGCGGCCTTTCCCGTCACCGGCCATGGAATTGGATAGATTGATCGGTTCACGGAAGGTCCTCCCCCCGTCGGTGGAGCGGGCAAACAGGATCTCGCCGCCATGGGTGCCCCCGGAGAAGATGATCTCCTGCCAGAGGATATACACCTCGCCCGGATCGCCGGATGTCATCGCTATTCTTGGGAGCCATGAAAAGGTCTTGGGATCCCTGGATACGTTCACCGGCTCCGAGAACCGCGGCTGTCCGTCCGGCCCGAACACCTGGAAGAAGATGTCTTTCAGGGCATGATCGGCCCAGACGACTCCTGCGTCACCCTGCTCTGTCATGGCCACCGTCGGGTCGTCGACAAAGTACCACTTCGACTCATTCATGCGCCAGGGTCCGCGATAGGCTTCCCCTGAGGCGACCTCGATTCGCTTCCCCCATCTCATTGCCACGGAACCCTCCGTACTCGAAAAAGGCACTGCCAGCAGCACGGCGGACAAGAGCAGAGCAAAACAAAAGCATGAACCCTCCTTCGTACTCATCGGCCTTTTCATACCTCACATGCCCTTTTGCCGCGAGCCTCGATCATTGTTCAGAAGTTAATCTGCAAAGGAACCCCTTGTAATGGGCGAATAGCGGTATTTGCGCAAGAAAAGAAGCGATTATGAGAAGTAAAGACGTGGGGCTCTTTTCGCCGGCGAAAAAAGCATTATAGGCCTTGAGTTCCCGTAGACCCTCCAAACTCCGGTGGAGGACCCGGAGAGGTTCTACCGATCCGGTGTGACGCGGAAGGTGAGCTTCGAAAGGAGTCGTCATGAAGAAATGGCGGTGTATTATCTGCGATTACATATACGACCCCGCCCAGGGAGACCCTGAGGCGAACATCCCCCCTCAGACTTCTTTCGAGGACCTGCCCGATGATTGGCTTTGCCCTGTCTGCGGCGTCGGGAAGGATCAATTCGAGCCGGCAGAGTAGGGCCGAATGAATGCCACTTATCTCATAGAGCGCACAGATGGGTGTAGGGGACTCGGCGGAGACCCCGGTGAGGCTCGGATGCTCGCGCTTCTCTGAAGGTTGTCCCTTTTTCCAAGAAGAAAAGGACGAGTTCGCTTGCTCTCTAAGACGTCCTGCGGGCTTTCCCTTCTCTGCCTGCCAGATCATAGCGGGCCTTTTGGTTGAGGGCGTGGATGATCTGACTGACGTGCCGTGGGTGCGGACCACTCTTCTTTGCCGGCCGGCCCCGATCCTTCCGGAAAAGCTCTTTCCCCCCAAGGACCTCCCCGGGGTATTCGGGCGCAAACCTCTTTGCCATAAACAACCTCCTTTGTTCCTATGGAGAGGCAGTTATATGGGAAAGAAGAGAGACCTACAATCAGTGCTTCACTGTATAACGGCGGGTAGGAAGTGAGCAGAACGAGTACGTAGAGGCGAATGGTTCAACAAGCATGCATCCGGAAGACAAAACGTAGCTGACCTAGGAAGAGCACTCGTTTCTTCTCTTCCGGTAACGGTAAAGACACGCCAACAGTTGGGCGATGTCGTTCAGCCGGTCAAAGGTTCGGATCCCCATCCGGTTGAGATCAAAGATGGCCTGGCTCTCCCACGGGGAGTACCGAGTGCCGATCAGGACCGGAATCCCGGTCTCCTTCTCCAGGCTGGTGTACCCGAGGATGATCTCCTTCTGGGTCTCCAGGAAGGGCGCTCTCTCCACCGGGACATCGTCGTCCTCCCGTCCTGCCCTCCCGATTCCGTGCAGCACCAGCGCATCCGCCTCCCCGGAGGCGAGGACCTCTCCCCCGATCGAGACCATCAGCTCCGCATCCCAGAAGAGCCCGGATGCCCCTATGTCCACCGGGTTCCGGGTGGAGGCCCTCGGGGGCATTCCCATGGACCTGAGCCTGTCCTGGAGCGCGGATCCGAATTCAGGCACGACCAGTCCCGCCGCCTCCAGGGAGTCCGAAAGGGCCACCCCCCAGGAGCCGCCCATGGTCACGATGGCGACCCGGTTCCCCTTCATCGGGGGACGTTCGATCAACGCATGGCCGAGGGGGAGGAGGAGTTCCATGCTGGGGGAGCTCACGATGCCGGCCTGTCTCAAGACGCCTTCGTAGATATCCCTGATCCCGCTCAGGGCGCCCGTGTGGCTTGCCGCCGCCCTGGCGCTGTTCGGGGTCTTGCCCCCTTTGTAGAGGACGACGGGCTTTTCGCGGGTGACCCTGCGGGCGATCTCGATGAAGCGCCGTCCGTCCCGGAAGGTCTCCATGTACATGACGATCCCCCTGACATCGGACCGTCCGCCGAAAAATTCCAGAAAATCATTGGCCGTGAGATCGCATTCGTTTCCCGTGTGGATGAATCGACCGACGCCCATCCCCCTGTAGAAACCGGACGCAAGGAGATCGTAAAAGGCGTAGCCGCCCTGGCAGACGGCGGCGAGGGGAGTCGGCAGCAGATGGTGAATGGGGGAGCCGGACGCGTTGAAGCCCGCGTGCAGGTCGAACACGCCGCTGACGTTCGGTCCCAGGATCCTCATGTCCAGGGAGCGGGCGAGGTCGCAGACGGTCTTCTCCCGCTCCGAGCCGTTTTGGGACACCTCCCCGAACCCTGCCGTGATGATCACCGCCCCGCGAGCCCCTTTTTCCCCGGAAGAGCGTAAGGTCTCCTCGACGGATGGCTCGGGTGTGATCACCACCACAAGGTCCACCGGTCCCTCGATCTCCCGCACATCCCGGTACGCAGGGAGCCCGTAGACCTTCTCGGCGCGTCGGTTCACCGGGCAGATCCTTCCCCCGTACGGTCGAGAAAGGAGCGCCTCCATGATGAAAGAGCCCCAGGATCCCGGCCTTTCGGTGGCGCCGATGACCGCCACCGATCCCGGGTTCAGGAAGATCTCCAGGTCGTGCCCTTTACCTCGGTCTTCTTCGAGCAATGCTTTTTCCTCTCCGGCTCAAGAATGCTCCCCAGAAAAAGAGAGTCAGTTTGAGGAGAACTTATACACCAAAGACCCCTGGGCCGACATCTCTTTTATGAGAAATGGACCGCCCCGGATCTTGTGGAAGACGCTCGGGACGAATCAATCCATAGAAGATGAGAAAAGCCTCATCGGCCATAAGACCGGAAGGTTCAGAAGAAAAGCGATGACGTGAGGCCGCTTCCTCGATCTATTCGTCCGTTGGGGGGATTCATTTTTTGTTGACATCGATGAACCGTTTCCCTAGATTTTTGCCGCTGTTGAGTGGTCCGCTGTCTCATACGAAAAGGATGCGGAAGAAGAGTCGGAAAGAGACGAGAGAAGGATTCAACTGATACTGCCGCTGGGAGCGCCTGATACTTGAAAAGATCACTCTTGTTGCTCACTCTGATCGCTTTCATCATAGTACCGGTCTTGATCAGTACGGAAGCGCAGGCCGAAAGCCGGGAGAGGAGTTTCTCGGAGAAATCCAAGAGAGCCGGGTCGAAGTCCAAACCGAGGGCCAAGGCCAGGTCTGTCTCAACCGAGGCCTCGAGGATCCATGAACCGGACCTCCGCGCATCTGCCGCACTGGTGGTGGAGCAGAAAAGCGGGATGGTGCTTTATGCCAAGAACGTCGACCTCCCCGCTTCGATTGCCTCCATCACCAAGTTGATGACCGCCATGGTGACGCTGGATGCCGGAGCGTCACTGGACGAAGTGATCGAGATCAGTGATGACGATGTGGACCGCATCAAGTACACCGGTTCCCGGTTGCCTCTGGGGTCCAGCTTGACGCGCGAACAGTTGATCCACCTGGCATTGATCGCTTCCGAGAACCGCGCCGCCGCTGCGCTGGGCCGCACCTATCCGGGCGGGCTGGGGCCGTTTGTCGCCGCCATGAACCAAAAAGCGACGGAGATCGGGATGAAGGACAGCCGCTTCGTCGACGGGACGGGTCTCAGCAGCGGGAACCGCGCCACGGCCGCCGATCTGGTGAAGATGGTCGATGCCGCCTGTCAATACCCCCTGATCCGTGAGATCACCAGTACCGGCACCTATTTTCTAGCAGTCCCTCGCACCCAGGTGGTGCGTGTACGCAGGAACGGCAGGGTCAAGAGGATTTCCCGAACCGTGCAGCGATCCATGGCCTTCAACAATACCAACAGCCTGACCAGGAGCAAGGATTGGGAAATCGGCGTATCGAAAACCGGGTACATCAATGAGGCCGGTCATTGCCTGGTGATGCAGACCACCATTGCCGAACAGGACGTGATCATCGTCCTGCTCGACTCCAACGGACGAGGGGGCCGCATCGGCGACGCCAAAAGGATCCGCGACTGGCTGGAACAAGAAAACCGGGCTACCGCCCAAAGGGGTGAGAACACCTCTACCTGATGGATCGGAAAAATGGTATCTTCTATGAATCCGATCCTTGTGGCGGGTATCCCATGAGAAGATCAAGACCCCTGTTTCTCCTCCTCTCCTTTCTTTTGCTGTCCTCTCCGTTCTTCCCGGAAAAGGGTCCGGTCCCTGTACCACAGGTCCGGGCCGCAGACATCCCGACCGATGAACACGAAGAACCCCGGCGCCGAATGGTCGAGGACCAGATCCGCGGCCGCGGGATCACCGAGCCTTCAGTCCTGAAGACCATGGCAAGGGTACCGCGCCACAGGTTTGTCCCCGCATCTCTCAGGCATCTCGCCTACGCCGATCGACCGCTGCCCATTGGATCGGGACAGACCATCTCTCAACCCTTCATCGTCGCCTATATGACGGCCGCCGCGGCCGTGACCAGGGAAATGAAGGTCCTGGAGATCGGGACCGGCTCGGGATATCAGGCCGCCATCCTTGCAGAGCTGGCGGGGGAGGTCTACACGATCGAGATCCTTCCGGAACTGGCGGAATCCGCTCGTCGTCTTCTCAACGAACTGGGTTACAGGAACATCTTCGTGAAGACCGGCAACGGATACCTGGGCTGGCCGGAACACGGTCCTTTCGATGCCATCATCGTCACGGCGGCCCCGGATGAGATCCCCAAGGAGCTGGTCGAGCAGCTTGCGATCAGCGGAAGAATGGTGGTACCTGTGGGGACCACCCACCAGCAGATGGTCATTGTCACAAAGCATCGAGACGGGGTGACCGAGAAGAGGACCCTCCCCGTGCGATTTGTCCCGATGACGGAGAAACCGAAGGGCGACCATGGCCGCTCAAGTTCCAGGGAACCTCTTGACGGCCGACATGGCCGTGATGCCGCAAACCGCTCCGGGGCGGGTCCTTGAAACGGCCTTGTCGCCGGACGTTCCCTTCTGGCCGCAACGGCCCAACTGCAGTTATCATGACGGAGGTGATCCCATGAGCAGCGTAAGCGCAAACCGGATCCGGATAGAATATGAGACCTTCGGGAATCCGTCTTCGCCACCCCTGTTGCTCATTGTCGGGCTGGGAGGGCAGGTGACTTACTGGGATGAGCCTTTTTGCCGGCAGCTGGCCGAGGCGGGACTTTACGTGATCCGGTTCGACAACCGGGACGCCGGGCTGTCGACCAAGATGGACGACCAAGGCACGCCGGACGTCATGGACGTGATCCGCAGGCTGCTGAGCGGCCAGAAGGTCATTCCGCCATATACGATCGAGGACATGGCCGCCGACGCAGCAGGGCTCCTCGAAGGGCTCGGCATTGAAAAGGCCCACATCTGCGGAATGTCCATGGGGGGCATGATTGGCCAGGCCTTGGCCATCAACCATCCCCTGCGCGTGTTGAGCCTGACATCGATCTACAGCACCACGGGGAACCCGGATCTCCCGCGGGCGAACCCCGAGGTGATGATGCTCCTGCTTACCCCTCCTCCGCTGGATCGTGAGCCGTACATCGAGCACAGCCTCAAAATCTTCAGGGCCATTACAGGGCCGCGGTTCGGGTTCGACGAAGATTGGGTGCGCGACATGATCGCCCGCTCCTACGATCGCAGCTTCTGTCCTCAGGGGGAAGCGAGGCAGTTCATCGCCATCCTGGCCCAGGAAAACCGAAAAGCGCGGTTGAGGGGGGTGAAGGCGCCCACCCTGGTCATTCACGGCGATGCGGACCCGCTTGTCCCGGTGGAGGCGGGGAAGGATACGGCCGAGGCCGTACCGGGCGCCAGCCTGAAGATCATCCAGGGCATGGGCCACGACCTTCCCCACGGCGATGGTTGGGTTCAGATCGCGCGGGAAATCATCGCGCACACGAAAAGGGCGGGCGCGGCGTGATCAATCCCTTGGCCCCCCATGCCTACCGCCCTTGTCGCGGCCCCGCTCGCGTTCATGCTTATGTTTGCCGCCCTCGTGCCTTTTCCGGCCCTCTTTCCATTCCTTCTGCTTTTCCCAGTGTTTCTTCCGTTCCCATTTCTCCCAGTTCGCCTTCAGGTGCCCATGGGGGATCCTGCGGTGGCCCGGAGGAACACTGCGGTAGTGGGGTGGGAGGTGGATGACGGCGCGAGGCATATGACGGTGGACGACATGCACCCACGGTCCATCGTGATGACGGGCCCTGAACCAGCGATCTCCATGGGGGCGGTACCAGTATCCGTGATAGAAAAACACGTCTGCATCGATGTCGGGGACCATGTACACATAGGTGCCGGGGATCACCACCACCGGGGGAGGTTCGTGAAATAGGAAGGGCGGGGGGAACCCGATGTTGATGTCGACGTTCACTCCCGCGGCCCCATCTTTCGCCGCCAAGGTCAGCGTGAGACACGCTGCGATTGAAACCGCCAGTGCCAGTCTTCTCTTGCGATCCATTCCGCCTCCTTGTTCCAGGAATTGAAGTCGCGTTACGCGATCCTCAAACGGCAAAGGACAAGCGTCCCGAAGGCGTGACGGCCTCTTTGTCCTCACGCAGGAAGTTCGGACCCGGGCGCGGCAACGTAACCCTGTTGGCCAGGCAACCCCTGATCCATTCCAGCGCCGCCGTTTGTAGCGGATCCCATGTTCCGCTCCACCAGGGGGAGTAGCTCAGATCGAGATCGAGCATCTCATCCACGCTCATCTCGGCGGAGATGGCTGTGGCAAAAACGTCGATACGTTTCGAAATCCCGGTGTTCCGATGCCCGGCGATCTGGGCGCCCAGCAATTGGCGGCTCCTCCGATCCCCTGTGACGCGAATGCGCATCGGGGTTGCCCCGGGGAGGCCGCCTCTATCGTCCCGGACCTCGACCTCCGATGTGATCGGATCGAACCCCGCTTCCCTGGCCTCGCTTTCTCTCAAACCGGTGCGGGCGATCACCAGATCGAAAATCCTGACGGCCTGTGTCCCGAGGGTCCCGACAAATTCGGCCCGTCCTCCGGCCGCGTTTTCTCCGGCCACACGGCCCTGCTGCTGCGCCGTGGTGCCGAAGGGAAGGTACACGTTCCTTTTCAGGAGCCGATGCCAGGTTTCCGCGCCGTCCCCTGCGGCATAGATCTCGGGCAGAGAGGTCTCCATGGCCCGGTTCACGCGGATGGCGCCCTGAGTCCCGGTGGGGATTCCTGCCGCCTTGGCGAGATCCGTCCGGGGGCTGCTTCCGTCCGCCAGGACGACCAGATCGGTTCGGATCGGTACCTCCTGGGTATTTCTCACCGAGAGCCTCCCTTCCTGCTCTTCAAGGCCGGTCACATCGATTCGGTCGATCAGCTTGACGCCGTTCCTGCCGAGTTCGACCCGGACCATGTCCTGTAGCCGCGGGTCGACCGTGTTCAGGACCTTTCCCGACCGCGCCAGCATGGTCACGGACAGACCCCTCCGACTCAGTGCATCGGCCACTTCCATGCCCATGCCATCGGATCCCACGACGACGGCCGACCGGGGATGGCGCTTTGCGACGTAGCGCCCCATGGCGACGGAATCTTCCGTCCCTCGGAGGAAAAAGACCCCCGGAAGATCCGTTTCCGCGACGGCAGGCCCTCCGGGCGACGTGCCGGTTGCCAGGATGAGCCTGTCGTACGGAAGCCTCCGGGTGCGGCCGCTCCTGTCCGAGAACTCGACCGTCTTGGCCTCGACATCGATGTTCCTGGCCCGGTGTTCCAGGAGAAGCCGGATCCCCATCTTCTCGATCTCCTCCCCGCTCCGATGCGCAATGGCCCCCCATTCGACCGCCTCGCCGCCCAGCAGAACGGGGAGCCGGCAAATGGTGGAGGTCGGATATTTGTCCGCCGTAACCATGGTGATCCCGACAATGGGGTACACTTCCCTTG
Organism: Deltaproteobacteria bacterium; assembly: GCA_020060215.1. Next base: position 56,615 of record JAGVAP010000115.1, on the reverse strand, counting down.
CACGCAAGGCAGCGCTGATCCCTGCTTCGCTTCCGCCGATGATGAGGATTCGCTTCAATCGATTACCTCCTGGAGGGGTTCAGTAGTGAGCGGCAGCACATGATCATTCGTTTGAATCGGCTCCACGTCCTTTCGATGAGGGGAGAGCAAAGGACATGCCATCGGGGGTTGAGAGTATTTGCTCGTAAAACTAAGCACCTATTCGGGAGAAGGAGGGAAAGGGGTCAGGGGGTGGAGGATTTCCCATACAGCGGGAGGTCGAGAGAACCCGGGTTTTTTCTGTAAATCGTCCCTGATTACGGCATCTAACCTGGTGAAGGATTTTTCATTCAAAAAGCCCCTGGGATCTCCCGAGGGCACCTTCAGCGAATCCGCTATCGTTAGAGGCTTGGTCGGACAACCAGGATGTGGTATTCCACAGAAACAATTCGAAGAACCAGAAGAACCACGGGCAGCGTTCCTGTAGGAGCACGCTCTGATTGCGATGGTGAGATGGAGCCCTTGGGATCGCCTTGGGATCGCAACCGGCGCGTCCTCCGCAGTAAAAAGAGAGTATGGTTGTGAACCATGGTCTGAGTCTATCCCATGGACGTTCAGAGCCGTCGACGGCCGATCCGTTGCGGAGGATGGAGAGGTTGCTCCGGAATGAGTCAAACTGAGGAGATCAAGGAGGAAGCATGAAGAACGGCCACTGGATGACCGCGAAGGAAGTGCTGAGGGTGAATGGTTTCAAATGGCCGAACAAGATCGGCGTCAAGGATCTCTACAAGGCCTATACGTTCAAGGAGTGGGATGAGCGGGCGTGCAGGCTGGCGAATGCCCTTGCGGATATGGGCATGAAGAAGGGGGACAGGCTGGCGGTCCTTGGCTACAACTGCGTGGAGTGGATGGAGATCTATGCCGCCGCCGCAAAGGGGGGATTCATCTGTGTGCCCATCATGTTCAGGCTTTCGCAGCGGGAGATGGAATACAACATCAATCACAGCGAAGCCAAGGTATTCATCGTCCAGGGAGGAAAGGACCCGAGGAGCGGGAAGGGACATCCCTGGATCCATGAGGTCAACCAGATGAAGGAGAATCTCCCGACCGTCGAGAAGTACGTCTCGTTCGGGGTGGACAATCCCCGCCACGATGGATACCTCTCCTATGAGGACGCCATTGCGAAGGCGACTCCGGAGGAGCCGGCCACCAGGGTCGAAGCCGATGACATCTGGGTGATCATGTACACGGGCGGGACCACGGGAAGACCCAAAGGGGTCATGAAGAGCCATGCTTCCATGTTCGCCCAGTACCTGATCATGATCCACGACCATGTCTTCGCCTTCGACGACTGTACGCTCCTGGTCATGCCCTGCTGCCACATCAATTCGCTCAACTACTCGTTCGTCAATACCTGGGTGGGCGGCACGGTCATGGCCTACAACATGGCCAGCTTCGATCCGGAAGACCTGCTCAGGACCTTTTCGGAACACCGGATCACCTTCACCTCCCTGGTGCCGACCCACTACATCATGATGCTCTCCCTCCCGGAGGAGGTGAAGAAGAGATACGACCTCACCTCGGTCAGGAAGCTCCTCATCTCCTCTGCCCCGGCGCGGAGGGACACCAAGCTCGGCATCCTCAAGATGTTCCCCAACTCAAAGCTGGACGAGGCCTACGGCTCCACCGAGGCGGGGATCGTGACCATCCTGAAGCCGGAGGAGCAGATCAAGAAGCTGGGCTCCTGCGGCCGTGAGGTCATCGGGACCGACCTGATCAGGCTCTACGATGAGCAAGGCAGGCTCATCACGGAGCCGAACGTGGTCGGCGAGCTCTATTCCAGGAGTCCCATGCTGTTCGAAGGATACTGGAGGGACCCCGAGAAGACGGCAGCGGCGATGAGGGGCGAGTACTTCAGCGCCGGCGACATGGCCTACAGGGATGAAGACGGCTACGTGTTTCTCGTCGACCGGAAGGCCAACATGATCATCTCCGGCGGGGAGAACGTCTTCCCGTCCGAAGTGGAGAACGTCGTGGGCGGCCATTCCAAGGTAAAGGACGTCGCGGTCATCGGCGTGCCCCACGAGAAGTGGGGGGAGCAGGTCACGGCGGTCGTCGTGCTCCACGAAGGGGAACGTGCGACCCCTGAAGAGATATCGAGCTACTGCAGAGGCAAGATCGCCGGCTACAAGGTCCCCAAGGACGTGATCTTCATCGGGGATGAGGAGATGCCTCGGTCGGGCGCCAACAAGATCCTCCATCGCGTCCTGAGGGAGAAGTACGGCATGTGGAAGGATAAGCGGTAGAGAGCCTCGCACCGCTGACCAGGTCGACCGGATCGCCGGGGCTGACCGCGAGGAGGCCGGGGCCGAACAGGGGGGCGATGCGACCGGACAGGTCGACCTTGCAGGCGGAACGGCGATGATGAGTGATCCATTCCGGCCCCTCTGGAGGGGCTTCCAGGCCGTCCTCCATCTCCTGGAACTCCACCCGCCCTGTACTAAGCGCTCGCAGGCCGGGGTGAACTCAGCTCGTCCGGATTCACCGGCAGACTGCGGATCCGTATCCCCGTTGCCTGAAAAAGCCCGTTGGCCACGGCCGGGGCCACGGGCGGCACGCCCGCCTCGCCGACCCCATTGGGAGGGGCCGTGCTCTTGACGATATGGGTCTCCACCCTGGGCGTCTCTCTCATCCTGAGGATGGGAAAATCGTCGAAATTGGCCTCGCGGACGCGGCCGTTCTTGATGCTTACAGAGCTCTTCAGCGTGGCCGTGAGCCCGAAAACGACGCCGCCTGCAATCTGGGCCTCTACCATCCTGGGGTTTACGGCCGTACCGCACTCCACGCCGCAGACCACCCGATGGACCCGGACCCGACCGTTCTTCTCGACCGAGACGTCGGCCACCATGGCGACCGGGGTCCCGTGAAAGGCGTGAAGCGCCACACCACGGAATATGCCTTCGGGCGGCCTCCTGCCCCAGCCCGCCTTGGCGGCCGCCACCTCCAGGACGGCTCGATGTCTGGGGGCATCGCGCAGCAGCCGCAACCGAAGATCCACCGGATCCTTGCCGGAGGCCGCGGCGATTTCGTCGATGAAGGATTCATTGACGAACGCGTTCCGGGAGTCGCCCACGGAACGCCACGGCCCTACGGGGACCGGCGTTTCCGCCCGGACGTATTCGATCCGTACGTTTTCGATGGCATAGGCCATGTCCACGGATCCGGACATGGCCCCTTTCGGACCCATGAACCGCTTGCCGAGGGGGACAATAACCCGTGCCAGCCCATACCGGATGGGAGAAGGGAGCCATTGGGGTAGGATCGAGGGGCCTGACTCCTCGATGATCGGGTTCATCTCGGACTGGCCCACGGCCTTGTGGATCCACGCCACGGGGTAACCGTCCCGGTCCAGGCCTGCCTCCAGGCGGTTGTAGGAGGCCGGCCGGTAGTAGTCGTTTCGCATGTCCTCCTCGCGAGTCCAGATGACCTTGACCGGTCTCTTGAGGGTCATCGAGAGCCGGACCGCCTCTGCTACGAAGTCCCGCATGGATCGTCGGCCGAACCCGCCGCCCACAAAGGGGGTGTGCACCCGGACCGAGCGGAGGGGGAGCGCGGTGATGCGGGCTGCGATCTCCCGGGCCGATTCCTGTGCTTGGGTCGGGGCCCAGACCTCGCAGCGGTCCGGTAGGACATGGGCGGTGCAGTTCATGGGCTCCGGGCAGGCGTGGGCCTGGTAGGGCAGCGTGTAGACCGACAGGATCCGCCGGGCCGCGCCCTCCATGGCCCTTTCCACCTTTCCGTCCTCCCGCACACGGACCCCCTTTTCGCCGATCCAGTCGGCGAAGCGGGCCGCCATGGTTTCGCTGCTCAGGTCGGCATCGCCCCCGTTCCACTGAATCCTGAGGGCGTGGGCGGCCTGGCGGGCCTGCCAGAAGGAATCCGCGGCCGCGGCCACGCCCGTATCCAGGATCACGATATCCCTCACGCCGGGCATGGAACGGGCCTCCCGGTCATCGACGGAGGCGGGCGTGCCGCCGATCATGGGCGCATGAATCACCGCGGCCGTGAGGAGGCCGTCCATCTTGAGATCCATGCCGTAGACAGTCCTTCCCCTGGCCTTGTCCGAGGTGTCCAGCCTGGGGTAAGGGCGACCGATGATCCTGAACTCCCCCGGCTGCTTGAGGCGGACCTCCTCAGGGGGCGTCATGGTCGCGGCCTTTTCCAGGAGCTCGCCATGGCGGAGCCGCTTCCCGGTCGGTCCGTGCACGATGGTGCCGCTTTCCGGGCGGCACTCGGTTGTCGGCACGTTCCAGAGGGCTGCGGCGGCCGAGACCAGCAGCTCCCGGGTGGCTGCGCCGGCCGTGCGGAGGGTGTCCCAGGAGGTCTTCACGCCCGTGCTGCCGCCCGTGGCCTGGACCCCGAATTCCGGATTCTTGTAGACGGGCGCGACAGGCGCGATCTCGAACCGGACCCTGGACCAGTCGACCTCCAGTTCCTCGGCCACGATCATGCAGAGTCCCGTGGAGGTGCCCTGTCCGAGCTCCGTATGCTTGACCATCACCGTGACCGTATCGTCCGGATCGATTCGGATCCATGCGTTCGGGGCAAAACCCTTGCCCGGTCCGGTCCCATGGTCCCGGGCCGCCGCCCTAACACGCGGCGCTTCGCAGGCGACGAGCAGCCCGGCCCCGGCGACCAGGCCGACCTGGATGAATTGCCGCCTGCCCATTTCCCCGGCTTTCGCGTTCATCGCTCCACCTCCTTTGCGGCCCGCCGGACGGCCTCCCGGATATCCTGGTATGTCCCGCACCGGCAGAGCACGTTGGACATGGTCCTCTCGATCTCCTCATCGCTCGGCCTGGGATGGATCGTGAGGAGCGCTGCCGCCTGCATGATCTGCCCCGGCTGGCAGTAACCGCACTGGGGCACGTCGCCGTCGGACCAGGCCTTGAACAGGGCGTCGGCCTCCCTGCCTTCCAGACCCTCGATGGTGGTGATCCTGCGGCCTGCGGCCTCCCCCGCCGGGACGGTGCAGGAGGGGACGGCCTCCCCGTCGATATGAACGGTGCAGGCCCCGCACTCACCGATGCCGCAGCTGTACTTGGTGCCGGTCAGGCCGAGCTGCTCCCTCAGGACCCAGAGCAGGGGGGTATCCGGATCGACATCGACGTCATAGCTTTTTCCATTCACCTGGAGTCTGATCATGGGGTCTTTCTCCTTTCCTGTTCAGGGGCAATCGCACACAAGCGACCACGGAGGATTCCATTTTGGACCAGGATGACCGCCCCCTGTAAAGGATTTTTGTCGCTGCTGTAAAAAAGTGTGAAAAACTCCGGAAGTCGGAGCGGGCTTTTACGAGGGTTTTTCCGTTCGAGGGAAGAGGCAGGATTCGGTCAACCGTCTCGTACCGACTACCCTGTCCTCTTTGAGGGAGGTCGATTGCCGCCTGAGGTGCCAAGATTGATCGAACAGTGACTCCAGGTGGTCTTCTGTAGGAGCAAGCTCCCGCTTGCGATCTTCTCTGGGAGAAGGGACGCAGTTTAACTTGTTGTTAACTTTCTGTGCGAACAGCCCCACTCGCTCACTGCGTCCCCTTCTCAACAAAATCAGATACACCAGCCCACGGTCAGGCGACGAAGCCAACGTCGCGGTTCACTGGGCGGCCGGTCTTATGGCCGATCCAGCGCAACCGCTTGTTCGCTGATCCCACTATTCCACCAAATCAGCGGCGGCGGGCCAACGGACAAGAAGAGGAAAGAAAAAGGCGTCCCCCGCCGTCCGCTGCATTTTTTTGTTCGGCAATGCTGGCATCACACCGATACGCGGAAAGCCGTCTCACCAAAGCCAGCAGCCAAGTCTCCCAAATAAAGGCAATACAGTTCATGACTCTCCCCCAGATATAGCTTCTGGCATTCATTTGGAGGAAGCCCTGCAAATTCCCTTGTATCCAGAAGTGGTGGCAGCACGATGGCCACATTTTCAGTGAGCTCAAGAATTGTTTTGAGAAGTGTGTCCGCTGGTGGTTGAGTGTTGGAGTGATGGAAACGGTATACGTGATCAGGGCCAGTGATGGCCCAGTCCGGATCCAGGAATGCAGCATCAAAGGGCGGAAGTCCTGCCAAGAGGCTTTGGTCGAGTATACTGCCGGAAACAAATGTCACGGAAGCCAATAGGCCGGCCTTCTTTAGGTTCTTCTTTGCCTGGCTTTGGTGGTACGGATCAATCTCCACTGTTATTACCTGGGATGCTGCTCGAGCCAGAGCGATGGTCGTGAACCCTGCACCCGTACATGTCTCAAGGACTCTGCGCCCACGAAACCGCTCTGCCATGTGTGTAGTGAATCGCTGATCAATGCCCATCATGAACGTACGTTCATCTGCTATGTAGTCGTCCCCAAACTTCTCCCGTATCGCACCTGGATTCATCTTGATCACTTTCACATGCCGAACGGGGAGGTGAGCGGCCGGGCGGCATACCTGGAAGGCCTTCAACTTTGGGCTGACAGCCGCGAATGGAAGACCTTGGAAACGGCACTTAAGCAGCCCGGTCCTGCTCCACCGGCATGTTGTGCGAGAATTTTAAGAGGCTTCCTTCCATTCGATTGGAAGCTTCCGGCCCGACGCAGCACAATCACGCAGGTAAAGATTGATTAGGGTCTGATAGGGTATACCGGCGTCCGCGGCGAGCTGCTTAAAGTATTTGATGGTTTCCTCATCGAGCCTTATAGTGACCTGTTTCTTCAGAAGACTCGCATAAGGATTCTTCCTGCCTTTTGAAAAACCATACTCCTTCCTCATGATTACCACCTTTTCCAATATTGCTCCGTGTCGGATCGGAGCTTTTTGCTTTACGTGCAGAGATGATCCTTATGGTCAGGTCGGCCTCGCTATAGGTATGAGATACAACAAGCAGGCGGAGATTGGCGCTCAAGCCAAGAAGGATAAATCTTTCTTCATCTTCGGAGTGGTCAGGATCGTCGATCATATGCCGTTTTCGTCGGCAAATGCCGTCTGCGCCTCCGTAAAAGAGACTCGATGTTTCCTCTTGTTCACGGAGTGCTTCTTCTCATCCCATTCGAATCTGATTGGAAGCTGCACAATGACAAAATAGGACTCGGGGTAAAGGTAGTCCTCACCGGACTCATCCACTACTCTCAGATACCCTTCTTTTGCGGCTTCCTCGTCCGGAATGACTCTGTAGATCTTCCGCTTCTCGAGATCCTCCGAGTCCTTGTTTTCAACGCAGAGCGCGAAAATCTCTTCTTTCTTTTTCTTTCCCATACCTAATCCATGAACCTCTTTATCTTCATTTTGACCCTGCCAACCCCATGGGCCTCATTCGTACAACCGCAGGCTCATTCGCGGTCTGGTTGAGCCTGTTGTTCGGTGCTCTGCATAGCACTAATGTTAACGCCATGCGCCCCAAGCGATCAGTGCCGCCGAAACAGCAAAAATGAAAGGGCAAAGCCTGAAGGGCAGGAACGCCACCCTGAAACCCGTGAACAAGGAAACGCCCGCAAACACGATCAGTGTTCCTACTGCCACTGCATAGACAACCGATGAAATAGCCGCTCCAGGCTCAACGGCGGTTACAGCGGCAACGAATGTGGCCGTTGAGATGAGTGCCACCCCCTCGGAGATCCACTCCATAACGATGATTCGCCTGTTATCAGCAGTGAGGTCACCGAAGCCTGCAACCGCTCCCTTTGTGGCAAACAGATGCGAAATACCCCAAAACCCAAGTAACGCAGAGGCTATATAGAGTGCAGATTGGCTCATGGCAGGAACCCACCCTTCAGTGTGATTGTGGGATAGCATTGATATGCAACCGAACGGCGGGCATCAGGGAGGCAAGCGACGTTTCTTGCCGACTCCGCTGTATGCCCTTGTTATGAAATCTATCCATCGAAGAGACTTTCTAATTTTTATACCTCTCTAATTATCAGATCCTTTCGGTTTTCTTAATGAGGTATGGAAAAAACATAGGCACCTGCTTCTTATATTCCTTATAGGCTTCTCCGAGGCGTCTTTCTAGTTCAGGTTCTTCGACCCTTTTCAATTCCCACACATTGATTGCGATGAATAGGGGAGTAAAGACGAATACGAGGGATAAAGAACCTGTAGCGATACCGATGCCGAAGAACAGAATGAAAAGTCCGGTCATCATGGGGTTGCGGCTGAACCGGTACAAGCCGGTTGTGACGAGTTTGGGTGGTGGGATGACAGGAAGCGGGGTGCCTCGAACTCCGAAGAATTGAGCGGCCGAAAAGCAGTAGATTGCAAGGCCAGCTGCAATTAGAAGAACCCCTATGACCAAGCTCCCTGGGTAGATGAAAACCATTGGAAGACCTAACCACCGGTCGACTACACGGGACAGCAGGTAAAGGACGACAATCAACGCACCGAAGGAGCCGCCCACGACTGGAGCAAGAAGAACCTTCGCCTTCCAACTTCCGGTCGCTGCCCTGTAGATCAGATCCGTCCATTTCCCTATCAGAGACATGGCTTGCCTCGTCCCTCAAAGAGCAATACGGGAATTGATCATGCTTTCCCCTTCTTAACGGGTGCGGTTCCTGGACGGCCGGTCTTATGGCCGATCCAGTGAAACCGCTTGTTCGCTGGTTCCATTATTTCACCGCTTGATTGTCCTCCATTTCGCCACGGAGAAGTTCGTTGACTACCGACGATCGATCCATGCCTTTGGCGGCCGCGATCTTATCCACGAACGCGGAGACTTCCTCATCCAGAATAGACCGGAATGTTCAGCTTCGCATCCGGGCGAAAGAACTTTCCACGCTCGCCTTTGGAAAAATCGTATTCTTTTCTCATGCCTTTTCACCATATGCTTGCGATTCACGTTTGGATGCCTTACGGACGGAGATGATCCGGATCGTAGCGGCATCTTCGGTCTCACGCCGAAAGGTATGACTGACAACTACCAACCTCCCTGTGTTTGAGACGCCCATGGTCAGCCACCGGTCTTCGGATTCGCTGTGGTCAGGGTCCAATATAAAATATTCCGATATTTTCCTGCGGCCTATCATGAGTTCCCTTTTTTCACCCAAGTATCCCGACAAAATCCATGTCCCAGGTGAGCCATTGAAAGCCGCGGGTCCGGAATACCACTCCAGGGATTTCATGTGCATGGAGGAACAAAGGTACCCCAAAAGAACCGCGGCCGGAGACGGATGTGCGCCCGCCGGGCATGGGCTTGCTTTGGGGAGGTCCGGATCGCTCCTCTTGTTGACGCCATGAGTATCCTCCGGATACCGAAAGGGCGTGGCAAAACTCGGTCGGTAATGCCGAAGACCAAGGATCAACAACGGAAGACCGAAAGAGAATCTTTTCCTGCAAACGATGAGGTACGTTGGTTCGATCCGTCCTGCGTTGCGGGAGGGATCGTTTACGTATGGGATCCTGTTTTAAGGCTCGTCACGTGATATTTCAAGGAAAAAGCATGAGAGCAAAGAAGTGTCAGGTACTGCATTGCTGGTCTCCCTATCCTGAGACACAAAGCCTTTACAGGCAAGATCCAAGATATTTCCTGTGGGCGCGACCCGAACTTGTCCTCCCTGTAGAAAGTCCCGAGCAGCCGGTGCGTTCATGCTTCGACAAGCTCAGCACGAACGGAGTATCGATGAGTTACGCCGTTCACCCTGAGCCTGTCGAAGGGTGAACGCGACTTTTTGCGGGAACAAAACTTGACGTACCCGTAAGGAATCGGAAACGCCCGCTTTCCGTCATCCTTTTGCGAGACCGCGAAACCACTTGCTCTGCAAGGCCGGGGCACAAGATTCATCTGGTTGGAAAAAGCGATTCTGTGTATGATCTTGGAAGTACGATGATAGATCGGAGGAGCGTGTGGACCCTGTCCAAGGCAACGACCCGCAGTTCGTACAGGACAGATTGCGGGAGCTCAGCACCCTGGCGGAGATGAACAAGGAGATCCACTCCACCATGGAACTCGACCGCCTTCTCCAGATCCTCGTGGAAAAGGCGGTCATCGGAGTCAATTTCGAGAGGGGGCTGATCTACCTGGTCGAGGGGGATTTCCTGCGGTGTGTGGCCTTTCTCGACCGGGTCAAACCCGACCAGGCATCCAGGATCAAGGAGTCTGTCGGCTTCAGGATGGACGAGACCGCGGTCGAGGTCCTATGCGTTCAAGAGGGCAAACCGCTCTACGTGCAGGACGCCCGCAACGATGAGCGGGTCTGCAGGAAATTCCTGCAGATCACGGACACCCAGGAATACTGTGTCGTGCCCCTGCTCGGCCGCAGCGCGGTGCTCGGCGTCTTGACCGGGGACAAGTTCTACAGCAGAAAGCCCATCCTGCCTGAAGACATCGATACCCTGGCGCTTTTCGCGGGGCACATCAGCCTGGCCATAGAGAACGCCCGGCTCTATGAAGAGAAGGAGCGCTTCAACCAGGCCCTCGAGGCCAAGGTCGAGGAGCGCACATCCGAGCTCTCCACGCTCTTCGAGATGTCCAAACTGCTGGGCAAGAGTCTTCGAACCGAACCGGTCACGAGGCAGATCCTCTCCATGGTCCGGGGGCTCGGGCATCCATGCGCCCTTCATCTGCATGTCCGGGGAAAGGCCGCGGCCGTTTTTCAGGAAGGGTTGGGCGATCGGTACAAGGACGTGGCCGCAGGTCCATTCGACAGCGAGATGCAGGGGCGGTTCTCCGCGAGGACCGACCCCCTCCCTGAGCCTCGCTCCATCGAACAGTGGGACCCTCTCCTGCAATACCTCGGAGAGAGCGGGGTCCAGTCCGGTCTCCTTGCGCCCCTCCGCTCCAGAGAACGGCTGTTGGCCGTCCTCGCGATCTACTCCGCCAGGCCCGGCTTCTTCGGAGAAGATCAGGTCCGGTTCTTCTCGGCCTTTGCGAAACAGGCCTCCCTTGCGCTGGAAAATGCACTCACCTTTCAGGTGGTCCTCGACCGAAAGAATCGTCTGGAAGAGGAGAACGTCTGCCTCAGGGAAAAGATGAAGGCGGGCCTGCGGCGGAAATTCATCGCAGGCAAGAGCCCTGCCATGAACGAGGTGATGGACCTGGTGCGCAAGGTCGCCCCCACCTCTGCAACCGTGATCCTCTACGGCGAGACCGGCACGGGGAAGGAGCTCATCGCCAATGCCGTTCATGAGGCGGGCCCGAGAAGGGACCGCCCGATCATCAAGGTCAACTGCGCCGCCATACCGGACGATCTCCTCGAGAGCGAGCTGTTCGGGCACGAAAAGGGGGCCTTCACCGGGGCCCATGAGCGGCGGATCGGCATGTTTCAGCTGGCCCAGAACGGCACCATCTTCCTGGACGAGATCGGCGACCTTTCCATGAGGACCCAGACCAAGCTCCTGAGGGTCCTGCAGGAGCAGGAGGTGCAGCCGCTCGGCGCCAAGTCGCCCGTCAAGGTGGACGTGCGGGTGATCGCCGCCACCAACAAGGACCTGAAGAGGAAGATCGAGGACAAGGGCTTCCGCTCCGATCTGTACTATCGCCTGAATGTCTTCCCGATCCACCTGCCGCCCCTGAGAGAGAGGAGGCAGGACATGCCGGAGCTGGTCGAATTCTTCCTCAGGAAATATGGCTACCTGCGGACGACCAGGGCAAAGCTGGATCAGGGTGTGATGGAAGTTTTCATGAAGTACTCGTGGCCCGGGAATATCCGGGAGCTCGAGAACATCATCGAGCGGCTGATGATCGTCGTGAGAAACGATGTGGTCGCGGTAAAGGATCTCCCCCGGGAACTTCATGAGGAGCCTTCGGCAACCCGCGAGGTGAAACCCCTGAGCGCGGCGGTCGAGGAGTTCAAGAAGGAGACGGTCGCCCATGTCCTGTCCCTTGCGGGCGGCAAGAAATCCAAGGCCGCGGAGATGCTGGGGCTTCCCCGGTCCAACTTCTCCCGGCTCCTGAAGCAGCTGGGCATGCGATGACTCGTGCGCGCGAGGCTGCAGTCGTCAAAGAGAAGATGATGATGTGGAGAAGCAGCCGTCGCTATCAAACTGATCCCTTCCGATCCGCCCACCTGTCCTTGAGAAAATCCCCCTGAATCCCCCTCTATAAAAGGGGGGACTTCAATGCGTTCAAGACCTCCGCGACGACGCTCCTGCGCCCCGTTTGATGAAACGGAAGCAATGGTGGTGCTGCTCCGCCGTGGCAGAAGAATCATTCTGATAACAGATCAGTTGTCGTTTTGATCATTTTCTGAGCCCCAATCTTTTCCACCGCTCTTCCCCCTCTCCCGTGTCTGTCCTCCAAGTATTTGTGTTTTGATGATTATTCCTCGCACGGCATCGCAGGCATGATTGTTGCCCTTAAGCATCACAGGAATCAGCCATCAGCTATCAGCGGTCAGCCCAAGGACCGAAGGGATCATCAAGGAGGAAGCCGGATGGGGGAGACGAGACAAATTCTGACCGATTGCACCCTTTGTTACCACAGCTGCGGGTGCAGGGTCACGGTGGAGAACGGGCGGGCGGTAAAGGTGGAGGGGCTCGAGTCCCATCCTCTGAACAGGGGCGAGCTCTGCCCGAAGGGGGAACATGCGCTGGAGCACATCTACAGCCCGGACCGGCTGAAGCACCCCTTGAAGCGCACCAGGGGAGGCTTCCGCCGGATCGCCTGGGGTCAGGCCCTGGATGAGATCGCAGAGAGGCTCGGCCGCCTCAAGCACGAATATGGCCCGCAGATCCTCGGCGTGTTCACCGGTTCCGTCGGGGTGGAGAACATGGAGATGGCGGGCCTGACCCAGCGATTCAAGGCCGCCTTCGGCTCCCCCAACTTCTTCTCCGTGGAAAGCGTCTGTTACCGCATGCGGATCCGCACCCGCCAGATCACCTTCGGCAAATACCCGATCGAGGAGCTGGACTCCAGACTCTACATCCTCTGGGGGCACAACCCGGATGCATCGGACTTTCCCCTGAAGCTGGCCATGGAGAGAAACCTGGCCAGGGGGGCGCGGCTGGTCGTGATCGACCCCAGGCGGATACCCCTGGCGGAGCGGGCCGAGACCTATCTGAGGATCCGCCCTGGCACGGACGGGGCCATGGCCCTGGCCATGATGAACGTGATCATCTCGGAAGAGCTTTATGACAAGCCCTTCATCGACGCACACACCATCGGGTTCGATCGGCTCGTCCAACATGTGGCCCGGTACACGCCGGAGTGGGCCCAGGAGATCACGTGGGTCCCTGCAGGCGAGATCAGGAAGCTCGCCAGGCTCTTCGCCGCCACGAGGGGCGGGTCCATCTACCAGGGGACCTGCACCCAGGATCAGACGGCGAACGGGACCCAGAACAGCCGGGCCTTTTCCATCCTGCAGACGATCACGGGAAACATCAACGTGCCTGGGGGATGGGTGGTAAGTCCCAGGTCCGCGTTCGGGGATGTCGGCATGGAGGTCGAGGGGACTCCGCTCGGAGGGGAGCAATATCCCCTGTTCTACGAGGTCTGGGGCCGGAAGAGCCCCTATGGCGTGGTGACCATGGTGCCCGAGAGCATCCCGGCCCGGCTGAAGGCCTTCTACGTGGTCGGAGGCAATCCCCTCATCTCCATGCCGGACAGCAACGGTTTTCGGGAGGCCTTCAGGAGGCTGGACCTGCTCGTCGTCCACGATATGTTCATGACCGAGACCGCCCGCGAGGCCCATTACGTGCTGCCCGCATGCTCCCACCTTGAGAAGTGGGGCGTGGCCTACACCTACAACGTGTGCCATGCGCTGCCCTATCTCATGCTCCGCAAGAAATGCATCGAACCCCTCCACGAGAGCCGTTCGGAGTGGAAGGTCTACACGGATCTGGCCGGTCGGCTGGGAATGGGTGAAGCGTTTCCATGGAGATCGGAGGAAGAGCTCGTCTCCTTCGAGCTGGGCCGATCGGGCCTCTCTTTCGACTACCTGTTGAACGAAAAGCCGGAAGGGGATTTCTATGCCCGGAAAGAGTACGAGATCAGACAGGGTCTTTTCAGGACCCCGACCGGGAAGATCGAGATCTACAGCGAGGCCCTTGCAAAGGTCGGTTTCAATCCCCTGCCGGACTACACGGAGCCGGAGAGGAGTCCTCTTCGTTCCAGGAGCCGCTTTCCCCTGATCCTCACCACCGGGCACAGGGACTATTTCTACACTCACAGCCAGCACCGAAACGTCGCCGCATTGCGGGAACAGTCCATCGAGCCGGTCGCAGAGATCGGGCCGGAGACCGCCGGGCGATTCGATCTGGCCGATGGAGACCTCGCTGCGGTGAAGACCTGTCGGGGGGAGGTGCGGATGAAGGTTCGGGTGGCGCCTTCGGTGGCGGAGGGGGTGGTATTCGTTCCCCATGGCTGGCCGGGTGAGGCAAACGCGAACCTCCTTACCGACGCGCAGTGCCGGGAGCCCATCCTCGGGTACCCGGATATGAAGTCTTTGATGTGCACCATTCAAAGGGAGGTGGGCCATGAGAACGACAAGAGAGATCTTGGATGCGTATCGGGCGGGAGACTTCCACCGTCGCCTGAACATGTACCTTCAGTTCCGGGACTTGCGGGCCGAATTCACACGGATCGATTCGGATGAACGGGCCCGCCCGGATGCGGCGGGCTTGGAGAAAGGGGCAAAAGAGGCTGCAGGTTCCTTCGGGTACCGGATCGCAAGTTGTCTTTCTCCAAGGAGATGAGAGGGGAGAGGATGGGTCTTCGAAGGAGCGCCTCTCCACCCTCCCGCAGGAAAGGGGCATGGTTCAGGGCTTCCGGCGCACACCCGGGAACATGGCGTCCAGTCCTCCCTGGTTCAGGATCGCTGAGTGGTGCTCGAACATGATGCCGTCCCAATCCGAGAGGAAGCTTCTCGTCGGACCCTTGGCCTTTTCCTTGTTCCTGAAATAGATGCCTTCCTCCACGATGGCGTCTCTGGACCGTCCCCGCTCCAACCCTTCTTTGATCATGTCCTCTCTCAGAAAGAAGGTTTGGACGGCCTCATCGAAAACAGCGTCGATATCCGTGCTGATCACGCCGTCGTGTCCGGTAAGGAGGAGTTTCGGTTCAAGGGCCTTGAGGCGGAGGATCGACTGCACATACCGGCAGATGTCGCAGTCCCGAAAGCCGTACCAGGGTCCGAAGGGGCCGAAGCCGATATCGCTTGTGAAGAGGATCTCTTCTTCCGGGAAGTGCACGGTCGTATGCCCCACGGAATGCCCTGGAGCCGGGATGAAGACCATTCTGGTCTTCTTCAGGTCCAGGGTGAACGAAGAATCGTAGGTGCGAAACCCCTGGCATCCTTTCAGTCTCAAACGCTCCAGGGCGAACCGCTTCCAGAGCTCCCCGCTCGGCATGGGCCCGAGGGTCCTTTCCACAAAGAACTCGGGACTCGCCACGTAATCCGCTTCACCTGCAGGCACCAGCAGCTCCGCCTTCGATGCGGATCGGACAAACCTGGCCCAAAGGGAATGGTCCAGGTGGTAGTGAGAGATCAGGGCAAACTCGGGCCTTTCCCGGAGGAGCAATTCCTTGGTCGTGGGTTCCCCGAAGTTCGTATCGAAGAAGACCTTTGCCGAGCCGCGAACGATCAGCCCTGAGCAGAGGAAGCGTCCGATCTCATTTTCGGGACGCAGGTATTCGATATGGTCGGTAATTCTCAGACGTTCCATAGGGAGGGTCTACCCTGGGAAAAACGGATCGCGGGAGCGTCCGGGTTCTGCGTTCCCGCGCCGGAGCATGGGAACCATACGAGAGATGGGGACGGAATCGAGTGGCGGAAAAGTTTCCCCTGCCCATCACTCCGGTACACCAACAAAAACCCGCCCGCACAGTCGTACGGGGCGGGTTGGTTGGGTTGCCGATCGGGTTTTTATGCGGCCTTGCCGACGGACTCGGCCTTGCTGATCCTGCAGAGCAGGGCCTTCATTTCCGTATAGCCCGTGACCGGATCTCTCGGCTCGAGCTCGGTCAACTCATTCGCATTGGCTTCCGCCCATCCGTGAGGGATGCTGAGTATCCCCGGGATCAGGTCTTCCGTGGTCTTGGCCTTGATGTTGATCCTTCCCTTGACCGTCTCCACCGTCATCATATCGCCGTCGGAGATGCCATACTTCCCGGCCGTCTCGGGATTGATCTCGCCGAGGGGCTCCGGCGCGGTCTTCTTCAAGATCTGTACGCCGCCCACCCTGAGCTGGGTATGGGTGTATTCGGGGACACGGGTGCCTGTGGTCAGGATCACCGGATACTTCTCAAAGAGCTCCGGCGTGCTGATGGGGCTCTTGCTCGGCTCCACATGATGGGGTATGGGGTCGTAACCGTTTTCAGCCAGCGTCTCCGAATAGAGCTCGATCTTTCTCGAGGGGGTGTTGTACCTGCCCTGGACATATTTCTTCTTGGCGTAATAGGTCCCCTCGGTGCATTCGTTGGTCAGCTGCTCCCGGGTCAGACCGCTGGGGGCCAGGAAGAAATCGATGACCTCCTCTTCCGTCTTCCACGGGAAGAACTCGTCATAGCCCATCCTCTTCCCCAGCTCCGTCCACATCTTCCAGTCGGGCCAGCTCTCGCCTATGGGCTTGATGATCTGTTTTCGAATCATGGCGTACGGGATGCAGTTGGTGACCCCGTAGACATACCCCACACCGGCCTTTTCGAGGAACGAGCAGGCCGGGACCACAATGTCCGCCAGTTTGGCCGTCTCGGTCATGAAGAGGTCGGCCACCATCATGAAATCGAGCGCCTTCATGGCCTCCCTGATGCGGGCCGAGTCGGGAAGGGTCATCGCAGGGTTGCCGCCGGTGCAGATCATCCCCTTGATGGGATAGGGCTCACCCTTCAGGACGGCGTCGGCAAAGAGCATCTGCTGTCCATAGGGAGAAGTGCGGCCCCAGAAACGCCTGAAAAGGGGGTGCTCCTTGGTGCCGATCGGGTCGCTGATCTCCGTCATCCTGAGATCGCCCAACCGGATAAAGGGAATCGAGACCCACCCGCCGGGGACGTCCACGTTCCCCGTTACCGCCATCATGATGGAATGGACCCGGTTCCCCTGGAAGCCGTTGACGTGCTGGTCGATGGAGCAGGTCCCGGGAACGATGGAGGCCGGTTTGGTGGTGGCGAAGATGCGGGCGATCTTTCGGATATCCTCGGCAGGGACCCACGTGATCTCCGAGACCTTATCGACCGGGTACTGCTTCACGTGCTCCGCGAGCTTGTCGAAACCCATACAGTACTTTTCCACGAACTCCTTGTCCTCGAGCCCTTCGGAGATGATCACGTTCAGCATCCCGAGGCAGAGGGCGGTGTCGGTTCCCGGTCGGATCTTGATGTGGATCCCTTTGTCCGCCAACGGGATGCGCTTGGGATCGATCACGATCACCTGAGTCATCCTCCCTTCTTCGATGGCCTTGTAGATCTTGGCCCCGACGGTGACCTTGGAGCTGTCCATGTTGGTGCCGAACACCACGATGCACTTGGAGTTCCATGGTTCTTCAATCGGGTAACCGCCGAAGGTCATCTGGCGGGCCATGATGCGGGAGCGAAAGCAGTTGCCCTCGACCGACAGGAGGTTGGGCGTTCCGTAGACGCCGCGAAAGCGCTGGGCAAATGCCGCCAGTTCGATGTTCTCCGTCCCCATCGAGCCGGTATAGACGGCCAGACCCCTGGCCCCATATCGGTTCTTGATCTCCGTGATCTTTTCGGCGGTGGTGTCCAGGGCCTCATCCCAGGAGATCCTTTTCCAGCCGGTGTCGGTCCTCTTCATGGGGTATTGAAGTCTGTCGGGTGAGTAGACCCACTCGACCAGGGCCTCGCCTCTCGGGCAGAGGACCCCCTCGCTGATCGGGTGTTCCTTCATCCCCTCCACCTTGACCAGCTTGCCATCCTCGACGGTCGCCTCTATACCACAGCTGTTGATGCACATGATGCAGTCGGATTTGATCACTTCCCGGGCCATGACTTATCCCTCCTCTAGAATGAAAAGACTTGAAGATATGTTGAACCTACCCTGCAAACTTCACCGGCTCTTTGATCCGTGTGCCGAATGGAGATCATTGGACTTCAATATAACATTTTTTGACCTGTATCACCTAGGGGCAAATTCGTCAAATGCCTTTAAAGATTATCTTAATTCCGATGGCTGTTTCACAGAGAAAACGGGGGCCGGGGCCTGCACCCGGGACATCCTTGATGATCCGTCTTTTCAGAGGCGTACCAAGTCGATGCAGACACTTGACGCCCGGCAGGCGCTGACATATATTTCTTCAGTTTTACCGGATCAACTGGTCGCAGCTTCGGCTTTTCACCATTCCTCCTAAGGGTACTTCGGTGCTGTCCGCTGTATTTCATCGGTTGGGAACCCGTCGCCACTGGATCGTGGCGGCCTCGCTCCTTCTGCTCCCCCTGCTCATCTACTCCAACACCATCTTTTCCAGGTTCGGCTTTCGCGACGACTACTCGATTCTTCGCGAGGCCAACGAGGAACCCGGAAAGGTCATCCAGCTGTGCGCTTCTCACGCGCGCCCCCTTTACGGGTGGTTGCTCGAGACCTCTTTCTCTCAGCTGGACGATATCGACGACCTCTGGGCCGGCAGGGCCGCCGGGGCCCTTTGCATCGGGGGGATCGCCGTCCTGCTCTATTTCGGGCTCCTGCGCCTGGGCTGGGCATCCGCCTGGAGCGGTTTGTTCGCGGCCTTGATGGCCATGGTTCCTGCTGCGCAGGTGGATGTGTCATGGGCCATCTGCTGGCCCCATGTGATGAGCGGGGTCTGTGGGATCGCCGGCTTCCTCATGGCCAATGAAGGAACTCCGCTCCGACGGGTAGTCGGGGTCTTTCTGGTCGCGGCCGGCGCCCTCACCTATCAGCCGAATTCCCTTTTCTACCTTGTCCCGGCCGCTGCAGGCCTTTTCAGCTACAGGCATCTGGAGATACGATGGCGCATCCGGTGGATCACGACCCACCTGATCGTCGTGGGGACGGGTCTGGTTCTCGCCTTCGTGCTCATGCAGGGCCTGTACGCAGCGGATGTGGTGCTCCCACACCGCCTTGTGAGCCTGGAAACCGATCCTCTCTCCAAGCTGGATTTTTTCATCAGCAAGCCTTTACTGAACGCCCTTGCGATGTTTGTCCTCAATGATACGAGGGAAGGCGTCTCCCCGGCCTACGTGGGGTTTGCCTTGATCGTCGGCCTGACCATCCTGGCAGGAGGGTGGGGTGAGTTCCGGACGAGGGGGTGGCGAGAGGCTTCGTTCTGGGCGGCTTCGCTGGCGGTTCTTTGCATCAGCGCCTCGGCCCCCATCCTGATCGCAGCCCTCCGCTGGTCGAGCTACAGGACCATCTATCCCCTGACAGGGGTCTGCCTGGTCTTCTTTGTGCTCGGCCTTTACCATCTCGGCCGGCGCCTTCAATGGGAAAAGGGATGGCTCGTGCCTGCCGCCCTTGCCTTGATGGTCGCCCTGGCCGCGCCCCTTGCATCGCTCCACGCCTACACGTTGTTCGCCCTGCCGCAGCAGCAGGAACTCGCCTTGATCGAGGAAGGGGTGAAGAGACTCAAACCCAGAGAGCAGAGCACGGTCTTCGTGATCAGACCGGATCCCGAGGACGCGCCTGCCCCAGGGTTCTTCTCGGATGAGTTCGGGTCCCTTTCCACGGATTCCGACTGGGCTGCCACCGAGATGTGCAAACTCGTCGCAAAGGAGCATTTCCCCTATCTGAGCGACCTCTACAAGCGGGTGAACTTCATCAGCGGTCACCGGTTGCCCATCCGGAAGTCATTCGATGTGGTGATCGACATGAGGCAGCTGCGGAACGCCCGTGAGCAGGAAGAAGACGAAGAAGAGCCCATCCTCCTCTTTATCCCGTAACATCTTTGATTCAGGGGGCACGGACAAGCCGGAGCGGCGCATCATGATGTCGCCGCGGCGCGTTGCGGCTCACCATCCTGCAGGGGCTTTCTGAGTTTCCAGGAGAACGCCGTCCCCAAAAGAGAGATTGCACCCGCCACGAGAAAAGGAACCGTGAAGGAGCTCGTCTGGTCTGCCAGATAACCGCCTAAGGCAGGTCCGAGCGCCTGCCCGATCCCAAAGAACAGCGTAATGAAGCCGAGCCCTGCAGGAGCCAGGCGAGGCCCCACAAAATCACCCGCCGCCGCGGCCATGATGGTGGGAATGGACCATGCGGTCAGACCGAAGAGGATCGCGGAGAGATAGAAGCCGAACTCCACCCTGATCAGGGCATAGACAAAATACGATAGGGCAAGGACGAAGTAGGCAAGGGCCGCTCCCCGGTTGCGTCCGACCCGATCGGAGATCCCGCCCCAGAGCACACCGCAGAAGACGCTGAGACCGCCCACCATGGCCCAGAGACCTCCGGCCCAGGCCTGGCTCATCCCCATCTCCTTGACGAGATAGGCCGCGAAAAAGACCATATAAATGATGTAGGACATGCCGTAGAAAAAGTAGCACACCCCCAGGTACCAGACGGCGCCCATCTTGTAGACCTTGCCCCAGTCCAGGGTGGAGACCTTGGGCCCGGCCGCAGGAGAGGGCTTCACGGATTCCTGTCTCGCGGCTCCTACCTGGTCCAGCCCTTTTTCATCCGGACGGCTTCTCACGAAGAGACACACGACCCCCGAGATCACGAGGACGGCGGCCCCAAGGAAGTACCAGGAAAAACGCCACCCCCCTGCGCCATAGGCATTCAGGATGGGGGGAACCACCAGGCCTGAGATGAGGGTGCCCGCACCGATCCCTCCCGAGACGATCCCCGTGGCGAACCCCCGCCTGTGCATGGCGAACCAGGCGGAGCCGAGGGCCATGGCCGGGACATAGGCGGCCCCGTTGCCGAGCCCCGTCAGGAGCCGCATGGCAAAGGCAAACCCGAAGGAATCGGCAAGGCCGGTCAGGAGGAGGGTGATTCCCATCAGAACGAGGGACAGGGTGATCACGATCCGGGTGCCGAATCGTGCTGCGAGAAAACCTCCGATGATGGCCATGGTGAGATAACCGATGAAGTTCCCCGTCCCCAGCAGGCCCAGCTGGGTGTAGTCGAAGTGGAGGCCGTCCTTCATGGCGGGGAGGATGATGGTGTAAGCCATCCGGCCGAAACCATGCGCGGCAATCGTGGTGAGCATCCCCATGAAGATGACGATCCACCCGTAGTGCAGCTTCCCTTCTTTCATGGTCCCTCCTATGATGGCTTCTTATCGGCGGTTCTTCTTTCTATTCTCTTCTTCCTCTCTCAGCCTCTTTCTCTTGCTGTATGCCCCCAGGGCAGCTCCGCTGACCAGGAGCCCTGCAACCCCGCCGACGTAGTAGTTGAACCAGGTCACCTCGCTCCCGAATTGAATAGCGCCGAGGACGCAGAGTCCCGTTACGCTCAGAATAAACAGCAACGGTTTCATAAACCCGGATTCATGGTCTTCGTTCAATCAACCAGCCCCGGTGGCTGTCGCAGAAGGTTTTCGGGGAAAATGGTTGCAGATGATGTTTCGGGTCAGCCCGGGCAGCCGGCACTGCCGGCATCAACGGCGGCCGTTTGCAGGAGTATAGGGGTTCGGCCCTCGGCAGTCAACGTAAATAAGCATAAAAACTCGCCTTTCAGATGGGGTCCCATGTACATTCTGTTTGACAGAATACCGATTATCTCATAAAAATCACTGAGGCTTGCTCTGCCGGATATCTGCAGGGGCGGGGCGGCCTGCCCGGATGGCATGACTCCCGGGCCCTCCCTCTTCAGACCGGCTGGAAAAAAGGAGACCCTTGGCACCCGAACCTCGTGAGAGACCGGAAGGTCCGATCCGTCACGCTTGAGGTCCTCGGGGCAAACCGTCGATCTTGTGGAGGGGCGTCTGCAGACGCAACATCAAAGGGGGAAACCGTCGCGCTATGGATCAAGAGAGGACTCTATCAATGCCTGATGCTAGCGAATCGGTGGGCCTTGGTCCCAAGGTCGACTGGAAACGTATCTTCTTCATCTTTCTAGGGGCTTTTCTTTTCGCGGTCGTCTACTTCGCGCCACCCTTTCCGGATGCAGTCGATCCGCTGGGGAAGCATTTCGTCCTCAGCCGCGAGGGAAAGGCCGCCCTTGCCATCTTTCTGCTTGCAGGGATCTGGTGGGTGTTCGAGGTGATCCCGATCGGGGTGACAAGCCTGGCCATCGGGGTGCTCCAGGTCCTGTTCCTGGTGCGGCCCCCTGAAGTCGCCTTCAAGGATTTTGCAGATCCGGCGGTCCTCTTCATCCTGGCCTCCGTGGTGATCGGACTCGTGTTCACCAAGACCGGCCTCACCCGCCGGCTGGCCTACCGGATGCTCCTCGTGGTCGGCGAGAAGACCAGCATGATCTACCTCGGCTGCTTTGTCCTGACGGTCCTGCTGACCCACGTCATGGCCCATACGGCGGTAGCGGCAACAGTCTATCCGCTCCTCCTGGCGGTCTACTCTCTCTATGGTGAAGGGGACAAGCCCACCCGCTTCGGGAAGGGTCTTTTCATCGGCATGGCCTATGTCGCAGGGGCGGGCAGCATCATCACGCTCCTGGGTGCGGCCCGGGGCGCGGTGGCCATCGGTTTTTACAATGACATTGTGGGCCGGAGCGTAGGATTCTTCGAATTGACCTACTACATGTTCCCGGTCGGCTGGATCATGGCCTTGCTCCTCTGGTTTTTCATGCTGATCTTTTTCAGGCCGGAGAAGAAGGTGATTCCGGGTCTCAGGGACAGGGTCATGCGCCTCCACAAGGAAATGGGCCGTTTTACGGGAAAGGAAGCCCTGACCCTGATCATCGTGTTCGGCTGCATCGCGGCCATGTCGCTGCGCTCCTTCGTCCCCGTTCTCGCCTCCTTCGACAAGACCGCCATCATCCTGACCTCCACGGTCCTGCTCTTCCTCACGAGGATCCTGGAGATTAGGGACCTCGAGGACATCCCCTGGAACATCTTTCTCCTGTTCGGGGGCGCGATGAGCATCGGCTTCTGTCTCTGGGAGACGGGCGCGGCAAAGTGGATGGCCGTGCACTGGCTCGCCATGTTCAAAGAGGCCAACTGGTTTGTGTTTGTGATGAGCATCGCCTTCTTTGTCCTGATGATGACCAACTTCATCATGAATGTCGCGGCCATCGCCATTTCACTGCCGGTGGCCCTGGTGGTCGCCCCGTATCTCGGCGTGGCGCCGGAGGTCATCCTCTTTGCATCCCTGGTCACCGCCGGCATGCCCTTCCTCCTCCTCGTGGGCGCCGCCCCCAACGCGATTGCCTATGACTCGCGGCAATTCACGACAGGGGAGTTTTTCAAGTACGGGATGGTCGCCAGCGTTCTACTGATGATCATCGTCGCACTCTTCACCCTGTTCTTCTGGCCGCTTCAGGGGATGCCGGTTACGCTCGCCCGCTGAGAGTGGGGTAGGAGGTGTCATGGACAGGGGATCCCGGCACGGACAAGCCAGGGCTTGTCCAGGGCACCGTTACGGCATCGACCGCGGAGCCAAAAGGAAGAAGGCGCGCTGAAGTCTCGAAGGAAGTGACCATGTTGCCCCCCCATGTTGACGTCCGGCGGTGCGGATGCTACATTGGCATGGGATAAGAACGCCGGATCTCTTGGAGAATCTTACCGAATTTGGACAGCAAATCGAAAAAGGATTTCAACGGCACGTACTATCGAGCCCTGACCAGGAACATGATCCTGGTGGTGCTGATCGTCTCCTTTACCCCCCTGGTCCTGGTCAGCGGCATCATCCTCTATGAGTTTCAGATATCCTACGAGGCCAAGGTCTGTGCGCACCTCGCGGAGGTCGTTGCCAAGCATCGGCAGCGCATCGACGGCTTCCTCACGGAGAAACTCGGCAACCTTCGGTTCATCGCCAACACTTACAGCTACGAGGAACTGGGCAGGGAGTCTTTTCTTCAGGATACGCTCGCCGCACTTCAGCGGGGCTATGAGCCCGTTTTCGTGGATATCGGGGTCGTCAACGAGCGCGGGGTTCAGGTCGCCTATGCAGGTCCTTTCAAGTTGGGCAACGCCCTCTATGCCGAGGCGGACTGGTTCAAGAAGGCCGTGGCGAATGATTACTACATCAGCGACGTGTTCCTGGGACTGAGGGGCCTCCCCCACTTCATCATCACGGTGCGGAACAACCACGAAGGACGTCCCTGGATCCTGCGGGCGACCGTGGACTTTGTGGCTTTCAACGACCTGGTCGAGAGCATTCGAATCGGGCAGACGGGGTTTGCCTTCATCCTCAACCGCAACGGGGAATTCCAGACCAAACCCCTCATCGAGATCGCGTCAAGAAGGGGGCCTTACCGGGAGTTCCTCGGCATCACGGAGGACAAGGGGCAGGGGGTACACATCGTCCGGAAGAAGGACGAGTCCGGGTCGGACAGCATCTATGTGGCCGCATTCCTGAAAGAGGGCGACTGGCTCCTGGTCTATCAGCAGCTTGCGGCGGATGCCCTTTCCGATCTCCGGCGGGCCCGGAACATCGCCCTCGTCATCTTTCTGATGGGGGGGATCGGGATCCTGGCCATGGCGGTGTTCCTCTCTCGGAGGATGGTCAACCGGATTGCGCAGTCGGAACGGGACAAGGAGGCGGCGGACGAACAGGTGATCGAGACGGGAAAGCTGGCGGCCATCGGTGAGCTTGCCGCCGGGATCGCCCATGAGATCAACAACCCCGTGGCCATCATGGTGGAAGAAGCGGGTTGGCTTGGGGATCTGCTGGAGGACTGCGACTTGAAATCCGAAAAGGATCTCGACGAATTCCGGAGGGCCCTCAAGCAGATCCATACCCAGGGGCACAGGTGCAAGGAGATCACGCACAAGCTGCTCAGCTTCGCCCGCAGGACCGACAGCAAGGTTCGGGAGATCCAGGTGAACGACACCATCCTGGAGGTCTCGGCATTGTCGGAGCAGAGGGCGAAGTTCAGCAATGTGGTGATCGAGACCGATCTCCAGGTGGATCTGCCCCTGATCAAGGCCTCTGAAACGGAGATGCAGCAGGTCTTCCTGAACCTGATCAACAATGCGATCGATGCCATGGAAAAGAAGGGCGGGAGGATCAAGGTCGTTTCACGGCGGCAGGGAAACGGGACCTCGGCCCCGTCCGTGCTGATCGAGGTGATCGACGACGGGTTCGGGATCCCGAAGGCCAATCTCAGCAGGATATTCGACCCCTTCTTCACCACCAAACCGGTTGGGAAAGGCACCGGACTGGGACTGTCCATATGCTTCGGGATCATCAACAAAATGGGCGGGGAGATCACGGTGGAGAGCACCGTGGGCTCGGGTACCACCTTTCGCATCGTCGTGCCGGCTCTCGAGGACAGCGCGGAGGAAGGGCAGCCTGCGCCGGCCCTCAAAACGCAACTACTGGAAGGAGCACCCTCATGACCATCGCCAACGTACTGCTTGTAGATGACGAAGTCCCCTTTGTGGAAGCCATGACCAGGAGGCTCGTAAAGAGGGACCTGGACGTCGTCACCGCCTACGGCGGACCCGAGGCCCTGGCCCTGCTCGAAAAGAGTCCGTCGATCGAGGTGGTCATCCTCGACGTGAAGATGCCGGGGATGGATGGGATTGAAACCCTCAGGGAGATCAAGAGAAGACATCCCCTCGTGGAAGTCGTCATGCTGACGGGACACGCCACCATTGAATCGGCGATCGAGGGAATGAAGCTGGGCGCCTTCGACTACCTGATGAAACCCTCCGACATGGACCTTCTTCTCGTCAAGGTACAGCAGGCCGCTTCCCGGAAGAGGGCCCAGGAGGAGAAGATCATCGAAGCCAGGATGAAGGAGATCACGACACGCAGGATCTAGTTCCCTGCCACGAAGGCACGAAGTCACAAAGAAAACCACAATACTCTTTCTTGGTGTCTTCGTGTCTTGGTGGCGTGATTTGGTTGCGTCTTTAGGAGGAGAGTAAGTGTCCGGAGATCCAGGCAGCCGGAACAGCCCTCTCAGGCTGCTCCTTGTAGATGATGAGACCGGGTTTGTGGACGTCCTGTCGAAGCGGCTGGCGAGGAGAAACATCAACGTCACGAACGCCTACAGCGGGACGGAAGCCATCCAGGTCCTTCGCAAGGATCAATTCGACCTGGCCGTTCTCGATCTGAAGATGGACGACATGGATGGTCTGGAGGTCTTGAAGATCTTCAAGAAGATGGACCCCGATATGCCGGTGATCATGCTGACCGGCCACGGCTCGGAGCAGGCGGCGAGGGAGGGCATATCCGCCGGCGCCTTCGACTATCTGACCAAGCCCTATGAACTGGAGGACCTCATCCTGAAGATCCGGGAAGCGACGGAGCACGCGAAGGGTTCAGCCTAGGAGGCAAGATGGGTTGTGATGAATTCTCGTACTTCCTCGACCCGGTCCCAAGATGTCCGACATCCTTTCATTTGACTGGGGAGTGAAATTCATCCTCCTGCTGCAAGGGCTCGGCCCCGGCCAGGACATCCCCTTCAGGCTGGTCACCCTGCTGGGGAACCCTTCCACCTTTTTCTCCTGCCCCTGATCTACCGGTGCGTGGATCGGAGGACCGGATCCAGGTTTGCCGTGCTCTTCCTGACCTCCGCCTAGCATGCGTCTCCGCAGGGTCTGCAATGATGGGAACCGGCATCGGCCTCGTCCTTGAGCGCAGGCGGCTCGGATTCGGGACGGGTGGACCATGGTGGAAGCGACTGCTTTGCCTGATGATTGGAATGGCGGTTCCCGTCGCCCTCCGGGCGGGATTCGGGTCCGGTTTCGCTTCTCTTGAGCCGAAAGCCTGTATTCCGCCTTCTACGTTATGGTCTGCTCGGCTTCCGGTCCGCAATAACCTGTGAGAGTCCGTTTACATATCGGCAAAGGAGAATCCGAAGAAGGGGGCTGACGTGGAATACGTCCTACTGGAGTTTTTGATCATCTTCCTGCTGCTGGTGATGAACGGTTTCTTTGCCATGTCCGAGATCGCGATCGTCTCCGCCAGGAAAACGCGCCTGCAACAGGAGGTCTCGAAAAACAACGCCAAGGCCAAGGCGGCATTGGAGCTGGCCTCCAACCCGAACCAGTTCCTCTCGACCATACAGATCGGGATCACGCTCATCGGCATCCTTGCGGGCGCGTTCGGGGGGGCCACCGTATCGGAAAGACTGGTCTCTCAACTGGCAACGTTCCCTGCCCTGGCACCCTATGCCCACCTGATCGGGGTCGGCGCCGTGGTCCTGTTGATTACATATTTTTCCCTGGTCATCGGTGAGCTCGTACCGAAACGGGTGGCCCTGAACAACGCCGAAGGCATCTCCATCGCCGTTGCGCGGCCGATGAAGGCCCTCTCCTCCGTCGCCTCCCCCATCGTTCGTCTGCTGAGCCTCTCGACCGAGATCCTTCTGAGATTCCTGGCCCTCCTGGGGGTTCGGCCTTCCTCCGTCCCCCCCGTCTCCGAGGAAGAGCTGAAGCTGCTTGTCGAGCAAGGCACCCAGCTGGGCGTCTTCGAAGAGGCCGAGCAGGATATGATCGAAGGGGTGTTGCGCCTTGGAGGGCGCCGGGTTGAGGCATTTATGACCCCCCGTTCACAGATCGTATGGATCGACCTCAGCGACCCACCCGAGGAGATCAGGGAAAAGATCATGAACAGCCCCCATTCCATGTTCCCGGTTGCCCACGACGATGTGGAAAACGTCCTGGGCCTGGTACACACCAAGGAGATGCTGGTCCAGCTTCTCCAGGGCCGGCCGCTCGAATTGAAGGCCGTCATCAAGGAACCCCTCTTCGTGCCGGAGAGCATGCCTGCCCTGAAGCTGCTGGAGCTCTTCAAGCAGAGGGGGACCTACGTGGCCTTGATCGTAAATGAGTACGGCGGGCTGGAAGGGCTCGTCACCCATAACGATCTGCTGGAAGGGATTGCGGGAGATCTGGCCCTCGCCGGCGCCGAATCGGAACCCAGGGCCGTGAGGAGGGACGACGGTTCTCTCCTGGTCGATGGGCTGCTGCACGTGGACAAGCTCAAGGAGATCCTGGACGTCGAGGTGCTTCCGGGAGAAGAGGGCGGCCACTTCCAGACCGTGGGCGGTTTCGTCATTCATCAGCTCGGCAGGATCCCGAGGGCCGGGCAATCCTTCCAATGGGAAAAGTACCGCTTCGAGGTGCTGGACATGGACTGGCCGCGGGTGGACAAGATCCTCGTCGACGCCGCGACGGGCGAGGAGACCGAGTGAATGTCGAAAATCGCGAACGAATGAGAACCGAACATCGAACGTCCAGCATCGAACGTCCAGCATCGAACGTCGAAGGAAAAGACCGAGGGACGGGGAGTAAGGATCAAGACCGAAGAAGCCGCAAGAAAGATGGATTTATGAAGAGAGCGCTGTTCTCGTGGAAAACGATGTTACTCGTCCTTCTGGCGCCCGTTCTGTTCGCTGTGCCGGCCGAGGGCAAATGGACCAAGCTGGCGGACGGGCTCCTGCTTGGGGAGTTTCCGCCGACCCGGAAGTCCCCTGTCACTGACGAGCCCATTGTCGTGCTGAAGGTAGACCCCTCCAGGTACTCGCTCCGCCTCCTCTCCGCCCTGGAGCACGGGGATCGATCACGAACGACCCGAGAGTGGTGCGAGGAATTCGGGCTCGTGGCTGCCGTCAATGCCGGCATGTACCGCAGCAACTTGCGAAGCACCGGCTACATGAAAAACTACAAGCACGCCAACAACCCTTCCATCAACCCCGTTTTTGGCGCCTTCATGCTCTTCAACCCGAAGGATCGGGGACTGCCCCCGGTGAAGTGGATTGATTCCCGGAGGGATAAGCGATGGAAGGAGTGGCTGGAGCGATACGACTCGGTCGTCCAGAACTACCGCATGGTCAGCAGCGGCCAGAGGGTCAAATGGCCCGCGCAGGACAAGGCCCACAGCACGGCCGCCCTTGGGATGGACGGGGCCGGACACGTGCTCTTTATCCTGAGCAGGGGGATCTATACCCCCCACGATTTCATCGATGTCCTTCTTTCACTTCCGATCCATCTCCGGGATGCCATGTACCTGGAGGGCGGAGATGAAGCATCCCTCACTCTGCACCACGAAGGCAAGTGGAGGACCTGGGCGGGGATGAGCGGCCTCCCTTTCCTGCCGAATTCGCATGGGCCCAGAATCCCGAATGCGATCGGCATAGCAGGACGCGGGTGACCGAATCCCCCTGCAGGCTGTTGGGCATCCCCTGATTATCCATTGCCACCCCCACCCGGCCTCCCCCATCAAGGAGGAAGGTGGGCGGGAGGGGGAACATGCGGAAATTCGTCGCCTTGCCCCTGTTACACGAGACCAGCTGAGGGGATGATTACATCTGCTACTGCTCCCGAATACATCCTCAAACCTATTGCCGCTGCTGACTTTTTGTCCGTTCATATACGAGCGGCCCGTCCCCGATGGCAGTCGATCCCCTTGCCGGAGAGGGAGGAGAGGGACTCTTGGTTTCCTCTGGGCTCGAAAGGTGGAGCGTGGTCGACGTGAAAGGAAAACCGTATGTCCGTCGCCTCCCTGTGGGTGCAGAGGCCCAGGCGGACGGGAGCACCCACTTCCGAGTATGGGCCCCATCCCGCCAGTCGGTCAGCGTCGTGCTTGAACAGGCGATTGTAGAAGGGGGGGATAAGGGTCGGCCCTTCGCCCTTGAGCGTGAAGAGGGTGGCTATTACAGCGGACCCGTTTCAAAGGCCGGCCCCGGCACCCTTTACCGTTTTCGGCTGGACGAGGAGGACAGGCTCCTCCCGGATCCGGCCTCGAGATACCAGCCCCAGGGTCCGCACGGTCCGTCCCAGGTGATCGATCCCGGAAGCTTCCGATGGACCGACACGGAATGGAAGGGATTGAACGCAGTGGGACAGGTCCTCTACGAGATGCATGTCGGGACCTTTACCCAGGAGGGCAACTGGGAGGCCGCGGGCCGGCAAATGGAAGCGCTGGCCGACACGGGGATTACCGCCCTGGAGATCCTGCCGGTGGCCGACTTTCCGGGGCGTTTCGGCTGGGGTTACGACGGGGTCAACCTCTTCGCCCCGACCCGCCTTTACGGAACGCCGGACGATTTCCGGGACTTTGTCAATGTCGCCCATCATAACGGCATCGGGGTCATCCTCGACGTGGTCTACAACCATCTCGGTCCTGACGGCAACTACCTCGGTGAATTCTCGAGGGACTACTTCACCGATCGCTACGAGTGCGAGTGGGGAGAGGCCGTCAATTTCGACGGGGACCGCTCCGCGCAGGTGCGGGAGTACTTCGTTGCCAATGCTGCCTACTGGATCCGGGAGTTCCACTTGGACGGGCTCCGCATCGATGCGACGCAGCAGATCTTCGACAGTTCGGATGAGCACATCATTTCGGTCCTGACCCGCACCGTCCGTGAAGCGGCCCGGCCGCGATCGGCCCTGATCGTCGGGGAGAACGAGCCGCAGAATAACCTCTTTGTCCTGCCGCACGAGGATGGGGGCTATGGGATCGACACGCTGTGGAACGACGACTTCCACCACAGCGCCATGGTGGCCATGACCGGGCGCGCCGACGCCTACTACTCCGATTACCGCGGGCGTCCCCAGGAATTCATCTCTGCCCTCAAGTGGGCGTATCTTTATCAGGGTCAGTACTACAGCTGGCAGAAGCAGCGCCGCGGAACGCCGAGCCTGCATCTCCCTCCGAGGTCCTTCGTCAATTACCTCCAGAACCACGATCAGCTGGCAAACTCAGGCAGCGGGAAGCGAGTGCACCTGCTGACCAGTCCGGGACGGTATCGCGCGATCACGACGATCCTGCTGCTGGCCCCCCAGACACCCATGCTCTTCCAGGGGCAGGAATTCGCCTCCTCCAGACCCTTCTTCTATTTTGCCGACCACAAGGATGAGATCGCACACCTCATTGCCAGGGGCAGGGCGGAGTTCCTTTCCCAGTTCAGGAACCTGGCCACCCCTGAGATGCAGGCCCGCCTCCCCGACCCCGGAGACCCGATGACCTTCGTGCAATGCAAGCTGAACCACGAGGAGAGGCATGCCCATCCCGAGGAGTTTGCACTCCACCGCGACCTCCTGCGGATGCGCCGGGAGGACCCGGTCTTCGGCAGTCCGCGGCACGGGGGTCTGGACGGGGCCGTGCTCGGCGAGGACTCGTTCCTCCTGCGCTACTTCGGGGAGCCGCAAGGGAATGACCGTCTGATCCTCGTCAACCTCGGCCGCGATCTGGAGGTGGACCCTGCGCCGGAGCCGCTCCTTGCACCTCCGGCAGGAGCCGAATGGGTCCTTGCCTGGGCAAGCGAGGACCCCAGGTACGGAGGGATGGGCATCCCACCGCTGCCGTCTGGCGGCAACTGGCACATCCAGGGAGAGGCCGCGATGGTCCTGAAGCCGGTTGAAGGGCGGCAGACCGAAATACCGGAAGAACGGAAAAAAGTCGTCACTCCGATTGAATGAGACCGGTGTCGGCGGAAAGCCTGAAACCGGAGTCCAGATGTCCCCTGGCGTTGCAGAATCGGGTAGCTTCGCAGGATGGGTGGAGCGCAGCGAAACCCATCAACTTGAGCGACTGAACATGCCGCAACCCTCAAGACCGATGGGTTTCCCCCGGCTAATAGAACGGCCGGGGTCCACCCATCCTACAGGAATTCACCGGCAGTGGGATCGAGAGGGGCCATGCTCGCTGTTCATTACCGACAAGATTCCTCCACAATCCGTGCAGCCACCGCACTTGCGAAGACGACATTGCCTTGTTTTTGTGCAACTGTGAGGTGTCCTGCCACGGCCTGGAAATACTGGATGCGGGTTTTCACCGGGGGATGACGAGAAAGGCCAGATCGGCTTTTGAAATCTTGGGGAAAATCATGGACGGGAGATATCGTACTCGCCTGGATAATGACTTCACTCGTTTCGAACCATTGTTCCACTGCTCCATCATTCAGCCCCCATTTCTTGCCTTCTATCTTCCATCACCCGTGATTAGACTCATTATGAGGGAGGTGGAAGATGACCAAAATATTCGTGCCCATTGTCCTGACCGTTCTGGCGTGGGTGTCCCCCGCGCGGGCATGGTCGGAGTATCAGCCGGAAGAGCGCCCTGTTGCCCGGTCACACCTGCTGGAGAGAACCTTTTCAGGAGCCGAGGGGATCACCCCTGCATCGGCCGCGTTCTCGATCCGTTTCAGGTCCAGCGGAACCTTTGCCGTCGGAAAGCCTGGAAGACGCGGCTTCGACAGATACGGATACAACAAGTTCGGAAAAAGGGGGGTTTACCCACACCAGTTCGGCTACCCCAAGAAGTTCGGCTACTATCGCTACGGCTACAGGCCATTCGGTCCATCCGGAAAGTTCAAGAGGGATCCATTCTTCTCTGACCGCTACAGCCGGTTTTACGGGAGATCGACTCCGGGATTCTCCTCGCCGTTCTACAGCCCTTTCGGCACCAGGCGCCCCGGGTGGTAATTGATGGACTGCGCAGCCTCGACGCAGGAGGAATCGAAACCATTGTCACGTGCGGAGTACGGAACGAGAAGGGGGGCCTTGCTTCCGGTCCTGAAGCCGCACGAGCAGGGGTGGGCCCCATGAGAAGGGAGACGGGCGCTGGAAGGGACAGGATCTACAGATAAGGTCAGACGTGTCACTGCCGAAGTCCTGAACGATTGCATGATCTCGCACGCCAGGGAACTGGCGGGGGAGATCGGGGCCGTTGCCGTCCTGGTCTACGTGGACGTGATCAGGTCCAGGAAAAGCCTCGACATCCTCATGGGGGACGAGAAGTTCATCCTTGCGGCCAGAACCGAGGATATCGTGGCCGAGCTCTCCGAAAACCAGGCCGTTTCGGGCCGCCTTGTCCGGATCCCCCCAGTCGAGCTCTCTCCGCTCAGCCAGATCAAGGTGGCGACCATCCTCGCGCTCTCCGGCGGCATGATCCGCAGCGATGATCGGCTGGTCTGCCTTTCCGGGTCGAGGCGCCATGGGATCCTGGAGAGCCTCAGGGTGGTGGATGTCGGGCGGGAGTTCGGGGTCTTGTCCGCAGGGAATTTGGGGATTACCAAGAGGATGAGCTTTCCGCACGTCTTTGATCGGCTCCTCGCAATCGCCCTCGAGCTTGCCGAGGAGGGTAAAGAGGGGCGGCCCATAGGCACGATCTTTGTCCTCGGGGAGCATGAAAAGGTCATGGACCTCTCGAGCCAGATGGTCCTCAACCCCTTCCAGGGAGTCCCCGAGGAGGATCGGAACATCCTCAACCCCTTTCTCAAGGAGACCATCCGCGAGTTCTCGACCATCGACGGCGCATTCGTGATCCGGGACGACGGAGTGATCCTGAGCGCCGGTCGCCACCTCAAGGCTTCGGCCGAAGAGGCGGCCCTGCCTCAGGGATTGGGCGCTCGACACCGGGCGGCTGCGGGGGTCACCGCCCTCACGGACGCCATGGCCGTCGTCATCAGCCAGTCCACGGGCGACGTACGGGTCTTCAGCGGAGGAAAGATCTTCATGGAAGTGGAGAAGGAAACGGTCGATCGAAAATACAGGGCCAAGGAATAGGCAGGGATCAGCGTGATCCAAAGACGTAGCCCCTCCGGGCGGTCGGTCTATCCGGAATGATCGTGACGGTCTTGTGCATCCGTCGCGTCCTCACCGTCCTCCTTCAACGAAGCGCCGCCGTCGAGGCCGGGATCCGCGCCCCCATGGCCCGGTCCCCCTGCATGCTCGTGCCCGGATTCACCGCTCGGGCCCTGCGTCCCCAGCATCCAGGAAAAGGCGGATGCCCTGAAGAGCTCCTTCATCCTGGAACGCTGCTCCGGGCCGAGCGCGGCCATCGCCTTCCCCAGGGTCCTCACCCCTTCCGTGTTCATCTCCGCGTCCAGTGTTCCGAGCTCCCGGATCTTCTGCTCGATCCCCTGCCAATCCGGGGAATCGCTCGTGAGCTGTTCCTGTACCTCCATGACGAGGACCTGTCTTTGTGCCAGCTTGGGGATGGCGAACTTCGCGTGAGAGATAAGGACCTGCTGGATCTCATCGATCTGCCGGGCGGTAATCCCAAGCTCTTCCTTCATGGTGAAAAACAGGGTCCCCCACCGGTGAAGAACCCCCATGAGACCCATGCCCGGACCCGTTCTCATCGCCCCATCCGGTGCACCGGCGGGCCGGCCGTGCCCCATCATGCCTCCCATCTTTGCGCCATGACCCGCTCCACGCCCCATCATGGGGCACGCCATCTGCGTTCCACGGGACTGCGGTTCGGCGCGGCCCGCAAAGAATGGCATCAGAACGGAAGAAAGGGCTACCAGAATCAGCATTACCGATCTTTTCATATCCTTCTCCTTTACTCGGCGAAGATCCCGGGCACGGTCTCCCCACAGGCACCGCACCTGTTTTCCTTGATGCGGGTTTCCAGTACCGCTGTATCCGTCCTGGCCACGACGGTGTTCCCGCAGTTCGGGCAGACGATGTTCCTGTCCCCGCCGCGCACATTCCCGACGTAGACATGGTGCAGACCGGCCTCCTTCCCAATCCCCTGCGCTCTTCTCAGTGCATCCGGAGGGGTGGGTTCGACCCAGCCGAATTCATAGTCGGGATGGAATCGGCTGATGTGCCACGGGATGGATCGGTCCACCGAAAAAATGAATCGCGCAATGTCGCTCAGCTCTT
This sequence comes from Deltaproteobacteria bacterium, assembly GCA_020060215.1. The sequence continues at coordinate 22,083 of JAGVAP010000115.1, read as the reverse complement.
CAACACCGTCGTTCTGTCCCGGGATGACCAGGGTCGTGATCTCCACCCAGATGCCCATCTTCTTCATCAGCCGTATGGTTTCGAGGACGGGTTCAAGCCGTCCTTTGCAGGTCTTCCGATAGAATTCGTCTCGAAAGGACTTCAGGTCCACATTGCAGGCGTCCAGGTAGGGCTCGATGGTGTTCAACGCCTCCGGAGTCATGAAACCGTTGGTCACGAACACATTGTAGAGGCCCTTTTCCATGGCCTCCCTGGCCGTCTCGAACGCGTACTCGAAAAAGATGGTCGGCTCCGTGTAGGTGTAGGAGATGCTCCGGCATCCCAGCTCCATCGCTCGCCGAACGATCTCCGCCGGGGAAAGCTCCTGCTTCTCGGACAGCCGGGGAGAGTGCTCGGAGACCTGTGAGATCTGCCAGTTCTGACAGAAACCGCAATGGAAGTTGCAGCCGGGGGCGGCAATGGAGAACGAAAAGGTCCCGGGCAGGAAGTGATAGAGGGGCTTCTTCTCCACGGGGTCCGGATTGGCGGCGATGACCTCTCCATAGGCGTGGGTATAAAGTTCTCCGTCCATGTTCTCGCGCATGCCGCAGAAACCGAACTTCTGGGGTGCGATGGTGCAATGATGACTGCAGAGATAGCAGCTCACCCTGGAATCGTCCATCAGTTGATAGAGCATGGCGTTTCTCGGCATGCAAGACCTCTCCGGGAAGTGAGCAGGCAGGCCCTTGCCCTGACCACCGGGCCGAGACTAGAGATCCTCCCGGTTCAAAGACCGTTCCTTCATCTCCTCCCGATACTCCTTTTTCTTCAGGGCCTCTTTCCGGCTCTCTGCGGCGCCGCCCTTAGGGGTCAGGGGCTCGGCCGGTGTGGGCTCATACGGCCCCGACTCCTCGGTCCTCTCGCAGGCGGCGCCGGCCGCGAGAAACAGGATCAGAACGACGATGGCGATCCAGGACCTCATCTTCTCAAATCCTTTCATGCGGGTTGAACCTCCGCGGAGATCCTCCGGTACAGGCTCTCCGTGTCTTCACGCCGGCAAAGCTCGGTCCCCGGCGTCATGACCGCCGCCGCCCCGGCAGCCACCCCGAACCGTATGGCATCCGGGACGGACAGCCCCCGCTCAAGCCCAAGGACCATGCCCGCGACCGTGCTGTCGCCGGCGCCTACTTTGCTCCTGATCGGCACGGTGGGTGCCCTCACCCGTTCCCATCCCCCTTTCCACGCCGCGATAACACCCGCCGCGCCGAGTGAAACCACCACGATCTCGCTTCCCCCTTCCTCCACTATCCTCCTGGTCCACGCCTCCTGTTCCTCCTCTCCGGAGAGGGACTTGCCGGTCAGGGCCTCGAGTTCCCTCAGGTTCGGCTTGATCAGAAAGAGTCCGGCCTCCACGGCCCGGGCAAGGGGTTCCCCGGAGGTGTCCACGATCGGCTTGGCCCCGAATTCCCGGACCTTTCGAGCGATCCTTCCATAGAAATCCTTCGGCACACCCGGGGGCAGGCTCCCGCTGGCCACCACGAACTCCGGTTTGGGCCCGCAACCCATCAGCTTCTCCAGCAGATTCTCCCATTCCGCCTGGCGGAGGAGCGGCCCCGGCATGCCGAAGCGGTACTGCAGCCCTGTCGTATTCTCCAAAACGATCAGGTTATCGCGGGTAAAGCCTTCTGTGCGAATCGATTCACAAGAGATCCCCTCCTCCTGCAGCAATCGGTCCAGCAGGAGCCCCGGCGGACCTCCGGCCAGATAGAACGCCACGGATTCCCCCCCAAGCTTGGCAATCGCCCTGGACACGTTGAGGCCCCCGCCTCCGGGTTCGAACCTGGGCTCCTGGCAGCGAAGCTTCCTCTCCGGCACGACATTGTCCACGGCGGAACTCTTGTCCACGGCGGGATTCACGGTGACGGTCCAGATCCTGGGCATAGGCCTGCTCCTTGGGGCGTCGTGCTTTTCCATCCAGTCTACAGGAAAAAGGCAACCGGCCGTGAATGGGGTTTAGGATGTATTTCCTTTTCCGGTTTCTTGTAATAGGCCCGGAGATTTCTCTCCAAGCCCGAAATGGGCGGAAAGGGAAGTCCCGCACTCCCCTACTGCGCACTGAAGGCTGAACCGCCGCAGGGATGGGTAGGGATTTGCATACGGCATATACGGTATGGCCTGTATATACCGGTAATCTTCTGAGTGATATAAGCCGATGAGATGGGTGTGACCCTTGAGGAGGAGGCAGGATGAAGACGATATTCATGGTATGCCGCTCGGAAAAGGAGACTCCCCTTGCCCTTATACAACTGATGAAGACCCTCTTTCCAGAGTGCGAAGTGCACGTCATCTACAGATCTTCAGCTCCACCGGAGATGAATCCCGCTTCTCCCGCGCCGCACCAGATGGAAGGGCTCTGACCGGATCCTCCTCCCCGACCTGCCGGCTTCCCGAGACGCCCGGAACGACGCGTCCGTCGATCAGGTGGATGGGGCCAGTCCTTTGGCTATGGAGACGGAAAAGGTCGCGCCCTTGTCGTTGCCCTCCTCGATCCATACTTCACCCTTATGGTGATGTGCGATCTCCCTGACGGTCGCCAGCCCGAGCCCTGCCCCCTCCACGCCTCTGGAGGACTTGCTTCGAAAAAAGGGGCCGAAGATCTTCTCGGTGTCCCCTTCTTGAAGTCCCCTCCCGTCGTCTTTGACGGAGATGACATGGTGCAGCCCCTGGTCACTGTAGTCGATCTCTACCCTGCTCAACTCCTCACCCCCGTATTTCAACGCATTTTCCACCAGGTTTCTCATTACCCGAAGCAGGGAAAGCCTGTCGGCCAGGATCTCCGGAGCCGTCTCCGGCAGCTGCATCACCACATCGCGCGTGTTCAGTTCCCCCCTGAATTCCTCCCGGACAAGCTCGAACAGCTCATCCAATGGGACCCTTTCCACATTCAGGGGAGCCTCCTTGGCGGAGATATAGGTGTTGATCTTCTGGACCAGATCCACCAGTTGCTCTGCGGATTCCAGGATCCGGTGACAGTATTCCTTCCCGGTCCGGTCCATGGACTCCCCGAAGAGCTCGGCCATCCTTCTGACATAGCCATGGATGGCAAAGGCCGGGTTCTTCAGGTCATGCGAGACCGTGTAGGCGAAGAACTTGATCTCCCTGGTGCTCCTCTCGAGCGCTTCATTGGCGGCTGCGAGCTCCGCCGTGCGCTCCTGGACCCTCAGCTCCAGCTCGTCATGGGCCTTTCGGAGCGCCTCCTGTGCCCTCCAACGCTCCAGCGCGTAGCGGATGGAGCGGTCCAGAAGCGGTCCGTTGAGCTGGGATTTTACCAGGTAATCCGTCGCCCCCAGCCTCATCGCCTCGAAATCGACGTCGTAATCTTCATGTCCGGTGACGAGAATCATGGGGGCGTTGCAGCCTTTTTCCTGCATCCCCTTGAGGATGTCTATGGCGCTGCGGGCCCCGAGGCGGTAATCGAGCAGGTAGACCTGGTTCGCTCCGCAGGCCATCCTTTCCACGGCCTGCTCATAGGTGGGAACCCATTCGAGGATATACCTGGTTCGTCTCACATTGGAGAGGAGCTCTCTGATCAGGATGAAATCGTCCTCGTCATCCTCGACCAGAAGGACATTGATTACCTCGTCATTCACTACTTCCCTCCTGGAACAAAGGGACTCAGTGTGACGTCCCTGTCCATTCCTTGTCAATACAGGTAATCCTGTATTATCTCGCAGGGGGCGACGCCCAAAATCCCCCTCGGCGCCGGCCGAAGTGCCCGGGGGCCGACGAGAAACGATCGGGCCTGGGGGAATACAGCCCCGGTCGGGACCGGATACAGGAGAACCCCCATTTACGAGGACGGCGTGGGTTGGGGAACATGGGGCGAACCTCAAGGAGGTGCCTCATGCGAAGGGAAGCAGCTCAATCGTTCGGCCCGGACGACATCTTTGAACTCCTCCTGGAAAAACTGAACCGCAGGGGGATCCTGCTCGTGCAGATCCCGAGATTCATCAAGGATGTCACGAATATCCTCTCCGAAAACGGATCGCTCTCCGAAGATGAGGTCAACAGCAGAATGGTTCGCCTGGGGTGGGGCGAGCAGGTCCTGAACGGGTATATCCTGGAGCTGATCCGGTTCCTGGCGGAGAATCCCCGAAACCTGGTCAAAGGTATCGAAGGGCGACCAGGGAGGAGCGCGTTTCATCCGAGCGACGCCTCCGGCTGGCAGCCGGCCTGAAGTGATCCCTGCTATCCTGGTCTGCCCTGGCGTGCGAGGAACCTGGACCGGACCAGCACGATTCCTGCCCCAATCAGGATGACAATGGCAGCCAGGGTGGCCAGACTGTACAGGTCGGGGTTTCGTATGGCCGCCTCCAGATGGCTCTCGAAGACCGTTGCGGCCGTGATCCCCGGCGTCATCCCGATGATGGTCCCCAGGACAAACTCCGACAACCGGATGTGGCTCGCTCCGGCCACCAGATTGACGATCGTAAAGGGCGCAACGGGCACGATGCGGGCGGTCGTCACCACAAGCACTCCGTGTCTTGCGACACGCCGGCTGAGCCGGTTCAGTCGCGACCCGGCCAGACGGGCCACTACGCTGCGACCCACCATCCACCCGATTCCGTAAGTCACCACGGCAGCGAGGAGACATCCGAGCAGGGAATAGAGGAAGCCACTCACGGGACCGAACATGAAGGCGGTGGCCAGGATCATAACGGTGACCGGAAACATGATCAGGCTTCCGAGCACGTAACCGGCGATGATGATGAGGGGGGCGGCGCCCGTCTGGCGAAGGTATTCCCCTGTGGCCGATATGGTCTCCAGGTTCACCAGGTCCTTGAGCGGGGTCCACTGCCATGCGGCCGCGAGACCGATGAGCGCGAGAAGGAGGACGATGAACCGGACGAAGGTCCGCGGCCCTTTCCTGGAGACCTCCTCGGGCATGAACTCGAAGAGGATTTTTTCCGGGTCGATCGGCTCCACGGGATCGATGCTCGCATCGGGGAGGAGCTCGCTGGTCCAGGAGAGGGCTTCCTCCGGAAAAGGAACGAGCGTGCGGCTGCCGCCGCGCAGTCTCTCCACCGTCGCGATGAGTGACCCCTCCTCCTCCAAGACCCTGGAGACCCTATCGGCCTCCACCCCAAGATGTTCACTCAGGAGCGAGCTGCGGAGTCCCCGCACCGCTTCCTCAATCCGGGCCTCGCCTGCGGACTCGAAGGCAAGATCGCATTCCTGATCGACGGCCATGGAGCGATTGGTCAGGTTGGATGAGCCGACCCGCACAAAGGTGTCATCCACGATCATGAGCTTGGAGTGCACATTGATCCCCTTGCCGTCCACCCCCGGCACAACCGGATAGTAGACCTTCAGCCGCCCATGGCCGTCGGCCTCTCGGACCTTGGCGAGCAGCTTGGCCCGAAAGACCCCCATCGTCGTCTCTTCCAGCCATTCTGACCCGAGCCTGAGCACCAGGACGATCTCCGGACCGTTCTCTCTGGCGAGGCTTTCTGCAATGGCACTTCCCAGGGCAAAGGAAGTGAGATACTGATTCTCGATGTAGATGTACCGGTTGGCGGAGGCAAGGGAGTCGAGATAGAGGGTCTCCACCTCCCGGACGGCAGGCCTCCCGTCATAGGCCGGCTCTGTCCGGACCACGGCCACAGGGACGTCTCGGATGCTGGGATTCAGGTCCGGGGGCCAGGGGTCGGTGTCGATCACGTCCGGTGCCTTGATACCCCGTCCCTTGGCCCGCTTCCATCTTGCCCTGACCAGGTCCCCCAGGGCCCGGGCCGGCTCCCGGTCGACCATCATCTGAACGTCATGAAAAGGACCGTAGACCTTTCCGTTCGGATCGATTCGCGTTGGATTGTAGGCCTGATGTTCCCGGGTATCCCACCTTCCCCTGGTCAGATCCATGCCGCCCGCGAATGCGACGGCATCGTCGATCACGATCAGCTTCTGGTGTTGCGAGCCTCCGAGCGGGTGTTTGCCGTCGAGATAGAAATGGATCCGCCGGTGCCTCCTCCAGGGCAAGCTGAAGACAGGGAACAACTCCCGGCTGAAGACATAGATGGCGGCGAAGTCCCATCCGAGGATGTGAACCTGGAGCTTCCTTTTCCGTTGCGCGAGGGCAAGCAGGAACTCGCCGAGGACCGACGGATATCCCTCCCTTTCCTCTTCGGGGAACAGCCTTATCCGGCTGTCGATATCCCACCCGGCGATCAGGATGGATCTCTCCGCCCGGACGGCGGCCCTGAAGAAGGCATCGAAAAAGGAGGCCCCATCGACCAGGAAGGCCGCCCTTCCGGCGGGCAGGATGCGCCAGCAGTTCTTTCCCTCTTTGAGAATGGATTCCATACAAGGAATTTAAAGAGATCGTCACCGGATGAACAGCCTGAATCAAAAGGGGCGTCGGGATACCGACAGCGCCAAAGTGGAGTTCGGTCTCAAGGCCCGGAAAGGCTTTCTTACTGAAAACTCCTTGGCTGGTGAATGGGCGCGGAAAGGTATCGTTGGTCCATTCTCTTTGTATTCCTCTCCGCATAACCGCTCCTGAACCCACCATGCCCCCGGGTCTGTATCCGCGGCATAAAGAAAATCCTGTATTTACCCTACGGTCCGGCAAGAGAGGTGCTCTTCTCCAAAAACACCGGATTGGAGCCATTTCACCGCTCAGGGGGATGGGGGGATTTTTCTCGGCGCCGGCAAAATCCCCCCCCGTCCCCCCTTTGGCCGGAGGGGGGAGCTACATGGGGGGAGGAGGAGTTGCATGGGATCGCGAGACCCGGTAGCCGCTTCGTCGGTTGGATCTAGAGAGGGTTCTTCAATGCAAAAAGGCATGTGCCGGGACGCCGGAAGACAGAACACTTTCACTGCAGGTCATGCTTCATGGCCCAGGCCTGGACATGCACCGGTGTGGGAAGGATCTCGACACCTGCGGCGGCCAGGGCCCTGGTCTTTCCCTCCACGGTCCCGGCCGAGCCACGGATGATGGCGCCGGCGTGGCCCATTCGTTTTCCGCGGGGCGAAAATCTCCCGGCGATGTACGCGGCCACGGGTTTGGTCATCTCCTTCGCAATGAACTCGGCGGCCTGCTCCTCCTGTTCGCCCCCCACTTCGCCCACGACGATGACCGCCTTTGTCTGGTCATCCTCCTGGAACAGCTTCAGGATCTCGGTCAGGTTCATGAGGATGACGGGATCCGCGCCCATGCCCACGACCGCGCTCTGACCGATCCGCTTCTCGGAGAGGATCCCGGCAAACTCGTAGCTGAGCGTCCCGCTTCGGGAGATGATGCCGACCTTTCCAGGGGCAAAGAGCGACGCCGGCATGATGCCCATCTTCCCCTTCCCGGGCACCAGAATGCCGGGGGTGGTAGGGCCGAGGGCGTAGACCCCTTTCTGCACGGCGTAGGATCTCATCCGGATGACGTCATGAACGGGCACATGCTCGGGCACGATCACGATGAACCGGACCCCCGCGTCCACAGTCTCGTAAAATGCATCGAGGACAAACGGGGCGGGCACGAAAAACACGGATGCATTCGCCCCCGTTTCCTTTACGGCTTCATAGACACTGTCGAAGACGGGGAGCCCTTCGACGAGGGTCCCCCCTTTTCCGGGGGTCACACCGCCGACGACCGGTGTCCCGTACTCCAACATCCAGCGCGTCTGGACGGCGCCGATCTTCCCCGTGATTCCCTGGACGATGATGCGACTCTTCTCATCTAGCAAAATGGACATGATCTTTCCTTTCCTTCCATGCTTGGCTGGTGCCCGTCCGGATTGGGGATCTCCGTATGGAGCTTTCAGCGGTCAGCGCCTCGGCGCTCAGCTATCGGCTCGATCTCTGTAACCCAGCACCTTGGCTGGGCGCTGATCGCGCGAACCCGGAACAGGTCACCCCCGTATGAGCACTAGCTGGCGCCCTTCCTGAAATGGTCGATGCGGCCTCGTTTCCAGATGGGGACCGGCTCATGCGCTACAGCAGGCTGCAGAGTTTTTCCACGGCCGCTTCCGTTGCCGTATCGGTGACCACGTGGACTCCTCCGGAGCGGAGGATTTCCCACGTCTCTTCCTGTCGATTGCCGAGGGCCTTTGCAACCACCGGCAGCTTGATGTCGTGCTCCCGGATGTAGCGGACAACGCCCCGCGCGCCCTCGTGGATCGGGTTAATCCCGCCGTAGACGTTGATGAAAATGGCCCTCAGGTTCTGCTTCATCATGAGCAGGTCCATGCACTGGTAAAGCAGCTTCTCGGTAATGCCCCCGCCGGTTTCCAGGAAGTTGGCCGGGCGAAGCCTTTGCCCGATAATGTCCATGGTGGCCATTCCCAGGCCTGCTCCCGAGGAGATGAGCCCGATATCCCCGTCGAGGTCCACGAAGGTCACGCCGATCTCCCTGCCTTTTCGCTCAATGGGGTTCTCGAAGCGGTCCAGGTACTCGGGGATGGGGTGCGCGAGCCGGTGAAGGGCGGAGCTGTCGATCTCCATGCGGGCATCCACCGCCAGCAGGCCGCCGTTGGGGAGGACCATCAGGGGATTGATCTCGGCGATGAGCGCCTCCCACCGCGTGAAGATGTTGAAAAGACGGACCAGGACATCGGCGCAGGAGATGAGCACGCGCTGGGTCAGCCCCAGGCTCCGCAAGAGCATCCGAGCCTGATAGGGGTGGAACCCGAACGTGGGATCCACGAGGGCACGGGCGACCTTGTCCGGCCTTTCAAGCGCCGTCTGCTCGACCTGGACACCCCCCTCGGTGCTGGCGATGACCACCGGTTTTCCGTAAAGCCCGTCCACCGCGACCCCGACGTAAAGCTCCTTTGAGCCGTTCGCCTTTTCGGTGACCAGGATCCTGCGCACGGGCATGGATCTGATCTCCATGTTCAAAAGGGCCCTTGCGACCTCCTCGGTCTCTTCCGGCGTGGAGGCCGCCCGGATTCCCCCCGCAAGACCGCGCCCGCCGGCAAGGACTTGTGATTTCAACATGACGGGGTACCCGATCCTGCCGGCCAGCTCGACCGCCTCTTCAGGGCTCTCCGCCACGCCCCGCCTCGGGACCGGGATCCCCATGCCCTCAAAAATGTCCGCCGCCTCATGTTCGTACAGTCTCATCTTCCAGGACCTCTCGATTTCTGTCGTGATGACTCCCCCCATTATCAAAAAAACTTGACGCGCGCCAGAAAATTTAATTTAAAATGCAATCAAAAATACAATCAGGGGGAGGCGATTCGTGGCGGGACCGAAAAGGGAAAAGAGCCCGGCCATGCAGTCCGACAGCAGCCAGAAGGCCTATGCGGGGCTTCGGCGGATGCTCTATCAAAAAGAGCTCATCCCGGGACAGAAGATCGCCTACCGCGAGCTGGCGGAGCGGCTGGAGATGAGCCCCACACCCATCATCCAGGCACTGAAGTGGCTGGAAATTCAAGGTTTCGTGCGCCATGAACCCAACCGCGGGTACAGCGTGGCCCCGTCCAGCATGGAAGAGGTGGAGCAGATCTACGAGCTTCGGGAACTGCTTGAGCCATCGCTTCTGCCGGCCGTCATGGAAAGGTTCGACGACCGGGGAGAGGCACTGCTCAAGCGCGCCCTCGAGGCCCACCTCTCGGCGGTCCGGGAGTTCTACCTCAAGGAGCGGCTCTTCAAGAACACCGAGTTCCACCTGGCCCTTGCATCGCTCTCGGGAAAGGAGACCCAGGTCCGGCTCCTTCGCAACATCTTCGATCTCCTCTTCCTGAAATACGGGGGCAACTATCTCCCCCTCTCCTCCCTGGAAGCGGTGGACAGGGAGCACCGGGAGATCTTCGACCTGGTCGTGGCCCGGGACCTCAAGGGGGCGAGAAGGGTGCTCGTAGGACATATCGTGAATGTGAAGAAACAGGTGCTGGGGAGCCTCCGTCAGATCCTGAAGGAGCAGGAGGCGCTGGGGTTTTGAAACACCGGACTGTTGGAAAGACGTAATTTCAAAAGACTAGGAGGTTTTGAACAAAATGGGTTTGAAGACAAGGGAAGAGTACATCGAGTCTTTGCGAGAGATGAAACCCGAGGTGTACATGTTCGGGGAGCGCATCACCAACATCGTGGACAACCCGCGCCTGAGGGCGGGGATCGAGGCGACCGCCGCCACCTATGAGCTGGCGTCCCTGCCGGAATGCAGGGATCTTATCGTCACCAACAGCCCTCTGGTCGATGAACCGGTGAATCGTTTCACCCTGCCACCCTCCTCTATCGAGGATCTGGTGGCAAGGGTCAAGGTCAACAGAAAGCTCGGAAACTGGGTGGGGACCTGCCACCAGCGATGCACGGGGCTCGACTGCCTCTCCACGCTCTCGATCGTGACTTATGACATCGATCGGAAGTACGGCACCGAGTACAACAAGCGCTTCCTCGGGTTCCTCAAGGACGTCCAGAAGAACGACCTGGCGGCCAATGCCGCCGTAACCGATGTCAAGGGGGACCGGTCCCTTGGCCCCAAGGAGCAGGCCGATCCGGACATGTACCTCCGCGTGGTGGAGCGCCGGCCGGACGGGATTGTGGTTCGAGGGGCGAAGGCCCACCAGACCGGCTCGCTTTCCTCCCATGAGATCATCGCGCTGCCCACCCGCGCCCTCCGGAAGGGCGACGAGGATTACGCCGTCGCCTTTGCCGTCCCCCAGGATACCCCCGGACTGATTCACGTGGTCGGCCGATCCAGCCTGGACACGCGCGAGCTGGACGGTTGCGACATGGGAAACACCCGTTACTCCAAGTACTGCCCTACCGTCATCTTCAACAATGTCTTCGTCCCGTGGGAAAGGGTGTTCATGTGCGGCGAGGTCGAATTCGCCGTGGATATGGTCGTGAAATTCTCCTCTTTTCACCGACAGAGTCACGGCGGATGCAAGTCCGGAAAGATCGACTGCATGATCGGGGCGGCCCTGAACATGATGGATTACAACGGCACCGCCAAGGCCGGACACCTCAAGCAGAAGGTCATCGACATGGTCCACCGGGCCGAGACCCTCTACGGCTGCTGCCTGGCCGCATCGTACGAGGGTAGAAAAGAGCCTTCGGGCACCTATTTCATCGACACGGTCCTGGCCAACGCATCGAAGATCCACGAGGGAAGAGAGATGGCGGAGGCGACACGGCTCATGATCGATGTGAGCGGCGGGTTCGTCGCCGACCTGCCGTCGGAGCGGGATCTGGAGCACCCGGAAATAGGACCCATGCTCAAGAAATACCTGAAAGGGGCCAACAACGTCCCGGTGGAGAACCGGATCAAGATGTTCCGTCTGGTGGAGAAGATGGCCATGGAGAGCGCAGACACCATCTCGGATATTCACGGGGGCGGCTCCCCCGAGGCGCACCGGGTCACCATCCTCCGAGAGACCAACATCGAGAGCAAGAAGAAGGCGGCCCGGAGGCTGGCGGGCATAGAGTAAGACCCAGGTCAAAGGGACCGGAATGTTGGAATTCTGGAATAGTGGGTAGAACAGACAAGGCCTTGGTGATGAGGGCGCCTGGACACGGCCCCGTGACTCCGGAGCCCTCATTCCACCATTTCATTGTTCCAACTTTCCGGGAATGGCCCGCGGCCGAACCAGTGATCTCCGGTCCAGAGGGCCCAGGACGTGCAGTTCACACCGAGACCCCCGCCATCCCATTATTCCGCGCGATCCTTTTCCGGCTTGGCCAATTGCCTCTGCGGGATCCCTCTATCCCTGTAGCTCACTCGCTCCGCCTTTTCACCCCCAGCACTTGCCCGAGGATCTCGGATAAAGAGGCCATGGTGAATGGCTTCTGAAGGAAACCGTCGGCGCCTGCCTTCAAGATCTCCTGGGCAGGGCCGTCTATGGAGTACCCGCTGCAGACCACGACCTTCAGGCCCGGGCGGATTTCCATCAACCGGGGATAGATGTCCCGGCCGTGCATGTCCGGCAACTGGATGTCCAGGATGACCAGGTCGATGTCTTCTTTTCGGTCCCTCGCGACCTCAATGGCCCGGGCCCCGCTCCCGGCCTCGATCACCCGGTTGCCGAGGACCTCGAGCATCTGCCTGGTCGCCTCCATCACCATCTCCTCGTCCTCGACCAGGAGGATGGTCCCGGTCCCGTCATCGAACAAGGTCAGCTGTCCTTTTGCCTCCCTCGGACCTTCTATCCTGGCTGGAAGCAGAATCTGAACGGAAGTCCCCCTGCCCGGCTCCGACTCGACCTGGATCCAGCCGTCGTGGTTCTTCACCACCCCGTAGACGGCAGCCATCCCAAGGCCCCGTCCGTGGGATTTGGTTGTAAAAAAAGGCTCGAAGATGTGCCTCCTGGTCTCCTCATCCATGCCCTTGCCGTTGTCCTGAACGGTCAGGAAAGCATGGGGCCCCGGCTTCAGACCTGGATAATCATGGAGGTCGGCCTCTTCCATTTCGCGGTTCCCGGCAGACACCCGAATGACCCCTTCGCCCTCGATCGCATCCGACGCGTTCGCGAGCACCGCCGTGAGGACCATCTGCATCTGGGTGAAATCGGCGTGGACCGGCCACGTCTCCTCCGGCAGTTCCGAATCGATCCGGATATCCGGCCGGACCGCATGCTTGACGAGGGGAAGCGTCTCCTGGACGAACCCGCTCAGGGACATTGTCTTGGGCTGGTACTTGCCCCCCCTCGCATAGGCAAGGAGCTGCCCGGTCAACTGCGCCATCTTGTGGATCGTGTCATCCATCGGTTCGATATGGCCGGAAACCGCCGGGTGGTCCAGGAGCTTCATCTTCATGAGATCGGCGTGGGCGGCCAGCACAGCCAAGGCATTGTTGAAGAGATGTGCAATGCCTCCGGCCAGGTTTGCGATCGCTTCCATCTTCCGGGCCTGCTGGAGCTGGGCCTCCAGCTTCTTCTTCTCGGCCTGGTCCCTGCGCGCCTCGGTGATATCCATGGAGATGATGATGGCACCGCCGGGAAAGGGAGAGATCTGGACCTGAAGAACACGATCGCCGTATGCCAGGTCCGAGAATTCCTTGGCAACCCCCGACCGGATCACACCCATCAGCTCCTCATACATGTCGATCCGGTGCCTGCCCGCATACTCCCTGTACATCACCTCCCCGATCCGGGGCGGCCGGGTCCCTGCACGTTCCCTTGCCAGGTTGTATTCCGTAATCCTCCCTTCCTGATCCACAACGACCGTACCGATAGGGTAGTACTTGAAGAGGGCATGATACCGCTCCTCGGACCTGGAGAGCCTCTCGATCAGACTGTCCCGTTCCTCAAGGTCGTTCTTGTCTCCGTCAGCCCCGTTTCTCATGGCGCATCCAGGAAGTCTCTCCGGTTTCCGCTCCGACGTAAACGAATCCACGACTCCAAAACGGACGACAGCATCCCCGGGAGGACAAAAGCACGGAATTCCAATCGGTACATCGGTATGCCTTGCCGAAAAGATGAAGAGTAAAGAATAGCGGGAAAAACAGCCAAGGCCCGTAGGTGAGGGTGCCGCGGTATCGCCTTTTGCCCTGGGTACCCATCATTTCAATGGTTCCAGCTTTCCAGGAATCGGTTCCCCCGTTGAGCCGATCTCCTCGCCCAGGCCCCCAACAAGCCCGGGTTTCCAGTTCACATCAAACACTGTTCGCCTTACCCGTGACGTTTCGTATGGAGAACAGCTCCTCGGCCTCTTCCTTCGTGAGGATGCCCTTGATCACGGCGAGTTCGGGCACAGGGACCCCGGTCTCGTAGGACTCCTTGGCGATCTCCGCGGCCTTGAGATACCCGATCAGCGGATTGAGGAGAGTGGCAAGAGAGGGGTTCCTCTCCAGAAAGTACCGGCACCTTTGCTCATTTGCCCGGATGCCGTCCACGCATGCCCGGACGAAGACCGGGAGGTAACGGGTAAAGAGGTCCATGGACTGGAGGATGTTGTGGATCATGATCGGAGTCATGACATTGAGCTCCATCTGTCCTGCCTGGGCGGACAGGGAGACGGCCGTGTCATTTCCGATGACCTGAAAACAGACCATGTTGAGGCACTCGGCCATGACCGGGTTGACCTTCCCCGGCATGATGGAGGAGCCGGGCTGGACCGCAGGCAGCACGATCTCTCCGATGCCGGAAGTGGGGCCGGAGTTGAGGAGCCTCAGGTCATTGGCGATCCTGACGAGCTCCTGTGCGCAATCCCGCAAAGCCGAGGAAAATGCGGCCAGGTGAGATCGGCTCTGAAGCATCTCGAAGGGATCTTCGGCACACCTGAAAGGCAGTCCCTTGTTGGCGCTCAGGAATTCAACGACGGTCTTCGTATATCCGGGAGGGGCGTTGATGCCGCTCCCCGTGGCGGTCCCGCCTATCGGGAGCTCGAGCAGGTCGGCGCGCCGCTGGTCGATCCGCTCTGCCGCCCTCTTGGCCGCCCTGCCGTATGCCCTGAACTCGTCCCCCAGGGTCACGGGGGTGGCGTCCATCAGGTGGGTCCTGCCCGTCTTCGGGATCTCCTTGAACTCCTCGGCCTTCCTGGAGAGAGACTCCGTCAGGCCCCCCAGGGCGTCGAGGAGGGGATCGGCCATGGCCAGCACCGCCATGTGGGCGGCGGTCGGAAATGTGTCGTTGGTGGACTGGGACATGTTCACGTGATCGTTCGGGCTGAGGAATTCGTATTGCCCCCTGGCCTTCCCCATCAGCTCGAGGGCGCGGTTTGCAATCACCTCATTCACGTTCATGTTGAAGGAGGTCCCTGCACCGGCCTGGAACACGTCCACCGGGAACTGATCCCGGAGGCCGCCCGAAAGGACCTCCTCCGCAGCCCGGATGATGAGCTCCCCCCGCTCCTGGTCGAGCCTCCCCAGACGGAGATTGGCCTGGGCCGCGGCCTTCTTGATCTCCAGGTAGGAGTCCACGAATGCGGGATGCTCCCGTATGCCGGAGACCGGAAAGTTTTCCAAGGCCCTGGCGGTCTGCACCCCGTAGTAGGCCTCATCGGGCAGTTCCTTCTCCCCCAATGAATCTCGCTCGACCCTCGGCATTCCCTCACCTCGATGCTTCTTCCCCAACCCGGTGCCACGGAAAAGCCATTCGCTCGTCCGCTTCAGCCGTCGGTTCACGGACAAACGAGTTTGTCCAATGCCGCCAGATGAGAGATGTGAGCTTGAGAGGGGTCTTTTCCTCAGCACCTCACCCTCTCAACTTCTCATCCTCTCTCTCTTTTCCCGGCAGTATAGGAAAGGCAACCTTGGAGTGTCAAATGGCATGACGAGTAAGCGGTTCGTGGTCTGCCGGCCACTCATAGGAGAGCGCCCTGCTCGCTGCCTCGACAAGTCCGGTCAATCTTATCCTGAGCCCGGGGGAAAATCCACAG
This sequence comes from Deltaproteobacteria bacterium, assembly GCA_020060215.1. The sequence continues at coordinate 6,795 of JAGVAP010000115.1, read as the reverse complement.
GCTACCCCCCCCTTTAGCAGACCGTTCGTTTAACGGCTCACGAAGGGGCCAGGGTTGAGATGGTTTCCTCAAAACTGTAGGAGCAAGCTCCCGCTTCCGATGGTACGACTGATATGCACGCCGGCGCAGGCATCGCAACCGGGAGGTTGCTCCTACAGGAGGACAGGCTGGTTGCGATTGCCTTCAAGACCCGCAAAAAAGGCACGAAGGGGACTTCCTTCGTGCCTCAAGAGATCGATCTGGTTGGGTTGGGTGTCTCCTTCTGAATAGAAAAACTTATCTAGCGTCTCACCTGAGCAGGGGAGCCCGTGGGCCATTGAAAGTGGGCAGGAAGTCCCCTTGGCCGGTGGGGATTCTTTGGACACCCTGTCGGCAAAAGGCACTGCCGCCGTGGCGCCGGAGTGGCGCAATGGCGCGCCGAAGCGCTTCGGCGCGCAAGCGTGTCTTGGTGGCGGAATTCGGGTTGCGGCTGCTGGGGAAAAAGATCAGAACTGGTCGTCTATTCCCGAGGGCAAATCGTGGATCTGCATGGAGTCGCCGGTGAGGTATTCCGTGATATCCACCCTGGAGCCGCGGTTGTTCCTGTACTCGCATTGGGAGCAATCCAGGGACACCCACAACTTCTTGGCAGCCTCATCCAGGCACTCATGATAATGGGAGCAAAATGGATTCCTGTCCCCTTTTCTGTTCTTGGGACATCTTTCGGGACTCATCTGGTAACCTCCGATACCTTCAGGGAGGGCAAAGTATGAGGAGCGGGAAAGCGGAAGGGGGAAGGAGGACGGGTCGAAAACCGGGGTTTCCGACTTCACGGGCAGGGGACTTCCGACTTTCTTCCGGGACTTGTGCCCAATCCGACAAGAGATCAGTATAACCCGTTTCGATCACGAGTCAATCGCCCAGCGGACTTTTTTCACATACCTCTGCCGAAGACCCTGCGCATCAAGCCCGTAAGCGCCGCCGTCAGGGGGGATGGGTACCGGGTGAAGGCAAGACCGGACTTTCTTCGTGATGGAAAAAAGGGGATAATGGGGATCTCGAGAACAAGCCAATGAAGATTCTGCTCCTTCAACCTCCGATTCAGGACTTCTACGACACCGACATCCGGCTCCAGCCGCTCGGCCTCTGCATGCTCAAGAGCGCGGTCGGGAAAAGCCTACCTGAGGTGGAGGTGGTGGTCAGAGACTACCATCAGGGCCATGGCCGCAGGACCATCCCCATCCCTCCCGAGCTTCGGTACCTGAAGGAGTACTATCCCTACCCGGACGCCAGTCCCTTCTGCACCTTCCACGAGTACTACCACTTCGGGGCCCCCTTCGAGCAGATCGGTTCTGAGGTGGAGAAGGAGGAACCGGACCTCATCGGCATCTCCTCCCTGTTTTCCGCTTACCACAGGGAGGCCGCATCCTGCGCGCGGGAGATCAGGGAGCGTACGGACGCCCCCATCATCATGGGCGGTCCCCACGTCTCTGCATCGCCCATGTCCGTGCTTGAAGATTCGAATGTGGACTTCGTCGTGGTCGGTGAGGGGGAAAGGGTGCTGGTGGAATTCTTGAGATGCCTCATCTCCGGGTCGCCTTATGGGGCGGTGGAGGGGCTGGGATACAAAAAGGACGGTAGAGCGGTGCTGAACCCGCCTGCGACGGACGGCGATTTTGAGACACTCCCTTTTCCGGACTTCTCGGACCTGCCGCCGGAGCGCTATGAGCTGGAGGGCCGCCCCCTCTGCTTCATCACGACCTCCAGGGGATGCCCGCACCGGTGCGGCTTCTGCTCCGTGCACCTTACCTTTCCCGGCGGTTTCAGGCGTCGGCGACCGGAGCAGGTGATGGCCGAGATGGAGATGCGGTACTCTGAAGGGTACAGGTTCTTCGACTTCGAAGACGACAACCTGACCTTCCACAGGTCCGACTTCAGGCGACTGCTCCTGCTGATCGCTCGAAGGTGGCAGCCGGGGGATGTCCGGTTCGCGGCCATGAACGGGGTCTCCTACATGAGCCTGGACCAGGAGATCCTCCGGCTCATGAGAGAAGCAGGGTTCAGGGATCTCAACCTCTCCCTGGTCAGCGCGGAGGAGCGCTCCCTGGCGGCCGTGAACCGGCCCCACACCCTTCAGAAATTCCTCGACACCGTCGAGGGCGCCCATTCTCTTGGGTTCCGGATCGTCGCCTATCAAATCGCAGGGCTTCCCATGGAGACCCTCGACATGATGGCGGAGACCATGGCCCTGCTGGCGCGCCTGCCGGTGCTGATCGGGGTGTCGATCTTCTATCTCACCCCTGGGTCCCCCATGGCCGCGAGCTTCTCTCCCGGGGATGGTCTCGCCGCCTTCATGGCCCGCTCCACAACGATGGCCACGGAGACGGCGAATTTCTGCCGCGACGACCTCTACTCCCTTTTCGTCACCGCGAGGATCATCAATTTTCTGAAGGACCATCGTGGAGGGAAGGAAACCGCCGACTTGGAGCGTGCCCTTGAAAGCGTTCGCGCCCGGGGCAGGCGGGAGGGTATAGGGTGCGACCTGCTGATGCGGCTCTTCGAGGAAAGAAGACTCTATGCGGCTACCCCCCAGGGACATAAACTCCTTCCACGCTTCAGACCGGAGCTGTTCTTCGACGTGGTCCGGAGGGCACGCGTGGTCCGAACCCGTGACGGGGGGATGGTCCGCTTCCCCGATTGCTGATTCGGCGTTGACGTTCGTCTTTTTTCTCTCTCCATTCGACCTTGGACGTCCGATGTGGGATGTTCGACGTTCATCCCTTCCTCCGCTCTCCCCTTTCTTGACTCCCTGCATCCACGTGACTACTTAGCTTTTGTCTCGATCGGGGCCTCGTAACCGATCCACCCGGTCCCTCATTTCAGTGTTCGGCCCGCTCGGGTCGGAGAGCTCGTCATCACGAAGGAATACCCTATTTCCCGTCGCCACGCCTTTTGACTGCAGAGGCACAAGGAGGCAACCATGCGAACCAGGGAACTTCTTTCGGTACTTGTGATCATCTCCTGCCTCCTCGGATGTTCCCACCGGCGAGCCGGCAAAGCAGAGACTCCGACCCTACCTCCCGCCGGTTCGACGGCCCTTGGACCGGCAGCCCCCGCAAGATCCGGTCTTGACGAGATTCAAAGGCAGTACCGGGAGGAATTCGATGAGATGGTCTTTCCCGAGCCCGGGAGAGAGCCCGCCCTTGGACCGGCAGCCATCAGGTGCAAAGGCTTCCCCAGGACACTCCGGGCCATCCGCGCCTATGACCGCAGGTATGAAACGACATCCCCCGAATACGCTCGGTTGATCGTCCTCAAGGGGATGATCCATCTTCAGTCGGGCCGCTTCCGGTCGGCCTCCGCGATCGAACCCGAGATCATGGAGGCCGCGGCCCACCTCGCGAATCCCACCCGGTCGGACGGGTATGGGCTGCTGGCCCGGAACTTCAAATACCTCATGACGGGCTGGAGAGAGATTTACAAGCATAACGAAAACATGAAGGCGAGAGATGCGGGCAGGTCGTTCCCTTATGCCAGCGCCGACTTCGCCAGGGTGCACCGGGCTGCGGACCAGATCAATGAGAATCTCCGGTGGCATGCCGTGGAAGACCCCGGGGCGGCCCCCGAATCGGACACGGCCGGCCTGTACGTCGCCGCCATCGCGGCGACCTTCTATACCTGGGTGCAGCGCCACAACGACCTCCCTTGCATCACCGGAGACTCGGAAGATTGCCCACCGAAGAGAAGAGAGAACAAGGAAAAAGCCGTTTTCTACAAAACGGGAAGAGACCTCATCGGGCTCTTCCTGACCGAAAACGAGAAGAGCTCGGCCGACCGTGGGCCGGTCGCCCGAGAGGTCTCTTCCGGCCGCGAGCGGTATCTGAACTGGTACGGATGGTTGAACCAACGGGTGCGCGAGGCGTCAACGAACAACCGGAAGAAAGGCGTGCTTCGCGCAAACAGGCCTGGCAGGGTTCCGCTCCTCCGAGACTCTCCCCGTCGTTGACACGAGAGTTCAGGACGAATATGCTCGCCCTCCATGGTCCTCGAGTGGCAGGGAGGTTACGTAATGGCATTTCCTGGGGCTCCTTCGGTCCCCCGGTCGGCGCGCCAGGGTTTCAAAAGACCGGGACGGGGAGATCTCCGTACTTGCCGGCCCCAGGCTGTGTCGAAAGACCCGTGACCCGGCCTTCCCCCAGATCCACTCTCAGGAGGAGCAGCGGCGCCTGGCCGCGCGCCTTGGAGAGGATCTCCTTCCCCTCGGCTTCCGGTGAAACGACGGCATCGGAGATGAGCACGCTGCAGCGGTTCCGATCAAAGGCAGCGGGGTTGCCATGATTCGTCGGGTTGAATCCATGGCCGCGTTTGCCGCCTTCTCTCTCCACACCCAGTTCAGGGACTTCCCACTCGGCGGGGAGGATATAGACCAGCCGCTTCGCACCGACCTCCGAGAGACGTCCCAGATGCTCACGGGCACCTGCCTCCTGGAAAGATAACTCGACGATCGAACGGATTTCCTCCCGGTCGAGGGGGGTGAGGGAGACTGCCGCAAGGTCCTTTTCGTAATACCCGGATATCCTGTCCAGGGTGTAGGCCCGTGCAGCGAATCCCAGCCCGATCGTCCCCGCTGTCGCCAGGACATAGAGAGCGATGAGGGACGCGGCCCGTGCCCCACGGCCGTGGGGCGGAAAAGGCTCACAGCCTGTGCCCCTTTGGTGCAGTCGCGGCAGGAACCGCCCCGTTCGCTCAAGATAGGTTCCGTAGGTCCCGCCGAATCTCAGGCACTCCCTCTCCTCTCTTAACGCAAGCAGGTAATAGACGAAGAGCATGGATACATACATGATCCAGACGATCATCCGTGACCAGGCGAGGGCCATTCCGAGGCCGAAGACCGCCCACCCCGCGTATTGTGGATGCCGAACATAGCGGTAGAGACCTCCAACCACCGGTCCCTTCTTCCGGAACTTGGACCAGTAGACCTGACCGAACCCGACCAGGAAGACCGCAAGACCGATCCCCATGAGAGGCCACGCCGCATGGAGGAGGCCGTTGATCAGGATCGAGTTCGTCTGCGCGAAGTGGGGCAGAATGGTTTGGACCAGCCAGGCCGTCGACTCGGTCCCCCCGAGGACCCTCAGGGGGGCGCCGTATACGGAATAGAAGAACACGGCAAAGGGGGTGCTCATGTAGATCATCTCGAAGAGGATGACGACATAGACCGCCCAGGCCAGGGACCCCGATGCCTTTCCGGTGGAGATCTCCATGGTTCCGTTCCTCCTCTACAGCTGGGTAATGGCGCTCTTCACTTCGTTTGGCGAAGAGGCTGGTGACTGTGTTTCAGGATACCCCGGGCCCTGTAAGAAATGTTTTGCCCGTTTGTAAAAGTTTCTTAAGTAGTGTAAACCGCTGCAAAGGGCAGGGGCCAAGACCCGAGGGACGAGGGACGACCGCTCACCTGCGCTTCGCTGCTACGACCACGAAAGAACTCGATGGACGACCCTCCTACGACAAGCGTACGGAGGGCAGGCCGCGCAGCGATATGACTATGACCGTTCCATGTGCAACCTACGAGCTACCAGCTGTAAGGGGGCTTGTCGGGTGCAGGCCGGGGCTGGACCGGTCGAGGAGGGAATCTCTGTCATACCCAGATTTCAAACTTGTCTGCGTGGACGTGGACTACCGCGAGTCGGTCGCGGTGGCCGCGGCGGTCCTGTTTCATGCGTGGGGCGATGAGTCTCCCGCCAGGGAGGTGGTTGTTCCCATTCGGGAGGTGCAGCCCTACGTGCCGGGTCAATTTTACAGGCGTGAGCTGCCTTGCCTCCTCCGGGTGCTTGGTGCACTGGCCACGCGGCCGGAAGTCGTCGTCGTCGATGGGTATGTATGGCTCGGGCCGGAGAACGAGCCAGGACTCGGGGCCGTCCTCTACGAGGCATTGTCCCGGGAGGCGGCCGTGATCGGGTGCGCCAAGACGCCCTTCCGTGGTTCGACCAACGGTGTGGAGGTCATTCGAGGCGGGAGCCGGTCGCCTCTCTTCGTTACGGCGGCGGGGATGGATCCCACGGAGGCGGCCGACCACATCCGGTCGATGCACGGAGCCTGGCGCATCCCGACCCTCCTGAGCCGGGTGGACCGACTGGCCAGGAGTTGGGACCCGGCCGGTTCCGTGCCGTTCAACCGCTGATGACGGGCCTACCGAGGAAGAGCGCCCCGGTGCGGCTATCTTTTTCGAACCCTGTTCAGCCCCTGGGTGATCTTCTCCACGTCCAGGGCGATCTCCATGAGCTCGAGGTGTTCCGCGTAGACCTTTGGATCGACCTGGGACCTGATCTCGGGCTCCATGATATGAAACACGGGCAGATCCAGGGCCACACCCGCCAGGGGCCCGGTCCAGCTGGGGTCCCCGTTCACCAGCGTCTCCGCGTACAGCTCGGAACTGTCGGCATCCGGAGAACCGAGGATGACCACCAGATTATCCCTGCCGTACCGGTCTACCATCTTCTTTGCCATTTCTTGACCTTCCAGGTCAAATGCGCCTGCCGCCGTTCAGACGAAGCACTGCGTCTGGGTCAGGACCGGCTCTGCGCCTGCGCTCCGGACGCATGCCTCGATCGCCGGCCCCTGAACGCCGTCCCTTTCACCGATAATGATGACTTTCTTGCCTTTCAGCTCCATATCCGTCTCCCTCTGGGGTTTTTCAAGAGGTTCAAAGGTCCCAAGTCCACCGTCAACTTTCGCCTTGTTCCGTGAAACCTGCCGGTTGGGGGTTTTCCCGATTCACCAGCAGGCGTCAGATGCAAGGCGCCCGACAGCCCGAGG
>JAGVAP010000147.1 GCA_020060215.1 Deltaproteobacteria bacterium | reverse complement strand
GGCATTTCGGAAAGGCCGTCCTCGGTCACCGTGACGAGCAGCGGTGGAGGGAGTGCCACGAAATCTCTCCCCCGGGATGTCGTGACCATCGAATCCGTGACCTACGACGAGGGGGGCGGCACCCTGACCGTGGTCGCGACCTCTTCCGAGCAGCCCGACGTGATGTTGACGGCCGAGGGGTTCGGGCTCCTGGGGTGGAAGAGCTGGCTCAACTTCTACCGGACGACCTTCTACGGGGTGGTTGAGCGGCCATCCGCAGTGACCGTAACGAGCAGCGGCGGCGGGTCGGACTCCAGGCCGGTGCCGTGAGAAAGAGCGCATAGCGCATAGAGCAGAGCGCAGGCCGGCAGAAGAAGGGGGATGGGCGGTTTGCGCCGTGCTCTTTGCTCGATGCCCCTTGCTGATTGCGCTTTGCTCCCTCAGTCCAGGGTCTTGCTCACCCGGCGCACGGCGAGCGTCATCACGACGATCCCGATGGCCAGGAGGGCGGCCATCTCGGGCCAGAGGAGTCCCAGCCCGGTCCCCTTGAGGAAGATGTCCCGGATGATGACCAGGAAGTAGCGAAGCGGGTTGACATAGGTGAGGTACTGGATGATCACGGGCATGTTGGCGATGGGAAAGATGAAGCCGGAGAGCAGGATGATGGGGAAGGTGAAGAAGAATGTGGTCACGAGGGCCTGCTGCTGGTTGCGGCTGATGGTGGAGATGAACAGACCCAGGGCCAGGAAGGAAAGGAGATAGATCAGGAGGGCGCCGAAGAGCAGGACCAGGCTCCCTCGCATGGGCACCCCGAACCAGAAGACCCCGATGGAGGTGATGAGGGCGACCTGGAAGATCCCGATCAGCGCGAAGGGGATGGTCTTGCCCAGGATGAACTCCACGGGTCTGATGGGGGTCACCATCATCTGCTCCATGGTGCCTACCTCTTTCTCCCTCACGATGGCCATGGCGGTCAGGTTGAGCACCGACACCATGATGACCAGCGCGATGATCCCCGGCACGTAGAAGTTTCTGGAGATGAGCTCCTCGTTGTACCAGACCCGCACGTCCAGCAGGACGATTCCCCCCGACCCCGAAGGGATGATCCTCTTCAGCAGGGGGTTCCTGCCCATGAGCTTCTCCAGCCGCGACCGGTTGAACCTCTCGATGATCTGCCCGGAGTAGCTTTGCACCAGGGATGCGGTGTTGGAATTCGTGCCCGCCACGATCACCTGCACCAGTGCCGTCTCGCCCCCTTCCACCTTCTCCGCCAGCTTGGGGCCGAAATGGAGCACGGCCCGGATCCGTCCCCTGTCCAGGATCGTCTTCAATTCTCCGGCGCTTCGGATGTGGGAGACGAATTTGAAGTAACCGGAAGAAGAAAAGGCGAATGCCAGGTCCCGGGAAAGGGGGGAGTTGTCTTCATCATAGAGCGCCACGGGGATGTTCCTCAGGTCCAGGTTTGCAGCGTACCCGAAGGCCACGAGCTGAAGAATCGGGGGCAGGATCATGAGAAATCGCAATCGCGGATCCCGAAAGACCTGGAGCAGTTCCTTCCGAAGGAGGACCTTGACCCTGAGGATGAGGAGTCTCATATCCTGAGCCTCTTGGAGAATCGTTTTCCGGCCAGGTTCAGGATAAGGACCGCATAGAGCACCAGGGCAAGGAACTCGGGCCAGAGGACGGAAAGGCCGACGCCCTGGAGGAAGAGCCCCCTCAGGATGTCGACGAAATAGCGGGCAGGGACGATGAAGGTGATGACCTGAAGGGCGATGGGCATATTCTCGATCGGGTAGATGAAGCCCGACAGGAGAAAGGAAGGGAGGAAGGCGCTGAGCATGGCGATCTGGCTGGCCTGCAGCTGGCTTCGGGCAATGACCGAGATGAAAAGACCCCATGACAGGGTGCCCACGAGAAACACCAGCGCGGTGAGCAGCAGATCCAGGTAGCTGCCTCGAAAGGGGACCTGAAAGAGGAGCACGCCCGCACCTACCACCAGGGCAAGCTGGACCAGCCCGAGGGCAAGGTAGGGAAGAAGCTTTCCGACAAGGATTTCGCCGCTGGAGATCGGGGTGGAGAGGAGCTGTTCCAGGGTCCCCGTCTCCTTTTCCTTGGAAACGCTCAGGGCGGTCATGAGAGAGCAGATGGCCATCATGATCACTGCGGTCAGACCCGGGATGATGAAGTTTCTGCTCTTCATCTCCGGGTTGAACCACACCCGGATCCTGGGCTCGATCGGCATGTCCACCATCTTGAGACCGGCTTTCCGAATCCGCTTCGCCTGGACCTGCAGGTCGAACCCTGCCGCCACCCCCTTCAGGTAGCCGAGGGCAATGCTTGCCGTGTTGGAGTCGGACCCGTCGAAGATCGCCTGCACCGGCGCCTTCAACCCATGTTTCACACTGGCGGAGAACCCCCACGGCACGACCAGGGCGAGGAGACCGTCGCCCCGGTCCAGGGCCTCGTCGATCTCTTCCTGGTCCTCGAGGGTCCTGACCAGGGTGAAGTAGCGGGAACCGGTCAGCAGAGAGATGAACTCCCTGGAAGAGGGCGTTCGATCCTCATCGAGGATGAGGACGGGGATCCGGTCCACATCCAGGCTCAGCGCATACCCGAAGAGAAAGATCATCAGCAGGGGCAGAAAGAGACCTCCCAGGAGACTGCGGATGTCCCGCGTCATCTGCACGAACTCCTTACCCGCCAGTGCCTTGATCCTTCGCGGTCTCATGAAATCCGTCCTTTGCCCAATGGTCGACGATCCCTCAGCACGACCACTTACAAACGGTAACCGACAGGGGTGCCGGTATGCGCCATGCTCGCGCAATGGCCGACGACCGAGCACGAACGGCAAATGACCGGTGACCGATGACCAATCATCGGTCCCGGCCCACCAGGGCCACGAAGACGTCCTCCAGGGAAGGATCGATCCTCTGAATCCTCCCGTGGGTGAGTCCGGCCTTTCTGAGACAGCCGGTGAGGAACATCTCCGGCCCTTGCCCGTCGCTGATCCGCACATGCAGGGACCTGCCGAATACCGCCGCATCCAGGATCTGTTCCACGCCGGCCAAGGCCTCCGCGCCCTGGAGGGCGTCGTCCATCTCGACCTCGTAGATCGAGCCTTGAAGGTGTTTCTTCTTCAGCTCCTCAGGGGAGCCCAGGGCAATGAGCCTGCCCCGGTCGATCAGGGCGATGCGGTTGCAGTATTCCGCCTCTTCCATGTAGTGGGTGGTCACGAACACGGTCACCCCCTGGTCCGCGAGGACATAGATGAGGTCCCAGAAGTTACGCCTGGTCGCGGGGTCGACCCCTGAGGTGGGCTCATCCAGAAAGATGATGGGCGGCTCGTGGAGCAGGGCGCAGCCAAGGGCGAGCCGCTGCTTCAGGCCGCCGGGGAGGTCCTTGGTCATGGAGGTTCGGCGGTCGGCGAGCCCGGTGAGCCGAAGGACCTCCTCGGTGCGTCTCCGGACGAGACGGGATTCGAGCCCGTATATGCCCCCGAAAAAGGCCATGTTCTCCTCCACCCGGAGGTCGTCGTAGAGGGAGAACCTCTGGGACATATACCCCAGCCTCGACTTGATCTCCTCAGACTGGGTGACGATATCCAGGCCATGGACCCGCCCCTCGCCGGAGCTGGGCCTGAGCAGGCCGCAGAGCATCCGTATGGTCGTGGACTTCCCGGCGCCGTTCGGGCCCAGGAAGCCGAAGATCTCGCCTGCGGCGATCTCCATGGAGATATGATCCACGGCGGTAAACTCTCCGAACCGCTTGACCACGTCTTTGAGGACGACCGCCTTGTTCATGGGGTCACACCTTCCTGTTCCGCGATCAGGGAAAGGTACACGTCTTCGAGCCCCGGGGTGATCGGCGTCAGCTCGAACGAGGCCATGCCTGCGTCCAGGAGCGCGCTCTCTATGAGCGGGAGATCCGACTCGTTCGCCGTGGAGAAATGGATCCCCGCGCCGAAGACGGAGCTGCGGAGCACCAGGGGGAGTCCGCGGAGGACCTTCAGCGTTTTCTGGCGGTCCGGCACGACGAGATTGTAGAGCTGCCCGGTCATGAGTCCCCTCATGGCCGTGGGCTCCATGATCAGGCGGATGCGGCCCCTGTCGAAGAGGGCTACGCGATGGCATCGGTCCACTTCGTCCAGGTAGGTGGAAGCCACCACGATGGTGACCCGCTCCCTTCGCAGCTCATAGAGGATCTTCCAGAAGTCCCGGCGGGAGACCGGGTCCACACCGTTCGTCGGCTCATCCAGGAACAGCACCTTCGGGGTGTGGATCAGGGCGCAGGTGAGACCGACCTTCTGCTTCATGCCGCCCGACAGATCCCGGAAGAGCCGGCCCGTAAAAGGAGCGAGGCCGCTGAATTCCAGGAGACGGTCCATCCTCCGCCTGTACCGCTCGGGCGGGACCTCATGGATCTGCGCATAGAACCGGATGTTTTCCGCCACGCTCAGCTCCTCGTAGAGGCGGGCGGGCTGTGCCATGTAGCCGATGTGGGCCTTGGCCGGCTCGGGGTCCAGGGCCATGTCCCGGCCAAGGACCATCACGTTTCCCGAGGAAGGGGGCAACAGACCGCAGAGGATCCGGAGGCAAGTCGTCTTTCCTGCGCCGTCAGGGCCCACCAGCCCGAAGATCTCGCCCTCCTCCACCGAAAAGGAAACCGAGGTTAGCGCCCGGGTCTCTTCGAAGGAACGGGAAAGATTCGTCACCTCCACGACACCGGCCATGGCCCTACCTCATCACCACATCCACGGGCATCCCGGGCTTCAGTTCCTGCCGGGGGTTTTCGAGGGTGACCTTGATCCGATAGACCAGCTTCACCCGCTCCTCCCTGGTCTGGACATTTTTGGGCGTGAACTCGGCCTCGGGAGAGATGAAGGTGACCGCTCCAGGGTACGTCTTCTCGGGAAACGAGTCGCTGATGACCTCGGCCTTCTGCCCCAGGAAGATCTTCCCCAACTGGGTCTCAGGGACGTAGGTCTTTACCCACACCTCGTCAAGGCGGGCGATGGTGATGACCGGCGTTCCGGGCTGGACGTACTCTCCCTGCTCCGTGTCCTTGACCGTGACAAAACCGTCGAAGGGGGCGTGGAGGCTGGATTTGGCAAGGTCGTCTTCCGCGACCCTGAGGAGCGCCCTGGCCTGAGCGGCCTGCGCCTGGACGACCTTGAGGTCGAGCCTCATCTTGTCCACCTCCCGCCTGCCGATCTGGGCTGCGGCGAGGGCTGCGCCGGACCCCTCCAGGTTGGCCTCCCCCTCCTGGATCAGCTCGCTTCGGGGACCTGTCCGGACGAGCTTGTAGCGCTCCTCTGCGGCATCGAGCGCTGCGCGGGCCGACTCCTCGGCGGTCCGGGCCGCATCGAATTGACTGAAGGAGATGATCTTGCGCTCGTAGAGATCCTTCATGCGCTCGTAGTCCCTTTTTCGATTCTCCCACTCCGCCCTGGAACGCTCCATGACGGCGGCGGCCTCTGCAATCTCTTCCTCCCTGGAGCCGGTCTTGAGGCTTCGGTAGCGCGCTCCCGCAGCGGAGACCGCCGCCCTGGCCCTCTTCACCTCCGCATCGAGAACGCCTTCCCTGATCTGGATGGAGACGATCAGGCTCGCTTCCCGCGCCTCCAGCTCCGCCAGCTGGGCAGCCGCCTGGTCCCTGCGGGCCTGAATCACTCCCCGGTCGAGCTCGGCCAGCAGCGCCCCCTTTGCGACCTCGTATCCCTCGTCCACATGGAGCGCGGCCACGTGCCCCGCGAGCCGAAAACTCATATCCACCTCGGTGACCTCGATGTGTCCGGAGGTTCGGATGATCTCGGGATGGAGACCGGGACGGTAACCATAGTAGTAAAAGGCGATCCCTGCGGCTGCCGCGATCAAAACGAAAAAGAGGAGAATCTTTCGCACGCTTCTCATTTCCTGCTCTTTCCTGCGTTCGGGTTTTCCAGAAAGGCGAAGACCATGGATTTGACGGCCCTGCGACGATCCCTGAGAAACCTCTTCATGTCGGAGACATCGAGATCCAGGATGCTCTCGAGAAAGAGGGGGCTGATGAAGCTCACCAGGCACATGCCGATGAGATTGACGAGGAAATGGATCGTCTCCGCGGGGGGCACGCCGACCTCGCGTGAGGCGTCTCTGATCCAGTGGATCGGGGATAACCCGTCCGGCGCGAATTCGGCCTTCTTCATCTCTGCAGCGGCGCGCTTCAACCGGCTTCCGCCGTCCACCACCTCACGGAGAACGATCTTGAGCAGGGCGGGGTTCTGTTCGTAGCCGTCCATGTAGGTCTCCACCACCTTCTCCACCCGGGCCTCGAGGGACCCCTCTGCGGCCCAGGACATGCCCACGCGCGTAAGGATCCTCTTCAGGGCGGCTCCGATCACCTGGCTGTAGAGATTTTCCTTGGAACGGAAGTAGTAGTGAAGCATGGCCTTGTTGACTCCGGCCGCATCGGCAATGGCCTGGGTCCTGGCCCCATAGAATCCGTTCGCCGCGAATTCCTCGGTGGCGGCCTTCAGGATCCGCTCCTCGGCGGAAGCGGGGTCGATGGGGGCAGCCCCCTGTCTTGCGCTCATGGTTCGATTCCCCGGGAGGTTAAACTAACCGGATGGTTTGTCCACATAGTTAATACAAGAGAGGACAGGGGTTGTCAAGGGTTGTGTCCGCCGTCAATCAGTTTGTCCGCCGTCAATCAGTTCAGGATTTCATTTTCAATCGGTTCTGGATTCTCACAAATTCAGGCAACAAAAATCCTGTCCGATTTCGCCCCAAAATCGGTCAGGTTAAAAAATTCCATATATTTGCTACTATTCGCCCGTAATCGGCGAATTCAGGGTTTTTTGCCCCCTTCTCCTACAAGTATATTCGCCTTGTTCCCATATTCCTCGATTCGGCCTCAACCCTAACCTGATCAGCTATCCGTCTAACATATGTCTCGAACCGCTCCCCTGCGACATTTACGTTGACGGTCAATCCTTTCATGTTCCCGCCACCTGAAACCAACTTCTCAATTAACTGCAACGTGCTCTCCTGTGATCTCACCATTCGTTCAAGCAACTCGTATTCGGCCCCTCTTTCGCCGCGCGGAATTGCCGAAAAATTTTCATACGGTATAAGGTTGCGCCGGAAGGCTTCGCTCTCTGCAGGATTAAACACAATTTCGCCCCGATGCAGATAATGCCAGCCTGTCTTAGGCACGCCCTTCGGCCCGGTTCCCGTCGCCCACTCGCCTCCAGCCCCGGCATCGCCTGCATCGGCAGCACCAAAACCGCCGTCCCCCGATCCTCCAAACCCGCCGAAACCGGCATCCCCAAACCCGCCGATATCGCCGAGATCGCCAAACGCATCCCCGAGCACTGCGGCCATGCCGCTGGGAGTGCCAAAGCCGTTCATGCCCTGACCAAGGCCGATGTCGGAAAAATTAAAAGCTTCAGCAAAGGCGGTAGAATTCAAAGCTGCTACCAACGCGCCCGGTGCGCTGGTAGATCCATATCCAAACAGTGCACCGAGAATCGGGTTGTCGCCGAAAAAGATGTTTTCGGAGAGGTCAAGGTAGGCCTCGTTGACTCTGGCATCGAGCGCATCCGCAATGAGGTTACCTGCCACCATACCGGCAATTCCCAAGGCAAGACCGGCAACCGGGTTCACTCCCAGGGCCAGGGCAGCGTTGCTGCCTACAATACCGCCCAAACCGCCGAACGTCGTATTACCCCCGAAAAGCGCAGACGCTACGCCATGAATTCCGCCAAACGTGGCCCCAAGCACGGCTCCCGAAAATCCCTGCCCCAATGCCAAAGCCTGAGCGGCGCCCTTCGCGGCGCCTGAGAAACCGCCCTTGCTCACATTAACGCCGAGGTTTGTTCCCTGGCCCAGTGCGGTCCCCATCTCCCCAAAGCCGCCGAAAAAGTCCCGGTACTGATCGGCGATGTGTCGCGGAAGAATCATTTCGCCTTCATGGGCAATCACGGGCACCTGGTCGCCATGCACATTCCACAAACCGGCTTGAGCAAAGAGACTACCTGCCCAGTCAACCACGGACCCCGCGGCATCGCCGAGAAGGCTCACACCGATGTTTGTTGCCGCCTGTATCGCCATGCTCGCGACTTTGTCGGTCGTGCTTCTGACCAAGGAATCCCATGCAGTGTTCCAGTAATCGGAAAACTCCTGCATATCGCCCTTGATGCCGTCGAACATCAAATCGGAAAGAGCGTTCCTGCTGCCTGTTGCAAAACCTGTTATTGCAGCATGCGACACCTGCGCCCACGAAGTGGTCTCCTGCGTAATGCCCTTCAGGCCGAGCCGGATCCCGTCGAACAGGTTGCCGTATGCGTAGGTCTGACGATCAAGGATCTCCTCAGTCTGTCTTGCATACCATTCATCGATTTGAACTCTGTCCAGGCCGAGCTTTTCGTATTCAATCCGTCTGTTCTTCAGCAGCTCCAGCTCCAGCGAATAGAGCTCATTGTCCGTTTTGGCCATCTCACGGGCCATCGTCTTGTAGGCCGATGCCCTATCACCGGC
Organism: Deltaproteobacteria bacterium; assembly: GCA_020060215.1. Next base: position 22,968 of record JAGVAP010000147.1, on the reverse strand, counting down.
AAGTTTCTCGGCCTGCCTAGCCGCCTTCTCCTGCTCCTGCACCGCCTTCTTTGCGGCGTCCTCTTCGGCTTTCTTAACATCCTCCAGCGCCTTCTCGAGGTTCTTGGCCTGGTTCGGCATAACCTGGCCCGACTCATCGGAGCCAATGCTTTTCCAGGCCTCTTTCTGTAGATCCGCCACCTCTTTGAGGAATTTCTCGTATTCCTTTTTGGCTTTGTCCGCTGCCTTTGGATCCACAAATGGCTGAGGTGGAAGCGTGGTCTTGGGCTGTGGAGTGTCCGATTTTCGGCTGAGCGTTTCATCGATCAGTCTAAGCTGCCCCTCCAGCAGCGCTATCTTGGCATCCCACTGTTGCTTATCACCAATAACGGAATTGGCTATGGCCGGCCCGTTCTTAGCTGCCGATCGGGTCCATTGTTCAATAACATTTCTGGCAAAAGCGAGCTGTGACTCTACACCCTTTCGCTGTTTTTGAAGTGCACCATCCGCGGTGCTCGGATACATGGACTCGAAAAATTTCGTCCAGTAATCAGTAGCCTCTTTTACAAGCGGAGTGGTGGTCTTCAAAAAAGTCGTAACAGCGGGTAGAAGAGTAGAGGAAAGAGCGGTCTTTACATCGAAAATAGCGTTATTAAACCGTTCGAGCTGCGCCCTGGCGCTCTGCGAAGCGTCCTTCACGCTTCCGCCGAATTCTTTCCTCATCTGTGCCGCAAATTTGGGGAGAAAGTCATCGCTATAGATTTTCCCCTCCTCCACCATCTTCGCAAGCTGCTGGGTGCTCATCCCCATTGCTCGAGCGGCAATCTGGAAAGCCCCGGGGAGCTGGTCGCCCAACTGCTGCCTGAGCTCCTCCATTGAAACCGTGCCCTTTGCCATCATCTGCTGCAGGGCATAGAGCACGCGCTCGACCTGGCTGCCGCCAAGCCCCATCACAGTGGCGGCTTCGGTCACTGCCGTAAATATCGCGCGAGTCTTTTCCCCTTCCAGGTTGGTGCCTCTTGCGGCTGCGGCAAGCTGCATGTACGGGCGGATTACACTTTGGAAAGACAAACCGAGATCATCGGAAGTTTTTTTCAAAAACGAGAATGTGCTATTGGATGCTTCGGCGCTCCCCGTTGCTGCCTTCATGCTTCGCTGAAGGGAATCCATCTGCAGGCCCAGATTGACCATGCTCCCCGCTGCGCTTTTTATGGCATTTATGCCAACAACCCCAATCGCCGATTTAAATAATACGTTCCATGTGCCGGTGAGCGACTTGATGCTGTTTTCCTGGCTCTTCAGGGCGTTTGTCAAGGCGTTGGTTCCGCCGCTGATCTCTTTGAACGCGCCGGTAGCCAGATCTCTTACTGCGAGAACTATTTCTAGCTTGTTATCGTTCATCCCGCCTCCAGGGGTCTCTTACAGGTCTTCCATTTCTTTGAGGGGGTGCCTCTGCATGGCTTCGGCCGAAACCATGCAGAGGCTACCGTTGCGGCCTGGACGCTCTGCCGGAGGTTTTAACAGAGGTCCGAAGAGTATAGTTCTTTGACCTTATGGAGTGGACTTGTAGGCTCCACGGTAGTCTCCGACCGCTCCCCCGAAATCATGACTTAGCCTATAGCCAAGCCTGCGGCCCTTAAAAACCTGTTCGGGCGAGGGGCCGTTTCCTGGCACATCAGAAACGAGAAGCTCAGGCTCTTCCTTTCCCATAAGGTAACTCATCTCCACCAGGGGCACATCCTCCTTGTCACGAAGGATGCCCCAATCGTTGGCATCCGTCATGAAGGGGCTTATGATGATTCGTTCGTTATCCTTCCCGAAAAAATACCTGCAAGGGTTGACCTCTTTGGTTGTAAGGTCATCTGCCGTATAGTAGGACTTGAGCTGGTTCACTCTCACAGCCGTTTCCCAGTTGGCAATGTCGATAACGAGGCTCCATTTGGCTGTGCCAAGATCAACACTAAGCCTCTCATCCGATCCCGGCTCTGTCATGCCTGCAAGGGCGCGGATCGCAACGGCTGCCGTGGCAATGCTCAAGGCATTTGTGCCTAGATTACCATGCGCCCCGGTAAACCAACTTGTACCATCCGGGCATGCGGCATTGTCGATAAAGAAGCTCCAGGCATAGCGTGCGTGCGTTCTTCTCGCCGCCCTTGCAAGTCTCTCGACGATGCCCCTGACGATATCGATATAGTCATTTGCGATGACTTTTCTTGTGATCCAAACGAGCACGCCTTTCTCGCTGATCTCGTACTGTGCTTCCGTGTCAACGAAAGGGGCAAAGTCCTGGTAATCCCCGGTCTCCGTGTCGAGCGTCGGCAGATCCTGGAAGTATTGAAGGCTTATTGATCGAATCGGCCTCAAGTCTCTTGTGGGACGCCGCTGAGAAATAATGGCATCCTCATGAAAAGGCAGGTTCCGGTATATCTTCGAAAGGTACATGTTCAATGCATTCTGGAGCGCAAATGAGAATGTACCTGAATTAAAGTCCTGGCATGCCCTTAGCCCTTCCAAAGCTAACTTCCGGTCAAACCATCCATCCACCCCCTGATCGCCGCCAAAGGCATGATACGCGGCTCTCAGCCCTTGAAAAGCCGGTATGCCGTGCGTGTCCAATGCCGGATCGATCAGCTTTGCAAGAGCGAGCCAGTGCTTACCCATATCATCAATGCCATTCAGCCCGTTCTTCACAAACTCCATCAAACGCCTTGTCATAGTCGCAACCTCCTTTTTTTGCAGATCCGCATAATGATCCGATCCTGTCCTAACCCGCATTTCGATTTCCCTCAATTCCATCGAGCCCCCCAAAACCTTTTCTACCTGTCCACCGGCCTTCGTTGGTTAAGCTTCTCATCCCAAACCGTAGTAACATCATCCGCAATGCCCACATCCTTCGGCCGTCGCTGATTCAGCTTGGCATCCCAAACCATTTCAGGGTCGGGAACCTCCCCTGTAATGTCCGTTTCACTCAATTGGAAGAGAGCGGGATTGCCTTTCTTATGCCTGAATTTTTTCCCTCCGCACGTGACAACCACGATCTCTCCACCTTCACAAGGTCGCCATGAAAAAACGTATCGGGGTGCAATACCGTAAGCTTTCAAAGCCTCATTCAAAAGATCGAGATCCTGGTCATTGGTGCCCATTACCCACACCTCCTCTAAAGACAAAAGGGGCTGCAAGCGTAACCGCCCGCAACCCCATCAAGTTGCCCATCGTGATGTTATGCCCGGCAGAGCGGCGATGGATTCCGCCTTTTCGGTGATCAGCCTATCCGGGCAAGAATTGCTAAATCAGTTGACATTCTCCTTGGGTTCAGATTTCTGAGCCTCTTGCCTACATTTTATTTTCTCCACCTTCTTAACAATCCCATCGTGGAGGTTCACCATTTGGACCAAATCATTGTTCATGAAGATGGAGTATTCGCGTAGAACCGCCTCAGCAAGCTGGAGCGTTTCTTCATCAGGTTCCGTGTCAGCGTGAATCTTCAACGCCACGTCTATCAGTTTATGGAAGAGGCTTACCCCTCCTGGTTCAGCGTTTACCTGATCATTCATAATGTCCCCCCCTTGTTAATAATTAACTGCCCCTCCGTACATCCGCATTGGCCTTTTCAGGGGAGCTGCTTTCTTCAATAGGCAGCGAGCAGGTTAACCGCACAGCGATCTGCGGCAGCTCCCCTGAAAACGCCAACCTCATATTTCGAGGAAGTCAGCGGCCCCGGTCAGCATCTCCAGGTCAACCGGATCTCCGCTCTTCAGATGCTCCTTTATCGCGAGTTTCAGAATGCTCACCATTGGCCTGAAACGGCCCTGGTCTTGTGCTTTCGCGAAAAGAAAATCAACCGATCGCTTATCGAGCCCATCCGGGTACATTGAAGTAGAAATCAGCTTGACATCCTCACGCTCAATCTTCTGAAGATCCCGCCTGATCGCAACACGTGAAAAGAGCTGATCGAACAAGTAACCCTTTGCGCCCCGCATTTCATCGTACAACCGTTCCTGTCCGATAAATGCGATTCCAATATGTGCAAGATCGTGGATCTTCCGCAGGATCTCCAGGCATTCCCATGAAAGAAAATGACAATCATCGACGACAAGCAACTGGCCAGATCCCTTGAGCCGGTTTATGATGATGTCCAACCTGTCAGACGAAGTGTATCTCCACCCTGTACCCAGCCGCCCTGAAAGAACACGAATCATGTTGGTAGCACGTCGAAGCGTGAGATCAGCGGTAATCAGGATCGCTTCAGGCTCTGAAGCATCAACATAGGCGCATACAGTGGCGGTTTTCCCGATTCCGGAACAAGCTGATCCAACCGCAATACAGGCGTTCTCTTGAGCATATTGAAGAATGGTCCACAGCTCGTGAGCGGGTCCTGTCATGACAAAAGGAGAGGCAATATTTTCGCGCCTTCCCACCCTGAAGTCTTCTTGCCGTCTTGAAAAGGCGTTCCATTTGCTCTCGACGAGCTGCCGGCTGAAGCCACCCCTTTCTTCAATGTAGGAGTCGAATGCAACTTTGTTGACTCCCAAAGTCTTTGCGGCCACATGAAAAGACAGCTTTTCCTTCTCCATCCACTCCCGAATCTCATTGCGGATATCATCAGGCTTTAAAGCGTCTTTATGATCCCCCTGAGCGGCATTTAAAACGTGGTTAATCATGACGAAGCCCTCCTACTGAAGTAACTCAGCTCAGGCGAAAACCGATTTTTTCGCTGCTCCTTTTTGTCAGACTCGCTTGTCTTGGGCTCGACCGCAAATCGCTGTTCAAATCTCGAAGGCTTGCTTTCGGAAGTCTCCTTTGATTCGCGGCGGTCGATCAGCGCTTCAACATTGTCCAGCTTGGTCCGCAGCGGCATTACGATTTTCGCCTTAGGCTTTTCGAATGATTCTTGATCGTGTACCCTGTAGCCGCGCTTTACATCCACAAGAACCCTGCGGGCTGCGGCACGATCCTCGTTTGACTTTCTGAGCTTCTTTTCGGCGGCCTTGACTTTTTTATAGTCTTCCATGTCGTTCATGGCTGTCCTGTCCTTTCGCTCGACATTGCAGAGAAAAGAACCGTCCTTGTGGTAGACGTAAAGCTCATCAATTTTACTGGGGTCGAATTTGTACATCACCCATTCGCCCTGGTGCTTCATGAGCTCGTCTGAGCGGTAGAACCCCTTGAAAGCCCAGATACCATACTTTCTAATCTTCACCGCCCGGACTGCCTTCATCGCCAGTAGCCGAAGAACGGAAGGCTTTGGTTTTATAACTGCGTGCGTCTCATAATATGCGTTCCACACCTGCATAGGAGTACTTCCATCCATTCCGTCTCCACGATGTGGACTGTTGTTATAATGGTTCATTGCATCCGAGATAAGCGGGTGAAGGGTTGACCATTCCGGAACCTCATCACCCTTTTTGATAATGTCGTCAACTCCCTCCGGACGAAACAAATTATCCCTGCCGACATAGGTTGGGAATGTGCAGTCAAAATCCTTGTGGAACGTGCCGAAGAACCGCTCAACAATCTTGGATTTCGCGTTCTTGATCAGTGCGAAGGAAACGATGTAATCGAGGAAGTCGGCAAGTCCGGCATACTCAATCGCCTTGCCGCCTCTCCATCTATTCCTTCCTTTGGCATCCCCGCTGATTTCCGCTGAGGCAAAATCTCTTCCATTGTCAATATGGATGCACCCTGGAACCGTGAAATCCTTGACCGCATTGAGAAGGGCTTCTTTTATTGAATCAGTCGAGGGGGACTCAGTAAGGCACCACCCGACAATGAGCCTGGAGCGCATATCTTCCCACACAGTCAACCAGGGCCGAATGAGCTTGCCGGAAGGCGTTCGAGCGAAGAAGTCCAGTTTGACATGATCGCCAACGAATATTTGCCCCGGCTCGATGCTCGAATACTTCCGCAGTACAGTTTCAACCCAGTGCTGCCGCCAATATGTTGGGCCTTTCCTGTGATAATCCTTTTCCTGTTGAGGGATCTTAAGAAGGTGCCTTCTCATTGTGGCTTCACTCGGCAGCTTCCACTCCCGGTTCTTGGCTTCACCTCTCAGGAACTCAATACAGAGGCTCATCTCAAGCGGCGGTCGATCGAGGTACAGCCCTTCTAGGTATGCCTTCGCCTCTTCAGGCCAATCGGCTTTCTTCTTCGCTTTTCCATATTGATTGATCAGCCCGACCGGTCCTTTTTCCCTTAGTGCTTTTGACCATGCGTACAAGGTGGATCTGCTGAGCCTCTCTTTAGGATGCTCTTTACTATACCGAGCGAGAAAAATTCGAACGACATCATCGATGCTTTTGTCACTGTAGAGCGTGCAGTACTCCTGGAAGCTATGAACGATCTCCATGCGCTTCAGTGCTTCATCTTGTTTGCACTGTGGATAGCTGTCGAGTGTCTTACTTGCCATCAGGATCGACTCTCTGTTGATCCAATAAACCTTTCACTGCGACCCAACTGTAGCGAATCGTCCGGCCAATCCGAATGTAAGGGAAACCCTTCCTGGCCCAGCGCCAATTTCGAAGAGTTTGGGCCGCGATACCGGTTCTCTTCGCCAGCTCGCGTTCCGAAATAAACTCATCTGCCTTCATAACTTCTGCCTCACTTTCGAAACGGCTCCAATTCCTGTTGACTTTCACCCTGAAAGCTGTAAACTTTGGTCGTATTTATACGACCCATCATGTCCTATGTCAACAAAAATCGTATTTATACGACCATCCAAAGGTAGGTGCTATCGTGGACAATCAATTAGGTGAAAGAATCAGAAAAGTTAGGCTTTCTCGGAAACTTACACAGAGGCAGTTTGCCGAGAGACTGGGGGTCCACAAGGGGCATATATCTAGAATAGAGACAGGAACCAATCCATCCAGGGGGCTACTACAAGATATCTGTCGAAAATTTCGCGTATCGGAGACCTGGCTCTTGATGGGTAAACCATTACTAAAGGAAAGCAGCGGCTACACGAAAGAAGATTTGGAACAATTCAGCCTTGGTACCAACGGATCTGGTGAGTTGGACATGCTAAAGGGCTTAAGTGATGCACTTTTCAACATACAGTCCGCAGGTGTTGCACTGGAAGGAAACCTGAAAAATTTTGAAAAATCAAAGAACCCCGAATATGCACTTCGGATTTTTGAAAGTAACCAAAGTTTTTTTGTTCACCTCTCCGATATCTTCTCTTTGACCCACAGAGTCTTGAAGAAGGCTGTCAAAGAAAAACAAAGAAAACAAGAGATCGCCACAGAGAAGGAGAAAAAGGAAGAGGCTAACAAGTAAACTTTATTTATCTTTTTTTTTCCTTTATTTATTTTTTTCCCTATTCTACCCAACTAATTCTTTCTTACATTTAGTCAATTAAGCAAACCAACTTCGATTTTCAATCAGTTCTGGATTACCAGGGCGGAGAATATGGGCCGTTAACTTTCTATGTTCCGCTCTTAAATACCCGTAAAAAGCCCCCAAAATGGCATATAAAGCCCCTAATTGGGACTTAAATAGGTGTCATCAAGGAGCGAGCGGCGTGAGCGGCAAAATACATCTAAGTTCTTACCATCCCACATAGAATCACTTAGTCCCACTCCATCCCACACTTTTACCTCCCCCCCATCCAGAACCCATTGCTTACTTACATCTGGAGGTCCAAGGCCCGGAGGTCCGGTCGGCGGGCATTGGTTTTGAATCTTGAGCGCTGGCGAACTCGCAAAAAGCAGTCGTCCCGGTGGAAAACCGGGACCCCGGTGCTGTGCAGACGCCTGGAAGTCCTGGATCCCGGTTTTCACCGGGATGACGGAAGAGTGAGATTTCCGACGTTTTGCGGGAACAATGATATCTCGGATTTCGGATTTCGACAGCCGGAGTTCAGCCGATGCCCGCCTCTACCTTTTCCGGAGGAGGACATAGACCGCCCCGGTTCCTCCGTCGTAGGGGCGGGCCGTGGCGAAAGCCAGGACGATCCTCTTGACCGGACCACGTCCGAGCCAGATCGGCAGCCCCTCCTTCAGAACAGGAAAGCTTTCCGGTGAATTGAGGCCGCGGCCGTGGATGATCAGGACGCAGCGCAGTCCGAGCCTGAAGCTCGTCAGGATGAACTCCCGGACGGCGGCTTCGGCCTCTTCCCTGGTGAGGCCGTGCAGATCGATGTGGTCCTGGACGGGAAACTCCCCCCTCTTCAGCCTCCTCATGATCTCACGGTTGAAGCCCCTTACCGAGCCCTGGATGTATTCATCACTGAAGGTGATGTCCATCTCAATGGCCCCCCGGACCAGCCCTTGGAGGTGGTCCATCACCTCTCGGCGTTCGTCCGGCACCGGGCCTGCGGGTCGGAGCCGGGCTCCCCTACGGACCCTCTTGGGCGAGTCGTCGGGGAGGGGCTTTACACCGGACATGGCGTGGTTGAATTCATCCCGGTCGGGCTCCTGCGGTGGGGGCGAGGGATGGCGCCCAGCCTTCGGCTCTTCGGGCCGGCCGGGCTTGGGGTCCCGGGGCTTGACCCTGACTGGACGGCCCTTGAAGAGGGGATTGAAATGATCGTTCCGCTTGGCCATAGTAAGAACTTATCCCCAATGAACCGTAGCCGCCGCAAGGGCAAGAAGAGATGACTTCTTTGTGACTTGGTGCCTTCGTGGCGGATCTTGGTTTTTTGTTTGAATTCGGGATTCCACATTGATTATAACACTCGGAAGCACCAAATTGAATGCGGAGAGCGTATGCCCAGAGTCGATGACTATATGCAGGCCCTGGAGATCGGAAGAGAGGCATTGAAGGGGAGCGACCCCGATCTGCTGGCGGGGTATGCCGATGTGCGGGTCGAAAGGGAAAAGGACGGGAAGCCCTGCCTCCTCATCCCTTTCTTGAGCGACCGCGTTTCCGTCGAGTGGCCGGAGTTCAAGTTCCGCTCCTCCAAGACGGCCGGGGAATTGCCCGTGCAGCAGCAGGTCCTGCTGATCCACTACCTGCAGGGGGCATGGGGTTCGAAGGGCGGTCGGATCAGCGGAGAATGGATTGCCTTCCAGGACCTCCCGGACGGGCGGTTCTACCTCGACGCCTTTCAGAGAAGGGCCAAGATCCCCCTGGTTCAGGTCTTCGGCGCAAAGCCGGAGAGGCTGGTCGAGATCGCGGCCGCGGCCTACGAGGCAAAGCCGGCCGACCAGGGCGATTACTCGGTCATTGTCACACCCCTCCCCCTGGTCCCTCTGGCGCTCGTCCTCTGGAGGGGCGATGAGGAGTTCCCGCCCGAGGGAAACATCCTCTTCGACCGAAGCATCAGCCGGATCTTTTCGGCCGAGGATGTGGCCTGGCTTTCGGGGATGGTCGTCTACCCGTTGGCGGGGATGGCCAGGAGGTAATCTAACATTTTGATTCATCATTCAATGAGGTTGGAGCATGACTGATCAGAAGCCGCTGGTTGGTGTACTCATGGGAAGCACTTCCGACAAGGAGGTGATGAAGGAAACCGTTTCGGCGCTGAGGGAACTCGGCATCCCGCATGAGGTGAAGGTGACCTCGGCCCATCGAATGCCCGAGGAGACCAGGACCTATGCCGAGACCGCTCCCGAGAGGGGAATAGAGGTGATCGTTGCCGGGGCGGGCTGGGCCGCCCATCTGGCCGGCGTGGTCGCCGCTCATACCTTGCTCCCGGTGATCGGTGTGCCCATCGATTCTTCCCCCCTGCAGGGCATGGATTCGCTCCTTTCCACGGTGCAGATGCCTCCCGGCATCCCCGTGGCCACGGTTGCGCTGGGAAAGGGTGGGGCGAGAAACGCCGGGGTGCTGGCCGCACAGATCCTGGCTTTGAAATATCCCGAGATCTCCGAATCCCTGAGGCGCTACCGCGAAGCCCTCACCCGAAAGGCCATGGAGCAGTCCAGAGCGTTCAGCATCTGATGGACTTTCCGGCCCCCGACAAAGGAACCTGCGCACTCCCATGCCTTGCAGAATGATCGATGTCAGAGATCCCGAACTCCGCAAGGAGGGTCTGGCCGAGGCGGCCTCGGTGATCCTCTCCGGGGGGATCGTGGCCGTACCGACGGAGTCGTTCTATGGACTGGCGGTAAGCGGTCTCGACGAAGCGGCCATCCGTCGCCTCCTGAGGGTCAAGAAGATGGGCGACGGCCACCCGATCCTCCTGCTGATCCCGACGGCGGAGAGCGCGCGGGAATACGTCAGGCGCTTCCCTCCGGTGGCAGAGAAGCTCATGAAGAGCTTCTGGCCGGGGGGGCTTACCCTCGTGATGGAGGCGGGAGCGGCCATCTCCCCCCTGCTGACCGCGTCCACGGGAAAGATCGGGCTCCGGCTCTCCAGCCATCCTGTGGCCACGGGGCTTGCCGGCGCCGCAGGCGCCCCCATCACGGGGACCAGCGCAAACATCACCGGAAGCAGGCCGTGCGTCAGTGCGGAAGAGGTTCAGGAGACACTCGGCCAGGAGATCGATCTCGTCCTGGACGGGGGGATCACCGAGGGGGAGAAGGGGTCGACGGTCCTGGATGTGACGACCGAGCCTCCGATCATCCTGCGCGAGGGATTGGTTCCTGGAGACCGGTTGAGAGAAATGGGATGCGAAACCGGATGAGCGGCATCCCGTTTCTACCCACCAAGAGAAAGATGATTCATGCCCTTCAGCATACCAGAGCGCTTCCTGAGGATGTTCGACCCCTCTCTTGACTGGATCCAGGTCGAGATCACCACGTACTGCAACGCTTCATGCATTTACTGCCCGCGCACGGCCTACGGCGAGGCCTGGCGGAACCGTCATCTTCCGATGCGTACCTTCATGAAACTGGCGCCCGCGTTCAGACGGGCCGCCCGTGTCCACCTGCAGGGATGGGGTGAACCGCTCATGCACCCCGGGTTCTTCGAGATGGCCGACGCGGCCAAAGCCGCAGGGTGCCTTGTGGGAACAACCACCAACGCGGTCATGTTCAATCGGGAGATCGCCTCGAAGGTGGTCGAGAGCGGAATCGACCTGGTGGCCTTCTCTCTCGCCGGAACAGGGGAGGAGAACGACAGGATCCGAAAGGGCACCAGCCTGAACCGGGTGCTCGATGCGATCCGCATGCTCTCCGAAGAGAAGCAGATACGGCGCTCGCAGACACCCGTGATTCACATTGCCTACATGCTGTTCCGGTCGGGGTTGAACGATCTGGGAGGGCTGCTGCCGCTTGTCAAGGGGCTGGGTGTGAGCGCCATCGTGATCTCTACGCTGGACTTTGTCGCCGCTGAAGAGCTCCTGCCCGAAGTGCTCCACCCCGAAACGGCCGGTGCGTACGAAAAGGTGGCGTCTCTTCTTCGTTCCCTTGCGGCCGAGGGCGAAGAGCAGGGGATCGGGATCCATGATCACCTGCCCGGACCTGAACGGACGAGGGTCGTCTGTACGGAAAATGTCGGACGGGCCTTGTGTGTGTCCGCCGACGGCGCCGTGGCCCCTTGCGTCTATACCCATCTCGATCTGGCCGGGGTCTCCTACTTCTCACAAGGGGAGAGAAGACCCTATCGCAGGATGACCTTCGGGAACGTGAACGAACAGCCCCTGGGGGCCATCTGGCGCAAGGCGGACTACAAGGCTTTTCGGAACTCCTTGCGCAAGGGGTCTCCGGCTGTCCCATGCCGGGGTTGTCTGAAGCTGTGCTAAAGCCTTCCGTGCTCTTCGTGTGCTTCGTGGTGGAAAAGGGAGAGTAGAGGGGGGGGGTCGCCGCGTTCAGATGTGACGGTAGATCGCCTGGAGCACATCGGTCCGCAGCCCCTTGAACAGGCCGCTGGTCGTCCCCAGGATGAACCTTCCTGCAGAGGCTGCTTCCTTGACTTCCCGGATCAGACCCTTGCACCCGCCGGCGCCGGCGCATCGCTCCAGTCGGCGGGCCGACAATGTCCCCCAGAGACAGATCTCTTTGCCCACCCGGGATCTCACTTCATTCAAGTCCATATTGCTGTCCGGGTCGATACAATGGAGCCCGTGGAATCCGATCGATGAGATCCGGGTGAGGATTTCCCGGTAATCCCCGTCGGAGTGAAAGAACAGGGGAACCCCGAGGGAAAGGATCCGCTCGGCCTGCCAGGACAGCCAGGGGAGGAAATGGGTCTCCATCCCCCGGGGGCCGACGAACAGCCCGTTCGAGTGGGCGACGTCGTCGGCGAGGATCAGCCCGTGGATACCCGCATCCGCGAGGCGGGCCGACAGGTCTCGGTTGAGCTTTCCCACCTGCTCATTGAATTCCCGCAGGCTTTGATCTCCTCTTGCGGTAAGGGCAAAGAACTTCTCGAACCCGAAGATCCTCAGACCCCACCCGAAAGAACCGTCCAGAACGGCAAAGGTGAAGAGCCCGGATTCCTCGACCCATCTCCCCAGGTCGGGCCAGATCAGTTCCCCGGCCGGCGGCAGGCGGTCTGAAGGGAGTGCAGGGAGCGGCGCAAGGCAGAAGATCTCCATCCCCAGCAGAGAACAAAACCTCAGCCTCTCCTCGTATCCCACGCGCCGGCATTCAAGGGTATCCAACACCACGGAATCGTCGATGGTGATCTCTCCCCGGGGGACCGCATCACAGGTTCCCCGGATCATGCCGAGTACTTTCTGGATGGAACCTTGCATCGACATCCCCCGGAATTTCAAGTCGCAAATCTGAAATTGAAATCAGGATCCCCCCCGTTCGAACTCCATGGCGGTGAGGAAGATCCGCTGGAACTCTTTTCGGACGGAGAGCTCGATGTGCTCGGTCCTGGAGGCCAGCATGGATGCGAGGTCGATACTCTCCCGTGAGAGGAGGGCGATGACCGCACCCGTTCCCGCCGCATTTCCCACAGGCGTGATGATCTCGATCGGGACGTCGGGGAGCATGCCGATCCCCTCGATGCTCTCCGGACGGAGATTGCTCCCGAAGGCGCCTGCAAGCAAGACCCCATTCAGGTCGGAACCGCTGATGCCCGCTTCCTTCATCAGGACCTCGATCCCGGCGCGGATCGCCCCTTTTGCAAGCTGGACCTCCCGGATGTCCTTCTGGGTGACGGCTACCGGTGTCTCGCCCTGTTCCAGGACGAATCGCGCGCCGGAATCGGTCCGCTCGATCCTGTCCCTGAGTGACCGGGGCAGATGGGACGGACACTCCTCGGGCTGCAGGATCCGGCCGGTCCGGTGGAGGATGCCGGCCCTGATCATCTCGGAGACCGCATCCAGAAGCCCTGATCCGCAGAGTCCCCGCGGCTTTGCGTGCCCGATCACGGAGCAGATGGGATCCTGTCCGAAGTCCACCTTGTGCACGGCGCCGGCAACCGCCCTCATGCCTTGACTGATGCAGCCTCCCTCGAAGGCGGGCCCCGCGGCGGTTGAGCAGGTCAGGAGCCTCCCCTGGGAGGAAAGGACCACTTCCCCGTTGGTTCCGATGTCGATGGCCAGCCAGTGGCCGGGTCGTTCATGGATCCGGGTGGCCACCATGACGGAGACGGTGTCGGCGCCGACATATCCGGCCACGTTCGGGAGGGTCATGAACCGGGCGTGCGGCGGCAGATCCCCCAGCCCGAGATCGGCCGCCTTCCCGCGGATGGGGCTTGTGAACGCGGGCACAAAGGGCGCCAGGGCGATGTTCTCGGGTGTGGCGCCCACAAGAAAATGCATCATGACCGTGTTGCCGGTAAAGACGAGGAGGTAGATGCGCTCCGAAGGGGCCTCAGACCGCATCAGGAGTTCGCGGACAATGGTGTGAACGGTCTCCGCGGCCAAGGATTGCATCTCCCGGAGGCCGCCGGGCGCCTGGTTTGCGTAAGTGATCCTGGAGATGACATCGGCCCCATGCCTCTCCTGCCTGTTTGGGCCCGATGCCGTCGCCAGGATGTCTCCCCTGACCAGGTCGACCAGGTATCCCGCGACGGTCGTGGTGCCGATGTCAAAGGCGATCCCGTAGGCCTCCTGGGAGGTATCCCCTGCCTCCACGTTGATCATTTCTCCGTCCGTGAGGACCAGGGTCGGCCGAAACCGGGACCGTCTCAGGGCGGATGGGATCCGGCGGAGGAGGTCGGGTTCGACGCTCACCCTTTTCCGGAGCCCGCGGAAGATCCGTTCGAGATCCGCACCGGCATCCTCCAGCGCGGGGGGATCTAACTCCAGGAATATCTTGGTGACCGGTGAATCGATTTGGGGGGGGAGATCCATCAGGATCCCTTTCTGGAGGCAGAACGATCCGTCCGCGGCCTCCGGGCATTCTATGACGCAGTCGCTCAGGGCCGTCCTCTGGCAGAGCAGGATGTGACCCCGTGCGAGGTCTCCTTGTGGGATATGGTTCTTTTCCGCTGCGGTGGGTTCGGACAGCCGCCCTTTCTTCAGGATGGCGCGGCACTTTCCGCATCTCCCCCTCCCCCCGCAGGAGGAATCGACACCGATGCCCGCGTCATGGGCCGCCACCGACAAGAGAGACCCCTCCGGTACTCTGAATTCCCTGCCGGAAGGCATGAATGTGACCTGGAAGCTCTTTTTCTCCATCAACCTGTTCCCCTTTACACTTGAAACCCACTTCCTGGCAAAGGCGCACGCCGACCGTGGCAAATGAAACGACCTCAGCCCACCGGTTTGTCGGAGAAATCGAAAAAGCAGGAGGTCGAGCCGGAAGGCGGGAGGCATCTCCGGCACGTTGAGCGCGGGCTCTTCCTGGCTCCAGGGCAACGGCCTCGCTCGACCGTTTTCCTCTCTGAAAAGGGCCTCCCCCCTGCACGAGAAAAGCCCGTGGAGTGGAGCGATTTCCAGCGGGGCCGCCATGGGCGGGCCGGGGATCTGTCTGGAACTGTTCCCCCTGGTAAGGAACGGGATCGTCTTCGGAATAGATCGGGCCCTGCGGGGGACATCACCAACGGCGAATATATCGCTTTTACGGATCGGGCGTCAAGTACAGGGATTTGCATGGGTATATCCACCGTTCCGCCAAGTCCCCCGTGGCCCCCTCTTTGACAAAGGGGGGGAGCCTGCAAACAAGCACCTTAGGACCGGGCCACGGACGCCACCGTTTCATGATGGTGTCGATGAGCGATGGAATGCAAGGGAATTTACTGGAGCAGACTTCTATGGTAAAGATGCCGTCTTATCCGTCCGGGTCTACCGGTCCGGTTATGGGGGACCCGGGGAGAGGGGTACCGGGTGCAGTCGTGAGGTGCAGGGTATAGGCATAACACTTCAGGAGGAGCAAGATGAAAAGAAGCGCAGCACTTTTGGTTTCCGTCCTATTCTCCATTTTCTGGAACAACTCACCGGCGACCGCGCAGGAGATCAAACTGAAGGCCGCCAACTATCTCCCCCCGACCCACAAGATGTCTCTTCTCACCGGATGGTACTGCGATGAGGTGAAGAAGCGCACGAACGGCAAGGTGGAGATCACCTATCATGCGGGGGGAACCCTGCTCGGCCCGGACAAGATGTACGTCGGCGTCAGCACGGGGGTGGCGGACATGGGTTTGTCCCACACCGCCTACACGCGAGGCCGCTTTACGGTGACAGAGGCCCTGGACCTCCCCCTGGGCTTCCCCTCGGGATACGTGGCCACGCAGGTGAGCAACGACTTTTACAGCAAGTTCAAACCCAAGGAGTGGGAGGGGGTACAACCTCTATACTTCGCCACCAGCGGACCCCTGATCCCCCTCCTGGTTTCCAAACCGGTGAAGTCCCTGGAGGAACTGGCAGGCCTGAAGATCAGGGCCACGGGCCAGCAGGCCGACATTGTCAAGACCCTGGGTGCCGTTCCGGTACCGATGGGAATGCCGGATGTCTACGATGCATTGCGAAGGGGCGTGATCGACGGGGTCACGGTGGACCTCTCCACGCTGAAGTACTGGAAGTTCGCAGAGGTGATCAAGTACGTCACCGGATCCTGGCAGATCGGTTCCGGTTACACCTTCTATTTCGTCATGAACAAGAACAAGTGGAACGGCATGCCGCCCGATGTGCAGAAGGTCCTGACCGAGGTGGCCTTTGAGGCCAAGGAGAAGCAGGCCGCCCTCTGGAACGAGATGGACATCGAGGGGCGGGATACCTTCAAGACCGCGGGCGGACAGCTCTTCGATGTCTCCGATGCCGAAGCGGCCAAATGGGTCGCCAAGGTCGGGCCGGTCATGGCCGCCTACAAAACCAACATGGCTTCCAAGGGATTCAATGAGGCCGACGTCGACGGGTGGATCAAATACATCAAGGAGCGCATTGGTCACTGGAGAGGCGAGGAGAAAAAGAGGGGGATCGCCGCGCCTTTCTAGTCGGTCCTGTCTCTCCCGCTGCGTCTCTGCGGTCTCGGATCGGTCAGGAGCCGACCCCGGGAGCGCCGGAGACGCAGGGGATGTGCGAAGAGGGTTTCATGGAGAGGATTTTCCGCATCCTTTATCGGGTGAGCAGCACCCTCAACCTCATTGCCGCTGCGACGCTCACTTTCATGATGTTCCTGACCGTCGCCGACATCCTCATGCGGGCGGGGGGCCGCCCCCTGATCGGCGCCTACGAAATCGTGAGCATATCCCTGGGCGTGGTGATCGGGTTCGGGATTCCAAAGGTGTCCCTGGACCGCGGGCATGTCTCCATGGAAATCCTTCAGGGACTGCTCTCCCGCAGGGGGCAGGCGATCCTCTATACGTTCACCCGGCTCCTCTGCATCGTCCTGTTTATCCTCATCGGGTACAACCTGATCGGCGTCGGACGGGAATTCCGCATGTCGGGCGAGGTCTCTCCGACTCTCCAGCTTCCCTTCTTTCCGGTGGCGTACGGGGTAGGGGTATGCTCCTTCATACAGTGTTTGGTCTTCGTCTTCGACATTTTCCAGATCTGGAAGGGTCGGTATGAATGAGGTCACCATCGGGATCCTGGGGCTGATCATCCTGCTGCTCCTGTTCGCAACCGGCATCGAGTTGGGCTTTGCCATGGCGCTCGTCGGATTTGCGGGTTTCGGCTACCTCAACGGCTTCGAGTCCGCCATGAGCCTCCTCGGCAGGGACGTCTACGATGTGATCACCAACTACGGCTACACGGTGTTCCCCCTTTTCATCCTCATGGGCCAGATCGGCTTCAACGCGGGGATAGCGGTCAGACTCTATGATTCGGCTCACAAGTTTGTAGGACACGTCCCCGGAGGTCTCGCCATGGCCACGGTCCTGGGGGCTACCGGGTTCAAGGCGATCTGCGGCTCGTCCGCTGCAACGGCCGCTACATTTGCGAGCGTGGCGATTCCGGAGATGGACCGCTACGGGTATGACAGAAAGCTGTCGACGGGGATCGTCGCCTCCGTCGGGACCCTCGGCTGCATCATCCCTCCCAGCGTCGTGCTCATCCTGTTCGGCATCCTCACGGAGCAGTCCATCGGGCAGCTGTTCGTGGCCGGAATGATCCCGGGTCTGATCATCGCCTTCTTGTTCCTGGGGATCATCTATGTGTGGGCCAGGAAGAACCCGGACCACGCACCCATGTCGGAGAAGGCGTCCTGGAAGGAGAGGATCAACACGCTTCCGGATGTCGCCTGGGTCCTCATCGTCTTTTTCCTGGTGATCGGCGGGATCATGAAGGGCTTTTTTACGCCTTCCGAGGCCGGGGCGGCGGGCACGTTCGCCATCCTGCTGCTCGCGGTGGCCAAGGGCGACATGAGGATGAAAGGGTATGTGAAATCCCTCATGGAGGCCCTGCGAACCTCCGGGATGATCCTGATGCTCATCGTCGGTTCAACCGTTCTCGGACACTTCATCACCATCACGGGGATCCCCCAGGGCACCGCGGAGTGGGTGGGGACGCTGCCGCTGAACCGATACGTCATACTGACCTTCATCTGCGTCGTGTACCTGATCGGGGGCTCTTTCATCGATGACCTCGCCTTTATGATCCTGGCTACGCCGATCTTCTATCCGGTGGTCCTCCAGCTCGGGTTCAACATGCTGTGGTTCGGGATCGTGATCGGGGTGGTGCTCATGATCGGGGTGGTCATTCCACCCGTGGCGGTCTGCGTCTTTGTGGTCAAGAACATCACCAGGGAGCCGATCGGCAGGATCTACAAGGGAGTCCTTCCGTTCCTGATCTCCCTTTTGCTCGTCTGGGGGTTCCTTTACCTGTTCCCCCAGCTCGCGCTCTGGCTCCCGGCCCTGTTTTTCGGCTGATCGTCCCGGTCCGGCCGCCCGCACCCCTCGTCGCCGCAGGGGTTCCTTGACTTTCCGCTGTTTGTACTCACTGTAAAGGCATGGAAGGACCGGGCAGGAGAGACGCGGGAAGAGAAAAGGCGAGCCAGCTGGCTGATCGCATTATCGGGGCATTCCCCGAAGAGGTCTCGGGCCTGAGGTTCTTCATCCTCGATTGCGGATGCCTCTATTTCCAGCGGATATCCCGGGACGGGGCCCCCGATCCCGAGATCGCCACCTACCACGAGGGGGGCGAAAGCCCGTGTGAGATCTGTCTGTTGCGGGCGGTCGACTGGCGCCAGGTGGTGGTCGACCAGCTGCTCGTTTACAAGGTCCCGGTGAGCGTGGAAGAGGTCGGTGACTGACTCCAACCAGATCTATTGCCATTTCCTTCAAAAAGACCTATAGAGACGGACTTAGTTGTCACTGCGATGGTCCGTTTCTTTGCGCTCTGCTTCCCGGGGCGAGAAGAGAATCGGATTTCGAATCGTAACCCGGCAGAGTGCCTGTTTTCGGAGGAGGCGGTGACAGAGAAGCCCACCTACGAGGAACTGGAACAGAGAATCAGGGAGCTGGAACAGAGGACCAGGGATCTGGAGCAGCGGCTCTCCGAGCAGGACCGGAGTCAAAAACAGATCCAGGAAGGGCAGCGGATGCAGGCGATCGCCACCCTGGCTGGAGGCATTGCCCATCAGTTCAACAATGCCCTCGCCTCCATCTCGCTCAGTATGGATCTGATCCGAATGGATCTGCCCAAGGATGATCCCCTGCTCGGGCACATCCGAAAGATGAGATCGTCCATGGAGAGGATGGCCAATCTGACCAGCCAGCTCCTGGCCTACGCCGAAGGGGGGAGGTACCAGACCAGGCTCCTTTCCATGCACGACTTTGTCAGAGACGCCTTGCCCTCAGTGCTCCACGGCCTCGGTCCCTCGGTGCACGTGGACACGGATCTGCCTCCGGACACCCTTTCCGTAAAGGCGGATGTGACGCAGTTGCAGATGGTGCTCTCGGCGGTGATCCACAACGCTGCGGAGGCCATGGATGGGGGAGGGTGGATTCGCGTATCCATCCGAAACGAGGTCATGGGGGAGAAATCAGCCGCCCTCCATGATCTCGCCCCCGGGGTCTATGTCTGCCTGGCCGTAGAGGACAACGGGAAGGGCATGCCTGACGAGATCCGGAAGAGGATTTTCGAGCCTTTCTTCACGACCAAGTTCCATGGAAGAGGGCTCGGCCTGCCGGCCGTATACGGCATCATCAAGGGGCATAGCGGGTGTGTCCTGGTGGACTCCGAGGCCGGAAAAGGAACCAAGGTCAAGATCTATCTGCCGGCCGTGGAAGCCAGGGAGAAGAAGCCGGAAGTCAAGGAAATCGAACCCCTCAAGGGTGCCGGGACCGTCCTGATCGTCGAGGATGAGGGGTCGATCATGAACATCAGCAGAAAACTGCTGGAAAGAATCGGATACCGCGTCCTGACCGCAAAGACCGGGAGGGATGCCCTCCGGGTCTGCGCCGCCTTCAAAGGGAAGATCGACCTGGCCATCCTCGACGTCGTGCTTCCGGACTTGGCCGGGACAGAGATCTACCGGTCGCTCGTGAAGGAGAGACCCGATCTCAAGGTTCTGGTCTGCAGCGGGTATTCCATCGACGGGCCCGCCCAGGATATCCTCAGGGCAGGAGCACAGGGGTTCATCCAGAAGCCCTTCCCCTTTCGCGAGCTGAATCGGATGCTGCAGGAGATCCTGCATCAGGACGCAAAACCCCGAGTGGTGCCCGGGAGCGACGGCGATTCATGAAAGGGTCTTCTGAGGCGTCCCTCCATGGAACCGAAGCGCGTTCTAGACGCCGCTGAATGCGGAGAACCCTCCGTCCACGGGGATCACGGCCCCGGTGACGAACTCAGCCCCCGGAGACAGGAGCCAGAACAGAACACCCAGGAGGTCGTCGGGACTTCCGAACCGCTTCATGGGCGTATGGTCGATGATGGTTTGTCCCCGGGCAGTGAGGGTCCCGTCCTTCTCGTCATAGAGGAGGTAGTGGTTCTGGGTGGTGTGAAAGAATCCGGGTGCAACGGCGTTCACCCTGATCCTGGGCGAGTATTCTTCGGCCATATGCACCGCAAGCCAGTAGGTGAAATTGCTGACCGCCGCCTTTGAAGCGCTGTAGGCGATGGTGCGGGTGAGGGGCCGGTACGCGGCCATGGAGGAGATGTTGATGATGACCCCTTCTCCCGCTTCCGCGAGGGCGCGGCCGAATACCTGGCTGGTGAGGATCGTGCCCACCAGGTTCAGATCGATCACGTGTTTGAGAGCCTCCTGCGGGATATCGAAGAAGCAGGCGGCGGCTCCCGTGGTCGCCTGCGGTACATTGCCGCCTGCCGCATTGATCAGCCCGTAGACCTTCCCGAATCTCTCCCGCACCTTCTTCATGGCCGCCAGCAGGGACGCCTTCTCGATCACGTCCGCCTGGATCAACTCCGCGCAGCCGGACCCCTTCTCCATCCGGGCTCGCAGCGGGTCGGTGCGGGAGAGATCGCGATCCAGGATCGCCACGTTCGCACCGGAACGGACGAGGGCGCAGGCCATTTCACCCCCGAGTACGCCCGCTCCCCCTGAGATGACGATGGTCTTGCCGGCAAGGTCGAAAGACCTGCAGAATCGGTCCAGGTCCATGTCCATGTCTTTTCCTCCTGTTCTCGTTCGAGAATGGGATACCCGATCTGTTTGGAGTGCGGTCATCCAGGTCACGAAGGGGCGGCGACCCCCTGCTGCAGGCGCGCCGCCTCCTCGAATGGACCCAGGAGCGCCTGATAGATTCCGACGTAAAGCGCATATCGCGCGTCGTATTCGCCTGCATTCGCCGGGATCGGATCATAGGACTTGCCCGGCACCACCAGATCCCCCGCCGACTCGATTCGGTCCAGACGGCCTGCGCCCACCATGGCCCAGAATGCAGCGCCAAGGGCGGAGGTCTCGCCCCAGCGTGGGACCGAGATCCTGCGGTTCAGAGCATCGGTCATCACCTGGATCCAGAACTCCGATTTCGTGAAGCCGCCCGACGCGATGATCTGGTGGATGTCCAGCCCCACACCCGCGAGCATCTCCTGGACGCTCCTGAGACGGAAGGCGATGCCCTCCAGCATGGCCCGGGCAAGGTGCCGGAGGTCATGCTCCAGGGTCATTCCGAAGAAGACCGCCTTGGCATTGAGGTTCCAGTTCGGACTGCGCTCCCCGGCAAAAAAGGGCAGGCAGACCACTCCTCCGGCACCCGGCGGGGCCTGGGCGGCAAGGTCCAGGATATCCTCAAAGCCCAGGTCCCCGTCCGATCGGGGAGGGAGGAGGGCGCGATTCAGGATATCCCTCAGCCACGAAAGGGCGATCCCTCCGTTGTTGACGGCCCCCCCCACCAGCCAGTGATGTTCATCGACGGCATAACACCAGCTCCTCCCCTTCTCGTCAAAGATCGGCCTCCCCGAGATCACCCGGAGAGCGCCGCTGGTCCCGACCATGCAGGTGGCCTGCATGGGAGAAACGGCTCCGGCCCCGAGGCTTGAATTCGCAGCGTCGGAAGAGCCGGTGATCACGGGCGTACGGTCAGGGATGCCGAGTCGGCGCGCCATACCCGGCTTCAGCCTGCCATGGAGGGCAGAGGGTGGCAGAAGGGTCGAAAGCTGCTCCTCCCGGACGGACGCAAGGTCGAGAGCGAGGTCGCTCCACCTGAGTTTCCGGACATCGAAGAGCCCGGATCCGGAGGCCAGCGAGAAGTCCGTTGCGAACCGGCCGGTGAACTCGGCAAGGACATACTCTTTGGCCGTGACATAGCGGCGGGTCTCCCTGAAGACATCCGGGCGGTTCTGGCGCAGCCACAGGATCTTGTACAGGGGGTACATGCCGTGGACGGGGCAACCCGTCTCCTGGTAAAGACGAATCGAGGTCGATCCTTCCCGCACTCCCTCCGCCTGTCGAAGGCCTCGCCCATCCGCCCAGGTGATCACGCCTGTCAGCGGATTGCCGCGGCTGTCCAGCGCGAGCAGACTGTGCAGGGCCCCCCCCATGCTGAGCCCTGAGCAGCCCTCGGGGTCCACGCCAGCATCGGCCAGTGCGTTGCGCACCGAGGCGGTCGCAGCGGCGACGAGGTCTCGTGGATCCTGTTCCTGCCACTTGCTTCCGGCATCGACGCCGCCGTAGCGACCGATGCCGAAACCGAGAATCCCGCCCTTCTCATCGACTACGACGGATTTGCAGCTGCCGGTTCCGAGATCGATGCCCAGGAACCAGGGGGACTTCTTCGTCTTCATCTCAAATACACATCCGGGTTCACGGTGTGCGGCGATCTTCCGCCCCGCAGCACCTCCAGGCAGTCCTGGAGGGCCATCGACCCCATTGCATCTGCCGCTTCATCCGTGTGGGAGGCGATGTGGGGCGTGACAAGGACCTGGTCCAGCCGGAAGAGGGGGTGGTCGAATTCGGGGGGCTCGTTTCGGAAGCAGTCCAGGGCCGCACCCCGGATCAACCCTTCCTCGAGGGCCTCGAGAAGGGCATGCTCGTCAACCAGTTCGCCCCTCGCCGTGTTCACCAGAAACGATCCGCGTTTCATCCTGGAGAGAAAACCGGCGTCGACCATGCCGGCCGTCTCCGGGAGCAGGGACGCGTGCAGGGACACAAAGTCGGACGAAACGAGGAGCTGATCCAGTGAAACCGCTTCCGCACCGAGCCCGGCCGCTGCTCCCGGGGCGACAGCGGGGTCGTACACCAGGATGCGGCAGCCGAACGCGTTGAGCCGGGACGCCACCTCCCGGCCCACGGCGCCGAAACCGACCAGCCCGACCTTTTTCCCCCGAAGCCCGACCCCGGAGATCCTCGGCCATTCTCCGCCGCGGGT
>JAGVAP010000113.1 GCA_020060215.1 Deltaproteobacteria bacterium | reverse complement strand
GAAGGACTCCTTTTCCATCACATGGCACCAGTGACAGGTGGAGTACCCGATCGAGAGGAAAACAGGCTTGTCTTCGCGGGCGGCCTTTGCAAACGGCTCATCGGACCAGGGGTACCAGTCCACCGGGTTATGGGCATGCTGGAGGAGATAAGGGCTCTTCTCGCGAATCAGTCGATTGGCAGGCTTTTCCATGGGCCTCCTTTCCCAAGATGCGCTCTCGGCGCCCGGCAGAGGATGTGGACGCTGAACCAGACTCAAACTAATCACGATCGGTCCCTATGACAACCGAGCGCGGGCGGTGGACCGTCCCGGACCTCGCTTCCCCGCTCCTGAAAGGTGCAAGCGCTCGGCGGTGACGCCACTCAGCGCTGTGTCTCCTCTGTGGCGCCCCCAGCGCCATGCCCCTGGGCGCTCCATTCGTGCATATGGGTTGATTAACTCTCCGATTCTCCTTATATTGAAGCGCTGCCGGTAGTGAAGGGAGCCTCAGAGTCCGTCCCGGACCCTTTCAACCGCCGCGATGAGGCGGGGCGAATGGTCCCTGGTCGCTCACCACAGGAACAGAGGAACGCAAGATCCATGAGCAGGAGTGAGATGAAGCTCCAGGAGGTCCTCTCCCAGAAGGAAAACCTGGAGCGGATACTGGATAGCCTTTCAGAGGGCATCATTGCGCACGACAAGCAGCGCCGCATCCTCTACTTCAACCGGAGCGCGGAGGAGATCACCGGCTACCGCCGCGCAGAAGTGCTCGGGCGGGACTGCCACGAGGTCTTCGGCACGCCCTTTTGCGGCACCAGGTGCTCCTTCTGCGAGGACCGGCCGGAGACGGTGGATCGCCTGTCCTACCCCGTACACTTCTTCAACCGAAAGGGAGAGGCCAGGCGGGTCGAGATGGAGGTGAGCGGAGTCAGGGACCGGAACGGCCGGTTCGTCGGGGTCATCGCCGCCTTCAGGGACATGACGGACCTGGTCTGCCTCAAGATCGAGACAGGGGCGCTGGACGGTTTCGCCGGGATCGTCGGCCGGGACCCGAAGATGCTGCTCATATACGGTCAGATACGAGACCTTGCAGCCAATGATTTCCCCGTGCACATCACCGGGGAGACGGGAACGGGGAAGGAGCTGGTGGCCAATGCGATTCATCACGAAAGCCGAAGGGGCGGGAAGCCGTTCGTCCCGATCAACTGCGCCGCGCTCCCGGAAGGCATCCTGGAGAGCGAGCTTTTCGGGCACGTGAAGGGGGCGTTCACCGGCGCCGTGAGGGACAAGAAGGGCCGCTTCGAACTGGCGGACGGAGGGACCGTCTTCCTGGACGAGGTGGCGGAGCTCCCCAGGCATGTCCAGGCCAAGCTGCTGCGCGTGCTCCAGGAGGGGAGCTTTGAGCGGGTCGGCGGGGAGGGTCCGGTCGCGGCCGATGTGCGCATCATCAGCGCCACCAACAAGGACCTCAGGCAGGAGGTCAGGAAGGGGAACTTTCGCGAGGACCTCTATTATCGAATCAATGTGGTCCCCGTCTACCTGCCTCCGCTCAGGAACCGGAAAGAGGACATCCCGCTGCTGGTCGATCATCTCATGAAGCAGGCCGCAGAGGAGGGGCATGAGAGTCCCGGCGTCTCGGGAGAGGCCCTGGCGCTGCTCAAGAGATATCCCTGGCCGGGGAATGTGCGGGAGCTGCAGAGCGCCCTTCGATACGCCCTCGTCCATTGCCAGGGCAGGACGATACGACCGGAGCACCTTCCCGCCGAGGTGAGAGAATTCGGTTATCCGTCCTCCGGGTCCAAGTTGAATCCGGAGGGCGTGAAGATGGCCCTGACCCGGAGCGGCGGGAACAAGAAGAAGGCGGCCGGACTGCTCGGCGTTGGAAGGGCGACCCTCTACCGGTTCCTGAAAAACCATCCCGCTGTCTCGTGAGACAAGAGTGTCTCGACTTGTGCGTGAGACACTCCGCGTCCCCTTTCCAGGTCCTCCGTCTCGACCCCCGATTCGTATGTATGCATTGAAATTCAGGGCTTTCGTCGGTGTGAGCACGAGGTCAACCCCCCCACCTCTTACCTCCGGCATCTGTATCGGCGTGTCTCATGGGGGCCCGATTCCGTTTCCATCGCAGGATGGGTGGCTTCAGTAACCATCGGTGTTCATGGGGCTAATTCGGGACGACCCCATCCCGATCGTTTGGCACGGCTTTTGATTGCAGAAGGGTTAAATTTGACCGGACGCCAAATGCATGAGACCATGTAACAAGGCCATTCAGCAGACCATGAAGATGACCGAAGCCATGCTCGCGCTCGCTGACCAGGGTGATGCGACGAGGGAAGACAACGGCTGCGGTGTCCTCTTCAGCGTCATGCGGGACGCTGCATACAGGATCAGGAGACTTGCAGACGCGGAAAAGCAGGCCCATATCCGAAAGGGATGGTGGAATACGTCTGAACAGAAAGGAGAACATGATGAGTAAAACGGAACAGAACCTGAAGGATGCATTTGCCGGGGAGTCCCAGGCCAACCGCAGGTATCTTGCCTTTGCGAAACAGGCCGAGAAGGAAGGGCACAAGCAGGTGGCCAAGCTGTTCAGGGCTGCGGCCGAGGCGGAGACGGTTCACGCACACACCCATCTGAAGACCCTGGGCGGGATCGGGGGGACCGCGGAGAACCTGAAAGAGGCGATTGCCGGTGAGACCCACGAGTTCAAGAAGATGTATCCGGAGATGATCGAGGCGGCAAAGCAGGAGGGGAACAAGGCGGCCGAGCGCTCCTTCAGCTACGCCAACGAGGTCGAGAAGATCCATGCGGCGCTCTACAGCAAGGCCTTGGAGAAGATGGATGCACTGGAAGAGGTCGATTACCACGTTTGCTCCGTCTGCGGCTACACCTGTGAAAAGGAAGCCCCGGACAAATGTCCTGTCTGCTCGGCCGTCAAGAAGGCCTTTTTCAAGGTGAGCTGACCGCTGCTCGAGCGGCGCAAATTGAGGGAGCCATGGGAAAGCCCGAAGAGATGTGGCAGTGCCAGACCGTGAACTGCGGATATATCTACGATCCCGACCGGGGTGACCGAAAAGGGAAAGTTCCAAAGGGTACACGATTCGAAGACCTGCCCGAGGCGTGGAAATGCCCCGTATGCGGCGCGGGCAAGAGGATGTTCCGCCCCATCATGGGACCGGGTTCCGTGGCAATGCAAGAGAACAGAAATGAGGAGCGATTCCAGGCACGGCCATACGGAATGGAAGCTGAAAAGGAGGCACCGGAGATGAAACTGAATGAAAGTCGGACCGGAAGGAATCTTCTGACCGCATTCGCGGGAGAGTCCCAGGCGCGAAACCGATACACCTACTTTGCCGGGCAGGCTAGAAAAGAAGGATACGAGCAGATCTCCTTTATCTTCGAGGAGACCGCCAACCAGGAAAAGGAGCATGCAAAGCGGTTCTTCAAGTTTCTCGAAGGGGGAGAAATGGAGGTCCGCTCCACCTTTCCGGCAGGGGTGATCGGGAACACGAGAGAGAACCTGCTAGCAGCGGCGGCAGGGGAAAACCACGAGCACTCGGAGCTCTACCCCGGGTTCGCAAAGGTCGCGAGGGAAGAGGGGTTCCCGGAGATCGCGGGGGTGTTCGAGGCCATCTCCGTTGCGGAGAAGCAGCACGAGAAAAGGTACCTCGCGTTGGCGGCCAATGTCGGTTCCGGGAAGGTCTTCAAGCGGGACAGAGAGGTCGTCTGGCGCTGCAGGAACTGCGGTTACCTGCACACCGGCCAAGAGAGCCCGGAGACCTGTCCGGCGTGCGCCCACCCGCAGGCGCATTTCGAACTGCTGGGGGAGAATTGGTGAGTCAGTAAGTGAGCAGTAGGGAGCCTCCCGTCACTGAAATGGAACATCGGGAAATACACTGGACTGGCAACGGAAAGGGAAAAGGAAATGGCTGAGAAACTGGAGATCTACAAGTGTGAAGTCTGCGGCAACATCATCGAGGTCCTTCACGGAGGAAAAGGTGAACTGGTCTGCTGTGGAAAACCGATGAGGCTTTTCGCGGAAAACACCGTGGACGCATCCAAGGAGAAACACGTGCCGGTCGTGGAAAAGACGGCAGAAGGATTCAAGGTGAAGGTGGGGAGTGTGGCGCACCCCATGGAAGAGAAACACTATATCGAGTGGGTGGAGGTCATCGCCGACGGGAGGGCCTATCGTCAGTTTCTGAGCCCGAACGCACCGCCGGAGGCGGTTTTCATGGTTCAGGCCGACAAGGTGACCGCCCGCGAATACTGCAACCTCCACGGGCTCTGGAAGGCGTGAAGGGAAGGAGAGAAACATGGCCGAGTGGAAATGCAACAACTGCGGATACACGATGAGCGGCGAGAAAGCGCCCGATCAGTGCCCGTCCTGCAAGCAGAAGTGCGAGTTTCTCGACGTCTCCTGCTATATCCCGGAATGCGGAAAGCAGGGCAGCGACACCAGACTGAGATGATCGGAGGGAACCACCATGTCCAAGAGAAAATACAGGGTCAAGGCCGAGTGCCCGGCGTGCGCCTGCGGAGACGTGAGCTTCCTCGGGCCTGAAAAGCTGAGAGAGAAATTCATAGGGGATGAGAAGGAAATAGACATCCTGTGCCCCATGTGCGGGACCAGGCATAAGGGCACGATCGAAGAGGAGACGGGGGACTCGAAGTCGTCCGGCGTCTGACGGGGGATCGAAGATGGGCAAGGCACTCGTGGTCTTTTCCACAAGGACCGGGGACACGAAGGGTATCGCAGATCTGATCGCGGAGGGAATCCGAATGACGGGGGCGGAGGCCAGGACCGCCGCCATCTCCGAGATCAAGAACGAATCGGACCTGGGCGGGTACGACGCCTACGTCTTCGGCTCCGCGACCTACCACGGCGAGATGATGCAGGGCATGAAAACCATGCTCTTCCTGGCTGAGAAGGCCGCACTCGAGGGAAAGGTCGGAGGTTCTTTCGGCGCCTTTGGCTGGAGCGGCGAGGCCCCCGACCGCATCTATGAAACGATGAAGAATGTTTTTAAAATGGAGATGGTCAGCGGCCCACTCCGACTCAAATCGCCTTCACTGGGGGGCGGGATACAGATGGCCCAGGCGTATGGGAAGGAGATCGGGAAGAGGATCATGGATCGATGAACAGGGTCCAAGGAAAGAGAGGAGCAGAACGATGAGTACACCCAGGCACTGTCCAGGATTTGAGTCATTCAGGAACCTCCAGTCCTTTGCCTGCAGGTGCCCATCCTGTGGCAAGGAAAAGGAGATCTTCTCGGACGAGTTCGACAAGAAGCACGTCTGTTCGGGATGCGGCAAAGAGATCGATTTCACCCGGTGCAGCCTGGAAGGCGCGGCCGGAGATACGGATGCGCGGTGAAGTGCATGGCGCATGGCGCAAAGGGCCAGGGGTAAGAAGCAGGAGAAGCGGAGGACGAGGCGGGAAACCATGAAGCGCTTTCAATACGAAATCACGCGGTACCCCAGCGAGGAGTTTACGACCCTAGTTTACTCCTGCACGGGCGATGGGACGTGTTCTCTGACTCAGACCCCCCCGGACCAGGTGGATCTCCTCGAAGGGATCTTGAACGAACGAGGGGGAGAGGGGTGGCAGTTGCTGCAGTTGATCTTCAGGAACGACGGGATCATCGCCTTCTGGAAGAGGGAAATCGACGAAGAATAGCCCCTCCTCCGAGGAGGGCATGAAGGAGCGAATGCATGGAAAAAGAGAAGGGCAAGGAGAAGGAAACCAAGCAGCTCAACCCTCGGGACGTGACCACATGTGACGCAACTGCCCAGATGCTCAAAAAGGCGGAGCGGGACGGGGTCGAGACCGCTTTTCACCGGGCCGCGGACATGAAGGCCTGTCCCATCGGCGCGGATTCGGCCTGCTGCAAGCACTGCGCCATGGGACCCTGCAGGTTGATTTCCAAAGACCCTTATGCAAAAGTAGGGGTCTGCGGTGCGACCATCGACACGATTCAATCCAGAAACTTCGGGAGGATGGTCGCGAGCGGCGCGGCCGCCCATACGGATCACGGCATGAGCATGCTCGACCTCTTCCGGGAGGTGGTGAACGGCCACATCAAGGATTACGGGATCAAGGACACCATCAAACTCGAGGCCCTTGCGCGAGAGATGGGGATCGAGACCGAGGATCGCGAGATCAAGGACATCGCGCTGGACCTCTATCGGGAGCTGGAGCGAACCTATACCCAGGTAGAGGGGGAGATCCCTTTTGCCAAGAGGGTGCCAGCGAAGACCCTGGAGACCTGGCGAAAACACGGCGTGGTCCCCAGGGGGGCCATGCGGGAGATCATGGAGCTCATGCACCGGACCCATATGGGTGTGGACCAGCACTATGAGAACATCACCAACCAATCCAGCCGGACGGCGCTGTCGGACGGCTGGGGAGGGTCCATGGTCGCGACCGAGATCTCCGACATCCTCTTCGGCACCCCCACCCCCGTGAAGGCTGAGGTGAACATGGGATGCCTGAAGGAAGACCAGGTGAACATCATCATCCACGGCCACGAGCCCAACCTCTTCGAGTCCATGCTGGATTCCGTCAGTGACCCGGGGCTGATCCGGGCGGCGAAGGAGGCGGGTGCGAAAGGGATCAATCTCCTGGGCATGTGCTGTTCGGGTGCGGAGATGCTCTCCCGGCACGGGGTCCCCCATGCGGGGAACTTCATGTCCACGGAGGCGATCCTCGTCACCGGCGCGGTCGATGCGATGGGCGTGGACGTGCAGTGCATCAAGCAGGGCCTGGCCAAGGTGGCGGACTGCTACGGCACCAGGCTCTTCACCACCAACCCGCGCTGCCGGATCGAGGGGGCGGAGCATATCGAGTTCCACGAGCACAAGGCCAGGGAATGCACGGATGCCATCGTGGAGAACGCCATCATCCGGTTCAAGAACCGGAAGGCGCCGGTCGAGATCCCGAATATCAGGAACTACGGGATCCACGGTTTCTCCCATGAGTACATCAACTACATGCTTGGAGGCACCTTCAGGGGTTCCTACGGGCCTCTCAACGACAATATCATCAATGGGAGGATCCGGGGGGTCGCCGGGGTCGTGGGATGCACGAACCCCAGGGTGAAGCAGGATTACGTCCATGTGGAGCTGGTCAAGGAGCTGATCAAGAACGACGTGCTGGTGGTTCAGACCGGGTGCTCCCAGATCGCCCTGGCCAAAGCGGGTCTGTACACGCCGGAGGCGGCCCATCTTGCGGGCGAAGGGCTCAGGGAGGTATGCGAGGCGGTCGGGATGCCGCCGGTCCTTGGCCTCGGCTCCTGCGTGGACAACAGCAGGATCCTGATTGCGTGCTCGGAAATGGTGAGGATCGGAGGCTTAGGCAACAGCATCGCCGATCTGCCCGTGGCCGGTGCCGCGCCGGAGTGGATGAGCGAGAAGGCGATCTCCATCGGCCAGTACTTCGTGGCCTCCGGGGTGTTCACCGTCTTCGGGGTCACCTTCCCCATCGTGCAGGGGACCCGATTCCACAAGCATCTCTTCGACGGGTTGGAAGCGCTTGGTTTCGGCAAGTGGGGGTTCGCAGTGGGACCACGGGAGATGGCCCGGTTGATGATCGACCACATCGACAAGAAGCGCAAGGCCCTCGGGCTGGACAAGGCCAGGGAGCGGGTCCTGATGGACATGGCGGCCAGACAGAAGCTGGAGGCCGCATAAGGGAGCTTTCAGGCTTCAGCACTCAGCTTTCAGTTCAACTCTTTGTCTCAGATGCGTAGGATGGGTGGAGCGGACCGCAGCGAACGCGCTTGCGCGGCGCGAGCGAAACCCATTCTCGAAAACGAATCTTGGCTTGGATCTTGAGGAGCAGGTAAGAGATCACTGAACTGCATTGAAAGGAGGAGCAACGAATGGACAAATGGGTATGTACGGTATGCGGCTATGTGTATGATCCCGAGAGCGGCGATCCTGACAATGGTGTAGCCCCCGGAACCGCCTTTGAGGACATTCCCGATTCATGGACCTGTCCCGTCTGCGGCGCCGCCAAGAGCGAGTTTGAAAAGGAGGCATAGAGGAGGGTGGTGCGTGATCCTCGCGACGAGGAGCACCGGCTGGCTGTCCTGAAGGAGGCGGTCGAAAATACCAACGAGGCCTTCGTTACCATCGACCGTCACCACAGGGTGGTCTTCTTCAACAAGGCGGCGGAGAGGATCTTCGGATACGACAGGGCCGAGGTCCTGGGCCGGGACCTGGACGTGATCATGTCGCCGACCTGCAGCAGCAACCACAGGGCGGCCGTGGACCGCTACATCAGGACCATGGTCCCGACGCTTATCGGGCATGGGACGGAGATCGCCGCGGTTCGGAAAAACGGGGAGAGTTTTCCGGCCAATATCTCCTTTTCGGTATCCCGGATGGGAGGGGAGATCTACTTTACCGGTATCGTCAGGGATCTTACGGAGACCAAGGAACTCCAGGAGCTTGTGCGGAAGTCGGAGCGACTGGCGGCCATGGGTCAGCTGGTGGCCGAGATCACCCATGAGATCAGGAACCCTCTGATGATCGTCGGGGGTTTTGCCCGGCAGTTGATCAGAGAGCTGGAAGAAGACGGGACAAAGCGGAAGAAGCTCCACATCATCGTCGACGAAATGGGGAGATTGGAGCAGCTTCTCAATGACCTGAGGGATCTGTATCTCCCCAGGAGAGTGGCCTTGAGGGAGATCGATATCACCCGCCTGATCCGGGAGATCGGAGACCTGGCAAGGCCCGAATGCGAGAGGCGGGGGATCCGGCTTCAGGTCGAAATCCCGGACGAGCCGATGATGGTGCAGGGAGACGAGGCCAGGCTGAAAGAGGTGCTCCTCAACCTGGTTCGCAATGCGATCGATGCCATGGAGGGAGGCGGGACCATCGGGGTCGGAGCCAGGAGGCTCCGGGAGCAGATAGAAATCACCGTCTCGGACGAGGGGCGAGGCATCCCCCTCGAACATCAGGCCAGGATCTTCACGCCCTTCTTTACAACCAAGCCCCATGGGACGGGACTGGGACTGAGCATATGCAAGAGAATCATCGAGGAACATCCGGGCGGCGCGCTCACGTTCGAGAGCGAACCCGGGGAGGGATCAACGTTCAGGATGACCATGGTCTCCAGGAGTGATTGGAGACAGGGGGAAGAGAATGAAACCGTTTGAAGTAGCAAAAGATATTTACTGGGTCGGTGTGATCGATTGGAACATACGCGATTTTCACGGCTATTCCACGCATGAGGGGACGACCTACAACGCCTATCTGATCCTGGATGACCAGATTACCCTCGTGGACACGGTCAAGAAGGAGTTCGCAGACCAGCTCGTGGAGAACATCGGACTGATCGTGGATCCCAGGAAGGTCCAGAATGTCATCAGCAACCATACGGAGATGGATCACTCCGGAGGTCTGGGGAGGATCATGCACCGGGTCGGCGAAGACAAACCCCTCTTCTGTTCGGCCGTCGGG
The DNA here is from genome assembly GCA_020060215.1 of Deltaproteobacteria bacterium. The sequence goes on along the minus strand of JAGVAP010000113.1, from coordinate 67,313 downwards.
CACAAGAGCCTTTCCCAGCACTTCCCGCAGAAGTGGAACTACCGGCCGGTCAAGAGCGGTGACGAATTGAAGATCGGCAGGAGGACGCTTGCCTTCTTGGAGACCCGGATGCTTCACTGGCCGGACAGCATGTTCACCTATGCCAAGGAAGACCGGATCCTGTTCTCCAGCGACGCATTCGGGCAGCACTACGCGGGCCTGGAGAGGTTCGACGACGAGATCGGGGAAGCCATCATGCCGCATGCGCGGAAGTACTTCGCGAACATCCTCCTCCTTTACTCCCCCCTCATCCTGAAACTGGTGGAAAAGGTCAAGGAGATGGGGCTTGCCGTCGACGTGATCTGCCCGGACCACGGCATCATGTGGAGAAAAGACCCTCTCAAGATCATCCAGGCCTATGTCGAGTGGAGCCGGCAGAAGCCGAAGAGGAAGGCCCTGGTGGTCTACGATACCATGTGGCACAGCACCGAGATGATGGCCGAGGCCATTGTGGAGTCCCTTGCCCGGGAAGGGGTGGATGCGAGACCTTACCATCTTCGAAAATGGCACCGCAGCGACATCATGACCGAGGTCTTGGACGCCGGCGCGGTGATCGTGGGTTCCCCCACCCTCAACAATTGTCTCTTTCCCACGGTCAGCGACTTCCTGTGCTACATGAAGGGGCTGAAACCGCAGAACAAGGTGGGGGCCGCCTTCGGATCCTACGGCTGGAGCGGCGAGTCCGTCAGACTGATTACCAAAGAGCTGGAGGAGGCCAAATTCAAGTTGGTCGATGCGGGCCTCAAGGTGCAGTACGTACCGGACAAGGAGGCGCTGGAGGCGTGCCGCGGGCTGGGGAAGAAGATCGCGGCCGAGCTCCCACAGTAATTTCAAATCTCAAATCTCAAATTTGAGATTCCTGGTGATGGCGGAGAAAAAGAAAAAGTGTCCTGACTGCACCTGCTGTCTCGTCTGCGCAGAGGACCGTTGCCGGCTATGCCGGAAGGGGTCCGCGGGAGGAGAGGAATGGGAGCTGGGGAGGTGCTTCACCTACGGGGCTTACCTGCAATGGAAGGAGAGGCAGGCGAATGGGAAGAAAGATTGACCTCGATCTTTCCGCCTGCACGGACTGTGAGTCGTGCCTGAGCCTCTGCCCCTCGGTTTTCAGGAGAAACGAACAGACAGGGCTGATCGAGGTCCATGAACCGGTCCATTGCCCCGAAGAGGAGATTCAGCTCGCCATGTGCATGTGCCCTGCGGATTGCATCCAGTGGGCATGAGGATTGCCAAGGCACCGGATGGGTGGCGGTGCTGAATGGAAGGTGAGGCTCAGCACGCCGGCAGCGGCCGGTGCATCCGTATCCCGGTCTGGGCGAGATCAACCGGAACGCGGCGGCCGAGTCCTGTCCTCCAGGACCTTTTCAGCGAAAATCCCAAAGGCTGAAGTTCTCCTTTCGTCTGAAGGGAAGGGAGCGCGGTTGGCGGCGGTATGCAGGATGACCCGAGGATGGTGATCTCAAGGAACCGCAGGAAGGGGTTGCTGAAGGGTTTCATCCTGTTGCTGTTTGTCCTCTCTGCGGTCTATGTCGTGCGCTTTACCCCTTTGAGGCAACTCCTCACCCCGGAGAACGTCGGGGGTTTTCTCGACCGCGCCGGGTTCTGGGCCCCGGTGCTCTTTGTCCTCTTCTACGCAGCAGGGGTCTCCCTGTTCCTGCCCGGGACGCTTCTCACGGGGCTCGGGGCAGCGATCTTCGGCCCGTACCGAGGATTTCTGTACGTGTGGATCGGCGCCATGTGCGGCGCGAGTGCGGCCTTTTTCATCGGACGGACCCTGGGGAGGGACCTGGCCGCATCCATGATCGGAGACCGATTGAAGAGGTACGACGAGGCCGTTACCCGCAACGGCTTTGCCACCGTCCTTTATCTCCGGTTGATCTATTTCCCTTTCACACCCATGAACTTCGGGATGGGGTTGACCGGCGTGCGATTTCGGGACTACTTCCTGGGGACGGGCCTGGGGATCCTGGTCGGGACTTTCGTGCTTACGTTCTTCATCGGCACCCTGAAAGAGGTATGGTTGTCCGGCGACTGGTCCAGGTTGTTGTCTCTCAAGGTGCTTTTCTCCGTCGGCCTTCTGGTCTTTTCCTTTTTTATCCCTAAGATCATCAAGAGGATCAGGGGGGAGGTTCCTTCGTCATGAGACCGGTAGAGGTATTTCTTGGAGGTGGAGGATGGCAGGAAAGGGCCGAAAAGAGCCGTTGGTGCTTGCAGCGGACGTTGGGGGGACGAAGACCCACATCGGGTTTTTCCGGATGGAGGGGAATCGGCCGCAACCCCTGGTCATCGAGACCCATCTCAGCCGCGAGGCAAATCGGCTGGAGGAGATCATTGAACGATTCCTTGGCCAGAACCGTATGCCGGTACAATCCGCCTGTATCGGGATCGCCGGTCCGGTACTGAACGGGGTCTGCAGGACGACCAATCTGCCCTGGGTCGTCTCAGAGGGGGGTGTGAAAAGGAGGTTCAAGTGGCCTCATGTCCGGATGGTCAACGATCTGGTGGCGACGGCCCTCTCCATCCCGCTGCTGCGGCCGCGGGAGGTGATCGCCCTCAACCGGGAGAGGGTCCAGAGAGGGCAGAATATAGCGCTCCTGGCCCCGGGGACAGGCACGGGCCAGGCGTTCCTGGTGTACCATCAGGGAGTGTATGTCCCCCTCGCCTCCGAAGGCGGGCACGTGGATTTCGGCCCGAACAGCGAGGAAGAGGTCAAGCTGTGGCGCTACCTCCGGAGCCGGTTCGGCCATGTGAGTCCCGAGCGGATCGTCTCAGGTCCCGGCCTCGTGAACATCTATTCCTGGCTGAAACGGGCGAACCCCGGCAAGGAGACCCCGCAGCTGAAGAAGATGCTCACAGAAATGGATCCGGGACGGGTGATTACGGAGATGGGCCTCAGCAACAGCAATCCTCTCTGTTCCGAAGCGGTTCGGTTGTTTGTCTCGGTCCTCGGTTCGGTCGCCGGAAATCTCGCCCTCACGAGCACGGCCAGGGGAGGGGTCTATCTCGGAGGTGGAATCCCGCCGAAGATGCTTCCGGCGATCCAACAGGAGACCTTCATGCAGGCGTTCACGAACAAGGGGAGGTTCAGTGACTACATGAAAGGAATCCCGGTCCGCGTCATCCTGAATGACCGGGCCGCACTGTTGGGGGCGGCCCATTGTGCATTTGAGAGGATAAAGTAAAACTCCGCCACAAAGGCACGAAGACACGAAGAACCAGGCTTTCTTGGTGTCTTCTTGTCTTCGCGGCCGATCCAGTTTCCGATGATCCTTCATGACCGCGTAATCCTGTTTTGCCGCTACCCGGTGCCCGGGAGGACCAAGACCAGGCTCATCCCGGTTCTCGGGCGAACAGGGGCGGCCGAGTTGCAGCGTCGTCTGACGGAAGAGACCTTGTCCAAGGTCAAACGGTTCGCCCGACGTTACTCGGCCGCAGTGGAAGTCTGCTCCGACGGTGAATTGAAAAAGGTCGGCCGGTGGCTTGGCCCCGGCGTGCATCTGTCCAGGCAGCCGGAGGGAAATCTGGGGAGCCGAATGAAGGCGGCTTTCGACCGCGCGTTCGGAAACGGCTGCAGGCGGGTGGTCCTCCATGGAGCGGACGTCCCCGGGATGAGAGGGGCCCATCTTGAGGAGGCCTTCGGCGCCCTCTCTGAACATGACCTCGTCCTCGGCCCGAGCACGGACGGAGGTTACTGGCTCATCGGACTCAGCCGTTCCGAAGATCTGTTCCGGGGGATGGCCTGGGGCGACGACAGGGTGTTTCGGGAGACGCTGCTCCGGGCCCGGGAGAGGGGGCTCAGGACCCATCTGCTGGAGCCGCTCACGGACGTCGATACTCCTGTGCAGTTGAGGGAAGTCCTCCCCGGTTGGGACCACGCGCGCCCCTACCTGTCGGTGATCATCCCGGTGCTGAATGAAGAGGGCCGCATCGAATCGGCCATCCGCCACGCATGGAACGAGGATGCGGAGGTCCTGGTGGTGGACGGGGGCAGCGTGGACCGGACATGCGCAAGGGCCGCTTCCATGGGGGCGAATGTGCTGAGAGGCCCCAGGGGAAGGGGTGCACAGCAGAACCTCGGCGCCGGGGCAGCAAAGGGAAGGGTCCTCCTCTTCCTTCACGCGGATACGCGCCTGCCCGGGGATTACATGGACCACGTGTTCGAGGTCCTGCAGGACCCGAGAGTCTCCGCCGGCGCCTTCAGGTTCCGGACCGATCTCCGGTGCCCTTTCATGAGGATGATCGAATTCACGACCTGGTTCAGGTCGAGTCTCATGGCGCTCCCTTACGGGGATCAGGCCCTGTTCATGCGGCGTTCGGTATTCGAGTCGACCGGCGGCTTTCGAGAAGTGCCCCTGGGTGAGGACTTCTACCTGGTGCGAATCCTCGCCGGGAGAGGAAGAATCGGGATCTCCACCGCCTCGGCCGTGACCTCGGGAAGGCGCTGGCGCGAGTTGGGGCTGATGAGAACCACATGGATCAATCAGGTGGTGGGGGTGGGGCTGCTCCTGGGGATCTCGCCCCACACGCTCGCGAGGATATACAGGAGAACCGAACGTACGACGTGAAGCGGGCACGTCCGAGGAGTGACCCACGTGCACGTACAAACACCACGTTCACGGTTTTTCAACCCGTCGGATCTCATCGCCTGTCCGAATCGTACCTCCCTTGAGGACCCTGGCGAAGATCCCTTCGCGCGGCATGATGCAATCGCCCGCAAGGTAATAGATGGCGCATTTCTGGTGGCATTCCTTGCCGATCTGGGTAACCTCCACGAGGGCGGTGTCGCCGATCCCGAATTGCGTGCCGATGGGGACGTTCTGCCAGTCGATGCCCTCGGTGGCGATGTTTTCGGCAAAATCGCCGAAATGGACATCCAAACCTTTCTGCCTTGCCGCCTCGATGCTTTCCGCGGCAAGGAAGCTGACCTGGCGGTGCCATGCCCCTGCATGGGCGTCGCCTTCGAACCCGTGATCCTGGACGAGAACCGCCTCGTCGACCTGTGTCTTGCGCGTCCCTTTTTTTCGGCTGGTGGAGATCGATACGACTTTCACGTGGCATCCCTCGAGATGGAGTTTATTTTAGAATAGCCGGGCGCGCCCCGGGGATCAAGTGTTGTGTTGAGGACAGGAGCGTCATCCTCCAGGAGGCACTGAACGGATACGCAGAGCGAATCATGTGAACGGAAGGGGATATATGATGAAGAACTATCTCATCGTTGGGAACGGAGTTGCGGGGACGACCGCGGCAGAGCAGATCCGCAGACTGGACAGGGACGGAAGCATAACCATCCTGACCGAGGAAGGGCTGCCTTTCTACTACAGGATCAGACTTCCGGAGGTGATATCGGGCGATATCCAGGAGGAGAAACTGGTCGCCAGGAACGAGTCCTGGCACCGAGAGCAGCGGATCGACCTTCGACTTCAGACCAGGGTCGTCGGCGTGGAAGCCGGGATGAAGGTCTTGATCACGGAGAAGGGGGAGAGGTTTCCCTTCGATGTTCTGCTCCTGGCATCCGGCAGCAGCTGTTTCGTCCCGCCGATCCAGGGAGCCGACAAGAAGGGGGTTTTTACCCTTCGCACCATCCGGGATGCCCGCGAGATCGCGGATTGGGCGCGCCACAGCGAACGGGCGGTCCTGATCGGGGGCGGGCTCCTGGGGCTGGAGGCGGGAAACGGGCTTCGTAAGCTCGGCAAGAAGGTCATGGTGGTGGAGTTCTTCCCCAGGCTCCTTCCTCGCCAGCTGGATGTGGTCGGGGCCGCAAGGCTGCAACGGGTGCTGGAGGAAATGGGATTCTCTTTCCGGCTGGGCGCCAAGACGCGCGAGATCACAGGGGACGACAGGGTCAGCGGGGTCTCTCTCGAAGATGGAGAGCGTCTTCCCTCTGAGATGGTCATCATCTCCGCGGGCGTCCGCCCCAATCTTTCCCTGGCCAGGGACCTCGACCTGGAACACGACAAAGGGATCAAGGTGGACGATCACCTCCGCACGAGCCGGCCCGACATCTTCGCAGCGGGGGATGTGGCGGAATTCAGAGGCGTCCCCTACGGCATCTGGCCCGCTGCCATGGAGCAGGGCAGGGTCGCGGGAATCAACATGGCCGGCCAGGAGGCGGTCTACAGCGGGACCACCCCTGCGAACACCTTGAAGGTGGTCGGGATCGAGGTGGCCTCGGCCGGAGAGATCGATCCGGAGGGCCAATTCGAGTCCAGGGTCGTTTCCTCCGCCGGCCTGTACAAGAAGGTCGTTGTGGACGGGAATCGGATCATCGGCTGCATCATGCTGGGGGACACATCCAACTTCGCGAAGGCGGTGAAGGCGATCTCCGCAAAGGAGGATGCCTCGAAGGCAGTCGATGCAATCCTGGGAAACTGAAAAGACAGAATTGGACAGGATCGACAGGATCCTGGAAAGACAGGCAAAAAACCCCGCCTGCAAAACGGGGGCACAGGATAGGTCGCGACAGTAGTCTTGTCTCATCGTTCCCACGCTCCCGCGTGGGAACGCCTTAGGTCAGCATTGGATTTGGTCGCTCCAGCGTCGAGTACGTCCCACGTCCCAAGGAGGGACCTTCGCCCGCAACCGTCTTCTTCCGAAAATCCAGTTGATCCTGTAATCCTGTCCAAATTACTCTTTCATCTCTTCCTTCCCCTTGCCCATGTACAAGGTCACATGCGGGAAGGGGATCTCGATGCCGAGTTGGTCGAATCTCTTCTTGAGCCTTCGGTTGAATTCACGACCCACCCTCCACTGCTGGATCGGCTTGGTGGTCGTCCTGGCCTTGATGATCACTGCAGAGTCCGCGAACCGGTCGAGCCCCATGACCTCGAGCGGCTGGAGGATGTCGTCCTTGAACGCGGGATCATTGCGCAGCTCTTCATCGATCTCTTTGACCACCCGGATCACCTCGTCCACATCCTCGCGGTAGGCCACCCCTATGTTGAACACGTATCGCGAGTAGTCCTTGGTCATGTTGGTGACGGTATCGATCAGGCCGTTGCGCACGTAGTGGACGTTGCCGCTGAGGTCCCGGAGGATCGTCATGCGCAGGTTGATCTCTTCTACGAGTCCGCCTTTTCCCCCCACCTCGACGACATCACCGACCCGGTACTGATCCTCGAGCAGGATGAAAAAACCGCTCAGCCAGTCCTTGACGAGGCTTTGTGCGCCGAAGCCGATGGCCAGGCCGACCACGCCGGCGCCGGCCAGGATGGGGGCGATGTCCACCTCCAGCTCACCCAGGATCATGATGGCCGCAATCACCACCACGGCGATCACCAGCATATAGCGGATGAACGCGCCCAGCGTATCGGCGCGTTTCTTCAACTCGCCGTTATCCTTCGGCCGCACGCAGAGCTCCACCGTCTTGGAGGATAAGATCTTTGCGGCCTTGATTGCGATCAGCGCCAGGACGACGATCAGGATGATCCTCAAGCCGCTGGTCAACGTCCAATCCATCGCCCGCTCCAGATGGGCCGTAAGCAAGGTGATGATCTCTTTTTCCATGTCAACCTCCAGCGCCAGGTGCCTATCTCACAAGGGCAGTACGATCACCCCAGATCGAACATCTTCCGATAGCTGGATGTGCGGTTCTCGATCCGGACTCGAATTCTCCCCTCCCCATCGTATGAGTAGGTTTCCGTGACCTCCTGAGACATGAGGTCGGGGCGGTTCTCCACGGGGATGCGGGCCAGATCCTTCCGGTCCTGCAGGTGAGGATCGTAGGGGAAAAAGGTTTCCTTCCAGACGGCGATGTCCCCCAGGGGCTGTCCGAGATCACCAAGGGAACTGCATTCCATGAAGCGGAAATGCCCGATGTTGTGGGCCGGCCGGTAGGTTCGGTGAGCCTCCAGGAGCCCTGTGGCCGCATCCACCTGCCTGTCCTTGCCGAAGATCGGATCGAAAACCTTTTGGCGCCCCTGTTCCGACTCCCTCCAAACGCCGAAGTGGCGGGAAACGGTCTCGCGCATGCTGATCCTGGCGCCGGGGTCGGCCGCGATGGAAAGGCCGATAGCCGTCGCTGCATGCGGCATGGGAGCCGCTTTCACCTTGTTCGCATACACCTCCCTGATCTTTCGCGCTACCGGCGGGAAGGAGACCGATCCTCCCACCAGGTAGATCGCGGCCAGGCTCTTGACCGGGTCGATGTCCGGGACGCGAGGGAGGAGCGAAAACACCTCCTCCAGTTTCTGCATGGACTGCAGCACCAGCGTTTCACATCGACCGTAGATCTCGCGTGTCTCGATCACCACCGGATCCTCTTTCCGGAGGGCAGGACCAGGGTCCACCACCATTTTCCTCGTGTTTGCCTTGAGGCCTTCCTTTCTTTCGCGGCACTCCTCGAGCAGACGGACCTCCTCACCCGGGGTCAGTCGGTTTCGCGGGATGCCGAGCCTTTCGAGGGTCAACTCCAGGATCACCTCGTCAAAGTCGTCTCCTCCCAGCCTCCCTACGCCGGCATGTCCGATGACCTCATAATTGCGGTCGGCCAGTGCCACCGCGGAGGTATCGAAGGTGCCGCCGCCCAGGTCATAAACCACCATGTACCTCTTCGGGCTCCTGGGCCCGAGGTTGCCGAGGTAGCGGCTGGCAAACTCCACGGCTGCGGCCGAAGGTTCGTTCATGGCCCCGATCACGCGAACGCCTGCCCTGCGGAAGGCCTCCATGGTGAGGTAGCGCTGGTTGCTGCAGGCGTTTGCCGGTGTGGCCACCATGGCCTCCAGCCTTTCGCCTTTCTTCAGGAAAAGGCTCCCATTCCTCTTCACCATATGCATGAGGTGGCGAAAGAAGAGCGTAAGGAGATCCAGGAGCGGGATCTGAAAATCCGGGGATACTTGCACAAGTCCGTCCGGATCGAGCTGCTGCGCCAAACGCTTCATGGACCTGAGCACATGGGCGTCCGGATCATTCAGCCGCTCCACAGCCTCCCAGCCGAAGAAGAGTGAATCGCCCTTGAGGGCCGCCAGGCTGGGGATATAATCCCTCTGCTCCCCATTCCACAAAAAAGTGCACACAGGGTAATTCCCGTTTTCAGCGGCGGCCACCACCGTCCGGGTGGTGCCGAAATCTATTCCTAAACGCATAAAGAGAGTACCTCCTCTCTGCCTTTAGACTTGCGATATCGAGGAGGGAAATGTCAAGTCCTTGTTCGTTCTTTGTCCTTGGTCATGGGTCGTTCGGCAACGTTGCAGGATGGTGGAGCGTAGCGGAACCCCATCGATTCGGGTCATTGGAGATGGCGGCGCAAACCGTAGGATACGTTTCACCATTGCGGAACTAATCACGGATCCATTTCACCTTCGTGCTCTTCTGACCAGGGACATCACAGGTGCTTCGCAAACCTGAGGAGGTTTCTGTTGATCCGGAGCTGGAAGTCGGGGTGGGTGAGGTCGCTCCCCTTCTGCTGGAAGGGGATATAGACCAGCAGTCCCTTCCGGGGCTTGATCGTGATCTCCTGGAGCCTGGGCAGCATCACCTGGGCCGGCTTTATAAAGCCGGCGAGATGGATCTTCAGCCCCTCTGCGGCTTCGGAGACGGAAAGGGTGACCGGGGAAAGAGTGCCGCTCGGCAGCCCCGGCAGGAGCGTGGCCTGGGGCTGGGAAAGGGTCAGGTTCCTGGCAAACCGCAGGAAATCCTCCGGCCTGACCTTGAACGCGGGAGACCAGAAGTGGAAGGGGAGTTCCTCCCATTCCTTCCGGACCACCTTCGGGAGATTCGCGTGCAGGACAAGGTCCGCGAAAGAATTCAGCCGGATGCCTGAGGTCTCTGCCTCGATCCGATAGAAAGGGAGAAAGAGGTGTCCTTCTCCCGCGGCCGGCAGATGGGCGACCCGGATCGGTTTGAAACGGCCGTTTCCCGCCTGGTACAGGACGCGGCAATTCCTGCAGTGAAGGACCAGAGAATCCCTTTCCCCGTCGAGATCCCAGCCGCACTTTGGGCACAGGGCCGGGATGAAACGAATCTCCCGGTTCGGGTGGGGTTCCGTCCTCGTCCCGAGCTTGAACCCTTCCGGAAGCGCATCGGAGACCGTTCTGTCGAGTATGGCGTCTACCACGCAGGAGCGGATGTAAAAGGGGGAGTAGATGATGCTGGGGGTCTCTCCGATCAGGGTCCGCTCGTAAGAATGATCTGCAGGCGAAAGGAAGGAATCCTTTACCTTCTCCCTCATCTGCGCCACGGTCACATTCGGCTTCAGGAATCGGCCCGCGTCTTCGGGAGATACGAAACGAAGCTTCAGGGTCTGGCTGCGAAGCCCCAGGGAGATCGGAAAATAGGGAGAGGAGAGTGCCTGCCAGCTCACGTCCACGATCCTGTGTTTGATGCCGGATCGAAGGCTCCAGAAGAATATTCCCTTTAACCTCCAGTAAGGGAGATAGACCACTTCCTCTGCCCCCCTGGTGGTGTGCGGAAGGAGGTAATGGAAAAAATTGCTGTGGGTGAGAAACGACTTTACGCGGCAGAACCTGCAGCTGAATAGCCGGTCGGTTTCCTCGAGGGTGGCAGGCGCACCGCACTGGGGGCACTGGTGTTCGATCAGAACTCTGGTTGCTTGTCCCATGTGGAAGGATTAACCGGTAAGTTACGATAGAGATCGTGTACGTGGAACGTATACGTGCACGCGAAAAAGCCTGCCTGAGGTTATCCTTTCACGCTCACGATACACGTTCACGACCTGTTTTCCAGTTTCTCCCCGCATTCATTGCAGAACATGGAGCCCGGAAGGTTCTCCGCCCCGCACTGGGCGCAGATCCTGGGTTTCGGCTTCTCGGTCACGGCCAGGCCGCAGCGAGAGCAGAACCTGGCGCTGGGGGCCAGATTCTTTCCGCATTTCGGGCATTGCTGAAAGACGACCTGCTGATGACCGCACTGGGGGCAGAACCGGGCGCTTGGACCCAACTGGGCCCGACATTCCGGACAGGAGGCGGTCGCCCCGGGTTGGGCCTGATCGGCCTTGGTCCCTGAAAAAAACTGGGCGAACATGGCCGGCATCATGAGCCCCATGCCCATGCCCATCCCATCCGCCGCACCACCTTCCGCCCCCGCCGCCTTTTCCATGGCCATGGCCGCCTTCATCTGCATCAACTTGTTCATATCCTGAAAGACGCCCATGCGGGCGCGGTCGTCGATCGCCTGCTGCACCTCGGGAGGAGGTGTTATGGAATTGATGTAGAGATGGGTCAGGGCCATGCCGAAATGGCTGAAGTCCTGCTGGACCCTTTTCTGGAGGCCTTCGGAGAGCTCATCGTACTTGGAGGGCAGGTTCACGACGGAGTCGATGGTGTGGCCCATGTAGTCGTTGAACCTGGAGACGATGACCTTGTTGAGGTAGTCCTCGATCTCCTCGGTGGTGAACATCCCTTGGGTGCCTACCAGGCTGTTGATGAACAGCACCGGCTGCACCACCTGCAGATTGAACATCCCAAAAGCCCTGAGCCGGATCAGCCCCAGTTCACAGTCCTTGAAGGCCACCGGGTCCCTGGTCCCCCATTTCAGGTTGGTGAAGACCTTGAGATTGACCATGTAGACCTCGGCCCGGAGGGGGCTGTTCATGGCCCACGGGATGCTGGCGATCTTGGTCAGGATCGGGATATTGGCGGTCTTGAGGGTATGTCTTCCGGGGCCGAAGGCCTCTACGGCCTTGCCCTGGTAGAAGAAAACCGCGGCCTGGCTTTCCCGGACCGTGAGCTGGGCGCCGAACTTGATCTCGCCGGAGCCCTTCTCCGGAATGCGATGGACCAGTTCCTTGCCCGTCTCATCGAACCACTCGATCATTTCCAGGAATATGAGATTATCTTTGCCCATCCCAACTCCTCCTCAATGAACAACGTTCTTCACGACCCTGGAACATTCGGCTCTTCCTTTCGTGACAGGGCGCGCGTCCAATCTGATATCGGCACATGCGATCGCCCTCGCAAGCACAAAGTGCGCATCGCTCGAGAAACCCCCGGCATATGCTTCGGCCGAGGGTCCGTCCATTCGCGCGCCCATTGTAGTGAACCGATCACCAAAATCAAGGAGAAACGCGCCTGTTACCGAATGAGGCATGGCGCCAGGGAAGATGAGCTGAATGGGGAAGGAAGGTCGAATCGATGTCATTCCGAAAGGAGAGGGATATCTCTGCAGGCCTTTACATGATAGACGGGTACCGCGCCTCGTACATTCTTCAGTTCTCTTTCGCCCAGGAACTCACACTCGAAATCCCCCTTCACATCCTCATAGGTCGCCGGTCCGATATAGAGGCGGGTGGAGCTGGACTCCGCACCGATCCTCGATGCGATTACGGTAACCGCTCCCGAGGCGGTATAGGTCCAGCGCTCTCCGGTGAGACTCTTCATCTTGGTCGATCCCACCAATGCCTGACCGGAATTGACTCCCAGGTGCAAATCCACTCTACCCCAGGGATACGAATGGAGGTGGTTCAGTCGCCCGTTCTCCTCAACGATCTCCATGGCGGCCAGGACGGCTTCCTTGGCATGAGAGCCTGTCCCGTTTTTCTTGAAGATGACCATCAGTCCATCCCCTGCCACCTCGTTCACCTCGCCCCCATGACGCATGATGCACTCGAGGTACCTGGAAAAGTGGCACTCCACCATGTCGTTGACGAGCATGGGGTCGTATCCCTGTGTGATTCTGGAGAACCCTTCGATATCCGTGAAGAGGATGGTCACCTCGGCGGGTGTTTTGTTCATGCTCACTTTATCGGGATCCTGCTCGACCAGCCTGGCCACGGAAGAGGGAACGAACTTGGTGAGCTGGCACTTGATCTTCTCGAGGGTTTCCAGGTGAAGAAGAGACTCCCTCAATCTCTGGGAATAGTCCTTGACCTCCTCAAACAACCTGGAGTTCTCCAGGGCCACGGCCACATACTGCGCCATGGCGAGGAGGATCTCGAGGTCTTCATCCGTGAAATCGCCAGCAACGCGGTTCAGTGCCTGGAGCGTACCGATGCACTCCCTCCGCCGGTTGAAAAGGGGCACACTGATGATATTGGTTGTCCGAAAACCCGATTGCATGTCGATTGCGGAACAGAATCTTGAATCGGTATAGGCGTCGTTGATGATTACGGGCTTGCCGTTCCTGAAGACCCAACCCGCCACCCCCTGGTCAGCCGGAATTCGAATCTCGCCCTGGCCCATCCCTGTGGCCACCAGGAACCACAGCTCGTCCTTCTGCTCGTCATAGAGAAATACCGTGCTCCGCCGGGCGGACATGACCAGGTTCGTCTGTTCCATGATCAACTCGAACAGGGGCCTCAGGTTTATTTCCGACGTGATAATCTGCCCGACATTGAAAAGGATGGTGTGCTTTTGGATCTTCTGCCGCAGGAGAAGGTCGTCCTTTCTCCTGATGATCGCCCGCACATGATGTGTTCGGCGCTGCAGTCGGTTCATGGCGAATCCTCCCTCATGGGCGTGAAAACTCCAGAAGGTCGAAGTTGAAGCCGTCTCTTTTGAGATCCTGCGCCTGAACAAGGTGACCTCAGTGCCGGGATGGTTCTCTTCCCTTCCACGGTTTGATTGCATAATCCTTGTTGAAGCAGACCGCCATCCCCCTGGACTCATTCCGGACAACCGTGCCGGTCACCTGGATTTGAGCATGTTCGTATTCCGCCAGGAATTTCTTCAGCCCCCGCAGAGGAAGCACGATCTCGATCCTGACCTTCGTCCCCTCCGGCAGGGACTGTTCCGTTTGAAAGAAAGCCCCGCCCGAACAGATGTCGCTGGTCTGGAGATGGATGATGTCGCCTTGTCTCCCTCTTCCGAGCCCTTCGAGCCTTGCAGGCACGCTCAAATCGAAACGTTCGAGTCTTCGCTTCTCTTTCATGAGATTTGAATCCTCCAGGGAGATGGGTTTATGCCGGAGACTCTATAGGGATGACCGAGGAAGGGCAATCGGGAGGAAGTATGATTGGAGTCCGTATATTCGGGGATGAGACGGCAGGGCCTCTCTACAACTAAAGTCGCAGATCGGATGGAAGACGCGCGCCCTATGCAGCAGCCGGACTAAGAAGGTCAGGGCCGGAAGGGGGGTAGACCGGAAATGACATTTGCGGATGCGCGCGATCAGCGGATCAGCAGGGAGACTCGCTGCGGTTTTCTTGTGCAGGAGCAAGCTCTGCTTGCGATCTTTCGGGGGCAAATGAATCGCAAGCGCGAGCTTGCTCCTACTGGGGACGAAGTCTCATATAAGCGGGGCCTCTGGCCGGCAGCCAGTCTAGTCAATGAAAGAAACTTCGTCTTTGAGAGACCCTACAACCCTGAACCTTGGACCCAGGGCCCGGGACCCACAATGAAGTTTCATGTGAGCGGCCGGCTATTTCGTGTTCACGACCCCCGAGCCCGTTCCGGAGAGGTTGCCGTTGCCGTACGATCCGGCCGCTGCGCCCTGGAAGTTCACGTTGACCGTCCCGCCCACGTCGGTCCTGTCTAGCGCGCCCGAGCCCGCCACATTCGCACCCCACTTGTTGTTGGACCAGTTGTTCACCGAGAAGTTCGCGTTGAGTTTGCCTCCGCTGGTGCTCTGGAGGCTCACGTTGTGGCCCGGCGACGGCGCCCCGCTGTAGGTCCCGGTGACGTTGTTGGTGGCCCAGATCTTGGGGCTGGCGCCCGTGGAGTAGGCAAAGAAGGTGACGTCGTTCATCTTGACGTTCATGAGATTGCTGCTGCCCGCCAGTGTGGCCTTGCCCACCTGGATGCAGGGAATGTTGAGCTTCTGCAGGGCATCGACCTGTCCCCTGGCGATCATGTCCATGAACTGGTTGGTCTCCAGGTTCGCTCCGCCCATCACGGATTGCCAGGTGGCATCGGTCGGGTTGAAGGTGCCCTTGAGCCGGCCTCCCGCGACGCCGGTCACGGCCTTGTCCCAGCTCACCCAGGCGCCCGCGGCCCGGGCGGTCAGCTGCTCGTCCGACCACTTGTCCCCTTCCACCTCGACCCAGTGTTTAGAGGATGCTGTCTGGTGGGTCAGGGACATGGCCCAGTTGTCCGATGCGGGGGTTGTGTAGGTGCCGGCCTGCAGCGTCTGCCACACACCCCAGTCCTGGCCCGTGATCGAAAGCATCGACCCTTTGCTCGAAAGGACTTCAATCGCGCCTCCGTCCACGAGGGATCCAATCCCGGTCCAGGCCATATCCTTTTCCTCGAACGTGATGCTGTCCGGATCGAGGCCTGTCGCAAGAGGGACATAGGAGAGATCCCCCTTGGCCTTCCACTTCCCCAGATCCGAGAAGTAAGCGCCTGCCGCTTCTCCCAGGAGGATTCCGGCACCGCCGTCCGAAGTGGTCCGCACGGCCGTGATCCTCCCATCGATAATCCCGTCTTTCCACACGCTGCCGATGAAGCCCGTGAATTCGCCGCTTCCGCCGCCGTCCTCGAGATTCCCCGATAGACGCGAGTGCTGGAGAATGGTGGATTCTCCCTCTCCTGCGACCGTGTAATCGCCGAGGGCGAGATAGTGGTACCCGCCTTCGCGTTCAACGATGCCGATGTCCGCCGGGTCCTCTCCGACGCGCGCGATCGTATCCCCATCGAATGAATAGAGAGTCTCCGGAACGAAGTTCCCGACACCTAAAGTCCACTCCCATGAGCCGATGCTCTGTCCGATCCAGTAACCTTCCCCTGAGCTTTCCGGGTTCTCGTAGCCAGTGCCAAGGAACGTCCCTGAAATGATTCCCATGATATTGGAATCGTGATCCCTGATGAATCCGTCGAGGGATCCGATCACACTGCCATCATCGTACCATTGGCCCTCTAACATACCGTCATATGGCGCCCAGCTGTCAGGATGAGCGAAATCCCCAGTTCCCTCAATGTTTGCGGCCCATTGCCTATCAAGGGGAGGTTTCTCGTAAAATCCCTTGCCTTCTCCCCTCCCATTCATGGCAAGGCTGTAAATACCCCAGGGCTTTGTACCCGAGTTGCTTGGGAAGCAATAGTACCTGGTCTCCGTCAGCAAGGAATTGCTTTCACCGTAGATAGTCCCGGCGCCATTGAAACTCCCGGAGGTAATCTCGCCCCAAAGGGACCCTATATTGATGGTGGTCGAGTCGACCCTCGGTTGCTGAAACATGTGGACGAAATCGATGGTACCCTTCGCTCTCCACATGTCTCCATCCGGCATGGTGAGACCGCTTTCCAAGGCGATGTCGTAATCTCGAAGTATACCAAATTTTCCGGATTGATCTCTGTAGAGGCCGACGAGAGCGCCTAGCTGTTCTCCCTGCGTACGATCCCAGAGACCTGTGAAAAATCCTTCCCTTGCTCCCGAAGAGCCTGTCCGGATGGAATGATTGATGACGTAATTCGATGCCTCTCCGGGCGACGCTTTGCCGATTGCCAAGAAGTCATAGTCGCCATCCGGTCTGGACTTAAGGCCTATGCGTCCAATTGTGGAGCCACCAAGGGCAAAAATTCCTGCGTGGTTATAATAGAAACCGCCATGACCAGAACTATTGGAACCGAAATAGCCCCCGAGATCCTGCTTCACGAGGTTCATGGTCCCGCCCGCGACCGCGTAGTCCCCCCCTAGGTAGCGCTTGTAGTATTCGAAGTCGATCTTTCCCATGTAGGTGGCATCCAGGTAGTCCAGCAAGCCTGTGACCTTCAGGTTCCCCTGCAGATCATCGATCCCTGTAAGTCCGCCGAAGAGGTACTGCTCGTGGTGGTACCTGCTGCCTTGGGAAAAAGCTGCTTGGTGGTGTCCGAATGTCCCGGTCCATGTCGCAATGTCGAACTCGTTGGAATAACTATCCCCGGTGCGATCATATCTCCAGACCCCCAACCGTGTCCCATTGGTTAGATCGATGCTGTTGGTCTGGATGGGGTCGGCCTCATCATCGATATCATACCAGACGTCGCCCCATTCGAGCACATTTCCCATGGTGTCGATTGAGATCTCCGAAAGCAGGGGAACCCGGACGTTATCCATATAGAGATTCGCCGGTGTTTCCGCATTATTCATGAGGACCTTGAGGGTCTTCCCCAGCGGGTTATCGATCTTGCCATACGCTTCAGACCTTGTGAGGGTCCCGGTTGCCGAAAGGTTCAGGTTCGCATCGACGGTGCCCAGCAGGCTTGAGTAAAGGAACCCGGCATCGCCCGCAGGCGTCAAAAAGATGCTGTCGAACATGCCCCGAAAGGACCCTTTCACCCCGGAGAGGTACCCCTGAAAAACGCTTCCGTCGCTCAGGTTACCGCCTACGGACCCATGGTAGGGAGGTGCAGCGTCGTCTTTGATTTTCCCTTTAAAGGTGAGGGTTCCCGTATAGCTCCCGCTTATGGCATCGGCGTTCAACTCCCCTTCGATGGTGTTCCCGTGTCGCATGAACCCGGACTCATGCATGCTGCCCGACACGGCGATCGTTGTGGTCGGCGCCTGGCTGGTCGTCGTGGACGATGGGGTTGTGGTCGAGGTTACCGTGGTCGTGGTGGTCGTCGCCAAGGTGGTGGAAATGTCGACCACCGTGGTGGGGGTCTCGACATCGAAGCCTGGCCCCTTTTCTTCAGTGGTAGGTGTGTAAGTCGAAGGTCCCTCCGGATTGGCACCGGCCTCGATCGCCTTCTTGGCCGCTTCCTGCGCCGCTTCCAGGGCCTTGGTGGCCGCATCCAGAGCAGACTGGGCCTGCTGGCGGACACCGGCATCCGCGTTGTTCAGCATGGATTCAGCAGCCGCCTTGGCCTCTATTGCCGCCGCTTCGGCCGCCTTCGCAGCAGCGAGGGCTGCCTGCGGATCCGAGATCTTCCCTTCCTGCGCCGCCTCGGCTGCGTTCTTGGCCTGGTCGGCCGCAGCAGCCGCGACGAAGGCGGCCCTCTGCGCCGGGTTCAGATCGGCCAGCTCGGCAGGCACGTCCTTGGCCACACCGGAGATGAAATCGCCGACCGTGTAGCTCATCCCGCCTTCGGTAAACTGGATGTAGCTCTTGCCGTCCAGTCCAATGCTCAAGGTGCCGGCCGTCCCTCTCAAGCCTGCGACGGACGTGGGGGTCTGGAGATTGGTCTGGGTCTTTGAGCCGACCCCGGTCTTGAAGATGACCTTGCCCAGCAGGAGGCGGAGATTCCGGGTGACGGACCCCGTCTTTTCCTGCTCTTCGATCAGAAGGTTTGAATTGGCCCGGATCTCGACAACGGCCCCGTCATTGAAGGTCACCACGGCGGTGCCGGTCCTCGTGACCACCTTGTCCATGGAGTAAAGGGGCAGCCCTTTTCCCGGTTTCACACCCCAGTCTCCCTTGCTCTGGACGATCACCGTGCCCGAGAATTCGGTGAGGCTTGCCACCTGCTGCGACGAGTAGGCGGGCGCAGCCCAAAGATGCAGAAGCACCACGAAGGCGATGACATGAAGAGCTACCGTCACCCTGCTTCCATTCCCGACAATCAGCCGTTTCATAGGACTCTCCTGACCGATGCACCGGATAAACGAACTGGTTTCCCTTCTGACCTCTGCGTTGGGGTTGAAGAGGTTCAGGGTTCAGGGATTTGCCTCCCAAACCTCCAACCATATCCGCTTACATTGACTTCTGATCTCTCATGAAAGTTCTTCAAGTTGGAGGTTTCAGGTTTCAGTCTTCAGGTGTCAGGAAATGGATGGACTACCGGGCTGACACCCGAAACCTGACACCCTGTAAAGTTTCCTGTTCGATCAAACTGGCCTTGGCCAGCGGCTGCGCCGACTTCCGACCTCCGACCTCCGGTCCTCAGTGCCTGCCCGGCGGACTTCCTTTCCGGGGCCGGATCGAATAGTCGTTATTGAAACTGACCGCCATCCCCCCCGGGTCTGTTCTGATGACGGTTCCGGTCACCCTTATGCTTGCGTGATCATAACCTGCGATCAGTCGCCTGATGCCTCCCAGGGGCAGGACAAGGTCAACCCTGACCTTCGTCCCTTCCGGCAGGGAGTGATCCGTCTCGAAGAATGCGCCCCCGGCACAGATGTCGCTGGTAATCAGGTCGAGAATCTCCCTCCCGTTTCTCTTGCCGGCGTCTTCGACCCTGGCCGAAACCCTCAAATCGAACCTTTCCAGTTTACGCTTTTCCTGCATTAGGCCCCCATGGCCCTTCTCGGTTTATGCGCATCCTAGTGGAATAGGGGGGCTAAGGACAATCACCAGCAGGTATGGTTTTGGTGGTATTTTTGATGACCGAAACGGGTCCTGAAATCTACTGAGGAAGTAGGATGGCAGGAAAGGAAATCTAATACTTTAGTGTGAGCTGAAAGCCCTGGACCATGTCAGAGGCGTACGGCTCAGCCGGCAACCCATCTCCTCGGAAGATTGGAATACTGAATGGTGGAACGATGGGTTTCAAAACAAGAGGAGCGATCTTGCGGCGGTTCACGTCCCAGTTTTTCCTGCTTGCTGTTCTTCCCCAGTATTCCACTATTCCATCCTTCCAGCTTTCCGGTGTGTCGGCCGACCTAGAGGTTCTTGGCCGCCCACAAGGCGGCCTGAAGTCGATTGGGGACTTTGATCTTGTGGAAAAGGTTGTAGACGTGCGTCTTCACGGTGTTGACGCTGATGAAAAGCTTTTCGGCGATCTCCTCGTTGGTGGCTCCGATGGCGATAAGAGAGAGGATCTCCACTTCACGTCCCGTCAGGCCGTGGGCCCCTTTCAGGTAGGACTTCTCCCTTCCCTTGTTCTCGAGCAGACACCTGGTCATGATCTCCCTGGAGACCCAGAGCTCCCCATCGAAGATCGCCCGAACCCCTTTCTGGATATGGTCGGGCTGGTCCTCCACATAGAAAAAACCTCGGACCCCGTCACTGAGCGCCCGCGCCTCTATACCCAGGTTCCGGGACACATTGAAAAATGCAACCAGGTGCGGGGAAACGAGGGGCTTTTCATCGGGCCGGACCTTTTCGGTCCACCCATCCGTCTCCTCTCCCAGCCAGTCGAACAGGAAAAGGCCCGGGCCGGTGTCCGCTTGCCCAGCGGAGAGGGCCTGAGTGACCGTATC
Source organism: Deltaproteobacteria bacterium (assembly GCA_020060215.1). The sequence goes on along the minus strand of JAGVAP010000113.1, from coordinate 47,330 downwards.
CCCGTATGCGCAATTGGCCCCGGTCTTCTTCCGAAGGAGATTGGCCAGCAGATCATTCTGGAGGCTCCTCGGCCCAACGATCCAGATCGCTCGTTCAGCTATCGGAGCACCTCCCTGCTTGTTGGAAGAGTTTGCCATCATAGTTCAAACTTTTCGGTTTCTCCCGACCAGCAATCAGCAGTCTGCCACGCCGCTTGCCGCGGCTCGCCCGGTCCTACCCATGTCTCTTTTCTCCTGTAGGAGCAAGCTCCTGGCTTGCGATCTGCGCTCTTCTCTTCTGTAGGGAGCAAGCTCCTGCTTGCGATCTGTGGTTTTCTCTCCTGTAGAGGCAAGCTCCTGCCTGCGACCCCTTGGAGTTGAAGGAATCGCAAGCGCTGGAGCTTGCTCCAGAAGATGAAGTCTCATACGAGCATTGCTTCTGGCCGGGGGCCGGTCTAATCAAATGGAGAAACTTCCGGAGCCGGTCCTCGGCGGATTCGACGGATCCAGGATCCAAGCTGCAGGATCCGGGATGAAAGAAAGAACCAAGAGACCCATGTTGTAGACTGTCTTTAACCGGGATCCTGCGTCCTGAATCCTGCATCCATTTGGTCTCCATACAAGCGGTCAGCGAAAAACAAGTGCCTTGCTGAACGCTGAAAGCTGACGGCCGACAGCTCCATCCATTTCTGGATGGAAACGACACTAGAATCGATATTCAAACCCGAGAGCATAGATAGACCGGTCATACTCGTAGATCGGGAAGTTCGAATCCTGTTTGCTGTAAGTGTACTGCGCGATGAGGTTCAGGTTCCTGATCCACTCGTAGCTCAGCCCGGCCGTCCCCGTGTAGAACTCGTCATCCCGTTTTTCGCCGAAGATGGTATGGACGTTCCGGTAGTTCTGCAGGAGCGCCTCGCCGCTCACCTGGAGGCTCAGTTTTTCCACCAGCGGGAGAGTCAGGGCAAAGGTGAAGCTGTGCCCGCTGTTCACCCAGTTGGACCCGTCCGCGTCATCGTGGCTGTAATCGTACTTCAGGCTGAAAAAAGCATCCTTCTTGAAGAGCCACACCCAGTTCGCATAGGTATTGAACCGGTCCGAGTCCCGGTCTTCTTCATCGATCAGGGGGGGATCGGCGTATTCGCTCAGGCTGTAACCGGCGAAAAGTTCGAGGATCTGATTTTCCATCAGCAGGGTACGGTAGAGGGGGCCGGCACTGAACACATCCACGTACTGCTTGTAGCTCGGGTTTCGGACCAGGGCATGGTTGTAACGCAAGGCGAGGTTCAGGGCCGAATTTCCGAAATTATATCCGGGGGCCATGTAGAGGCCGTTGCTGATCGCGTCATGGGAGGTCGAGTACCTCTGGTGCCAGTTGCCGCTGATCGCGTACTGCGCATTGAAGAGCCAGGGGCCTTCGAATACCGGCAGATAATCGAACCGCAGGGAGCTGGACAGCACGCGGCTGTCTTCGTTGGTGATGTCCGGCGCCAGAGAACCTTCGACCGGCTTGAGGACCACGTTCGTGTCATATTGGCCGAACGTGGAGAAGGTGATGCGGAAGGTCTTTTCGATATCGATCCGTCTCTCGACCAGATCCTGGTATTGGCGGGCAAAGGCTGCGAGATCGGTGGTGGGGTCCTGTTGTATGGCGGTCCTCAGCCTTTCCCTCGCCTTCCTGGGTTCGTTCTCGCCGAGATGGGTGAGCGCGATCTGCACGTCCGCCGACTGGGCAAGGCTGTCGTCCAGCGACTTCGCCTTTTCAAATGCCTCTCGGGCAGCCGTATAGTTCCCCTCCTTGGCCAGGATCAGCCCCTTCAGAAACGCAACCTTCGCGGGGTAGATATCCTCCGCTTCAGCCACCTGGATCCATTTCTTGGCCTCATCCACCTTGCCTTCTTCGTAGAGGTGAAAAAGGACCTCGATCAGCTCCACCAGCGCCTCTTTGATCTTCGGCTCCAGGGTCACGGCGTCCCTGAGGTGCGGAAGGGCCTTCTGGTAATCCATGAGTTGTTTGTAGGTCAGCCCCAGGAAAAAGGCTGCCGTGGAGGAACGCGGCTCCTGTTTGCGGGCCGCTTCCAGCACCCTGGCCGCCTCACCGTAGCTCTCCTGTTTGTAGAGTTCGATCCCTTCGAGCAAGAGGCGGTCTTCGCATTGGGCAGCGGTGTGGCAGAACATCAGGAAGATCGACAGGAAAATCCAGATCAGGGATCGCAGGTGCAAGGGCGGTTTTTGCCGCTCCATATAGAGGCTCCGGGGGAAAAATCCTGAGGAAAAAGGCGTGAGTAAAAAAGCACAAAAAGACCAGATTGTCCAACAGAATTTTTGTGAACTCCGCAGCCGCCTGGCGCAAGAAAAAACTCGTTGAAAATCTGATCGAAATATTCTAAGGCAGAGACTCTGATGCGGGAGGTCACCACATGGCTGCACTCAGAACCTTAGGCCTTTGTTCCTTGTTCATCGTTGGACTTTTCCTCTCTTGCAGCGACAAGAGCCCCCATCAAGGAAAACCCATTGCCCAGGTAAACGATTACGTCATCAACGAGGCCGATTTCTGCCTGGAACTGGCAGACTCGGCCCGATACCACAAGATCGTGGGGCTGACCCCTGCGGACAAGAAGGAGTGTCTCAATGGCCGAATCCGGAAGGAACTCCTCATCCAGGCGGCCGTCTCACAGGGCCTGGACAAGGAGGACGACTTCCGGCAGACCATTGAGAAATTCTGGGAACAGACCCTGATTACCAACCTTCTGAAGAAGGAGGCAGCGAGATTGGAAAAAGACATCCTGGTTACCATGGAAGAGGTGGAGGATCAGTACAAGGAGATGGTCCGCAAGGATCCGGGGTGTCCACCCCTCGATCAGCTGGTGCAGACCATCGAGAGCAACATCAGGGAAATGAAGAAGAAAAAGGCGCTCGATGCCTGGGTCGACCGCCTCTGGAAGAACGCACGAATCACCATTCACGAGGAGAACCTGAAGGCCCTTCATTGAGAGAAGAAGCTGCCCAGCTTTCAGCGATCGGCAAAGACCTGTCGTGCAATGTCTTTAGCTGACGGCTCGTATGGAACTTCGACAAGTTAGAGGTTGAAGGTTGTGTCAGGAAATGGATGGACTACCGGGCTGACACCCGAAACCTGATCACCCTGTAAAGTTTTCCTGTTCGATCAAACTGGCCTTGGCCAGCCGCTGGGCCGAGCGCTGATCGCTCGAATCCGGAAACCCTTGTTTCCGGACAAGCACCGGCTGATCGTCGAGGGCCGATCGCCGACAGATCGAGAAAGGAACAACCGCATGTCAGGCCAGCAAAGAACCTACCGGCGTCGCATTGTCTACATCCAGAAGGCCTTTCAGCGGAGGTTCATCCTCAAATTCTGCACCATCGCGCTGGCCGCCATGGTGGCCGCCAGCCTCCTGGTCTATTTCTTTTCGAAGAACACCCTCACCGCCACCTATCGCTACCACCATCTGGCGCTCGAGAGGACGGGAGAGGCGATCCTCCCGTCCCTGCTGATCACCAACGCGGTGGTCCTGGTCGCGCTCATCGGGGCGACCATTGCCGTCACCCTCTATGTATCTCACAAGATTGCGGGCCCTCTTTACCGCTTGGGCAAGAGTCTCGAAAATCTCGGATCCGGGGACCTCTCATTCTCGGTCAAACTGCGGGAGCATGATGAGCTTTCGGATTTTGCCGCCACCTTGAACAGCACCATCGAGAACCTGCGGGAGCGCGTTTCCCAGATCCAGGAGGAGATCGATCGGGTCAGGAAAAAGGCCCAGACGCAGGGCTGGGGTCCGGAAGAGATGCAAAGGGATCTTGACACCCTGCAGGAGAAGACCCAATACCTTTTCAAGACCGGCCGATAGAGGGGCGAAAGGTGGGGAGATGGTTCTTCAGCAGGGGCTTCACGATATCCATTCCTTTGGTGCTCGTCGTATGCTGTTTCAGCCGGGTTCAGGATGCACAGGGGCAGGAGGGGGTTCACAACTCCAGGTTCGCGTCCATCCACTACCAGGAGCCGGGACAGCTCGATCGCTTTGCCCAGAAGATCCAGCCCGGCGCGCTCACCGTCTCCCTCAACCAGATATTCATGGCCGGCAAAAAGCCACAGGAAGTCAAGGCAGGCAGGTACATCGATCAGCTCTTCCAGAGGGTGCAGTCGATCCTCGAAATGCCGAAGCCGGACATGAGGGTCCAGGTCCGATTGTTCCGAGACCAGGAAGAACTGTCCGTCGCCTTTGATCAAATCACCGGGAAGCCCACCCCCGCTCCTGCATTCTACTGGAAGGAGAACAATACCATCTACGTAAACCTGGAGAGGGTCTCCGTGGGAATTCTCGCCCATGAAATGGCGCATGCGGTAATCGCCCACTATTTCATCATCAGCCCCCCGGAGAAGATCTCCGAGCTCCTCTGCCAATACGTGGATCGCGAGGTCTCCAGGGGAAACTTCTGATTTCGGGCTCCACCTCTTTGCTCTAGCGCGTGGTTCCAGAAAGCCAGCCATGGGGGGACGCAGGTGATGGATGTCTTTCCCTGAACCCTGAACGCTGAACATACCGAATTCTCAATAGAGAAGACTTTCGCCTCCACTCTGGACCACCACCCGCCGCGCCGCGAACTCCCTTTTGACAACCCGATAGTGCTCTGGTATCCTCACCCCTCTCCGCTTCGAAGGGGGTCGAACGTGTCCGACATCTTTTTCCTGGGCGCGAAGAACCGGGAAAGATACCTGAAACTCATATCGCCCGTAGCCGAGCTGCTCGCCCGGGCGGGGATCCACCCCCATATCCTGACGGTTGCGGGATTGGCGGTCAGTCTTCTGGCCGGCCTCTTCTACGCAAAGGGCTCTTTTTTCGGCGGGGCCTGCTTTCTCATCCTGGCCGGGGTCTGCGACACGCTGGATGGGCATATCGCCAGGCTGGCGAACAAGCAGAGCCGTTTCGGCGCATTTTTCGACAGCACCCTGGACAGGTACAGCGACCTCTTCCCATTTGCGGGGATGGCCTACCACTTCGCCGGCGGTGCGGGCCTTGGGGTAGCCCTCCCCGGGGCCGAGCCGAGTCCCTTGACGATCATCGCCATCACCATGGCCATTGCCGGCTCCTTCATGGTGAGCTACACGAGGGCGCGGGCGGAGGGGCTCGGGGTGGAATGCAGGAAAGGCGTCATGCAGAGGCCTGAGAGGATCACCTTCCTGATCCTGGGATCACTTCTCGGAGCCATTCCGGTCGTGGGTCTTGTGATGGTCAAAGCGACCGTCGTCATCCTCGCCGTTGCCACGAATGCGACGGCCCTTTCGAGGATGGTGCACACGAGAAGAGAGCTCGTGTCCGGCAGAGGCGGGCGATGAAAGATCGGCTTCAGTGCCCCCATTGCGGCAAAGAGGTGGAGAAGTACAGGAACCCGATCCCGACGGTGGACGTCATCATCGAGAAGAGCGGCGGGATCGTCCTGGTGAAGAGAAAGAACCCACCCCCTGGCTGGGCCCTGCCGGGGGGCTTTGTCGACTACGGCGAGACCCTCGAGGCTGCGGCGCTCAGGGAGGCCAGGGAAGAGACTTCCCTGGAGGTCGACCGGCTTCGGCAGTTCGGGGCCTATTCCGACCCTGCTCGCGACCCGCGGTTCCATACCATCACGGTGGTTTTTACAGGCAGGGGAAAGGGCGAGCTGCGGGCCGGAGACGACGCGAAGGAGACCGCTGTCTTTCATCCGGAGAACCTCCCCGAAGATCTCGCATTCGATCACGGAAAGATCCTGAAGGACTATTTCAGGGCGAGCCGCCCGATGCCGGACAGGGGTAGCGTCCGGGAGGAACCATGATGACCAAGATGGAACTGGTAGATATCTTCAAGAAGCGAACGAGGAACCCCTTCCGGCCCAGGGCTTCGGACATGGTCGACAAGCTCTTCCCCGATTTCAATCACGTCGAGGGCAAGGGGGTTTCGCTGGTCGCCGGGACCTGTGAGTACCTGGGGAAGCATCTCTATGTCATCGGCCAGCAGAAGCCCAAGCCGGGCGACCTCAGGAGCGCGGAGGACCTGAAGCGGCTCAACTACGGGATGTTGACTGCGGAAGAGCATTCCCAGGTCCTCTGGCTGCTGAAGCAGGCGGCGGCTTCCGACCCTGAAAACTCCTTTGTCTTCTGTCTCATCGACACGTATGGGGCGGACATTGCCATGCAGTCCGCTCAGCACTTCCAGGCCTTTTTCATCGCGCACCTGATCCGCGAGTTCATCACCATCCCGGTAAGGACCATATCCCTGGTCCTGGGAGAAGGGGGAAGCGGCGGGGCCCTCGCCATTCAGGTCACCGACATCCGGGGGCAGATGGACGATGCCCTTTATGCCACTGCGCCGCCCGAGAGCATGGCCTCCATCGTCTTCCGCGACCCTACGCGCATCAACGACGCCCTCACCATCCTCAAGCCGACGGCCAAGGAGCTGAGGAACCTGAATGTCATCGACCGGATCGTTCCATCCTCCAAGGATGTGGCAGATTGCCAGGAGACGGCGGAGTCGGTCAGGAGGTTTCTGACCCGCTCCATGAGGGAGCTGTCCCGATCGCGCATCCGGAAGCTCATCCGGAACAGGGAAATCCGGGCCAGGAAATACGGGCTTTCGAAGGGATCCGGGAAGTTCTACGATTTCAAGCGTTATATCGAGCTCCCGATCCGAAAGGCCTTCTTCAAGCCGCCTCCCAACATCAAGATCGTGAACTACTCCAGCATGACCGAGGTCTCGGACGATTACGGGAAATCCGAAAGGCTGGAGGCCAAGGAGTTCATCGAGTGCGGCGCCGTGGAGGGCCAGGAGAAAAGGGTGGGCGGATGCGGGAAGCTCATCCCCTTGAAGGATTTCCTCCAGAATTTCCACGTCTGCCCATCCTGCGGACACTCCTATACCCTTGGGGCGGAAGGGTGGATCGACTGCCTGGCCGACCTGGAGAGCTTCCACGAGCTGTACAGGAATCTCACGGTCGATCAGCTGCTGGAGGAAGAAGCCATCACCGACTACTACAGGGACTTCCTGGCCAGGCAGGAGGGCCGGTCCCATTTCAAGGAGTCCCTGGTGGTGGGCAGCGCGAGGATCCATCAATTCCAGGTGGTCATGGCGATCAGCGAGTTCTACTACTGCGGCGGATCCATGGGGGTGGTCTTCGGAGAGAAGTTCAGAAGGGCGGTGGACTACGCGATCCAGGAGAACCTTCCCCTGGTCAGCGTCTGCTGTTCCGGCGGCGCCCGGTTGTATGAAGGGATCTCCGCCCTCATGCAGATGGTCAAGACCGTGGAATCGGTCAACCGCCTCAAGAAGCAGGGGCTGCCGTATATCTCGATCCTGGCCGATCCGGCGACCGGAGGAGCCATTGCCAGCTACGCGGCCCTTGGGGACATTACCATCGCTGAACCCGGGGCGCTGGTCATCTTCGCAGGACCAAGGGTGATGAAGGCAAGCGGCTTCGAGGTGGAGGAGAAGCTGGTTCGGTCCGATTCCCTCCATCGGCTCTCATCGAAGATCTACGAATCCCTGAACTTCTACCACGACATCAGGGGGATTCAGGAGATCTGCGAGCGGAGGGATATGAAGTTCGCGGTGAGCAAGTACCTGGAGCTCTACAAGCGGACAAACTCGAGGGCGTTGAAGAAGGCGAATCGGGAGAAGCGCAGGTCATTCCTGTTCTAGGACCGCATCGCCTTTTTCGGCCGGGAAACCTTCCAGAAACTCGCGGAGCCCCGGCCTCAAATAAGTGGTGCTCAGGTCGAATCGGTTGATGGCCGAGGCGATCGCGTTGATCCTTTCGCCCAATCCCGCGCGTTGGTTGATGATGAGGAGGTAGTTCCCTTTCAGTCGGCAGAGGCCTCCGGTTGCCATGGCGTTCTCCCCTTTGAAGGGCTCGTACCGGACCTCGATTCCAATGGCTTGAGCCGCCTCCTCCAGCAGCTCCAGCCTCTTCTGTTCCTCCAGCGCTTTTCCCTTCATCGGTTTTCTTCCGAGCGGCTCCTGGTGAATAGTTGGGATGGGTGGACCCCGGCAGGCCTCAAGGCGGGGAAAACCCATCGTCTTCAGCCTTGATTCACGAATCGATGGGTTTCGCTGCGCTTCACCCATCCTACGGGCCCAAGGGCTAGACCCCCCTCTTCCGGTGTCCAATTCCGCGAACCGGGCTCTGCCGAAGAGTCATTTATCGTTCACGGGCTTCCCACACGACGGGCAGAAGCGGAATGCCGGGTCGAGTCTTGCGCCGCAACGGCTGCAGGTGGAAGCCGGTGTTGTCCATGTCTCTCCCGCCTCGCTCGAGAGGGTACCACAACTGCGGCATTCAAGAAAAGGTGTCCCTTTCTGAATGGGAAAGAGGGGTATAAAAAAAAGCGAAAAGTAGTGGTCCGTTCTCTTGAGAACGGCCTGATGAAGCCCGCAGGCAGGGCATCTCCTGGGCCGCTCCTCAAGGGTTCTGGTCCTTGGCTGAACTCCGCCGATGAAGATAAAGTACATGGCGCCTCGCAAGGGAAGGTTAGCGGTTACTCGCTACAGGTGAATTGTTGAAGAAAGGCGACGGTATGGGACCCGGAGGGTCAACTATTCACTTGTAACCATTAGCCAATAACTGCTATTGGTATCATGAGATGCACGACAGGGGAAGATCCGATGAACCGAACCGGTATTGTCAGAGACCCGAAATACATGAACCACTTTATGGGGGAGTTCCACCCGGAAAGTCCTGAGCGCCTCCGGGCCGTGTACGAGATGCTGGACGCGCCCGACATGGCCGGTAGATTCCCCAACGTACCTGTAAGGCCCGCTGAGCCGGAGGAGATCCTGCAGGTCCATACGTCCCGTTTTCTCGACACCCTGGCCGCAACCGCGGGACAGGAATTCACCTATCTGGATCCTGACACGCAGACCTGCGCCGGCTCTTACGAAGCAGCCCTGCTGGCTGCAGGGGGGCTTTGTCAGGCGGTTTCCATGGTCGGCTCCGGGGAACTGGACAACGCCTTCGCACTGGTGCGGCCCCCGGGCCATCATGCCGAAAGAGGCAGGGCCATGGGTTTCTGCCTCTTCAACAACGTGGCCGTGGCGGCGCGGTTTGCACAGGAAAGGCTGCACTGCGAGCGCGTGCTGATCGTGGACTGGGATCTCCATCACGGAAACGGCACCCAGCATTCTTTTGAAGAGGACCCCACCGTCCTCTTCTTTTCAACCCATCAGTACCCCTATTACCCGGGCACGGGAGATTTCGGCGAGACGGGAAAAGGAAAGGGAAGGGGCTATACAGTGAATGTCCCTTTCCCCGTGGGGTGCGGGGACGAGGAGTATCTTGCGGTCTATGAGAGGATCCTCAAACCGGTCGCCATGGACTTCAAACCCGACCTCATCCTGGTCTCGGCCGGGTTCGACATCTACGAAGGGGATCCGTTGGGAGGGATGAGAGTCACCCCCGCAGGGTTCGCGGCGCTCACCCGATCGGTCATGGACACGGCCCAGGCCTGCTGCGGCGGGAGGCTGGTCCTGACCCTGGAAGGCGGATACAGTGTGGAAGGGCTTGCGGTTTCCGTGAAGAGCGTCCTGATGGAGATGGCCGGGATCTCCACCACGAGCACCGGGACACTCGTCTCCAATGCGGATCGGGATTTCATGGACGTCATCCTCCGGAGCGTCAAGGAATTCCACCAGGATCGCTGGAAGAATCTCTGAGCGAGGATTGTTCCGCCGCGAGGACACTAAGGACCTGGGACGGAACCGCCGCAAATCCAAACGTCAAAGCTCAAATGACCAATCAAGCCCCAAATGGTCTGATGCATCATGGAGAGGACAGAGACATTTGGTTTGGAGTTCTTGAAATTGACCTTTGACCTTCCTTTGGCATTCGGCTTTTAGGGCTTGGACATTCCTGAAGCTCCCGTAAAGCGGGGCTCCGCGCTTGGGGCCTCACTGACGTGACTTCTTCTGCAGCAGTCCTGTGAGGCCTATGGGGCGGAGGAGACAATTCGGAAAACCCGACTCCTTCTTCGATCCTGCAGCGAGTCTCCGCGCGCTGAAGGATCGCCTTCGCCTCGGACGCAAGGTCCCCCACGAGCCGGTCATGAGGGTTCGCCCTGCCCGAGTCACAGACCTTCCCTTCATCGAATCATTGAGCGGCAAGGTGTTCAGCAGGTACGGACCGTATCGGGAGTGGATCAGAAAGTGGTTCCAGTCGGATGCAGCCGTTACGATCGTGGCGCTGCTTGCGGAGAAACCGGTAGGCTTTGCCATGCTCGGCCGGTTCTCGGATGATCTTGGGATCGTGCTTTCAGCGGAGTTGCTGGCCATTGCCGTTGCGCCCCGGAAGCAGAAAAAGGGGGCAGGGCGAATGCTCATGAAGGAGATCGAGGAGATCGCCCTGGCCCTGCGGGTCAACAGGCTTGTTCTGCACACGGCCAAGGAAAACCTGCCCGCCCAGAAACTCTTCAAGCGCTGCCTCTTCATTCCCACGCAGGTCAAGAAGAACTTCTACCCAGCCGGGCAGGATGCCCTGGAGATGGTGAAGGACCTCCGTTAGCAGGAAGTAGGTTGAGAGGTTTGGAAGTTGAGAGGATGAGACGAGCGTTCCCATGCTCCTTGCCTGGGAACGCACGGTGCGGGACGCTCCGGCGTCCCGCTTGTTCGGCTCGCGGACACCCCACAGGGACCCCCTTCCCTCTATTCTTCTCGGGAATTCAGGCGGTTTAGAGCTGTTTCTCCTGCAGCAGCTTTTTGGGTTGAATCGGATTCTTTTCTGGATATAATGCTCCCCAATTTTTCGAGGGGGGAGCCCATGGCTCAGATCGACGCCTTTTTCAAACTCATGAACGAACAAGGCGCATCGGACCTTCACCTGGTGTCCGGGCAACAGCCGATTCTGCGAATCGGAGGCGAGTTGGAGAGGGTCAAGTTCCGAGTCCTGGACAACGATTCGCTCAAGGCCATGCTCTACGAGATCGCCCCGGAGCACAAGGTCAAGGAGTTCGAAGAGACCGGGGACGTGGACTTCGCCTACGAGATCCCGGGGCTGGCTCGCTACAGGGCCAACTTCTTCCAGCAGAAGTACGGGGTCGGGGCCGTGTTCAGGGAGATCCCCTCGAACGTGCTTACCTGCGAGCAGCTCGGTCTGCCGCCGGTGGTTCGAAGGCTCGCCTCACTGCCGAGGGGACTGGTGCTTGTGACCGGACCTACCGGCAGCGGTAAATCGACGACCCTGGCCGCCATCATCGACGAGGCGAACAAGACGCGCAAGGACCACATCCTGACGGTCGAGGATCCCATCGAGTTCGTGCACAAGAGCGACAAGGCCCTGATCAACCATCGAGAGGTCTCGCTCCACACACGATCGTTTGCCGCGGCCCTGCGGGGGGCCCTCCGTGAGGACCCGGACGTCATCCTGGTCGGCGAGATGAGGGACCTGGAGACCATCTCCCTCGCCATCGAGGCCTCCGCAACCGGCCACCTGGTCTTCGGTACGCTCCATACCATCAGCGCAGCCAAGACGGTCGACCGCGTCATCGAGGTGTTCCCGACCAACCAGCAGGAGCAGATCCGGAGCACCCTGGCCGACGGCATCCGCGCCGTGGTCTCCCAGACCCTGTTCAAGAGAAGGGACAGGAAGGGAAGGGTCGCCGCCCTGGAGATCATGATTGCAAACCCCGCCGTGAGGAACCTGATCCGTGAGGGGAAGACCTACCAGATCCCCTCCATGATCCAGACCGGAAAGAAGTACGGGATGCAGTCCCTCGACGACGCCATCATGGAGCTCCTGAACAAGAAGATCATCTCCCCCGAGGACGCCTACAGCAAGGCGGTGGAGAAGTCCAAGTTTCTCCCGCTCATGAAAAATCCCCCCGCCGATTTCACGGAGGTGTGAGGTTTGAGGCAGAGAGAGCTGGATCATGTGTTGACGGCCATGCTTGAATCGCACGAGAACGTGTCCGACCTCAACATGACCGTGGACAAACCCCTGCAGGTGGAATCATCCGGGCAGTTGAAACCGGTCCCGCTCAACCCGCCGGTGGATCGTCTCACCCCCTTCCAGACGGAGCTTCTGGCCCTGAACCTGATCAACGGGGATCGGCGGCTGACCAAGATGCTTCTTACCGAAGGCTCTTGCGACTCTTCCTATCAGCTGCCGGGCAAGGCGCGCTTCAGGGTGAACATCTTTTCTCAGAAAGGGTATTTCTCGACGGTCATGAGGCAGCTTGCCACGAGGGTCCCGACCATCGAGGAGATGAAGCTGCCGCCCGCATTCCTGAAGATGACCGAGGAGAGAAATGGGATCATCCTGGTGACCGGCGCCACCGGAAGCGGAAAGTCCACCTCTCTTGCGGCGGTGCTCAACGAGATCAACGAGAAAAAGGCCGTCCATGTGGTGACCCTCGAGGACCCGGTGGAATATGTCCACTCCCAGAAAAAGGCGACCTTCAACCAGAGGGAGCTGGGTCAGGACTTCGACAGCTTTGCGTCGGGCCTGAGGGCGGCGCTGCGGCAGGCGCCCAAGGTCATTCTGGTGGGTGAAATGAGGGATCGGGAGACGGTGGAGATCGGTCTTTCGGCGGCGGAAACGGGCCACCTCGTGCTCAGCACCCTCCATACCGTGGATGCGGGGCAGACGATCAACCGGATCATCGGCATGTTCGAAAGGGAGGAGGAGAAACAGATCCGGATCCGCCTGACGGATACGGTGCGGTGGATCGCGTGCCAGAGGCTGCTGCCCAAGGAGGGAGGGGGGAGGGTCGCGGCCTTTGAGATCATGGGGTCCAATCTCAGGGTCAAGGACTCGATCCTCAACGGCGAGTCCGAAGGCAAGACCTTCTATGAGATCATCGAAGGGAGCCAGCCCTTCGGCATGATGACCTTCGATCAGTGCATATCGGATCTGTTCAGGGATGGATGGATCACGGAAGAAACGGCCATGAGCTACGCCTCCCGAAAGGCGGTGGTCGGAAGGGCGGTAGACGCGATCAAGCAGTCGAGAGGGCAGAAGACCACCGACATTGAAGGTCTCAGCCTCGACGACGAATACGGCAAGAAGAAGAAAGGACTGCAGTAGGGATCCAGGGGAAGTCGATGGAAGTCGTCTGTGAACAGTGTAAAACCAAGCTGAACATTCTGGACGAGAAGATCCCCAGAGATCAGGTCGTGAGGATCAATTGTCCAAAATGCAGGTACAGGATCACCCTGGACACCCGAACCACAGGACCTGAGCTTACCATATCGGAGCCCGGCCGGGAGGGGTCGGTCCCTGCGGGAAATGCAGACGGCCAGTCGGTTGAACGGAGCCGGAACAAGGAGTCGGAAGAAGGATACACCTACAGCGATTACAGTGAGGACAAGGCACTCGATTTCTTTGAAGAGGGTACGAGACTTTCTCTGATCATGGGTAGTGATTCCGAACAGAGCCAGAAGATCAAATCGGTCGTTGAAGAGCTGGGCTACAAGGGGATCGTCACTCCGAACACGAGGGACGCCCTGGGAAAGATGAGGTTTCATCAGTTCGACGTGATGGTCCTGAGCGAAGGCTTCGACGGCCAGCCGCTCGAAAACAGCCCTATCCTGAATCACCTGAACCGGTTGGGCATGCCTGTGCGAAGGAGGATCTTCCTGGCCCTCCTGAGCGCGAAGTTCAAGAGCATGGATTACATGATGTCTTTTGCCATGAGCGCCAATGCCGTATTCAGCACCAGGGAGCTGGACAGGCTGGGGGTCATGCTGAAGAAGGCGGTTTCGGATGACGATAAGTTCTACAAGGTCTTTATGGACACTTTAGCCCAGTTAGGGAAAGCATAAGGTGCATAGCATGGAATTGGAAAAGAAGTATCGAATGCGGGTGGAATCCTGTATCGGGACGATTATCGATGTTCACAGAAGCGTGAAGGTTCCCCATGACAAGGGAACCCTGTTGACGCAGTTTGAAAATCTCAGAAAGGCCATCGACCACATGGATATGAGCCAGGTGTCGGAGCGGGACATCGCCATGGTGGAACAGGCCACGAACGCCTTGCTCGGCGAATTCCGCTCCGTCTTCGAATCGGGCGGGGGCAGTCCGGTATACCGCAAACAGACCCATTAAAGAGGCATAGCGGGAAAGCGCAGAGAGCATGGCGCCGGAGCGAAGCAAGAGCGCATAGTGAAAAAGGCATAGAGCCAAGAACGGTCGCCGCATGGCTTCTTTTCGCTATGCTCCATGCGCTTTCCCGCAATGCTACCTGACCCCGACCGGATCGACCCCGCACTCCAGCACCCCGGCCCCCCTGATCGGTTTCAGGTGCGCGGACCAGCTCTCTCTCAACCTCTCGATCCGCCCCTTTTCACCCATCGCCCATACCGACCCGCCGCAGCCCGCGCCCGCAAACCTTGCGCCGCATCCGCACGCCTCGGCCATGTGGACGAGCTCTTCGGTCACGGGAATCAGGGCGTCCGGCGTGATCTCCCTTCGGACGGCCATCTCCTCCCGCAGCAGGCGCGCGCAGCGGCTCCACTCCTTGTCCTTCAGGGCGCCGGCCAGCTGCCGGACGATATCGTTGGCCTTGATCCACCCGGACCGGGTCCTTCCGGAGAGGAAGTCCTCGATCCAGGCGCGGTTGATCCGGGCCGACACATGGCTCTTGCCGCTGTATGCCACCAGGAGCCTCACCGAGTACTCCGGGAGCTCCCTGCGCTCGGCCAGCGGGACCCTGGTGAAGATCGATCCGGGCGCGCCGTATCGCCACTTCCACAGGTGGATGGACCCGTAAGCCGCGGCGGCCTGATCCTGGATGCCGCATTTCCCTCTCGAGACGCTGTCTTCAAGGTGATAGGCAAGGTGCAGCACCGCTCCGGTCTTGAGCGGCGCCGATCCTCGCAGGGACGCGGCCTTGGTGAGGGCCTTGACGAGTGCGACCAGGGCGGTGCTGGAGCCGCCCAGCGCGGACTTGACGGGCGAATCGGACCGGATACGCACCTCCACCCCGTGAAACCCGAAGTGAGAGACCGCCGCGAAGAAGATCCCGAAAGGGGAGTCGAAGGGAACCGCATCGAAACTGTGCTCCTCGCGGTCGGCGAAGCCCTCCGAGGCGACCGAGACCCTGCCCTCCTCGTAAGGCATGAGCGTGACCTCGGTCCTCAGGCTCAGGGCGATATTGACGGTGACCGGTTGAACGGCTTCGAGGGGAAGGGCCATCGCCTTGATGTCCCAGGTCCCCCCCGAGTCCACCCTGCACGGGGCGGATGCGCGGATGGGCTGCTTTTGGAGCAGCCTGGAGATGGATACGGGCGTCAGGATATTCATTTGTTGTCTCTCGCAGGTGAATTCCGAAATCCGAAGCACGAAATCCGAAACCATGACCAATGATCCGAAGGTCAAATGACCAAAACCGATATCGAAGCCCTCATATCTTAAACCCACCCCATCCGCCAAGCGGTTTATTTGAACATTGGGGTATTTGTGCTTCGAATTTGTTTCGCGTTTCGGATTCGAGATTCGGAGTTGCCTTGATGGTGAGTTGAATCGAAGGAGCGTGGTTTTTGAGGCCGATCGACCCTGTTCGGAGGCGTCATCATAACGGAGGAGACCACCGGTTGGTGGCCCCGTCGTAGGACCAGCAGTCGGCGAGCGCCTTTCGCATCGTGAACTGAGGGCACCGGGCCCACAGGAGCATCTGGTGCTGCGCCTCGTTGATCTCCCGGAACTTCTTCGCATCGCCTCCGAGATCGGGGTGGTAGATCTTGGCCAGTTTCCTGTACGAGGATTTGATCTTGGCGGCATGCCCCTCGGAAAGCAGTTCCTCGGCGGTCAGTTCGAGAAGCTTCATGTACTCCTTCTCGCGCTTGGAAAGCCTTGGCCGGACCCTTCTGTCGGGCTTGATGGAATCGGGGGTAACCGTGCTGTCGTGGTTCTTCCTCAAGAGCGAAAGGGATGCAAAGCTCCTGGAGCTCCTGGAGCGGATCATCCCATACCACTCTCCACCGGAGCGGAGGATGAGGGTCTTCAAGTCCTCGGCAGGCCTTTTCCCATTGGTCCGTTGGTAGGTGAAGCGGGAGATCTCCTTGGACCAGACCGGGAGCACATCGAGCACCACGGCGCCGCTGTCGAAGGAGAATGCCGCATATCTTGCGTTGAAGACCTTGAGGAGACCGGTGGAAAGAGAGAGGACCCAGGCCATCTGCCGGCGGCAATCCTTTGAGCAGTACCGTCTGCCCGGGCCCATATCCTGCGTGCCGCAGGACAGGCACCTTCTCTTGCGGCCGTTTCTCCTGGATTTCGATATGGCTGAGAGGTCGGACATCTCATGCTCTTCGGAGTTGAGTTGGTTAACCGTCTCTCCCTGCAGGCCTTCGCCGAAACAACATGAAGCCCTGCCGTGAAGACGAACATCAATATAGCCCCAAAGCCGCGCCGAATCAAGTCATGCGGCAAAAAGGACGGGTGCGTTCACGGGCTTTCACGGGGCCGGCGGAGACCCTGGCCCCAACATGTGAACACCCGTTTGCGTGCGGGAGACCGGGCGGGAATCTTATTGACCGGAGTACGTACTTCCTCTATACTCCCCACCACTCAAAAACCACCGACCACGAACCAGCATTGCACACCAGACCTGAAGAGTCCCTCATGTTCTCTGGTGAAAAGCCGTCCGGAGGAAATCATCGTGATGAAAAGAGCCGTTTGTAGCCGGTGCGAACAGATCCTGATCGTACTGGCCGCCAGCTTCTTTCTCTACACGGGCTGTGCGCCCACGGGTCCACAGGGGGTGATGCGGAGCGAGCCCCAGGTGCAGGTCCATCGCGAGGAGAAAAGGGTCGACCCCCGACCGGCCCAGGAGAGCCGGATGCCGCAGAAGGAAGAGCAGGTCCAGGAGCAAGCTTCACCGGAGGGCTTGAGTACGCAGGAGGCCCTCGATTCCGCCCTCGAGCTGCTGCAGGCGTCCAGTGACTACTGGGAACAGGGCGACCACGACAATGCCGTGGAAGCCCTCGACAAGGCCTACTCCCTCATCCTCCAGGTGGAAGACGAAGACGACCCGGACCTGATGCAGCAGCGGGAGGACCTGCGGATCACCATCGCCAAGCGGATCGTGGAGGTCTATGCGTCCCGCTTTACCGTCGCGGACGGCACCCACAAAGAGATCCCGCTCGTGATGAACGAACATGTCAGGAAAGAGATCGATTCCTTTCTCGGCAGGGAAAAGGATTTCTTCCTTGCCGCCTATCGCCGGTCAGGCAGGTACCGCCCCGCCATCCTCAAGATGCTCAAGGATGAGGGTCTGCCCAGGGAACTCTCGTGGCTCCCCCTCATCGAAAGCGGCTACAAGGTGAGGGCGTTCTCCAGGGCGCGTGCTCTGGGTCTCTGGCAGTTCATCGCATCCACCGGGTACAAGTACGGGTTGAAGAGGGACACCTGGATCGACGAGAGGATGGACCCGGAGAAGTCGACCCGGGCGGCCATCGCCTACCTGAAGGACCTGCATCAGATGTTCGGGGACTGGACCACCGCCCTGGCTGCCTACAACTGCGGGGAATGGGCGGTGCTCAAACGCATTCGGACCCAGCGGATCAACTACCTCGACCATTTCTGGGACCTGTATGAAAAACTCCCCAGGGAAACGGCCGCCTATGTTCCCAGGTTGATCGCCGTGCTTCACCTGACCAACCAACCGGAGAAGTATGGCCTGGTCCTCCCTCCGCCGGATGAAGAGATCAAGTTCGAAGAGGTCATGATCAACAAGAAGGTGAACCTCAAGGTCATCTCGTCGCGCCTCGACGTCGACTGCGACCTGCTTGAGGAGCTCAATGCGGAGCTGAGGCAGGACATGACGCCGGACAGCCCTTATCCTCTGAAGGTGCCTTCAGGCAGTGCAAAGGTCCTGCTGGCGAAGTTGAGCGACATCCCCGAGAGCGCCATCCCCGCCTGGCAGCCCTACTCGCCTTCCCCTCCGTATGTCCTCCACACCGTCAGGAAGGGGGAGTCCCTCGCAGGAATTGCCCGGAAGTACAAGACCGGCGTAAAGGCCATCAAGGATATGAACGGGCTCGGCAAGAAGGAGCAGGTCAACGTGGGATGGACCATCAAGGTCCCGACCAGGAAGGGGGCCGTGCCGATGGTGCCCGCAAAATCCACCCATGTGGAGGTGGTGCAGAAGCCGAAGACGATCGAGTACATCGTGAAGCCCGGGGACACGCTCTGGAAGATCGGCAGCAGATATCACACCACACCCAAGGACCTGCGCGCCCTCAACAAGCTGGCCAGTCCGAACCTCAGGGAAGGGCAGGTGCTGATGATCCTGCCCGGGCCGGGGACCGCGACTGCGCCCAAGACGAAGAACTATAAGGTGAGACAGGGAGATACCCCCTGGCTGATCGCCAGGAAGCATGACATGGAGCTCTCGGATTTCCTGAGGCTGAACAACCTGTCCCCGAAAAAGATCCTCAAGGTGGGCCAGGTGGTGCAGGTGGTGGAGCCTTAGCTGTCGCTAACGGTCCAGGAGTGCCAGGATCTCCATGAGATTCTCCACCGTGTGGTCCGGCTCGGGGTCGCCCTGCAGCATCACGGACTCCCCCCCGTTGCTCAACAGCACCGTGCAGGCGTTAGCGGCCTTTCCCGCGATCACATCGAATCTGAAGTCTCCCACGACCATCAGCTCGGCTGCATCCATTCCCATCCGGAGGGCGGCCTGATGAACGCCGTCCGGGTGAGGTTTGGGGAGGGAGTCCATCCTCGTGATCACCGCGGCGAAATCCTCGATGCGAACGGTTTCGAACCTCTCCAGCCCGATCCGCACCGAGGAGCGGCTGTTCCTGGTCAGGATCCCGAAGGGAATCCCTCTGTTCTTCAGGCAGGCCAGGCACTCCTCGGCCCCGTGGTTGGGCGCCGATGCCCTTGCAGCCTCTTCTTCCTTCTCTTCGAGGATCTTCTGCAATGGAGTGCGCTCGGCGGGGGAGAGGGTTTCAAGGTATTCCAGGATGGCGATTCCTGCAGGACAGTCGATCTCCAGCCTGATGGCGGCGAAATCGAGCGCCCCCGGCCTGGTGAGGGTCCCGTCGAAGTCAAAGAGCACCCCTCTGATCCTTCGGGAGGTCATCGACAAGGTCCGCTCGTGGCGAGGTATCGAGGCATGAGCGTTGCGTTCGCCCTTCGATCCCTCAGGGTGAACGGCCGGCCGGCCGATTTGTTCAAGTCATTCATGTGCAGGCCCTTGCAGTTCAATTCGCCCGATGGGGTTTTCGCCCATTCTGACCCTCTTCATCCTGTGACCCTGTCCAGACATCCCTCTCTTGGTACCAAAAAAGACCGCTCTGTTCAAGCGCACCCGGGGCGGTGAAGGGTTGACTTCACCCTGTCCATACTCTACATTCCTCTTAGGAAGGTCAAACCAATGCCTTCTGCCATCGATGGCTCCAATATATACCGTCTGAAGGTGGCCGAATGGGTCTGGTTCTGGATGCAAAATCCGAGAAACTGTACAATGCCTGGGCTCATTCTCCGTACTCCGAGGCCTTTGAAAGGATGGTCGCGCAATCGATCCGGTCGATGCTGGACCCCAAGCCGGGGGAGAGTGTGCTGGATATCGGTTGCGGAGATGGAAAACACCTCCTCTTCCTGAGAGGCCTGGGGCTCAGCACCTACGGGATCGATGCATCCCCCCACATGATCAGAAAGGCCGGCGAGCGGCTGGGGACCCGCACGGAACTCCGGGTCGGGTGGGCCGAAGACCTGCCCTATGACGACAACCAGTTCGATCTCGCCGTGCTGATCAATACCCTGGAATTCCTGGAGCACCCCCTGGAGTCTCTCCGAGAAGCGGGGAGGGTTGCGAGGAGAAAGGTCCTGGTCTGCGTGATCAACAGCCTTTCATGGGCCTGCCTGGTCAACAGGATCAAGGGGATGTATCAGGATTCTTTCCTGAACCGCCTGAGCCTGTTCAGTATCTGGGAGCTGCACTCCTTTGCGCGAATCGCCTTTGGGGATGCGCCCATGGAGTGGGCGTGCGCAAGGATGAACGTGAAGAACTCGGGAAGGCCCGTGACCTCTTTCCGGTGGCTGTGGAACACCGCCCATCTCCCGTTCGGACTGTTCCTCGGCCTCGCGGTTTCCCCTTACTACAGCCTGAGGGCCGCCCAGCACCCAGTGCTGGAAGGGAAAAAGGCCCGGGGACCGCTTGTAAAAGGGATCACCTCGGGGTTCCAGGTCCGTTTGCCCGGCCCCCCGGACAAGGGAGAAAAACCGCGTGTACGGGAAACCGAGTTGACCCAGTGAAGGAAGCATACCTATACGAAAAACTCGAAAGCAATCGTGTCCGGTGTTTTCTCTGCAGCCATCACTGCCTGATCAAGGGCGGGGGCAGGGGTATCTGCGGGGTGCGCGAGAACGCGGCCGGCACCCTGTTTAGCCTGGTCTACCGCCAGGTCATCGCCGGAAATGTGGACCCCATCGAGAAGAAGCCCCTTTTCCATTTTCTCCCCGGCAGCCGCTCTTACTCCATTGCCACCGTCGGGTGCAATTTCCGATGCCGTTTCTGCCAGAACTCGGATATCTCCCAGATGCCCGCAGATGAGAACCCGATCCGGGGGCAGGACACGAGTCCCGAGTCCGTTGTAAGGCAGGCCGTCGCAAGCGGATCGGCCACCATTGCGTATACCTACACGGAGCCCACCATCTACTTTGAAATGGCCCTGGACACCGCAAGGATCGCGGCCGGAAGGGGGGTCAGGAACGTCTTTGTCTCCAACGGGTACATGACCGGGGAGTGCATCGATGAGATCGGTCCCGATCTGCACGGCGCCAACATCGATCTCAAGGCCTTTACGGAGGAGTTCTACAGGAAGCAGTGCGGCGCAAAGCTTGCGCCGGTGCTCAAGAGCATAGAGACCATGGTCAGGAGGGGCGTGTGGGTGGAGGTGACCACCCTCCTGATCCCGGGACTCAATGATTCCGAGCAGGAGCTTCGGGGGATTGCGGATTTTCTGCGGGGGGTCCATCCCGGCATACCGTGGCACATCAGCCGTTTCCACCCCACCTACCGGATGACCGACGTCCGGTCCACGCCCCCCGCCAGTCTCCGGCGGGCCAGGGAGATCGGCCTGGAACAGGGGCTTCAATATGTCTACACAGGGAACCTGCCCGGAGATGAAGGGGAGAATACGTACTGCCATGGATGCGGGGAACTGCTTATCGCCAGGTACGGGTTCCAGGTGCGGAAGAACGTCCTGAGGGACGGCAGGTGTCCGAAGTGCGATACACCCATACCGGGGGTGTGGAAGTAAGCAAAGAAGCAAGAGGTCTCGCGCAGAAACGCAGAGCCGCAGAGTGAATCGCCCTGAAATCATCTTCAGAAAACGACTGTCGTCCCCAGCACCTGTATCCAAGAGGTTGGTGATGGTTTGGAGCAGGGAGTTCAGCTGCAGAATTTTCGAGTAAAAAGGCGCGCTCAATAGGAATGAATATCATCGAAGCTCTTTTCCTGTAGGAGCAAGCTCCTGCTTGCGATTCTTTCAATTCCGAGAAGATCGTAAGCAGGAGCTTGCTCCAGAAAACCACCGGGAGTCACTGTTCGATCAATCCTGCCACCTCCCGGCGGCAGGCGACGGGGCTGATCTCCCTGAAAGAGGACAGGGTAGTCGGTACGAGACCCCCTTCCAGGGGGGCCTCCCGATACCACCAGGTTACTTGGTGTTCATTGGACTTGCGATCAGAGTGTCTTCCGCCATGCCCGAAATCCTTTGCCGGGCATCCAGGTCTTTTGTATTCCGGATTCGCGCTTAGGGCCGTTAACCTCTGCGCCTCTGCGCGGGAAAAAAATCTTTGAACATTTGATTCTGTTCTGCTAGATCACAGGGTCAAGGAGGGCTCGACCGGGTTCTTCTTACAAGCCCAAAGCCCCCGCTGCCAAAAGAAATGCCTTCTTCCACCAGCGGGGGTTTTCATGGAGAGAGGACGATGAAGCCCGAAGACGAGCTGGCGCTGAAGGTCGCGAAAGAGATCGTCATCAAGTTCATTGAAGTAGGCAAGGTCTCGGTCTCTTCTTTTGACGAGGTCTTCAGGCAGGTCTACGGTTCGGTGCGGGATGCTCTGGCCGAGTCCACGGCCAAGCCGAAGCGGTCGTCGTAGCAGACCTCTTTGAGGAAGAGCCCCTGGGCCGGGGCCTTGACCCCCGCCTCGCGCCGATCCTTCGCCGTCAGGATCTCGAGGAACCCCCCGGAGTCCCACCTCCCTTTCCCTACCTCCACCACCGTCCCCACGATATTCCGGACCATGTGCCGGAGGAATCCGTCCGCCTGGAATTCCAGGACCACGAGACCGCCGCCCGGGGAATACATCTCGGCCTTCATCATGCGCCGGACCGGGCTCCGGACGCTGCTGCCTGAGGAACGGAACGAGGAAAAGTCGTGCTCCCCCAGGAGGAGCGGCAGACACTTCTTTATCTCCGGAAGGTCGAGCGGGGAGGGGATGTGCCACGCATAGTGCCGCAGGAAGGGGTCTGGTTCGGGGAGGTTGAGGATGCGGTACTCGTATACCTTGCATCTGGCGCTGTAGCGGGCGTGAAAGTCGGGCGGGGCATCCTCGGCCGCGGTGACCAGGATGTCCGGGGGGAGAAGGGAGTTCAGGCCGCGCCTGAGGGACTCGGCATCGAGTCGGGATGGGGTGTGGAAGTGGCAGACCTGATGGAGCGCATGGACGCCGGCATCCGTCCTCCCGGCGCCGATCACCCTGACCGGCCCGCCGGTCATGAGCCGTATCTTCTCTTCCAGGATGTCCTGAATCGTGCCGGCGCCGGTCTGGCTCTGCCACCCCCGATAGCAGGTCCCGTCATACCGAAGCGCCATCCTGATGTTCCTGATTTCTTCCATATTGAAACAGGATCTCTCTCGCGTCCTCTACCGCCTCCGCGGTGAACCCTGGTCCCAGGAATAGAAAAGGGGAAGCCTTCAGGACCTCCCCCTCGTGATAAGCCATTGAAATGGCGGAATTTTGATGGGACGACGTATTACCGCTTGCTGTACTGGTATCGCGCCCTTGCGCTCTTGAGACCGTATTTCTTCCGCTCTTTTACCCTGGAGTCCCTGGTCAGGAGCTGGGCCTTCTTCAGAACGGGCCGAAGATCGGGGTTGATCGAAATCAGTGCGCGGCTTACCCCGTGCCTGATGGCATCGGCCTGACCCGTAAGCCCGCCTCCCCGGACATTGACATGGATGTCGTACTTGCCGAGGGTATCGGTCAGCACCAGGGGCTGCCGGATGAGGATCTTGTCCATTTCCCTGGTGATGTACTGATCTATGGGCTTCTTGTTGATGGTAATGGCGCCGCTGCCCGGCAGGAGCCATACCCTGGCCACGGCGGTCTTTCTCTTTCCGACGGTTTGGTTTCTCTCGACCATTTAAATCTCCAGCTTCTCAGGTTGTTGGGCCTGATGGGGATGATCAGGTCCGGCGTAGACTTTGAGCTTTTTCAATTGGCGTCGGCCCAGGATATTCTTGGGCAGCATCCCCCTGACCGCAAGGCGGATGATGTCTTCGGGCCTCTTTACCCTTAGCTTATCGGCCGTGATCTGCTTCAGACCGCCGATGTAACCGCTGTGGTGATAATACGTCTTCTTTTCCCATTTCTGGCCGGTCATGGCAACCTTCTCGGCATTGACCACCACGATGAAATCGCCCGTATCCGCATGGTAGGAAAAGATGGGCTTGTGCTTGCCCCTGAGGCGGTACGCGATCTGGGAGGCCAGCCTGCCCAGGGTCTTGTTCTCGGCATCCACCAGATACCACTTTTTCTGAACCTCTGATTCCTTGACCGTGAACGTCTTCATATAGGTATCCTTCTGCTCAAACTGAAAAGCATATTCTTAGAAATACCGGCCCAAAATGTCAAGAAGTTTTTGGATTAAATTGGTTGACAAAGCCCAACCCGGCTGATACATTTTTTCAATCCTTGCGCCCGTAGCTCAGCTGGATAGAGCACCGGGCTTCGAACCCGTAGGCCGCAGGTTCGAATCCTGCCGGGCGCGCTCCGGGATTCTGGAGATCGGATTCTGTTTTTCGCCGTTTCTCCGATTCCCCGATTCTCCGTTTCACGAAAACGGGCCTGTAGCTCAGCTGGCAGAGCAGTTGACTCTTAATCAATTGGCCGAAGGTTCGAATCCTTCCAGGCCCACCAGCTAGAATACAAAGGGTTGGCGATTTCCGCCAGCCCTTTTTCCTTTTTGACAGGATAACAGGATCGACAGGATTTCTAAATGTGAAGGAAGATTTTAAATAGGTTTCCTGTTTGATCGATCTAATCGCTCAGCGGCTGGCTGCCCCGCCGATCTCTGACCTCCCACTTCTGATCCCTGGTTTCCCTTTGCCTCCGCCTTCTCCCCTCTCATCTTCTCAACTTCTCATCCTCTCAACTTCTTCTTGACGACCCTGGACCTTGGACGGGGATCCCGGAACCCCCTCCTCAGTACACCTCCCCACGTTTGTAGATACTGCCCATGAAACCTCCTTCCCTGGAAAGACGGGGGTTGGCATATGTATGCATATGCATATATATGCAAGAAGTCAAGTATGTATGTTTTTCTTGATCAAATCAGGAAATGTTTGTATTAGTTAAGCCGAATTTGAGGAGCCCTTATGGCAAGAGAAAGATTCACCACGACCATAGACGGTAAATTGCTGGAGGAAATCAAAATCCTGGCCATTCGAAAAAAGCGCGCAACTAACGACCTCATAGAAGAGGCCATTACCGATCTGCTGAAGAAATACGAAGTTCGAAGCAAGGAGAAACCGCAGCGCGAAAAGTAGGGGGAGGAGCAGGGATTGATCGGGGATGGGGGCAAAGAGATAATAATGGATGTTCTGCGCACATTCACAGGCTTTCATGACCCTTGCTTCCACAAAAACACGTGATTACAGACATGGGGACGTTGTTTCATTGTTGCATAACGATTCAACATTGAAACAACGTCCCCATGATCCCCACACCCCTAGCTCCTGGAGACATCTTTACGATCGGCTATGATCAGGTGGAATCACGTTATTCCCTTTACCGCATACAAATCAATGTGACCGCTGGTTCTGGAAAATTCAATCTTGCTGGAATAAGCTCAAAAAAATATCCGAAAGTCGGCAAGAATGGCTTTCGATTTCTTGAAAGCCAATGCAAAGAAGATCGGCAATGACCGGGAATTCTCCAGTTACAATGTGAATTCTCAGGTTATCAGCTTAATGCAAGGTGGGGACGCTCATGACCTGGGCGTAGCGTTCTTCGTGGGATTGGTCTCGGCCGTTCTCTCTAGAACAGTGGCGGCAGGGCTGGTCGTTTTAGGGGAAATGAGCCTCCATCGTGTTCTCAGCCACGTGGAGGGACTGGGCGACAAACTGCGGGTGGCAATGGCCTCTGGCGCAAAGCGCCTCATGATTCCTACGGCGAACCGAAAAGATTTTGCCACCCTACCTGACGAATTGATCGATAAGATGCAAATCGATTTTTACAGCAATACGGCACAAGCCGCCTTCAAAGCCTTGGCGGAATAATCAAATGTCATGGACCAGAGGGGATGCCTCCCTTGTCGATGGATGCACCAATGATCTGGCTGCCTAGGAACCTAGTTCTTCTGAACAGAACATCATTTAAGCGGGACATGAAATGAACAAAAATCTGCTGAAGAAGCATATTGAAGATTATGTCAAGCAGCTTGCTGCGAATTCCGAGCGAACCCAGGTGGAAAGAATTGAGCGGCAAGAGAGGATGGATTTCTACCAGGGATGGACAGCCGAGCGCATGAAAGCTATGTCCCCAGAAGATGTTTCCAAGTACCTTTCAAAGTTGTGGGCGATGATGATCTGGGGGAACAAACAATATGCTGTCAACAAGATAATCAATACAAATGGACTAGAGGGGTTCCGAGGCGAGTTGATAACATTAGTTTGGGGGCGAGATTCGTTGGATAAAAGGTGGGATCGTTTTCGAGAGAATATCAAATCCGTTGGTCCCGCAATGATGAGCGAAATTTTGTGCCATACACACCCTAATACGTGCATGCTCTGGAATCGACGGGCCTATGTGGGGCTGAACTACTTAGGGGTTAACGACCTTCCCAAGTACGATTATCAGCTCACTGGCGGGCGTTATGAGAAGCTTTGTAAGGTGCAGCGAAATCGCCAATGAAATCGGAAAACTCTCGGGGAAGGAAGTGAACCTTCTCTGGGTGGACTACTTTATTTGGAGCGAACTCCAGGTAATCGACAACCTTTCTGGGCTGCTGAAGCCTGTAAACAAGAAACCGGATCCGAATCTGGTCGAGGTGGAGAAAGACAAGAAGAGTTTCGTTCACAACGAAATCAGGGACAAAATCTCTGATATAGGTGAGTGGCTGGGCTTGCAGACGGAAACGGAGAAGAAAGTAGCCGAAGGTGCGGTGGTGGACGCCGTCTGGGAGGCTACCATTGGGAACATGGGTAGAGTCATCTACGTTTTTGAAGTCCAAACAAGCGGCAGCGTCGATAGTCTGTTAATGAACCTGTTGAGATCCCTGAACAACCCTGCCGTTCAAGGCGTTGTCGCAGTCTCAGACTCCCAGCAGCTAGAGAAGATTAAGAAGGAAGCCAGCAGCATCCATGCTTTGTCGGGGAAGCTGAAATACTGGAATTACGAAGAGGTGATGAAGGTCCACGAAGCTCTTTCTGGCGTTTACGCGTCTATAATAGCCTTGGGCCTGGTTCCACAGGGGTTTTGAAGAGTTATTAAGGGGAGCATGAAATAGTTTCCATCATGCAGCTGCGTAGCGCACGCTTTTCGCATGGAAATAGTTGGTGATCACATTTGGAGTTCGCTGACGACTCCAGAGGAAACTCCTTAAAGTGGAGATCATCTCGACAACGTTATGCGCGCGCTTTCGTCCAACTGCGTTGCTCTTTACATCGTTGTTGAGCAATTCGTCCGGGTTTAGATCGGGACTGTACCCAGGAAGAAAAAACAGCCTGATAGACTCGGAGTTCTCGGGCACCCAGGTCCTTACTTCGGCCGAACGATGAACTGGATGACCATCTACGATCAGGAAAACCTTGTCTTTGCTCTGCCTGGTCAGGCGGCTGAGGAATTCAATGAAGACCTCTGCACTGAACTTGACCTTGAAGACCATAAAATTGAGGTGGCCACGATTCGTAATGGCAGAGATCATATTGCACCCAAAGCGCTTCCCGGTGCCGGGGATGATCGGCGTTTGCCCTCGCTTGGCGTAACTTGTTCCCGTGCAGTGGTCAGAACGAAGCCCCATTTCATCCCCCCAATATATCCGGGCTTTTTCTTCCTTCGCCTGCGTACGGATAGAAGGGTAATCGACCTCGATCCACTTCTGAACAGCCCCGGTATCCCTCTCGTAGGCCCTTCTCATCGGCTTCTGAGGCGTGAACTTCCACCTCGAGAGATACCGACCAATTGTCCAAACCGAAAGCTGGATCCCAAATCTTCTTTCAACCAACCGGGCCACAGCTTCGCGGGTCCAAAGATAGAAGGGAAGCTTCAATTGCTCCGGCGTTCGATCCACAACTGTCTTCGCTATCTGGGCAGCCTGCCAAGGCAGCAGAGATCCGCCTCTTGGACGGCCTCTGCGTTTTTCCGCGAGTGCCTTTTCACCTCCTTCTCGATATGCCTTGACCCATTTCCCAACAGCCTGGCGCGTAACGCCAAAGATTCGCGCCACCTCAATTTGTGTAACACTGTCCAAAAAGCTTTGGATCGCCTTCTTACGAAGATCCGATTGTGCAATACCAGGAAGAGAACGAGCATCACGAATTTCCATGTCATCAGTTATGACATAAATACGACATTTAAGCAAACTATGTTATGCACTTATTAGTAACAGGAGGGGTCTTCTTTTCATTAGTTATTGAAATATTTTCTTCTATGCTAATCGGGGGACTATAACCCCTTATTCTGTTTATATATAACGTTGTTTCATTGTTGCATAACGACTCAACATTGAAACAACGCCCCCATGGTACTTGGGAGAAGGGCATCCTGGTCTCATGGATCATTGATAGGTGCCCAGAGGCATCTTGAGAAATTCAAGATGGGGTTACAGGACGAGCCCCACCTGATCGCCTCTATGCCGAGCCATGGGATGAAATGCTTCGAGAGATTCAGTTTGCGAGAGGATTTTGAAAAAACTACCGTTATGGTAGGGTTCGCTTTGAAAATCGGGAGTGGACCGACTCTCAAACGGCGTTGCTTATTGGCAAGTATCAGATTTCCTGCTGAATAATAGGTGTCCGGCTTCCTTAGCCCACAAGGTCCCGAGGAGACCACCAAAAAGGTTAGGCTAAGCTTTAGATTGACAAATCCGAATATCCAGGTAATCTGTCCAAGTCTCTCAAACTTGGACACATTTCTAGTGGTACGTGTGGAGAACCGATGTCGTGCTGATCCGTGCCGCTTTCGTTCGCATAACTGCAGTCTTCATCCCCCTTGCTCTAGTTGGTCTTCCTATTGGGTTGGTAGACGAACGTTTTCATTAACTAATCTTGTTTGAGCATTTCAGATCAGTTCAGCTTTCACCGATAAAGAAGAAAACGGGTTCCAACTACTCGAGACCTTTCTGGCCAGGTTATGAGTTCACCTCGAATGTGTAATCCAATCAAAATTCAAAGTGAATGACGGAAGAGGTGATTACGCATGTTACCGGACATGAAAAGGATGCAGAGGATTCTTGTCGCAACTGAAAAAGAGAGGGTTCAGTCCAGGCTGCGATCCATTCTTTCCAGGGAAGGTTACGAGGTGTGGACAGCAGGAGATTACCCCCAAGCCTTACGAATGCTGGAGGATGTTAGTCTGATTTTCGCGAATTTCCCGTTGGCTGAGAGTTCTGGGACTGCGTTATTGAATGCAGTCAAATCCAGGGGATTCACATCTCCTCTGGTAATGATCATCAACAAGAAAGACCGTGATCGAGCGGAGGAAGCGATTTCATTTGGTGCTTTTGATTGTCTGTTCGATTCAGTGAGTAGAGATACGCTTCTGAAGGTGACCAGAATCGCGCTCACTCAGAAACAGCTCATGGATGAGAAGCTGAAAGCTGAAAAGGGAAGAGAAGCGGACCGCCAGTATATGGCGAAGCTGTTAAACAGCCTTCATGACGCAGTGATTACGGTGGATAACAACATGTACATCATCGGAGTCAACGAGGCTGCAAAGCAGGTGTGCGAATTAAACCCCGAGGAGATGATCGGAAGACATTTTGATGAAATTCAGAATGACTGCCTTATGTCCTGTCGGAAAGTCATAAGAGAATCCTTAAGGAAGCAGAGAGATATCAGGGATTTTCGAATTGAATGTAGTCATGGGAAGCGTCCCAATCAGATCGTCCTCGTGAACAGTTCGGTAATATCGACGGATGGACTTGAACAGAAGATTTCTGGTGGCTTTCTCGTGCTCAGAAATATGAGCAGAGTCAGCCAACTGGAGGAGCAACTGCGTGAGCGACAGAAGTTTCACAGTATCGTATACAAAAGTAAGGTGATGCGGAGAATCTGTAGCCGAATAGAGGATCTTGCGAGTAAGAAAACAACCGTTCTGATCAGGGGCGAAAGGGGGACAGGGAAAGAGCTCGTGGGCCAGACGCTGCATTATTCGGGGCCGCGCGCGTTCAAGCCTCTAATTTTCGTCGATTGCTCAGCGCAACCAGAGAACATCATGGAGAGCGAGCTTTTCGGATGTATCCGGGGATCATTCCAAGGTTCGTTAAGGGAGCAGAGGGGGAAGCTCGAACTCGCTGAGGGTGGCACGGTTGTTCTGGTTGATATTGACAGGACCACCCCGATGATACAGGTCAAAATTTCCAGACTCCTCCGGGACGGGGAATATGAACGAGTAGGGCAATCCATGCTGACTAGACCGGATGTGCGGGTAATCGCTACCACCACCGCGGATTTGGCCCAGATGTGTGCAAAAGGGGAATTCAGGTCCGACCTTTATTCATTGCTGCGGTCGGCCGAAATAGAGCTTCCGCCAATTCGGGAAAGGTATGAGGATGTTCCTCTATTGATTGACTACTTCTGCTCCCGGTTCAACCAGCGGTTCGGAAAGCATATAGAAGGCGTAGACCAGGAAGTGCTCCGTGCATTCATGGATTACCACTGGCCTGATAATGTTATGGAACTGGAGAATACTCTCGAGCATGCATTTATGCTTGCCCAGACGAATACGATAAGCCTTGACTGTCTTCCCATTAGGGATCTAAGGCAGATCAAGGCCGGTGAGCTGCAGAGGAGAAGAATTGAGACGACACCGGATGAGATACGCACCGCCCTCCATAGAAGCGGGGCTAGAAAAACAAGAGCAGCGCAACTTCTGGGCATGAGCCGCCAAAATCTGCACCGCCTGATGAAAAAGTATCAGATGGATGGATGACAAGATGTCAAACAGTTGTCATAACATGGTGTCAATTAAGGACCTATCTGTAAATTACTTGACATATCCCAACCCTCCTGCTGTTTGCTAATAACTCAATAAAATTGCTGCGAAATACAGCTGATCTTCCCCTTTGGCACAATTTGTGCTCAATTCCCCCATTTAACAAATTTCCGGCTCCATCTCGCTCTTGTTCAGAAATGGATTTCTTATTATGTCGAATTTGCCTCATCGACTTCTGCCTTTGAGTTCCGCCGATCAAATATCGACGCGCTCTTCTCTGCCTCTTTTCGTTGCATGTCTCGGTCACGATGAAGACTCCCGAGAGCTGATAGGAATCCTGGGAGATATCGCCATTGTGATGGAAGGAAAGCTTCGATTCGGGATAATTCAAAAGGGGTTCATGAGGGATTTCATGAAACGATATAAGATCGAGGGGACCCCCTCTTTCGTATTCTTTGTCCAGGGGCAGGAAATGGACCGGCTTCTTGGTCGTGTTGATAAGGAGCAAATTGAGGCTTTTATCGGCATCTATATCACCGTCTCCACACCTGGGGATTAATGAAACATCGACAAGGAACTGGTAGCGTTATTTCTTTTTGCAGGGCGCCTGAAAGGAGGATTGGAGAAATGGAGCATTTAGCCAAGGTGATGACTCAGGCCGTCAACAACATGGCCAACAAGGAAGCGAAGTATCTCACCTTTACCCTCGCGAGCGAGGATTACGGCATCGGCATTCTGAAGATCAAGGAGATCATCGGTATTATGCCTGTGACACCGGTTCCAAGGACCCCAGATTTTGTAAAAGGAGTGATAAATCTCCGGGGCAAGGTTATCCCAGTAGTGGATCTAAGAAGACGATTCGAAATGGAAGAAATTGATTACACTGAGAGGACATGCATCGTTGTCGTTGAGATCCAGGGGTCATCGGGCATGCTCATGATGGGCATCGTCGTAGACTCGGTCTCCGAGGTGTTAAACGTGAAGTCAGATGACATCGACACCACCCCCTCGTTTGGGATCGAGTTGGACACTTCTTACATTCTCGGTATGGCCAAAATGGGGAAGGGAGTAAAAATTCTGCTCGACATAGATCGGGTATTGAACAACGAGGAGGTCGATGTGTTGGAGAAGGTGACTTAGGCGTAACGATATTGGGTAGGCAAGAACATGATTATGAAGGTGAATGACGAAAGGAGAAATGCATTATGATTAAACAGATGACCGTAGGTAAGAAAATTATTCTTGGGTTTTCGGCCGTCCTTGCTCTTATGGTCGTAGTGGGGTTTATCGCCTTTAACGCCCTGAATACCGCGTCCGAGGGTTTCTCAGAATATCGTGAGATGGCTCGCGATACGAATCTGGCAGGCCGTCTTCAGGCTAATATGCTCATGACCCGGATGAACGTGAAGGATTTCCTCATTTCAGGAAGCGATCGCGATTTGAGAGAATATGAAGAGTACGCAAAGAAGATGGAGACCTTCCTGGAACAGGCAAAGAAGGAGATCCTTAACCCGCAACGGCTCGCGAAGATCAACACCGTCGATGCCGCCAGTAAGAACTACGATTCTGGTTTCAGAAAGGTGATCGAGCTTACCCGTGATCTTCAAAAGGCGGAAAATGAAGTGTTCAACGTTAAAGGTACACTGATGGTAGACTCCCTTACCAACATCATTGAATCAGCCCAAAAGGATGGCGACATAAGCGCAGCTCTCCAATCAGGCCTCGCGATGAAGCACCTGCTTCTCGGCCGCGTCTACGTAAATAAATTCCTAGAGGCGAAAGAGGAAAAGATCGTGGATCTGGCTCGTGAGGAATTCGGCAAGATGCAGCAGGGGCTTGCAGCGCTTGAACAGGTGATCAAGAATCCTGAAAGTCAGAAACACCTCTCCAGGATTATCGAGGCCAAGACTGCCTTTACAAGAACCTTCGATGGGGTAGTGAAGACCATATCTGATAGGAATAAAATCATAAGTGAAACCTTGGACCGCCTCGGGCCGGAAATTGCCAAACTTACCGAGGAAGTGAAGCTTTCCATCATGTCGGTACAGGACGAACTGGGGCCGAAACTAGTTCAATCAAACAACCGAAGTGAAATCTTGATTTCCGTGATTGGGATTATGGCCTTGTTCCTGGGAATTTTCCTGTCGGTCTTCATTACACGGGGTATAACCAGGCCCCTAAATGGCATCATAGAAAGCCTCAAGGATGGAGCCGATCAGGTGGCCTCTGCCTCAAGCCAGGTCTCTTCTGCCAGCCAGTCCCTGGCCGAGGGGGCATCGGAACAGGCTGCATCCATAGAGGAGACCTCTTCATCCCTGGAGGAGATGTCCTCCATGACCAAGCAGAATGCGGAAAATGCCAATCAGGCAAACAGTCTCATGAAAAATGCGAACGACGTCGTCAACAGAGCGAATGGATCCATGGGAGAGCTGACCAAATCAATGGAGGAGATAACCAGGGCTAGCGAAGAGACGTCCAAGATCATCAAGACCATCGATGAGATAGCATTTCAGACAAATCTTCTGGCCCTCAACGCGGCAGTAGAGGCGGCAAGGGCGGGGGAAGCCGGAGCGGGTTTTGCGGTGGTTGCTGGAGAAGTAAGAAACCTCGCC
The DNA here is from genome assembly GCA_020060215.1 of Deltaproteobacteria bacterium. The sequence goes on along the minus strand of JAGVAP010000113.1, from coordinate 14,373 downwards.
ATGAGAGCGGCGGATGCTGCCAAGAATACGGCCAATTTGATAGAAGGTACCGTGAAGAAGGTGAAAGATGGATCGCAGTTCGTCTCTCAGACAAACGAGGCATTTAAGGAGGTTGCCGAGAGTGCCGCGAAGGTTGGGGAACTCGTAGGCGAGATCGCCGCAGCGTCCAACGAGCAAGCCCAAGGCATCGACCAGGTGAACAAGGCCGTGGCGGATATGGACAAGGTGGTTCAGCAGAACGCCTCGAACGCTGAAGAGTCCGCCTCCGCCTCCGAGGAGATGAATGCACAGGCCGAGCAGATGAAGGTATCCGTGGTAGAACTCGTCAGCATGGTCGGTGGAGGCAGAAATCATGCGGGAGTTACCAAGGAGAGGGGGAGAGCCGCAAGCAAGCACTTGGTGCACAAGGTGCCTTCAACCCACAAAGCCGCTGGTTCAGTCAAACGGGGAAAAGAGGCTGCGCTTCATGAGACAAGGCCGATGCTCCATTATGGTGACGAGGTAACCCCTGAACAGGTAATCCCACTCAGGAGTAATGACTTCAAGGATTTCTAATTTGAGGGAAGGCGCGGCCGGGGGTCTTGAACACCCCCGGCTCTTGGTTCTTGATGACCGCAAAAAATGGAGAAGTCGTAGGTAAGAGCATCAAGGACAAACGAGGGATATATGAAAGTGTGTGGACATATAACGTTGTTTCATTGTTGCATAACGATATTCAACATTGAAAAAACGTTATGATCCCACACGGAAATAAAAAACTCGCACCAATGGTGCGAGAAATTGCATGGACCCACAACGTTCTCATCATGGAGAAATGCCGTGATGAGAAACCATGGGAATTCTATATCCGCACGGCCGGCAGGTTCGGGTGGACCAAGGATGTCCCTGGCGCTTCGGATCCAGAATCAGGCCTACGAAAAGACCCTGCCGGGACAGAACAACTTCGAAAAAGCCCTGCCCGCGCGCGTAAGAAACCAGGCCAGGCTGGCGATTTGACTTCCGGGAAGTCGGCGAGGAGCACAGCGAGCGGGAGCTCGAATGGGCGATCAGGATGCAGGATCCCAGGTCAAAAACATTTCTACACCCCGGGGTCTCTGGTTCTTTCTTTCATCCTGGATCCTGCATCTTGGATCCTGGATCCGTCGAATCGCCCGAGGACCGGCTCCGAAGTGTCTCCATTTGATTAGACTGGCTCCCGGCCAGAAGCGATGCTCGTAGGAAAATTCAAGCCTTGCAGGAGCCCCGTAAGCGGGACGATTCATTCCACACCCGGAAGATCGCAAGCGGGAGCTTGCTCCTACAGAAGAGAGGAACTGCGGGAAGTTCCCTCCGCGAAATCCCGCCTCAGCGGCAAGCGGCCGAGCCGGCCTCTGGCTCTTCGCCGCCATCCATGGATCCGAAGCAGAAAAAACCTCCCAATCATTCTGGCATTTGCTATAAAATGAGCCAGCCAACCGCGTCTCCTTGTTTTCCATCAAGTCAACACCCTTCCGATCCAGGCCGCCCCCGTTGGGTCAAGACGCAACCGAAGGCGGACAGCCGGTCACAGCCAGGGGGAGAGATATGGAATCAAGACCGTGGCAGCGCCATTACGACTACGATGTTCCCCTCTCCATTCGCTATCCCCGCATACCCGCGCAGAACATGGTCCGTCTCGCGGCCTTCTCCTACCCCGACAAGCCGGCCCTGAACTTCTACGGGACCGAGACGACATTCCTCCAGCTCCATGACCAGATCCTCCGAATGGCCAATGCACTGGGCCGTTTAGGGATGAGAAAGGGCGATCGGGTGGCCATTCACCTCCCCACCTGTCCTCAGTACGTGATCGCCTACCATGCCTCCCTGTACCTGGGGGCCATCGCGGTGAACCTCAATCCGATGTACACCCCCGATGAGCTGAAGCCGGTCCTGGAGGACACGGGCGTCACCACCCTGTTCACCTTCGACATGGTTCTTCCAAACATCCGGGCCGTGTGGCGGACCCTCGAGATCCCGCCACGGGTGATCGTCACGAAGATCACGGACTTCATCCAGGGACTCGGGAGGAGCACGCCCGGAGAGCTGGACCTGGAAGAAGAGTGGCACCATTTTTCGCTCCTTCTCGAAGGATGCACCGACAGGCGCGTTCCCAACGTGGCGATCGCACCGGAGGACCCGGCCCTGATCCAGTTTACCGGAGGGACCACGGGGGTCCCCAAGGGCGCGGTCCTCACCCATGCCAACCTTGTCGCCGCCACGCTCCAGATCACCCTGTGGGGAAAGGGCACCACCGGGCTGACGCCGCCGGAGAGGCGATCGGTCATGGCGGTGCTTCCGTACTTCCATGTCTACGGAACGGTCGTGGTCATGCATTGGGCGCTTTTCAACTGCGCTACGCAGATCCTGGTCCCCCGGTTCGAGATCGATGAGTTCATGGACCGGCTGGCCGCGTTCGATCACATCACCTTTTTTCCGGCCGTGCCTACCCTGATCAACGCCGTGATCAACCACCCCAGGGCGCAGCAGCTCGATCTCGACCGAAAGCTCGGGCTCCTCAATTCAGGCGCCGCACCCATGCCCGTGGAGCTCATCGATCAGATCCTGGAGATGGGGATCCACTACAGCGAAGGGTGGGGAATGAGCGAAACCACCTCCCTTGGAATATCCAACCCCTCCCTGGGCTTCAAGAAGAAGGGGAGCATCGGGATCCCCTGGCCCGACACGGACGTGAAGCTGGTGGACCTGGAAGAGGGAAAGGAAGAGGTGGCGCGGGGAGAGCCGGGAGAGATCATGATCCGGAGCCCGCTCGTCATGAAAGGGTACTGGAACAACCCCCGGGAGACGGCGGGTCAGATGCGGGACGGATGGCTCTACACCGGGGACATCGCCGTCCGTGACGAAGACGACTATTTCGCCATCGTGGATCGGAAAAAGGACATGATCATCGCAGGCGGCTACAACGTCTACCCCAGGGAGATCGACGAGGTGCTGTACAGCCATCCCAAGATCCTGAACGCGTGCACCATCGGCGTCCGTGATCCCTACCGGGGGGAGACCGTCAAGGCCTTTATCGTCCCGAGGGAGGGGGTGGAGATGAGCGAGCAGGAGGTGCTGGATTTCTGCAAGGAGAAGCTCGCTCCCTACAAGAGGCCGAAGCTGATAGAATTCCGGAAGCATCTCCCGACGTCGCTGGTGGGGAAGATCCTTCGGAAGCAGCTGCGAAAAGAGGAGGAGGTCAGGATGTCCGACTCCCCAGCGCGGTGAATCGTCGGCTGCCCCTCTCCCTTCTCATCTCGGCTTCTCATCTTCTATATAGGGGCCGAGAACACCTGCTTCTGGAACACAAGGCTCATAGGGTGGAATGGCAAACGGGGTATCCATATACTGCAAACCTGGGGCAGACAAGCTTCCAATCAGGCAGGAGGAGGGAATGAGCGAAGATTATGAAAAGGGCTACAGGCAGTTCTCCAAGATGGTGGGCGAGGAGAACATGGAGAAACTCCTGTCACGGTTCAGGTCCGTCTGTCCGGATTTCGAGAGGGAAGTCGTGTCCGTTTTGGGCGGCCGGATATGGAGCCGCGGTGGCATTGATCTGAGGACTCGCTCGCTCTGCAGCATTTGTGTACTCGCCGCGCTGGGTCGGAACAACGCCCTTAAGCTCAACCTGCAGATGGCATTAAACAACGGAGTTCAGGTCGAAGAGATATTTGAGGCCATGTTTCAGGTGGCCGCTTACGCGGGTTTTGCGGCTGCATGGGATGCCCTGGACAAGCTGGCTGAGGTCCTCAAAGATAGGGAGGCCTGCTGAGCAGAACACCCATGCGGATTGCGGGACGTTAAATCTCGGTGGACTTCGGCGTACCCCTCCCCCCCGGCTGCCATTCTTGACAGGTATGAATTCATTCTCTAGAATTCATACATCGGAGGTGGCGAAGATGGAGGCAAAAGTCGCCGAGAGGGGACAAGTGACCATTCCAAAGGCACTTCGAGTGCGCCTGGGAATCCGGCCGGGTACCGTGCTGGAGTTCTCGGAAGAGAGAGGCCGGCTCGTGGTGACGAAAAAGGAAAGCTCGGACCCCGTCGATGAGGTCTATGGCACCCTCGGCCGCGGAAGAAAAACGAAAGAGGTCATGGACGAGCTCCGGGGCCCTGCATGATCACGGCCGTCGATACGAACATCCTCATCGATATTCTCGAGCCCGATCCGTCCTTCGGACCCGCGTCGAAGGATGCGCTCAAGCGCTGCCTCCTGGAAGGATCGGTGGTCGCCTGTGAATGTGTCTGGGCTGAGGTCGCAGTAGCCTATGGGCACGCGGTGGAGGCGGCGGTCGAGGCCATGGACAGGATGGGGATCCAGTACTCGGAGACGGCGGTTGATTCGACCCTGGAAGCCGCGAGATGCTGGTACGGCTATCTGAAAAAGGGCGGGGACAGGCGCCGGATTGCCGCCGATTTTCTGATCGGCGGCCATGCCCTCAAGCAGGCGGATCGTCTCCTGACAAGAGACAAGGGATTTTACCGAAACTACTTCAAGAAGCTGGATATCGAGACGCCGTGAGTGGCCGCTGCCCGGACGCCGTCGTTTCGCCCAAGAGGGGGTAAGCTCATTCCCCTTTGAAACCTCCACCTCTGGTGGAGGACCGGGGAGAGGCTCTACCGGTTCGGGGTGAAAGAGCATGGTTGAAATTTGAATATCGGATATTGAAATTCGAAACCAAAGGAATTCAAATTCGAATTTTCAAAAGAAGAAAACAGAGAGGCTACATGAATTGTGGAGGAATCTTGTCGGTAATGAACAGCGAGCATTGCCCCTCTCGATCTCACTGCCAGTGAATTCCGGGTACCCGAATTTGTGCAACGCCAGGGGTAAGCCTGTTCGGGATCTCCTCGAGATGACGAAAATGCCGTTGCCGCAGTCGCAGAGAGCATCAGGCGAGAGGGGGCCCGGCGGACGCGGTCACATCAGGGCCGCCTGCAGTCTCATGGGCTCGCCCACGTCGCGGAAGAAGAGGTCCCCTTTCCCCAGCAGGTTCTCTGCGCCGGACTGTCCCAGGAGCATGCGGGATTCCTCCCCTTTGACCATCATCAGGGCCACGCGTCCGGGGATATTGGCGTCGAGCGCCCCCTTGATGATCTCACGGCTGGGCTGCTGGGTGGCCAGGATGAGATAAATCCCTGCTGCGCGGGCCTTGGCGCCGAGGAGCCCGATCTGCGCTTCGACCTCGTTCCTCCTCTTGCGATCTCCCGTGACCAGCGCATAATACTCATCGCACACACAGACCACGCGGGGGAGCGGTCTTCCGGTGGAGCGGAGATACCCGACCAGATCGTCCACCCCGGCCCCGTGAAACAGCCCATACCGACGTTCCATCTCTCCGGCCAGCTCCTTCAGGACATCGGATGCGGGCCTCGCATCGGGAAAGACAAGACTCTCCGGTGTGAGCAGGAAGGGGGAGTCCCTGAACTCAGGGAAGGCGACCCGCTTCGGGTCGATGAGGACCAGCCGAAGGGTCTCGGGGGTATTGGATCGGATCATGCCGTGAATGGCCGTTCTGAGCCATTCGGTCTTGCCGCTGCCCGTGGTGCCTGCCACCAGCAGATGGGCATGAAGGGGATTGCCGAGGTCCGCCGTGTAGAGATTCCGCTCGAGATCGAGTCCGACGGGGATCAAGGACGAGCCGGACAGGGGATCTCCGGGAGGCAATTGCCCCGCAATGTCCCTGAAGTGCACGACAGCCCGGTCGCCCCTCTCGATATCCACGACGACCCTGCCGCCGTCCACCCGAGGCGGACCTGGACTTCCCTGCCCAGCCTGTGAATCTGTTCGAGCTTGACGCCCCGACCCAGGTCCACTGGAATCTTTGCGAGGGTTTCGACCCTGGAATCGGCCAGGTATTCCATGATGAGGCGGCCGGCTTCACCATGTGGACTGCGGTCCCAGTACCTCTTGCCCGGCCAGGGGAATGCCTCCCCTTCCGCCGCCATGCGGTCCAGAAGGGCCGAGGTTTTTTTTGGGGACAGATGGAACGATCCCTTCAGGTTCCTCCTGATCTGAGATGCCGTCAATGCGCTCGGGGAGAGCGCCAGAAGCGCTCTGTTGGCCGTACGACCCTCTCCAGAGATGGGAAGACCTCCGGATGAGATGGGAATCTCGGTCGAAAACAGCAATTATGGCGCAATCACGTCAACATGACTTCTGATCCCGGTGGCGGCGAGTGGTCTTCGATGCCATTTTCGACGGCAAAAAAAGGCGATATAGGCCCCCGGAAGCATATGTCCAGGACACGAGCGCACAGCAATACTCGTCGAAAGGGGATCACCGGTTTCGTACAGTCAATAGAGCACCTGCATACAGGATTTGGCGTATTTGCTCCTGCCTCCAAATCCAATATAGAGCCTCTTAGGGGTCGGAAAAATCGCATCGCACAGGTCATTCTACTCGCTTGAGCGGAACGGAAAGGAGACTCGTATGAGGAAGGAACTGTGTCTGTCGTGTTCAGTCGGAATCGCCGCGCTCTTGATCCTTTCACTCTCTTCACCGGTTCAGGCAAAAGGCACCAAGGGAAAATCGGCCAGAAAGCCGGCCATTGCGGCCGGGGCCGGCAGAGTGGTCGAGCTCCAGAGAAATGAGACCGGGTGGGAGGGGACCTGGTACTGGTACGTCGGAAACACCTACAATGCCACCAACCTGACGGGCGTCACCGCGCTCGGGCTGCTGGAGGCTTTCCGCGACGCGAAAGATCCGGGTTTCCTCGGTGCCGCGGTCAGGGCCGCCGGCTTCATCCAGGCCCATTTGGGTATCGGAGCCACAGGAACGAAATACCATGTAAGGTGCACGGCACCCGACATCGTCTTTCTCCATCTCCTCGGTGAGGTCACAGGGGACGCCTCCTACTCGGGGCGGGGCGACTGGGAGTGGCTGAACATCCGTTCGTTCCGAGAGTTCGCCTCCGCCGGTGCGCTGCACGCGTTTTTTGGTTCGATTCGCAGACAGATGGGTGCCTGGGATCTTGCCGCCTTCCTCGAAGCGGCCCACCTTTCCGGGGACCAGGAGTGGGCGGATGACGCAGCCGCAATCCTGTCGGACACTGCCGATTCCTACTATGGGGCGGAGAACCCGTATCGCGCCCTCAACCTGGCGGGCGCCATACGGGCAATGGTCGGATGCGGGTATTACGAGCAGTACCCGGAACAAATCCTCCACCTCCTGAAGGAGATGCTGCTGCTTTCAGACCAGGAGAACGGTGTCGGCGGATCGGTGCAGGACACCGCTTATGCGGTGATGGCCCTGAATACCGTGGGAGGAGCCGCACGGGCACATGCGAACGCGCTCGCCCGCTGGCTTGCAAGAAAGCAGGAGCACTCGGGAGGGTGGACGGACGGGGGATATGAGTATCCGGAGACGGACGGGGAGGCGGTCAGGGCACTCGCCCTCACCATCGGATCGAACGTGACCTCCGACGGCTTTGAGGAGGGTTCGAAGATCAGGTCGTCCTGGAGGGCCCCTCTTCATCGGGAGAGGGTCAGGCCGTTCGCCGGCCAGTAAAGGCTTGTCTTCCAGCGACCGGTTTATCAAGGATGGGGGGAGTCTGAAAACGACTGAAGGCAGAACCGAGGCCGGCGTCGAACCAGCCTCGGTTCATTCGATCCGATGTTCAAAGAGAGCTAATCCGGGTGCCGCTTAGAAGCCGCTCCCGTCCGGAATGCCGTCCCCGGAGTTAGGGGCCGGTCCCATCCCGGATCCGCTGGGCCTTGGGTCAAAACCGCTTCCGTCCGGAACGCCGTCACCGGAATTGGGAGCGGGCCCCTGTACGGTAGAATCAAAATCATCCGCGCAGAATCCAGTTGCGTCGGGAACGCAGTCACCGGAGTAAACCGATCCTGATCCACTTCCGGCGTAAGCTAGAGGCGTGAAAACGAACATCACTGCTATCAGTACCGCTGTCAGCTTCTTCATTCTCGACCTCCTCTCTCCTGATAGGTTTTGCTCCCAAATGGTATTCTTCTATACATAAAGCAGAATGCTGTCAAGTCATGCCCCAGCTCTGCGAACCTCTGTCGGAGGCGGTGAACCGGCAGACTCCGTCGCACCCGTAAGGACAAGGGGCGTTCGGGAGGGTTCGTAAACGGGGGCGTCGGCATCCCGGGTTATCCCATAGCGAAGGGTTCGTGGATCTTCAGGTGGGTTCCATCGGCATCCAAGGAGATCTCGTGATCGAGCGCAAGGAGCCTGGCGGGAAGGGGGGATCCGGCCTTGTCGCGGCGCACCAGCTCGGCGCTGATCTTGAGAAGCTCGTTCATGACGTGGTTCATGGTTTCGGAAGGCACGCAGCAGTAGAGGAAATGGACGGGCATGAGATCCGCCAGGAGATGAAGGCGGACCCTCTTTTCCCCTGCGGTGAGGAGGACATTTCGCCCCTGGTGCACTCTTGGGATGTATATCTCCGAGAACGCGATACCGAGGGGTTGGCCGCCCAGGGTCGGCCGGGGGTCGCGCATGCAGGCTGAAAGCCATTCGGTCAGATGGGTGAACTCGACGGTCTTCGTGCTCCCGCTCGCAAAGAAGATGTCCCGTCTGTTCGTGGAGAGGATCGGCCGCTCTATCCAGTCGGGGGTGCAGATGGAGACGCCGATCAGCGCCACGCTCACGCCCGCCGGCCACCGGTCGAAAAGAAAGTTGCAGCGGTTCGATCCCCTCCAGAAAGATCAAAAACGCAAGAATTATCGCGAGTTACTGGAAGAGATCTCGTCGCCTCTTGTAGCAGCAACGGCAGGTGGGGTCAAGGACATTCTGATTCTCCCCTTGGTCGAAATGAGTGGCCACGGGCATTCCGCTCACGGTCTCCGAGAGCCGCTAAAGATCGGGCTCATCCATGCCGAATGGAAGAACAACAGGTGACGGAAGAAGACCCGTCGGAAATGGCAGGGATCTTGCTTCAACTCTAAACATTGTGGGCGTGAACCGACCTGAACCGAAAGAGCGCATTCCCCGCAGCCCCTGCGGGGAGCGTCGATGGAGACTCCATGCATACCATCCATAACGTCCTTACGATCCTGGCCCTGATCTCCCTCTGCCTGACGATCGCCGGCCTGATCAGACCGCGATGGGTCTTGATACGGGTCGAGGGGAAAAGTCGTTTCCGGGCACTGCCCGTTTTCGGAGCCCTGTGCCTCGCCCTTGCGGCGGCCGCCTCCGCGACCGAGCCGCTCGCCATGAGAGAGGCGGGAATGGAAAAAGGTCCGGTTGTAAGGGGACAGGTGCCTGCGCCTGTTCAGACCGAATCGCCGGAGTCCTCCACCCTGAGCAGCGGCGGGCTGAAGGCTGCGGACCACAAAGAGCAGGCCGGAGCAAGCGAAGAATCCCTGGTCCGGTTCCTGCAGAAAAATGGGTTCCGGAAGGAGAGGTCCACATACCTTCACCATCCGGATGCTTCCCATCCCCTTCGACCCTATGTGGCGCTGGCCTACAAGTATGATTCGAAAGGGCTCAAGTCCTTCCAGCTGGACAACTGGTATTCCGATCCGACTGCGGCCGCATCCATCCCGGCCGCCATCCACAGCCGGCTGGAATCCATGGAGGCCGCTCTTCTGACCGAGCTGTTGGGAAGGGGCCTCGGGAACAGATTGGCCTCGATCAGGAAAGACCTGATCTCTTCAGAAGAGGGTGATGTCTTTTCATTGACTCTAAACGGCCGGAGACTGTACGGCCTCATCACCGGCGGGGGGGGGAGCGTCGTTTTCATGGATGACGACTCACCGCTCGGAAAGGGCAGGTACCGGAAAACGCCGAAACGAATCGTTTGACCGGGAAAGATCGACCCGCCGACAGCCCCGCGTAGTCACCCCGCCTTGTGCGGCTCTCCACCCCCACCCCCGGGGAGAATCCGCCAAATCTCTCAGGATGATCGCTGTTCTAGACGTTTGTGAACGGATGTTGTCTCCCCATTGTCTCCCCAGAAGGTTGACAAGGGCATTTGAATGTGATTGAAGGTCTCGAATTGCAGGTCCTTTCTCCTGTGCTCAAATGACGCACATATTCTTGTGCAGACCCTTGGACCCTGAAGCTGGAGGTGGAAGCCATGGGTTGTGAAGCGAACACTTCAGTCCGCCACAAGTACGACCTCGACACTCCCTGCCTGGTGCTGGACCTGGATGTCCTCGAGAGAAACCTTCAGAAGATGCAGGCCGCGGCAGTGCGGGCCGGCAAGGCCCTGCGGCCTCATGCCAAGACCCACAAGTGCTCGGCCCTTGCGCGAAGGCAGACCGCGGCAGGGGCCGTCGGGGTCTGCGTCGCCAAGGTGTCGGAAGCCGAAGCATTGGTGAGGGCGGGTATCGAGGGGGTTCTCGTGACCAGCCCGGTGGCGACGGTGCGGAAGATCAGGAGGCTGGTCGAGGCGCTGAGTGCGGCTCCCTCCCTGATGACCGTGGTCGACCACCGCGAAGGCGTTGAATTGCTCGACCGGGCTTTGCGCGACAAAGGGCTGGCCATGGACGTCCTCCTGGATGTCGACATCGGCCAGCGTCGGACCGGGGTGCGGCCGGCCGATGCGCTCGACCTGGCTCAGACGATCCTTTCCCGTCCTGCCATGCGGGTGAGGGGGATTCAGGCGTACGCCGGCCACGTGCAGCACATCCCTGACTATGGTTCCAGGATGAGTACGTCGCACAAATGCCTTCAGGAAGCCGCCCCGGTGTTTCGAGCGTTGCAGTCCGTGGTGGAAACGTGCACGATCTTCAGTGCATCCGGCACGGGAACCTTCGACATCGATCTCGCCGTCCCGGAGGTGACCGAGCTTCAGGTTGGGTCGTATGCATGCATGGACGCGGAATATCTCGGCATCGGTTCGGCCCGGGACGCGACCCGTTTCACCGAGTTCGACCCGGCCCTGCGGTTGCTCACGACGGTCGTCAGCGCCAACCAGCAGGGTTTCGTCACGGTGGACGCCGGGTTGAAGTCGCTGTACAGGGATGGCGGTGTGCCGCAGGTTCTTGGATCCGAGAATGATGGGATGACTTACGACTGGTTCGGTGATGAGTTCGGGAAGATCACCTGCCCCGACCATCGGAAGGTTCCTCCCCTGGGAACGGTCCTGGAGCTGGTGACTTCCCATTGCGATCCGACCGTGAATCTCTTTGACCGATACTACCTCACGAGGGGCGCAGAGGTGGTCGACGTCTGGCCGATCGACCTCAGGGGATGCAGCCAATGAAGATAGCGGCTGTAAGCGGCGGGGGACAGGGGATCGGCAGGGCCGTTGCGCTTCATTTCGCAGGCGCGGGATACGGCGTCTCGATCGCGGACGTGGATGAAGAGGCGGGCCGGGAATGCCTCGACAAGCTGCATGGACTTGGGGCCAAAGGTTTCTTCCTTCGGGCGGACATTTCCCAGTCCCATGACGTGGAGCAGTGGATGCAGGAAACCTGCGACGAGCTCGGGTGCCCGGACGTCCTGATCAACAACGCAGGGATTACCCGCAACCGGTCGTTTGTCGAGCTGCCCGTGGAGGATTTCGACCGGGTCATCGCCGTCAATCTGCGCGGCACCTTTCTCTGTTCCCAGGCGGTCGCCCGAAGGATGATCGACCGGGGGCGCGGCGGGGCGATCGTCCATATCGCTTCGACCCGCGCCTTCATGTCGGAGCCCGGGACCGAGGCGTATACCGCGTCCAAGGGCGGGATCCTTTCCCTCACCCATGCGATGGCCGTCAGCCTCGGACCCCATTCCATCCGCGTCAACTGCATCAGCCCGGGCTGGATCGAGACCCGGGACTGGCAATACTCCCCCCGCGCCCGGCAGCCTGTCCATTCGGAGCGGGATCGTCTTCAGCACCCGGTGGGGCGGGTGGGCAGGCCCCAGGACATCGCAGAAGCCTGTCTCTTCCTGAGCGAGTCGGCCCGGTTCATGACCGGGCAGAACGTGACGATCGACGGCGGAATGACCGTCAAGATGATCTACGAATGATCCGGACCTGCGCCTGGAAGGACTATTCTCGCCATCCCCCGAGAAGAGGGGTGAATGGCCTCATCCCCACCGCTCAACCATCGCACAAGGAGAGGGATCCATGGGTCTGCACGAGCTGCTTCTGAAGAGATCTGAAATGGGTAGACCGGTGAAGGTCGGGCTGATCGGGGCCGGCAAGTTCGCCTCCATGTTCCTGAGCCAGGCCCGGCTCGCGCCGGGGATCCAGGTCGTCGGTATCGCCGAACTGCTTCCGGAAAAGGCGGCCGGGAACTGCCTCCAGGTAGGCTGGCCGCCGGGCTGCACCGCGTTTGCCGAAAAGGCGGGGCCGATCAACGACCTCGCGGCCAAAGGGATCACCGCGATCACTCCCGATGCCCTGGAGCTGATCCAGGCCGAATGCGAGGTGATCCTGGAGATCACCGGCAGCCCTGAATCCGGCACCCTCCATGCCCTCAAGGCGATCGAGGCGGGCCGCCATCTGGTCATGGCCAACGTGGAGACCGACAGCCTCGCAGGACCCCTGCTGGCCGAGATGGCTTCCAAGGCAGGGGTCTGCTTCTCCATGGCCTACGGCGACCAGCCGGCCCTCATCATGGAGTTGATCGACTGGGCCCGCACCGCCGGCTTCGAGACGGTCTGCGCCGGCAAGGGCACCCGGTATCAGCCCGAGTACAACTACTCCACCCCCGCGACCGTCTGGAAGTACTACGGCCTCTCCGAGGAGATGGTGGCCACCGGCGGGTACAACGCCCAGATGTTCAACTCGTTCCTGGACGGCACCAAGAGCGCCATCGAGATGTGCGCCGTCGCCAATGGGGCCGGCCTGAAGCCGTTGCCGGGGGGGCTGAGATTCCCGCCTGTAAGCATCCACTACCTTCACCACGTCCTGAAACCGCAAAAGGACGGGGGCATCCTGGACCATGCCGGCACCGTGGAGTGCGTAGCCAGCGAGGACCGCTACAATGCTCCGGTCCACGATGATCTTCGCTGGGGCGTCTACGTGGTGCTGGGCGCGCCCACCGACTATGTGAAGCGCTGCTTTGCGGAGTACGGCATGAAGACCGACCAGAGCGGCAGGTATACGGCTCTCTTCAGGCCTTACCACTTCATCGGCCTGGAGCTGAACGTGAGCATCGCATCGGTGGCGCTGAGGGGCGAGCCGACCGGGATGAGCAGGTACTTCATGGCGGATGTGGCGTCCACGGCCAAGAAGGACCTCGAGCCGGGGGAGGTCCTCGACGGGGAGGGGGGATTCACCGTGTTCGGCACCCTCATGCCGTCGGAGGAGAGCCTTGCGAGCTCCGTCCTGCCGATGGGGCTTTCGGGCAAGGCCAAGGTGGTGCGGCCGGTTGCCAGGGGCCGGATCCTGACCTATTCCGACGTGGAGCTGGATACCGGCACGCCGGCCTACCGGATCCGCAGGGAGATGGAGGAGCGGGCAAGGAAGGGCGGGTTCATGCCGCCGCAAGAGCGGTGAGTGAAAGGTTTTCCCGGGCGTGTCGAGACCCTGATCTCCTGTAGGAGACAAGCCCTGCATGCGATTCATTCAGCTCCGAAGAGATCGCAAGCAGGTGCTCGCTCCTAGAGAAGAGAAAACCGCCTTTGCCTCGGCGGCAAGGCGGTCGGACTGAACCCTGCGTCCCTTGAGGAGGTCTACCATGATCCGCCGTTCTTTCCCGGGCCGGCACTTTCTCCAGATCCCGGGCCCCACCAATGTCCCCGAGGAGGTCCTGCGATCCATGGCCGAACCGACCATCGATCACCGGGGGCCGCGTTTCGCCCGAATCGCGCTGGAGGTGCAGGAGAACCTCCGGAAGGTCTTCAAGACGAGTCAGCCCGTCATCATCTTTCCTTCTTCGGGCACCGGAGCCTGGGAGGCCGCGCTGGTCAATACCCTCTCCCCGGGCGACAGGGTGCTCATGTTCGAGACCGGCCATTTCGCCGGCCTGTGGGGAAAGGTGGCGGAGCGGCTGGGTCTCCTGGTGGATTTCGTTCCCGGAGACTGGCGGAGGGGCGCCGACCCCGACTCGGTGAAGGCGAGGCTGGCCGCGGACAGGGCAGGCGAGGTCAAGGCCGTGGCCGTGGTGCACAACGAGACGTCCACGGGCGTGACCTCGAGGGTCGAGGAGATCCGGGAGGCCATGGACCTGGCCGGCCACGGGGCGCTGCTCCTGGTCGACACCATCTCCTCGCTCGGCAGCATGGAGTTCCGCCACGATGAGTGGGGTGTGGACGTCACCATCTGCTGCTCCCAGAAGGGTCTCATGCTGCCGCCCGGCCTCGGGTTCAACGCGGTGAGCCGCAAGGCCCTGGAAGCCTCCGAATCCAACGGACTGCGCCGCTCCTACTGGTCATGGGCCGAGATGCTGGGAGCCAACAGGGATGGGTTTTTCCCCTACACGCCGGCCACCAACCTCTTCTTCGGCCTGAAG